>CANPTH010000006.1 GCA_947576945.1 uncultured Lachnospiraceae bacterium
TAAATCAAAGGCTTTCAGCCCCTGAGACTTTAGTAACTTGTAAACTTACGCTAGAGATATGTCAGAACGGCAGTATATTTTCTATAGCTGAATATACTATAAACGACATTTTGCGATGAAGAGGAAAATATAATTTTGACATAAATTATTAAGGATACAGGAAATGCCAGGGAGGGTAGAATATGGGGAATGATTCTTTATATAACAACGGTGGAGTATTGTCAGATGTTGATATTCAGAAGGAAATGAAGAATGGAAATATATTTATTGCACCTTTTGTACAAGCTCAGTTACAGCCGTCGGGCTATAATCTGACGCCGACAAAATTTTTCTATTCTACCAAAAAGAAGCAATTTTTACCTATTGTTAACAATGAAGAAGAAACATATGTAATGATAGACAGGAATGACACTGTGCTGGTTAGGACGAGAGAATCTATTGCTATATCCCCGATTCTGACAGGTGCGTTCTATTCAAAGGTGAAAGTGGTTTCCGAAGGATTTGGTCATGTTTCTACAACATTGGATCCGAATTGGGAAGGTCAATTGTTGATTTCTTTAAATAATCCGACGAACAGAAGAGTAAAGTTTTCCATAGAAAAAGAAGTATACGGTAATAGGATCTGCAATTCTTTCGTAACATTAGAATTTATGTATTTGAATCAAGCAGCCATGCATCCTTCGGATAATCCACCTGGAAGGCTGGACATTTTAGATAATACGCTAAGAAGAAATATCTCCACATTTAAGAAGAAAAAAATTTCAGATCTTGAAAATTTAGTGTCCCAATTGCATGATCAGGAAACAAAGACTATAGAGTATCTTATTATGCAGCATCTGAATGAAGAAGAAGAAAAGGAATGGAAGCAGATTAACATTATAAGAGATGAGAATTCATATAATGTTAGAAAAGGAGAATTTATCAGGGCAAAAAAGGAAAAATATCTTCGGCCGATTCAAAAGAATTTTGCTTTAAATGCGGAGAGAAGCATGGGTATAGTCAATGAGTATATTGAAAAAAAGCAGCAATACTTTTCATATAGGAAACGATTCTGGCTTTTCCTTACGAGAAATAAATTGTGGGTTGTCAATATTTTGATATGTTTAGTGCTTGCCGGGATTTTGCTGAGGTATAATTCTATAGATTCTGAAAAAGGAACGATTTATACAATGGTATCAACGATTATTATTTATATAGTGATACCAGTTATGCTTCCTCTGATTGACGAGTACTTTAAGGGTAAATGATGAATATTAATAAACATAATGGAAAGGAATCAAAATGATATGAATATTAATTTGGCATCCAGGATACAACAACAGACAATTAATAAAGTTTTTGCGCAAAGAGAGAATTTTATTTTATTAGGGGTGACAGGTTCCGTAGATAGCAATTTATCGGAGATCAGAGATATTCTACAGAGTAATTTTACCGATCTGGCCTTGCCGGATGAAATTCAGGGCACGATAAAGGAAAAGCTGGAATACAAGAATATCTGCCATTATGCGCAGCGCCATTGGAAGAAGTTTGATGTGATTAAAACAAGAGATGTCATCATTACCTATATTTTAGAGAATCACAGGACACTTCAGAGATTTGAGGAAGAAATTTCAAAAAAAATATTTGATGATACAGAGTTTTGTAATCAGTGCTATAGTATGTTTGAAAAACGAAAAAGTGTACTGATCCAGGGAAGTACAGAGGAAAAAGAAGTATATCAGGAATTAAAGGAGTTTCAGGATAACTGTTTTAAAAACGGTTTAAGAAAAGAACTTTTGAATAAGAACCAGGAATTGTTGAAGTATGTGGAGGTATTGCGTAGTAAGAGCGGATCAGAGCAGAATGCCAGAATCAGTCTATCGCTCTATGTGTATACAAAATACATTTTGCCGATTATTGGTCAAAACATCAAAGGACAATTTTCGTCTAAGAAGTACTATGTTTCTCTTTTTAGAAACTATGGAAATGAAATACGTTTTTTTGGAACATTAGATTTGACACAATGGAGACAACAGTTACAACAAAACGATGACGAACATGATTTCATTTTCTTTTATAGTATAGCTAAAAGAATAAACACATTTATTAAAATACGTAGATCGCCATTTTCTAATAAACAGTCTGTGCCTGTACATATTGTAATTGATTCTTTGAAGAATCCATATGAATTCAGTTTTTTGAAAGACAGATATTCAGCCTATTATACGCTTGCACTACTGCAGGATAAGAAGAATACAGAAAACTCTGATATACTATATGAAAATCCTGGGAAAATAAAAAAGAATTTTAAAACATTTATCCACTTAACGATTGAGCAGTTGGAACAGGAGCACGCCTTAGTGAATACTGAGGATTATAGATACATACAAGCATTAAGATTGCCGGATCAATTTATTCAATATATTTTAGAGCGTCTGAATAAAAAAGAGGAAGGTAGCTGCAACATTGAATGGTGTTCGGAAATGGAAGGAATAAAATATGGAATCCAATATCAGAGGCTGGGGATTATGGAGGAGGAGTTCCTTTTCTTTCGAGAGATTTTAAGAGAACCAGTCCGTACTTTCTGTATGATCACAGATTTATTTCCGTTTTATTTACAGGATATTCAAAGTTCAACGCAGAATGCGGATATTTTTTTAAGTAATTCAGATGATACTATGTATGGGAAAAAGCTTACTTATCAATTGGTGAAGTATGTTAGTCTCATCATGCATCCCGGTTTGGTGCCGCCAACAAATATTGAGGCTTGCATGCAGGTGGCATTCAGTGCAAAAGTTAATTCTGGCTGTATTTCACGTCAGGTTGGAGCAGTAGTCACGGATAAGGATTATAATATATTGTCTTTAGGCTGGAATGATGTTCATTGTGACAAGATTCCATGCATCTACCGCACATTGCGAGAATTACAGCACGGATGTAATAGAGAAATTTACAGTGATTTAGAATTAGATAAGAATTCTTTATTCAGAAAGCAGGTTGATTGTTATAATTTTACAGATTATCAGAAACAAGAAAACATTTTGGGTGGTCTGTCTTCGGTTTATTGTTTTAAGGCAATATATAATGAAGTGACACATGACAGAAATCCGTCAAATTCTCGGGCTATACATGGAGAGCAGAGAGCTTTTTATGCCTGTGATAAGGAAAAGGCAAAGGGTGGCTGTTTATTTACAACATCAAGTTCCTGTGAAGCATGTACAATGTTTGCAAATCAGCATGAGATTAAAAAAATATATTATATAGAGAGTTACCCAGGGATTGCGCAAAATCATGTAAATGCATCTGGTAAGATAGAGAAGAGAGCGGAATTTATTCTATTTGAGGGAGCGATAGGGGTGGCATATATGAAGCTATACACTCCGAATATTCCTATGAAGGATGAACTGCAGCTTCGAGGTATAGAGCAGCTTATAGAGAATCCATATTTGGAGAGAAGCGAAGAAAACGGAAACCGGTAGATTATAAAAACAGGATGTTTAACCGGTGGCTCTTGGAATGTCGAGGCTAGTGTTTTCGGGTGTTGCGATCCATTACACGCTTACTTTGTGTCTGCTATTTTTGCCTGGTAGTTTCTATAGAAAAAATAAAAACGTAATAATGATAATCTGGCGTAAATTTCAAGATATGGTGGCGGCGACGATATAACATTTACAAAAGACGCAAAATATTGATTGTGCAATTTTACAATTATACGAATTGAGCAGTGTTTTAAGGATTGTTTTTTCTTAGAAAAACCTGTATACTGTAAGTAATAAACAGGATTATCCGCTTTTGAGAATAAGAACTGTGCCGTAGCTGTTATTCCAACAGAAAATGGAAACCAGAATAACGCGTTAAAAAGCTGATGATGAGAGGTATTAGTTCACAATTTGTTGTATTGGTTTGAATAGAAATACAGAAAAAATACAAAAATAGTCATGAGAACTAAAAGAGCAATGTTGAATATGATAAAACAATAAAAGCATTGGCCAGAGAATGATGACATAGGTATAATTATAGTTATCTAAGCAGAGTGAGAATAATAGATGAAGCAGAGTGATTTGAAAGAAATGGCATTTTCTATTTTTGAAGAAGATGTAATTATGGGACTGCAAAAGTGGTATAAGGACACATTAGAGACAAAGTGGGAGTATGTTGTTTTTATTGTGCGCCGCAGTTATATGTTGGCATTGATCATGGAAAAGATAACAGGAAAGAGCATGACCGCAAGCGAAACGGGTCATTATTTGACTGATGCTTCCATGATTTTGCATTGCGCTGAATTGGCGGATGTATATAGGAAGAGGCATAGATTTCCAACGATTTTATTATGCGATGATGTTTGTATACATGGAAGAAATATTAATCATTTCATCAAAACAATTGAGAAGAGACTTGTATCGCTGCTTCCTGAGTATAATGAGGCGGATATTAAAGCAGCTCTGCTTGAATCGCTGCGGATTCATGTGTACGTCAGATCCGAAGAGCCGCTCTTATTGGATGGGAAATATGAATTTAATCTGAATTATGAAGACATAGTGAACGCAAAATTTTTGCATAAATTTTCAAATGATATTTCTTTACTGATTTCATTATCAGGGATTGCAAATGCGAGCTATATTTATTCCGAAAGTATATCATCGAAACTTATTGACGCGATAGATTTAGAGGAATTTATTGATACGAGTTATCAAAATGTGAGGCAGCATACGCAGATAAAATTTATCGGTGACAGCGGATCGAAGACTGCAATTTTTACCTTGAGAATTATTGAGAGGCCAGATGACAAATGGAATGTTCTTCCCTTTATTTTCATGCCGAATTTGGGGGCGGAAGAAACACATGAGCTGCTTTGGATTATTCAAAGTAGAATGAGAAGCAGGAATATAACAGAAAGGTATATTTCGCGGCTGCGTGATCTGGAACAGATACCAGGCAAAAGGACTTTCAATGAAATGGTCACGCTGATATTAAGTCATACTCTGTTACAGGATTTTAATCGGAAATATGGAATCATAGTTTCGGAAGAGGACATAGAGGAAGAAATTACAAAGTTGGCAAGAAACTATGATCAGTATGGATTCATAGATACAAAAGCGTGGCTTAAGTCAATTATATCAGAGCAGTTATTTATGCCGGACGAAATTGCCAGAATATTGAAGTATGTTATTATGCCGGAGCGCAAAATGATCTTTATCAAATCTGGCAGTATAGATGATCTTTCTAAGCTGAACGAGATGACAATCAGGAGAAAATTGGAGAGATATTTCTATACCAGAGGAAGCGAGGAGGAAAGAGAAGCCTACTTAATTTCCAGGAGACCATACGCGCATGAGCGAGAGCGCACAGCGCGTAAAGCCCGGGGCTGTGGATTTCTGTTATGGGAACTTAATGACGGTTATGTAGAGTTGGAAGCCAAGTATTGTATTGCGTATTTTTTGCAGATGATGGATGCCGGAGTAGTATGCTTGTCTTCTTTTGCGCCAAATGAAATTAATGTGGTGGGGATGGCTCAATTCGCCAAAACAGGCGAGCAGTCTTTGGTGAGTGAACCGCTTAGATTTTATGAATGGATACCGATGCTGGCAAAAATTGAAGATGAATGCGGGGAGAATCTGGAAGAATTTTATACCGAATTTGAGAGATACGGATTGAGTCCGCAATGTGGTCTCGATAGGAGGAGTTTGGGAGAGATAGAGAATTTCGTTCAGGAAATTTATCGTATGGGACAGCGGATACAGGATTGGAATAGCTGGAGTTTGAGTTATCTTTATAAATTAGAGTACGATTTAACCGGAATGGAAGATGTGGCCCGTTATAAAAAAATGTCTAAGTTTTTGGATCTGCAAATAAAACATATATCAGATTATATGGTTTACAAGCGATTTGGATAGTATGAAAGAGGAGAACTCGATATGCAGAGAGAGATAGAGATCTATGCAGGAGATGTATATAGAGCAAAGACAGAGAAAGAATTTCATACAGGGATCTTTTTTGAGGAAGTTTATAAAAGGACGGATGCTATAGTATGTGACATTATTGAGCAGATGAGGATCTATGCGGAGGATAGCAGAGTACAGGGTGGATACAAGGCAAAATATCACGGAATGGGTAATAATATTGTAACTTTCTGCGCAGATCGTGGACAGGGTAAGACCAGTGCGATGCAATCATACGCTGCATATCTGCAGAATAATGATATTGCGAGAGATAACTTTTTTGGGCCGGGTAATGTGATTAACAGATCATACTTTAAAGTGTTAGATCCAATTGATCCTTCTGCGTTAGATAGTGGAGAATCTATTATCAGAGTTTTGGTTTCAAGATTGTTTCTGGAGTTTTCCAAGCTGGCAGAAGAAAACAGGCTGCCTTTTAAAGATGAGATAAGATTCCGTAAAGAAAAGGATAACATATTAAAAGCATTTGAGAAATGTTATGAGAATATAGATTATCTGCAGAAGGATAAGTGTGTTGAAGTCTATGATCTGGAAACACTGGCGCAATTAGGCAATAGTGCAGAATTGAAGAAAAATTTGTATAATTTAGTAGATTATTTTTTAGATCTGTTTTTTTGCGAGAAGGGAGAAAGGAGACCGGCTTATCTTGTAGTACAGGTTGATGATGCAGATTTGTCTATGGGAGATATTTTTAAGATTTGTGACGATATCAGAAATTATTTCTCCATTCCTAATATCATCGTCATGATGGCGACAAATTATAATCAACTGGAGGTTGCTATCGCTCAGCGCTATATGAAGCAATATGAGTGTACCATACGTTTACAGGAGCAAAGAAATTTTGCGGAAGAATGTAATCGAATGGCATTTAGATATCTTGAGAAAATGCTGCCTGCAGGACATCGGGTAGTACTTACGTCCGTTGATGCTTTGATCAATGAGAACGTTAATTATTTTACTGTTTTGTACTACAGAAATAGTGAATTTGTGAAAGCCAGTGCCAAAAATGATGTGTTTAAGACGGAAATTGAGGTGAACTGTCGATGTCAGAATGTGCAGCAACAGCTGATTAGGTTTCTGTATATGAAAACAGGAATTATTCTATTGGAACGCCCGGGAGAAATGCATTCTGTTTTGCCGCATACATTGAGGGAATTGACGCATTTCGTGAAGCTGTTAGATGATATGGAGAAGTTTGATCAGTGCAGTGCATTGAAAGTCTGGGTAAAATCAGGGGACTTGTCTGAAGTAGAGAAGTGGAAGAGAAATTTGGATATTCTGAAACGATATTTTTTGAATTATTGGTGTGGGACACACATGAATTATAGCCAGCAGGTTATGATAGAAGAAATTGATCAAGCCAATAGAAAGATGGAGCTTGTGTATCAGAGTATCGATAAGTATATCAAATCCTGTGACGGAAAGAGCGGTATATCGATTAGCCAGCCATATAGTTACGGTGCAGTTATGAAAGTGTGCGTGGAAAATGGACTGGCAGCACATCCTCTTTTACAGGATGCTCTTATTTTCTATTATACAATTGTACTAAATGAATGGTTTGTACAGTCAATTGGGAACTCAGAGAAGGCCAGAATGCTGGCTCGGTTTATTGGAAAACCAATAGATACAAAAAAGGTGGGAAATGACAAAAAGTATAAGATTTTACACTTTGATTTTCCAGCAGAGAAATTGCGGCAGTATGCTGAAGGAGAATTGACAAATATGTCCAATCAGGCTTGGTTGAAGGCATTCTGTATAGAAGCTGACGATACTTCTTTGGATGATGTAATGGGGGTGAAGAAAAGTGTGGCAGGAGGAACAGTCAGTGGGAAAACAGGAGCAAAGATCCAGTTCAATTTATTTCATCCAATCTTGACAATGCTGTATAGTGATATATGGTTAAATCAGCCGGATGGAAGGCAGGCGCCTCAGGATTCAGCATCTGTTAGTGACTATATTGGAGACAGTGAGCATCTGAACGATCATGTCGATATGGGTTATCTGATCAGTGCAAAAAATATGCTTATTAATTATGATGTACAAAGATGGGTAAGGTTAAGAGTGGAGACAAAGATAAATGAGTGGGATCGTAGTGGTGAAAGAAGATTGGACAGGATATGGAAAAGTTATTATACAATCATAGATTCCTGGGCAAATGAATGCAGATACCTGGGTGAAAACAGTATTCTGTCACAGGTATGCTTCGGGGAAAATTTTGAGAACTCGATTCTTGGAAATGTTATTTTTCTCTGTAATGATGATAATAGAAAAAAATATATTGAGGCATATAAGAGTTATTTGTCGCAAGTGACGAATAATGCTGGTGGTAAGGCGGCGAGATTGGTTAAATCAAACAAGGATTATGAAATGGTACTGGCCGCGAAACAGATGATAGGAGATATAAAATCTTCCTCCATAAACAGTGAGATAGTTATGTCATTAGATGAGCAGATAGGCAGCAGCCAGTTTGTTCAGAGAATTTCAGAGTTAAGAGATCTGGTTGGCATAGAGCGGGAAATTGAACAGGAATGTGATAAATTGACGGATTTATTGGAAAAAGATGAAAAAATTGAATTGTTAAGAGAAGGCTTAAAAAGTTTTAGCAGCAGTTTGAAATCACAATATGCAAGAATTCAGAAAATACATGTATAAGTAAGAGCGGTAAAGGAATTTGGTATATGCATCAGGAGAGAGAGAATCTGGATATTTTATTTCGCAGGACGGCACCGGAAATTGTGCTGGATAATATCAGAACTTATGGACAGATTTTTAAAGAGTGTCAATTAAAGGCTGATGTGTCAAATTACGATAAAAATACCTATGAGCATTATTCTTTGTTAAATTTTCAGGAATATTCACCAGATGAAGTGGAGTTACGTTTTGAGTATCTGAACAATTCTGCGAATCAGAATTCTTATGCATTGATCTTTCATACCTTATATGATTATGCGAATAAAGTATTGGTTATGAAACACGGGGAACCTGTTTGCAAAATGGATATGCTGCTTGGATGGAATTCTATTTCAAAGCGTTTGAGCCAGGATCTTTTGACTACAATATGGCTGGCAAAAATGGATGCAGATACATATGAAACCCGGAAAAGAAGCTTTTCCTGGCCGCCAGTTATAAAAACAGATGATAAAAGACTTGAGGAGATCTTTGCAAAGGGGCTTGCAGAGAATCATTTTCATTTACACGGCTCGACACAATCTTTTGCAATATCCTGGATCGCGCTTATGAATCATCCGGAATATCTGGGAGAATATTTTCTTAAACGACAATATTTGAAAGAAAATCTGGATGTCAATATTTCCAGGGGAAATGTAGATAATCAGATGAGCTGGAAGGACAGAGTGAAGTATGCAGCCATGATACGCGCTTTATTGTTTGCGCGATGCGCGGATATTATCGATGGTAGTGCTATGTGGGAAATGTTCAGGAGGTTTGACAGAATACCCTCAGTTTCTAAAATTAAACAACAGACAGAATCCCTGAGAAGAATCTACGGAACCTGTTTTGAACAGAGAGCAGGTAGAAACGTGTATCTTGATTATACGATTAGTGGTAGTTTCTATCATGTAGATGGAGGATCGGCTAATCGGTTACTTGCAGGAGAGAGAAGTTTACTTTATCATTGTTTTCGCAGGCTGTTTGAAAAGGATTTTACCGTGCAGGAGGCCACGTTATTATATTTATATATCCTTATCAAAAATCAGTTTAGAAGTGAGCTGGTACAGGTAAATAGAAGAATGGGATTCACAAATTTTGCCTGGTATCAGAATAGAAAAAATCAGTTTTTTGGCGTAGAAGAAGAGTATTGGGCAGAAGCACAGAGATTATCAATTGGATCGGCAATGGAAGACGGACATCTTGTTTCTTTGGAAGCGAGAATTATGCCGAAAGATACAACCAATCAGTTAAGGCAGGAAATTAACAGATTAAATTTCAGAATTCGTCTGGCATTGGGAGAGAATAAGGAAATGCCGTATTATGTGATTCATTTTCCTAAGAAGAAATTTTCTTATGAGGAATTCAAGCGGTATGGACTAATGTACCCCAGAAACTGGCAGACCAGAGTGATGGTGAAGAAGAGAGCACAGGCATTGGTGAAATATTTGCAGACATATGATAGAGCAGAAGAAAGCATTTGGGGAATTGATGCGTGTTCATTGGAAATAGGATGCAGGCCGGAAGTGTTTGCTACAGAATTTCGATATGTGCGGCAATATGGAGGTATAAAGGGAGACCACTGTTGGAATGATGATCTGGATAATAAGCGTGAAAAGATCGGTATAACTTACCATGTAGGCGAAGATTTTCTGGACATTATAGATGGGCTGCGGGCAATTGATGAAGCGATAAGCTTTCTTCAATTAAAGAATGAAGACCGGTTAGGACATGCGTTGGCATTAGGAATTGATCCTGAAGAATATTATGAAAAGAAAAAGAGAGAAATCTATATACCGTCTCAGGATTATCTGAATAATCTGATTTGGATTCTATACAGATCGCTGGAATTAAATATACAGATTGATGCGAACTATAGAGCCAAAATGCAGGAAGAAGCCAGAAGTTTGCTGTTGAAGATTTACAGAACTGATAATTCCCATTTCGTGGATAGTGTTATGGAAAGGCAGCCAACAGAGGTTCTGGATATGTATTATGCGAGCTGGAAGCTGCGGGGAGACCATCCTGATCTGTATAGATCAGGAAGTTATAAAGAAATATATGGCCTGGCAGAAGAACAGTATAATTCCTGTATGAAAACAGAAGGAATTGACGAATCATACAGGGAGCATAACCTGATATCTGAATTATATTCTTCTTATCATTTTGATGACAAAGCTAAGAAGGAAGGGTTAAAACCTATATGTTTTAGCGTCGAAAGATGGTATGAAGATCTTGCCCGGGAGTTTCAGGTGAAAATGCGACAAAGGGTTGCGGAAAAGGGATTGGCAATAGAATGTAATCCAACATCTAATGTTCTGATAGGAACTTTTGGATTTTATGACAGGCATCCGATTTTGGCATTTAATGATCACCACCTGAATGAAGGGTCAAAGGAAGCACATATTCAGGTATCCATCAATACAGATGACCTGGGAGTATTTGATACATCTCTTGAGAATGAATATGCATTGCTTTTGTGTGCAATTTGCAGGGCGCGTCATAAAGAGGGAAATTATAATGATGATGCAGTGTATGAATATCTGGATTACCTGCGTGAGAACGGAATAAGGATGTCATTCCGTACTATAAAGGAAATTAATCAGATGAGAAGTATTTCGGTATGCCGTGTGAGTGGGGCAGGAAGGTCAGAAGGTTTTGCTTCGAGTGGTTATGGCTTTCGAAATGCCGGGGACTTATGAGGGAGAGTGGTAGAATATAGGCGGCAGTTGTATAATCTGCACAATTCCCCGCATCTCAATCTGTGAAAAACACCGAACTTTCAAATTCCCTCTTGTCAAATATTCGTCAAGGTTATATACTTAACCCATACAGCGGAAACGTTACCGAGAACGATGCCGATACCGTTACCGATATCGTTACCGACAACGTTACCGCACATAACAAACACTCATGAAAGAGAGGGAAATAATATGAAAAAGAAACTGGTAAGCACATTATTGTGTGCAGCAATGGTTTCCTCCCTGCTTGCAGGCTGCGGCGGTTCAGATGCACCGGCTGCAGATTCCGGCTCAGATGCAGGAACAGAGGCTGCAGGTGATGATGCAGGAGCTGGAGATTCCGGCGCAGCAGCATCCGGCGATTACAGCGGAACAGTACGTATGTTGAACTTCAAACCCGAGATCTCCGATGCGATGCAGGAAGTAGCGGCAGCTTATACTGCTGAGACAGGTATCGACGTGCAGATTGAGACAGCGGCTTCCGGTCAGTATGAATCCACACTGACAGCAAGAATGGACAGCTCTGAGGCGCCTGGTATTTTCGTAGTAGAGAATGTAACGGCACTGGGCAACTGGAAAGAGTACTGCCGTGACTGGTCCGACACAGAGCTTTACTCCTATGTGACAGACCAGAAGTACACGATGCAGGAAGACGGCAAGGTTCTGGCGCTGTGCTATGTGCTGGAAGGCTGGGGCATCATTGTAAACAGCGAGATTACAGATGCATATTTTGCATCTCCTAATAAGTCCACAGAGTACACTTCTCTGGACGAGCTGTATACCTTCGACGCATTGAAGGCAGTGGTAGAGGATATGACAGCGCTGAAGGACGAGCTGGGGATCCAGGGCGTATTCGGTTCCACATCTCTGAAGCAGGGTGATGACTGGAGATACCAGACACATCTGATGAACATCCCGCTTTACTGGGAGTGGGGCGCAGACGTTGACATCAACGGTCCTGTACCGGAGTTTTCTTTCGCAAATGCTGAGAACTTCAAGAATATTCTTGACCTGTACTTAAACAACTCCGTGATCGAACCCAGCCTTGTTGGTACGAGAACAGTTGACGATTCTATGGCTGAGTTCGCGCTGGGACAGTGTGCTATGATCCAGAACGGTGACTGGGCATGGAATACAATCCTGAACACGGAAGGCAAGGTTGTAAAGGATGACAAGGTTCGCTTCATCCCGATCACATCCGGCGTAGCTGGTGAGGAGAACATGGGCCTTTGCGTAGGCGGTTCCCAGTCCTTCTGCATCAACTCCCAGCTTCCTGAGGAAGATCAGCTGGCAGCGATCGATTTCCTGACATGGCTGTTCTCTTCCGACACAGGTAAGAACATGGTAGCGCAGAAGCTGCAGCTGGTGACACCGTTCTCCTGCATGGAAGGCGCAGAGTACACCAATCCTCTGTTCGGCAGTGAGGCTGAGATCTCCGCAGCAGGCAAGACTGCATACAGCACAACCTGTAACCTGATTCCTGACCAGACATGGAAAGACAGCTTCGGTGCAAGCCTGTTGATGTATGCACAGGGCCAGAAGACATGGGACGATGTTGTTGCAGATGCTGTTTCCGAGTGGGCTGTTGAGAGAGACATCACCAATACGGCTAACGGTAACTAAGTAACGACAACATGGGATATCCGCAGGCTGTCTGTCTGAGGACAGACAGCGGGGTATCCTTAAGATCAGCTTTTGTATGACGAGAGCGCTTTGTTTTATGGTCCGCCAGCATAATAGCAGCCATTATAATGAGGCGCTCTTTTTGTGAAATTCTGCATCTGCTGCTTATCAGATCCTGAGCATGCACAGTAATGGTCTGACATGGGTGGTCGGGCGGCCGGCAGATATTGGCCGACAGCTATCCGGCAGATAATCTGAAAGCAGGGTGTAGAGTATATGGGGAAAGGAGAGAATCATGCAAAAGAATTATAAGAAGTATTTTCCGATTTTTGTACTTCCAACTTTGTTGGCATTTATCATTGCATTTGTGATTCCTTTTTTTATGGGACTGTATCTGTCCTTCTGTAATTTCAAGACGATCGGTTCCGCAAAATGGGTGGGGTTATCCAATTATCTGTATGTGTTCCGTGACAGCGCAGGATTTCTTTCGGCGTTGTGGTTTACCGTCAAGGTAGCTGTTGTGGGCGTTGTCTCCACGAACGTGCTGGCATTTGCGTTGGCGCTGCTTTTGACAAAGGGGCTTAAAGGCACTAATGTATACCGTACGATCTTTTTCATGCCGAACCTGATCGGCGGTATTATTCTGGGTTATATCTGGCAGCTCTTATTAAACGGTATCCTGATCAGAGTAGCGGGTGTGGATCTGACATTCAATTCCACCTTTGGTTACTGGGGTATCATCATTCTGTATAACTGGCAGAAGATCGGTTATCTGATGATCATTTACATTGCAGGGATTCAGTCTATTTCCGGGGATATCCTGGAGGCAGCCAAGATTGACGGCGCAAATTATGTGCAGACTTTGAAAAAGATCATTATTCCGCTTGTTATGACATCCATCACGACCTGTACGTTCCTGGCTCTGACAGACTGCTTCAAGATGTACGACCAGAACCTGGCTCTGACAGGCGGTGCGCCTGCAAACCAGACTGCGATGCTGGCGATGGATATTTTCAATACGTATTATAACCGGACAGGATTTGCCGGTGTCGGCCAGGCCAAGGCGGTGGTATTTACGGTTCTGGTACTTGTTATCTCACTGATACAGCTTCGAATTACACAGTCCAAGGAGGTGGAGTAAGATGCAGGAAAAGAGAAAAGCAGCAAACATACTCATTTATAGTATCCTTACGATTTTGTCAGTGATCTTCATTATTCCGATCGCCCTGGTGATCATGAACTCTCTGAAGAATAAGCTGTATATTTCGACTTCCCCATTTGCGCTGCCCAACAATGAGAGCTTCCGGGGACTGAAGAATTATATTGAAGGTCTGACGAAGATCCACTTCATGGACAGTATCGGTTACTCCCTGTTTATCACGGTAGTATCCGTTATCATGATCATCGTGTTCTGTTCCATGACGGCATGGTATATCACGAGGGTGAAGAATAAACTTACCTCTTTTATTTATTTCCTGTTTATAGCAAGTATGGTAGTGCCTTTCCAGATGGTAATGTATACGATGACCAAGGTGGCCAACATGACGCATCTGGACAATTTCATCGGTATCAACGTTCTGTATCTGGGCTTTGGTTCCAGTATGGCGGTGTTCATGTTTACCGGATTCGTGAAAGGTATTCCGATCGAGCTGGAGGAAGCCGGACTGATTGACGGATGTAATCCGCTGACCATGTTCGTGAAGGTGGTGTTCCCGGTTCTGAAGCCGATCTCCATCACCATCGCGATCCTGAATGCAATGTGGATCTGGAACGACTTCCTGCTCCCGTATCTGATTATCGGTACGAAGTACAGGACCATACCGGTTGCGATCCAGTACCTGAGAAGCGGTTACGGTTCTATTGACTACGGCCATCTGATGGCGACGATCGTGATCGCGCTGATCCCGATTGTTATCTTCTATTTTATGTGTCAGAAGTACATCATCGAGGGTATTGTAGCCGGCGCCGTAAAGGGCTGATGATGATATAAGAGTTACCGTGGCAGGTATTTGATGAAAGTAAGCAGGAGAGGATTGCCTGAGCCGATCAGGTAATGGTTGGCAGGATGCCAGGAAGGGTATTCTGCCAATTTCTCATAAACAGGATGCACCCTGCGCCCCTTTTAGAAGATAGCTCCTGTCGAATATATAGAAAATTTGTCATTTTTGGCTTGCGGGAATAAGGGGAAAAGTGTAGAATGGAAACGATACCGAAATCGATACCGAAACTGCGGGGAAAGGATTGTTGCAGTCATGAGAAAAAGCGGAGTTTTATTGCCTGTATCGAGTATTCCGTCCAGATATGGGATCGGTACATTTTCCAGACAGGCATATGAATTTATAGATTTATTGGAGAAGGCAGGACAGTCCTATTGGCAGATCCTTCCGCTGGGACCGACAGGATACGGGGATTCGCCCTATCAGTCTTTCTCTACTTTTGCGGGAAATCCTTATTATATCGATCTGGAAACTTTGATCGAGGAAGGATGTCTGACAGAAGAAGATTGTGTAAAATGTGATTTTGGGGATAATGATAGATATATTGATTATGAGAAGATCTACCTGTCCAGATTTAAAGTGTTGAAGACGGCTTTTCGTAACAGCCATCCGGAGCAGGAGACGGCTTTCCTGGATTTTGTGGAGGAGAACAGCTACTGGCTCGATGATTATGCGCTTTATATGGCGGTGAAGAATTCCTTTGACGGTAAGAGCTGGAGCGAGTGGGATGAAGATATCAAGCTCCGCAGGCCGGAAGCCATGAAGAAATACCGGGAGGAATATGCGGAAGAAGTGGAATTTTATAAGTTTCAGCAGTATCTGTTCGCCAGGCAGTGGTTCGCGCTGAAAGCTTATGCAAATAAGAAGAAAATAGAGATCATCGGAGACATTCCGATCTATGTGGCTTTTGACAGCGCAGATACCTGGGCTAATCCTGAATTGTTCCAGCTGGACGATACATTGACGCCTGTTGCGGTGGCCGGATGCCCACCGGATGCGTTCTCGGCTACGGGACAATTGTGGGGTAACCCGCTGTACCGCTGGGAATATCACAGCGAGACGGAATATGCGTGGTGGATGAAGCGGATTGCTTACTGTTATAAGCTTTATGATGTGGTGCGGATCGATCATTTCCGCGGCTTCGATGAATATTATTCGATTCCTTACGGTGATGAGACGGCAGAGTTCGGACACTGGGAGAAGGGTCCC
Organism: uncultured Lachnospiraceae bacterium; assembly: GCA_947576945.1. Lineage (GTDB taxonomy): Bacteria > Bacillota > Clostridia > Lachnospirales > Lachnospiraceae > UBA3282. The sequence continues at coordinate 16,174 of CANPTH010000006.1, forward strand.
GGTTACGAAATCTTCAAGACGATGAAGGCGAAGCTGGGGAATAAATCCGTGATTGCGGAAGATCTGGGATTTTTGACCGATACGGTCATTAAACTTGTGAAGAAAACCGGCTATCCGGGTATGAAGATTCTGCAGTTTGCTTTTGACTCCAGAGAAGAAAGCGATTATCTGCCTCACAATTATGTTAAGAACAGTATCGTATATACAGGGACACATGACAATGATACGACAGTCGGCTGGTATGCACAGTTGAATCGTAAGGATAAGGCGTTTGCCAGGAAGTATCTGCATATTCGCGGCAGTAAGGATGCACATTGGGCGTTTATCCGCGCGGCGATGGCCAGCGTTTCCGATACTTGTGTAATACCGATGCAGGATTATCTGGGACTTGGAACGGAGGCGAGGATCAATATGCCTTCTACGCTGGGGACGAATTGGAAATGGAGGATGCTGCCGGGAGAGTTTACACAGGAACTGGCGGAACGCATTTATGACATGACCAGATTATACAGCAGGATATAGACTGCGAGAGCGGCTGACAGTCACGGAAATATCAGACTGCCAGCTGTTTTTAATATATATATAGGAAATTTCTCATGTCGTTAACTATAAATGGAGATACTGCTTTATAAAGAACAAAGGCGGTGCGGTATAGAGAATTCTAAAATACAGGAATGGGATTGAAATAAGCAGAATGGGAAGTGATGGCGTATGGCAGAGATAACGATCAAAGATATTGCAAAAGAGTGTGGCGTGGGAGTCAGTACAGTGTCGCGGGCGCTGAACAATCATCCGGATATCAATCCGGAGACCCGCAGGAAGATCATGGAAGTGATCGAACGGACCGGCTTTATTCCCAATAACAGTGCACGTAATTTAAAGCGCACGGATGCCAAGTGCATCGCCATGCTGGTGAAAGGCATCACGAACCCTTTTTTCAGTAAGATGATAGAGATCATAGAGGACGAAGCAAAGCGCAAACGGTATGCGCTGGTACTGCGGCATGTGGAAGCGCAGGAGGATGAACTGGATGTGGCGCTGGAACTGGAGAAGGAGAAGCGGCTGCGGGGGATCGTCTTCCTGGGCGGTATGTTCCGGCATTCTCAGGAGAAGCTGGACAAATTGAAAGTGCCATATATTTTCTGTGCCATCAGCGTGGAGGCTTTTGCGCAGGCGGGAGAGGCGAAATTTTCCAATATCGCGGTAGACGATTGTCTGGAGAGCAGGAAGATGACAGAATATCTGCTGGATCTGGGACACAGGCGGATCGCTTTTATCACGGAGAATCTGGACGAATCCATCGGACGGAGCCGTCTGGAAGGTTACCGGAGCGCCTATGTTGGAAGAGGGCTGGAGGTGCCGGAGGATCTGATCTGTTATGTACAGGAAGACGTGGATCATTATGGTATGGAAAACGGCTATCTGACGACGATAAAGCTGCTTCAATCAGGGCGTGAGGTGACGGCGATCTATGCGGCGGCCGACTCGCTGGCGATCGGGGCCTGCAGGGCAGTGCTGGAGGCGGGAATGCGGATTCCGGAAGATATCTCGGTGGCGGGTTATGACGGTATGGAAATCGGGGAATACTATAATCCGAAGCTGACTACCATCAAGCAGCCCGTAGAGGAGATGGCCAAAGAAGCCATCCATCTGCTGTTCGATGTGATCGCCGGACGCAAAGAACATCAGCAGATTATCTTCTCCGCGGAACTGGTGGAGAGAGAATCTGCTGCAAGGATAGACGATAATTGATTCTGACTTCGGGCAGATGCAGATTGGAACGCTGTATCTGCCGCCTGCGGGCCGCATGGCCATCTATGGTATGAAAGTCCGCCGGCTGAGCACGGAATTATGGTAGGCAGGATCCTGCGTTACATCTTGATCAAACCAGTCAAGAGGCAGGAAAGCATTGGCCATGGCTTCATCCGGAAACTCTACCTCCGCGATGACGAGAGGGGCAAAGGGCGGCTCAAAAAGATCCAGTTCCACAAAGAGACTGATTTGGTCAATATTTCCGTCGTAATCTGACGCAAATGTCGGCTGCGCGATCGGAATGACATAACGCCTCTTCGATATCACATTTCCATCTGCCTTATCACGTAGATGATAGTAAGAATCCCGGTTTAACGGGAGATTATACTCTTCTCGGGCAAGCAGGCCCTTACCCTTATAGGTCAGGTAGTATTCGTCGTCCTGACGACGGATCCTGACAACCGGGTCAGTGTTGAGGTAGGCCTGCTCGATCATATGGCAGGGATAGTCAGCCATATTTTCCGGCAGGTTTTTGACGGTAAATTTTCGTTCGATTTCCATAATAATTCCTTTTTGGCAAAATCCGTTGTCTAATCTTTAATTTTATCAAGTTCGGTAAGATTCACTCCAAGGCTTGTCAAGGTTACTTTAAGTTCTATATAACGGTCGTGCATGGAATGGTATCTTTGACGGACAGCATCCATGCTCAACCTGCCGCCTGGCGGGCCGCATGGCCATCCATGCTGTGAAAGTCGAAGACTTTCATAGTAAACTTACATCATGCTCAACCTGCCGCTTGGCGGGCCGCATGGCCATCCATGCTGTGAAAGTCGAAGACTTTCACAGCAAACGACATTGGAAGTGAACTGTAACTGCCTAAATTATAACAAGGGAATGGAAAGGTGTAAAGTCTTGCTATTTCAAAGATTGTTGGGTATGATTATTTTAAAGCCAATCGTTACAGATTAATATTAAGAAGTAGGGAAGAACGGAGGAAATGAATGATGAGCAGAGTGGCAGTTTTTTTTGCAACAGGATATGAGGAGATCGAGGCGTTGACGGTGGTGGATATCCTGCGCCGGGCGGATGTGGATACACCGATGGTTTCTATTACGAAAGAGCGCAGCGTGACAGGTTCGCATGGGATCTCGGTGGAGATGGATGCGGTATTTGCGGACATAAATTTTGAAGAGGTGGATATGATCGTACTGCCGGGCGGCGGTCTGGGCACACAGAATCTGGAGGCGTGTGAGGCTCTGATGGAACAGGTGGATGCTTTCGTTGCGCAGGGTAAGCCGGTGGCGGCCATCTGTGCGGCGCCCAGCATTCTGGGACACAGGGGATTCTTAAAAGGACGGAAGGCATGTTCCTATCCTTCCTTTGAAAGTCATCTGGAGGGCGCGGAAGTGATGCACCAGCCTGCGGTCATCGACGGCAATATTGTTACAGGACGCGGTATGGGTGCGGCGGTGCCGTTTGCACTGGCAGTGCTTGAGAAGCTGCAGGGTGCGGATGCAGCGCAGAAGATGGCGGCGCAGATCGTATATGAGGCGTAACGCGTATTTCCAGGGTGAGTCGGCAGAGGGCTGACCGTCCTGTTGCCTGCTGCAAATAATGGCAAAAGTTACCATAATATTTTCAATCGATCCGAACATACTAACATCAAGATAAGCGATAAAGTGAACGCTTTAACAGACAACGAGATTCCAATCCGAATCGCAGCGCCGGAAAGATTTCACAGATTCCAGAAGGATCTGAGATCTGAAAGGGGCATAAGTATCTGGGATAAGCGTATAAACGGCAGCGCTTATCTCAATAATATAGATTATGGATGGAATTTGAAGATTTCATTCAAAAGTATTTCGGAGGTGAAAGAAATGGCAAGCAACAAGACGAATAGAGTAGAAGTTCCTGAAGCTAAGGCAGCAATGGATCGTTTCAAGACTGAGGTTGCATCTGAGCTGGGTGTAAACCTGAAGGAGGGTTACAACGGTGACCTGACATCCAAAGAGGCTGGTTCTATCGGCGGTGAGATGGTTCGTAGAATGATCAAGAGCCAGGAAGAGCAGATGAAATAAGCTAAGCAGGAAACAGAGAATGACCCGTCTGAGTGATCAGGCGGGTTGTTTTTTTGCGGAAAATCAGCTATACTTAATGCAGTTTAAAGTGTAATGAGGAGTGAGGTTATGAAGAAGAGAACGACAGCCATATGGATGAGCATGGTATTGTGCGCGGCTATGCTGGCAGGATGCGGAACGGGCCGGAAGGTAGATGACGATACGGAGACCGGAGCGGTGAGCAGCGAAGCGGAAGAAGGATCGGAGACAGATACGGCGTTGAAGGCCGAAGCAGGAAACAATGACGCGGATACGGCGCTGAGGGCAGGAGATGACAGCAAAGATGCAGAGCCGGGCACGGCAGGCGGTGACGGCGCCGGGCAGGCGGAGACAGTGGGAGGCCAGGAGGATCCGGCGGAGCGTGCCGGGCAGGCTGCAGGAGAAGGGACGACAGATGACACAGAGACCGGGGACGCCGCAGCGATCAGAGTCGGCTCCCTTAAGGGACCCACTTCCATGGGGCTGGTCTATCTGATGGATCAGGCACAACAGGGCGGGACGCAGAACCGCTATGAATTTACCATGACAGCCGCGGCGGATGAACTGCTTCCGGCTATGCTTTCCGGGGATCTGGACATTGTCCTGATTCCTGCCAATATGGCCAGTGTGCTGTATAACAAGGCGGAAGGCGACGTGTCGGTGATCGATATTAACACGCTGGGCGTACTGTATGCAGTATCCGGCAATCAGGAAATAAAAGAAATGAAGGATCTGAAGGGAAAGACCGTATACATGACGGGCAAGGGAACTACCCCGGATCATGTGATGCAGTATTTATTAAAGGAAAACGGCCTTACGGCGGCGGACGTGACGCTGGAATACAAATCGGAGGCGGCGGAAGTGGCGGCGGCGCTGGCAGAAATGCCGGAAGCTGTGGGAGTGTTGCCGCAGCCCTTTGTGACGGCGGCCTGCGCGCAGAATGAGCAGCTGTCAGTGGCGCTTGATCTGACCGGTCAGTGGGAAGCAGTGCAGGGAGAAGGGGGAAGCAGACTTGTGACCGGTGTGACTGTCGTGCGGAATGCCCTTTTGACCGAGAATCAGGCAGCGGTGGATATATTCCTGGAAGAACATGCGGCCAGCGCGGCTTACGCCAACGAGCATGTGGAGGAGACTGCACAGCTGGTGGCGGAAGCGGGTATCATCGATAAGGCGCAGGTAGCGGCGAAAGCCCTGCCGAAATGCAATATCACTTATATAGACGGAGAAGAGATGAAGACGGCGTTGTCCGGTTATCTGGAAGTATTATGGGAGCAGGATCCCGAGTCTGTGGGCGGCGGCCTGCCGGGAGACGGGTTCTACTATGTTGGTTCGCAGAATCATGCTTCGGCAGGGAGGTAAGATTGAAAATTAAAATTTTCAATCGCGGGATTTGTGTCTGCGCGTTGCCTGCCACAAACTCGTATAATGCGACGTCTCAACATAGTTGAGACAAAAGCAGCGCAGAAATGGAGAAAATGATGAAGAAAGCGATCATTCTGTTGTTCTGGCTGGGTGTCTGGCAGGCGGCAGCGGTCTGGGCGGATAATCCGGTTCTGCTGGCGGGGCCGGGTCAGGTTCTGCTTGCTTTTGCAGAGAATCTGCTGCGTCCCGACTTTTTTCTGATTATTTTACATTCGCTGTCGGGGATCGGGCTGGGATTTTTCCTGGCCCTTTTTGCGGGATTGCTGCTGGGAGCTGCAGGCTTTCGCCTGTCTTGGGTGGAGGAGCTGTTTGCACCTGTGATGGCGGCGCTTACGTCTGTTCCGGTGGCTTCTTTTGTGGTGCTTTTGCTGATCTGGTTCGGCGCCGGGAAGCTGTCCTTTCTGATCAGTTATCTGATCGTGTTTCCGAATGTGTATGTGAATACCGTGGCCGGTCTGAAGGGGACGGACAGGAAGCTGCTGGAGATGGCCCGGGTGTTTGGCATGAGCCGGGGAAGAAAGATTTTCTATATTTACTGGCCGGCGCTGATGCCGCATTTGGGAAGCTGTCTGAAGATTTCGCTGGGCATGAGCTGGAAGTCCGGCGTAGCGGCGGAGATCATAGGACTGGCGGAATTGTCGTTAGGGGAGCGGCTTTATATGGCAAAGATTTATCTGGATACGGCGGGATTGTTTGCGTGGACGGTGACGATCGTACTGGTCAGCTTCCTGTTTGAAAAAGCGGTCCTCTGGCTTTTCCGAAAGTTTGCACAGTGGCGGCCGTATCCGGTTTGTGGGCTGCGGGAGCGTTCTCATGAAGAGCCGGAAGCAAAGAAGGAGGCACAGGGCAGAATCCGCATGCAGCACGTTGACAAAGCTTACAACGGACAGCCGGTGCTGCAGGATTTCAGTTTAACGATGGAAGCGGGCGGGCGGTATCTGCTGATGGCGCCTTCGGGCGCCGGTAAGACGACACTGCTTAAGATAATGACAGGTCTGGAGCAGGCAGACCGGGGTGAAGCTGAGGGGATGTCCGACCGGATCGGTATGGTCTTTCAGGAGGACCGGCTGTGCGAGGAGTATGATGCGGTCTGTAATATCCTTCTGGGCATGAAGACTGGCGGAAAGAAGGGGGCGCCGCCGAATGGTTTCACCGGCATGGCAAGGAGGCAGCAGGCGGCTTACGTCAGACAGCAGGCGGCAGAGATCCTGCCGGAAGATTGCCTGACCAAACCGGTCAAAAACCTGAGCGGCGGGATGCGCAGACGTGTGGCGCTGCTGCGGGCGCTGCTTTCGGATGCGGACGTGCTGGTTCTCGATGAACCTTTTACCGGGCTGGATGAAGAAACCCGTGTGCGCTGCGCCGGTTTTCTTATGGACAATCTGCAGGGCAGGACGCTTGTCATGTCAACCCACAGGGAAGAAGATGCGGATCTGATGCAGGCAGCGAGAGTGGTCTTGGGTGATTTTATGGGCGCCGCAAAAGCAAAGGCTCAAATTTAGCGATGTGTGCTTCCAGCGTACTGCGGTCCGCAAGAACGGGGGCCGCTCCCTGACGGGAGACACAGAAGCCGGCAGCGTAGGTGGCGATGCGTATGGACTGTTCCAGAGAATAGCCTTCTGTCAGGTAGGCGGCAAATGCAGAGATGAAGGCATCAGCGCCGCCGGTGGTGTCCACGGCCACGAAATCTGCGGCGGGAAAATATCTGGCGGTCTCGCCGGTCTTCAGATAGCAGCCGTCTTCGCCCAGTGTGATAATCACGATTTCGATCCCTTTGCTGAGAAAATATTCGGCCTGTTCTTCTATGGAAGCGCCGGCAGGGCACAGGGAGGCCGCCTCCTTGCGGTTGGGGATCAGGATGTCGATCAGTTCATAGAGCCGGTCGGGGATGGTTCCCAGAATGGCAGGTTTCAGGATATTTTTTGCACCATACATTCTGCCGGTTTTTGCCGCTTCCAGAAGTGTCTCTACGGAGAGTTCGGAAGAGATCAGGCAAAGACCGGCATTTTTGAACAGATGCTGTCTTTGGCGTATCATTTCCGCAGAGAGACTGGCGTTGGCTCCGGACAGGATGGTAATTGTGCTTTCGCCGTTGCTGTCAATATAGATATAGGCTTTTCCGGCGGGTGAGTAGAGGTCTCTGTGGATGCCCTCGCCTGGCACGCCCACATGGTTCAGCGAATCCATGATAAAGGAGGAGTCGATGTCATTGCCGATCTCGCCGATCAGTGTGACCTTGCAGTTAAGTTTGGCCACGCCTACGGCCTGGTTGGCGCCTTTTCCACCCACCGTTCTGGTGGCATTCAGAATTTTTGTGGTTTTTCCTGCCTGTGGAAGGAAATCTACATTAAAGGTCATATCGGAATTAATACTCCCCACAACGACAAGTTTTTTTGAGCATAAAGAAGAAGGGATGCGTATGCTGTCCTCACTGTCGAAACAAAAATCGGCAGCAAAGAGCCTGACGGCATCGTCAGAAGCCGTCTTCTCGCATTTTCCGATCAACTGTTCGCATACGAAGCGCCCGAATTCCTGCCAGGGAATCCTGATGCCTGAGATATGGGGAAATGAAATGGCATTCTGGTCGTTTTCTTTCAGGCTGACAAGTGACAGGTCGGAAGGTACACAGTAATGAAGTTTACATAACTGCTCATATAAAAGCAGAGATGAGGAAAAATGGGAGCTGACAATCCCGGTAATATCGAGTTCGGTGATTTTCTGCAGAAAATGGGAACTGTCTGCAAAACTATCACTATAGAGAAGGACGTCCTCGTGGAAGGGCAGACCGTTTTCGTACAGGCATTTATGAAATCCGTTTAAAACCTGCTCGGAACGGGCATTCTCTTTCCTGAGAAGGCAGAGCATCCGGGTGTGTTTGTGGTCGATCATTTTCTGTGTCAGACGGCGGCCCATTTCCTGGAAATCGATGGAGTAGGAGGGGAAAGCCGCACCGTCGTTCAGGCAACAGATGGGAATGCCCTGATGTGTGAGGCGCTGGACATGTGCCGTGCTGCCGGGGCTGACAGGCTCCCAGATCACACCATCGACCCGTTTCTGGCAGATAGTGGTGATATGTTTCAATTCTGTGTTCAAGTCTTCCTGGCTGTCAAAAAGAAGGACGTTGTATCCGTGCGCCTGCGCGGTTTCCAGAATTCCGTTCAACATCAAAGGCGAAAGGCCGGAATTGCGAAGGAGCACCGCCAGCAGAAAAGATTTGGCAGTGGAAAGATTCTTGACAGTGCCGTAGGGGGTGTAGTTGTATTCTTTCACGATCTTCAGGACACGGCTTCTGGTTTCCGGATGGATGTTCTGGTCTTTATTATTTACGATCTTTGAAACGGTCGAGATAGAAACACCGGCCAGTTGTGCAATTTCTTTGATAGTCATAGGCAAAATACTCCGATCATGAATTCTTCTCCTTTTATAGTATGAAGGGAAAACAGGTAATTGTCAATCGGAAAAGGACTGAAATTGTGCAAGTTGCATAGGAAAACAGTTTTCGAAATAGTTTAACTGACCAAAATATATTTATTGATTGACAAGAAAAAGACGAGATGTTATCATAAACACACAAGGAAAAACTTTTACGAAAACATTTTCCTATATGGGTGGGAGGTGATGCATTGAAGCGGAAAATTCTGAATATCGGCAGTCTCAATATGGATATGGTGATTGGTATGCAGTATATGCCTCTCGAAGGGGAGACTGTTCTTGGCGACAGCCTTACATATATTCCTGGAGGAAAAGGCGCAAATCAGGCATGCTCATCGGCCAGGCTTGGCGGGGACGTTGTGATGCTGGGCTGTGTGGGAGAAGACAGCATGGGAGAGGCGCTGGTTGAAAGCCTGCGGGAGTGCGGAGCGGATGTTTCCCGTATCCGGACGGTACGGGAGGCTCCCACCGGGACGGCTGTGATCTATGTGAATGCCAGAGGGGATAACAGTATCGTCGTAGTGGGCGGAGCGAATCATTTCTGCACCGTCGCTTATCTGCAGGAACATGACAACCTGTTTCAGGAAGCAGACTATATCATGCTGCAGATGGAGATTCCTTATGACGCGGTGTTCTATGCTATCAGGCGGGCCAGTGAACTTAAGAAGACCGTTATCCTGAATCCGGCGCCGGCGCCGGATGGCCTGCCGGAGGAGGTCTGGGAGAAGATCGACTATATTACACCGAACGAGACAGAACTGCTTAAGCTTTCCGGACAGACGCAGATGTCGATGGAGGCGATTCATAAAGGGGCGGATCTGCTGCTGGACAGGGGCGTAAAGCATGTCCTGGTGACGCTGGGCGACAAGGGTGTTTTCTATAAGGACAGAGGAGAAGAATGGTTCTGCCCGACAAGGACAGTCACGGCGGTTGATACGACGGCAGCAGGCGACTGCTTTAACGGCGCTTTCGTGACGGCGCTCTCGGAGGGAATTCCGGTCAGGCAGGCGGCAGCATTTGCCAACACGGCGGCGTCTATTGCGGTGACGCGCAAGGGTGCACAGAAATCTATCCCGCTGCGGAGCGAGGTGGATGCGCTGAACTATGGTCTCTGATTTTGCTTTGGCAAATTAACAGGATTAGAGAAAGATTGAAAATTAAAATTTTCAATCGCGAGATTTGTGTCTGCGCGTTGCTTGCCACAAACTCGTTTAATGCGACGTCTCAACATAGTTGAGACAAAAACAGCGCAGAAATGGAGAAAACTATGCAACAGAAATTGGAGAAGAACAGGAGGAAGACTATGAAAAACGGAAAGAAATTATGGGCGCTGCTTCTTGCAGGGACAATGGCATTTTCTCTGACGGCCTGCGGAGGATCAGGGAACAATAACAGTGCGGATTCCGGCAGTACAGGAAGCGGTGAAGCGACACAGGAGGAAAACGATACGGCAGGGGAGGCTGCTGCGGATGAGGACAGCGGGAAGACAGATTCGGGAGAGCGGCAGAAGCTGATCATTTCCTGTTACCTTGCCGACGATGCACAGGTGGCAGTTCGTGAGAAGTATATTGATGAACCGTTGAAAGCGGCGTTCCCGGATGTGGACATTGAGATCAAGATGTACTCTGACCGTCAGAGCCTGCAGGTAGAGGTTGCCGGCGGCGGCGGACCGGATATTCTGGATCTTGACGGACCGACGGACGTTGCGGAATTTGCAAAGGCGGATAAGGTGCTGGATCTTGGCGCGTATGCGGATCAGTACGGCTGGAAGGATATGTTCTATGAATGGGCTTACAACAGCTGCTTCTACAATGATAAGCTTTACTCTCTGCCGACCTCATTTGAAGGTATGGTAATGTATTACAATATGGACGTTATGGAAGCAAACGGCTGGGAAGTTCCGAAGAATAAAGACGAACTCGTGACATTGATGCAGGCAGCCAAGGATGCAGGCCTGATCCCTATCATTTTCGGTAATTCCGATTATCAGGGCGCGGTTGACTGGCTCTATTCTACTTTTACCAGCTGCTATGGCGGGCCGGCGGCGATCAAAGCGGCCATGGAAGGCACAGGCAAATACACGGATGAGCCGATCAAGAATTCGATCCAGACTATGGTTGACTGGTGGCATGAAGGCTATATCGGCGAGAACGCTTCCCAGTCGGTATCCAATATGGACATGCTGGCATTCTTCTCGGAAGGCAGAGGCCCTATGATGATCGACGGTACCTGGGCTTCCAACCAGCTTCTGGCGACTTATCCGGAATGTAATTGGGATTCGGAGATGATGCCGCAGGATGAGGCAATCGGTGAGATTCTTCCTTTTGCGACAGGCGGCGGTTATGCGATCAATGCCAACAGCAAGAATCCGGATCTGGCAGCAGAGGTGATGAATTATCTCTTTACCTCTCTGGACCGTCACTATCAGTCTATCAATGAAGCAGGCTACCAGCCCTATCCTCTTAAGGAGTTTGACCTGGCGAACCTGCAGGGCATGGATGCGAAACTGATGGATCAGTATGAGCTTTTGATGAGAGCGCAGGACGAGAATAAGATCGGGTACTGTTCCTGGACATTCTATCCTTCGGAGATGCGTGTCTACATGAACGAGAATACGGATTCCCTGTTCTTGGATGTTTTGACGGTAGACGAATATATGGAAAATGCGCAGGGCTATATTGACGCGGCGAGAGAAGCCGGAACGATTCCGGTATTACCGTAACGGCGGATGGCACTGAGTAGAAAGAGATGATACAAGGGACACTGCATAACGGCTTTCGGACAAATATAAATAGACAGAATGCCGTTGTGCCGTGTCTTTTTGTCAGATGGATGGAGGCATAATTCTAATATGAAGATCAAAAAGCAGAATATCATACCCTATCTCTTTATTCTTCCTGCATTCGTGATCCATGCGTGTATCGTGACGGTTCCGGCGTTCAGTACATTGATCATGTCTTTGTTTGACTGGAACGGAATGGGGAATGCGAAGTTTATAGGGATGGATAATTTCAAAGAAATCTTTCGGGATCCGCTCGTTAAGCTGTCCGTAATTCACAATATCGAATGGCTCCTGGTGTTTATCACGATACCGCTGATTCTTGGATTTGTGGTCGCGATACTGGTAAGCCGTCTTAGAAGAAGCCAGATGTTTTTCAGGACAGTGTATTTTATTCCTTATGTAATCTCGGCAGCTGTGGCAGGCAGGATCTGGATGGCTTATATGAATCCTTATTACGGAGTCAACCAGGTGTTTGGCCAGATGGGATGGGAGAAACTGGCGAAGACACTGTGGCTTGGCAATCCGAAGATTGCGCTGTTTGCGGTGGCGTTTGTGGACAACTGGCACTGGTGGGGATTTATCATGGTATTGTTCCTGGGAGCGCTCCAGCAGGTAGACTCTACCTTGTATGAGGCGGCCAGGGTGGACGGGGCAAACCGGTTCCAGGAACTGCTGCATGTATCGATTCCGGGCATCCGGCAGACCATCGCATTTGTGCTGATCATGACAATCATGTGGTCCTTCCTTACGTTTGATTATGTGTACATTATGACAAACGGCGGACCGGCGAATGCAACGGAGATCATGGCCACATATATCTATAAGAATGCGTTCGTGAAGTATCGTGCAGGGTATGCCAATGCACTGTGTGTAATCCAGAGCGGCATCTGCATTATCTTATATTTCCTTCAGAAATATATCAGTAAAAAGGGAGGTATGGAAGATGAGTAACGGGGTAAGAAATAAGACGAAGTACAGGATCTCCAGCGTTGTGACAATGGTATTTTTGATCCTGATGGTTCTGTTTGCGGCCGTGCCTCTTCTGCAGGTATTGTTGAATTCCTTTAAGACGGACCGGGAATGTAAGACATCTCCGCTGGGGCTTCCGACAGAGTGGGCTTTCAACAATTACGGGGAAACCTGGCAGATCGGCGGGTATGCCACGGCATATTTCAACAGTCTGCTGACGGCTTTTGTGGTGATTGCGGTGGTGCTGGTGGTGGTTGGACTGGGAGCCTATGCGCTGACAAAGCTGCAGTTTAAGCTGCGGGGATTCTTTACGGCCTATTTCTTTGTGGCGATCTCGCTGCCCAGCTTCCTGTACATTGTACCGGATTACTTTGTCATGAACAAGCTGGGACTGGTGGATACGAGATGGAGCCTGATGATCGTGTATACGGCGATTCAGATCCCTTTTAATATGCTTCTTCTGCGGACATTTCTTGCCGGGATCCCGCGGGAATTGGAGGAGGCGGCCAAGATAGACGGCTGTAATGAGCTGAACAGCCTGCTGCGGATCACGCTTCCCATCGCCAAGCCGATGTTCCTCACGGTGGCAATTCTGGTGTTTGTGAATGTATGGAATGAATTCCTCTGGTCCAATACTTTCATCACGAGAGAAGAATTGAAACTGGTAGCCACCCGTTATGTGAGGTTTACGGGAGAATACGGCATGAACATGGCAAGGATTTACACGGCCAGCGTGATTACGATCGCGCCGGTGGTGATACTGTATCTGTTTTTCAGCCGCCGGTTTATAGAAGGTATGACCAGCGGAAGCGTTAAGGGATAGATGAGGTAAAGTTGAAAGAAAGTGGAGGGTATTTCATGAAAGCATCTTATATAGAACAGATTTATGCCGGATGGCTGGCGAAGATCATCGGAATACGGCTGGGAGCGCCGATTGAAGGATGGACTTATGAAAAGATCAGAAATATTTATGGGGAACTGAACGGATATCCGGTAGCTTACCGGGAGTTTGCGGCGGATGACGACAGCAATGGCCCGCTTTTCTTCCTGAGGGCTCTGGAGGACGGGCGGCACGGCTATGATGTGAAAGCTCAGGATGTGGCGGAAGCGCTTCTCAATTATGCGCCTTTCGAGCACGGGTTTTTCTGGTGGGGCGGTTACGGGATCTCCACGGAGCATACGGCGTATCTGAATCTGAGGAACGGTATCCTGGCTCCCGCCAGCGGCAGCATTGAACAGAACGGCCACGCGGCGGCAGAGCAGATCGGCGGGCAGATCTTTATCGATACCTGGGGGCTGGTGAGTCCGGGCAATCCGGATCAGGCGGCGCGTTTTGCGAAGGAGGCGGCCAGCGTGACCCATGGAGGCAATGCCGTTTACGGCGGGATCTTCGTGGCAGTCTGCATCAGCTATGCCTTCGAGGAAAAGGAAATCCGTAAGATCCTGGAAAAGGGACTGTCTTATATTCCTGCGGACTGTGAATATGCCAGAGTTGTCCGTGCGGTGATGGAGTATCATGAGAAGCATCCGGAGAACTGGCGGGAGTGCTTCCGGTTTATCTTTGAAAATTTCGGTTATGATAAATATCCCGGGGCCTGCCATATCATTCCGAATATAGCGGTGATGATCCTGGCGCTTCTGTACGGGGAAGGAGATTTCTCCGATACGTTGAATATCTGCAATATGTGCGGTTGGGATACGGACTGCAATGTGGGCAATGTGGCTGCTATTATGGGGGTGCGGTGCGGGCTTGAAGGGATCGACTATGATAAATGGAGAAAGCCGATCAATGACTTCCTGGCATGTTCCAGTGTCGTCGGTTCCATGAATATGATGGATATTCCTTATGGCGCGGTATATATTGCCAGGCTTGCTTATGCGGTGGCGGGAGAAGAGATGCCGGAGCCATGGCGGGAGATCGCCGAAAAGAGGATCGACAGCTGTCACTTTGAATTTCCGGGTTCTACCCATGCCATGCGGATAAGAGCTGCCGGATTGGACGAGCGTGCGAGAGCGGAGCGGGAATACGCGCTTTTGAATACGGATGAGACGGCACATACGGGCAGCCGCGCGTTGAAATTCCTTGCAAAGCCGGTGGAACCGGGTGAAAACGTGTATCTGTACCGGAAGACTTACTACACGCCCGCGGATTTTGATGACAGCCGCTATGATCCGTGCTTCTCTCCTCTGATCTATCCCGGACAGACTCTGCACGGCAGCGCTTTTCTTCCTGAGTATTCGCAGGAGGCGCAGGTAAGCCTGTATGTGCGTGATGCGCACAGCGGGCAGATTTACGAGGGCGTAAGACAGGAGCTTACGAAGGGAGAGTGGAAGACGCTTGCGTTTCAGATTCCGGCCCTGGAAGGCGCGCTGCTGGATGAGATGGGATTTTGCTTCCATATCCACGGAGTGCACACACAGGTGTTTGATTTTACAGGAATCGTGGACGACCTGTATGCGGATGGGAAACCGGAATATTCCCTGGAATTTGAGAAGGAGCGGGAGGAACTGTGGACGGTGCTGCATCGGGAGATCAGCCAGTTTACGAAGCTGAAAGGCCTGATGTATCTGGAAGAGGGACAGATGCACCTGTCGTGCTCGGATTTTGCGGAAGCTTATACCGGCAGACATGACTGGGAGGATTATCGGGCTGAATTTACATTCACGCCTTTGACCGGGGAAAACCATATGGTCAATGTGAGAGTACAGGGGGCGATCCGTTCTTACGCGGCCGGCTTTCTGCCGGATGGGCGCCTGGCAATCTTAAAGAACGACAACGGGTACAGCGTACTGGCGCAGACACCGTTTGCCTGGGAGAAGGGCAGAGAGTATACGATCGCCGTGACCGTAAAGGGAAATGAGATCCGTGCGGCGGTGGAGGATGTTGTCCTGAGCGCGGTGGATGAAGTGCGGCCGTATCTGCATGGTTCCATCGGGGTATCGCTGCAGAACGGAAGCCATGACAGGTATAGAAGGATTCGGGTGCTGAAAGAATAATGTACGCACGTAATAAGGAAAGCGGTGGAGATGGCCGTCCTGTGACAGACAGGGCGGCTGTATAATTATAGAAAAAACCAGTTGGCATTTTCCGGGAGTTTGTGCTATAATGCTTTAATGACTGTGACTAGGGGCAAAAGGGCTTCCGAATGTCGCAGAGGCATTTGAAGGAGGAACCCATACAATGAGCTTACAGGTAGAAAAATTAGAAAAGAACATGGCAAAGCTTACTGTGGAAGTAAGCGCAGAAGATTTTGAGAAGGCGGTCGAGAAAGTTTATCAGAAACAGAAGAAGCAGATCAGCATTCCGGGCTTTAGAAAAGGTAAAGTACCGCGTATGATGGTGGAGAAGATGTACGGAAAGGAAGTATTCTATGAGGATGCGGCCAATGATCTGATCCCGGATGCTTATGACAGGGCAGTGGACGAGTGCGAGGAGGATATCGTATCTTCCCCGAAGATCGAAGTGACACAGATCGAAGCCGGCAGGCCCTTTGTCTTTACGGCTACGGTTGCGTTAAAGCCGGAGGTGAAGCTTGGCGAATACAAGGGCGTTAAGATTGAGAAGATCGACAGAGAAGTCACGGAAGAAGACGTGATGGCTGAGATCAACAGAGAGCGCGACAACAATGCGAGAAATATTACGGTAGATGACAGACCGGTCAAAGACGGTGATATGACGGTGCTTGATTTTGAAGGTTTCGTAGACGGTGTGGCTTTTGACGGCGGCAAGGGAGAGAATTATCCGTTGACCATCGGTTCCGGCGCATTTATTCCCGGATTCGAGGAGCAGCTGATCGGCGCCGAGATCGGTAAGGAAGTGGAAGTGAAAGTGACTTTCCCGGAAGACTATCAGGCTGAGGAACTGCAGGGCAGGGAAGCAGTGTTTAAGTGCGTGGTGCAGGAGATCAAGGAGAAGGAGCTTCCTGAGCTGGACGATGAATTCGCAGGTGAGATATCTGAATTTGATACGCTGGCAGAGTATAAGGAAGACGTAAGGAAGAACCTGGCCGAGAAGAAAGAGAAGGACGCAAAGGCTGCCAGAGAGAATGCGGCTGTCGAAGCGGCAGTGAAAGCATGTGAGATGGAGATTCCGGACGCGATGCTTGAGACGCAGCAGAGACAGATGGTGGACGAGTTCGCACAGAGAATCACCATGCAGGGAATGAGCATGGAGCAGTACATGCAGTTCACGGGTGCAACTTACGAGAAGATGATCGAGCAGGTAAAGCCGCAGGCGGAAGAGCGGATCAAGGCCAGACTGGCACTGGAGGCGATTGCGGCAGCGGAGAAGATTGAAGCGACGGAAGAAGATTACGAGGAAGAGATGAAGACCATGGCTGAGGTTTACCAGATGGAGATTGATAAGGTAAAAGAGCTTATGGGCGATAGAGAGAAGAAGAATATCATGAAGGATCTGGCTGTCAGGAAGGCTGCTGAGTTCGTGGCCGAGCATGCGGAAGAACAGTAAGAGACCAGTTGATTTGATAATCATGCGGCCCGCTGAGCGGCAGGCTGAACATGACGTAAGTTTACTATCAGGAGTTTGTGCCGAAGCGTCCCAAACTCCCTGACCGCAGGGCAGAGTGTAAGATTCTGTCCGCGTTCCCTGGCAAAACGCTTCGGAATGGAGGTAACTATGGCTTTAATACCTTATGTCATTGAACAGACTTCCAGAGGAGAACGTTCTTATGACATTTATTCGAGATTACTGAAGGAGAGGATCATCTTTCTTGGAGAGGAAGTGAACGACGCGTCGGCGAGTGTGATCGTGGCGCAGCTGCTTTTCCTGGAGTCGGAGGATCCGGAGAAAGACATTCATCTGTATATCAACAGCCCTGGCGGTGTGATTACGGCAGGAATGGCGATCTATGATACGATGAATTTCATCAAGTGTGACGTGAGCACCGTATGTATCGGCATGGCGGCCAGCATGGGAGCGTTTCTTCTGGCCGGCGGCACGAAGGGGAAGAGAATGGCGCTTCCCAATGCGGAGATCATGATCCATCAGCCGGCCGGCGGTGCGCAGGGACAGGCTACGGAGATTGAGATCACGGCGAAGCATATTCTTGCCACGAAGGAGAAGATGGCGAGGATCATGGCGGAGAATACAGGACAGGATTTTGAAGTGATCATGGCGGATACGGAGAGAGATAATTGGAAGACTGCCGAGGAAGCGCTTTCTTATGGCCTGATCGACCGTATTATCACGAACCATGCCAGTGCCGTATAGTGAGGAAATAACGGGAACAGGGAAACAGGTTCTCACGGGCATGGGGTCAGAGAGGCAGCGGCTGTGAGGCCTGATGGCTTTATGGCCGCTCAATAATGAAGAAGAAAGGCATGGAACATTATAATGGCAGGTAAGAATTCTGATGACAGAGTGAGGTGTTCTTTTTGCAATAAGACACAGGGACAGGTCAGGAAACTGATTGCAGGTCCGGCGGGTGTTTATATTTGTGATGAGTGCGTGGAGATCTGTGCGGATATTATCGAGGAAGAGTACGAAGAAGAGCCGGAAGCAGAAGAGATGGAGATCAATCTTCTGAAACCGGTGGAGATCAAACACTTTCTGGATGATTACGTGATTGGGCAGGAGGATGCGAAGAAGGTACTGGCAGTTTCTGTGTACAATCATTATAAGAGAGTATTGGCGCCGGCGGATGACGACGGTGTGGAATTACAGAAGAGCAATATTATCATGGTGGGGCCTACCGGTTCGGGTAAGACCTACCTTGCGCAGACTTTGGCGAAGATTATCAACGTACCTTTTGCGATTGCAGATGCTACGACACTGACAGAGGCCGGATATGTGGGCGAAGATGTGGAGAACATCCTGCTTAAGTTGATTCAGGCGGCGGACTATGATATCGACAGGGCGCAGTATGGTATTATCTATATTGATGAGATCGATAAGATTACGAAGAAAAGTGAAAATGTATCTATCACCAGAGACGTTTCCGGAGAGGGTGTTCAGCAGGCGCTTCTTAAGATCATAGAGGGAACGGTGGCGAGCGTTCCTCCTCAGGGCGGCAGGAAACATCCCCATCAGGAACTGATCCAGATCGATACCTCCAATATCCTGTTCCTTTGCGGCGGCGCATTTGACGGGCTGGAGAAGATCGTGGAAGAGCGTCTGGACCGCAATTCTATCGGATTTAATGCGCAGATTATGGAGAAGAGCAGCAAGGATATCGGAGCGGTGCTGAAGGAAGTATCAGCGCAGGATCTGATGAAGTTTGGTTTGATTCCGGAGTTTATCGGACGTGTGCCGATTACGGTTACACTGGACGGTCTGGATCAGGAAGCGCTGGTGCGGATCCTGAAGGAACCCAAGAACGCGTTGATCAAACAGTATAAGAAGCTGTTTGAGTTCGATGAAGTGAAACTGGGTGTTGAAGAAGAAGCGGCGCAGGAAATTGCGCGGCTGGCGTATGAGCGTAAGACCGGCGCCAGAGGACTCCGCTCTATTATGGAAGATGTACTGATGGATGTTATGTATGAGATTCCGTCGGATGACAATATTGCGGAGTGCATTTTGACAAAGGATGTTGTGGAAGGCAAGGGGAAACCGCGCATTATTTACCGCAACAGACTGATGCGTGCCGAGTAACAGTGAGAGCAAAGTCTGAATTGCTGTAAATTGTAAATTACGGAAGCCTTTGCAGGGCTGAAAACGAAATGTCTGATGTCTTATCTATAGCAGCAAAAGGAAAACGTCGCCCGAGAACAGGCGGCGTTTGTTGGCATTACAGGAAAGTAAAACAGTATAAGTGTTAAGGTATACTGTCCTGTTCCATGGGAACTGTTACGAAGAGAGGGAATAATTTATGAGCAGAGACACAGAGAACGGCAGGACTTATGAGCCTGCCGATATAGGAGCGCTGCCTTATCTGCCTTACAAAGGACCGGGCGTAGAGACAGAAGTCCTTCCAACAGTGGCATTACGCGGGTTGTCGATCCTGCCGGGGATGGTCATTCATTTTGACTTGAGCAGAGACAAGTCGATCGAGGCGGTGGAGCAGGCGATGCTGGGAGATCAGCGGCTCTTTGCGGTGACGCAGAAGGATGCGGAAGTGTTAGATCCGGGATGCGGCGATGTGTATGAGATTGGTACGATCTCGGTGATCAGGCAGGTGACGAAACTGCCGGGGCATGTCCTGCGGGTATTGGCGGAAGGAAAGTCCAGAGGCCGGCTGCATCGGTTTGTGCAGGAAAATGATTATCTTACGGCGGAAGTGTCATATGAAAATGATGATATGACAGAGCTGACGGAAGCGGAGCAGGAGGCGATGACCAGAACGGTCAAGGAGACTTTTGCGTCGTATTATACCTGTTTCCCGAAGGTTGGCAAGGCAGTGGCAGATCAGATCGAGGAGGAGATGCCGTTAGGCCGGCTGTTAGATTCTATCACGATCAATATGCCGCTTCCGCTGACCGATAAGCAGGCGGTTCTTGACGCGGTATCCGTGAAGGAACGTTTCAGGATCCTGACAGATCTTCTTGTGCGGGAAGTGGATGTGATGCGGATTAAGAACGAGCTGGCGAAGGATATCCGGGAGCGGATCGATAAGAATCAGAGAGACTATATTCTGCGGGAGCAGTTATACTATATAAAAGAAGAATTAGGGGAAAAGAATACGGATTCCGACGTGGAGCAGTTTGAGGCGGCGGTGGAGAAGCTGAAAGCGAAGAAGGAAGTCAAGGAGAAGATCCGCAGGGAGATTGGCCGTTACAAGAGGGTGCTCGGCAGTAATTCGGAGGCGGCGGTGGAACGGGCCTATATAGAGACACTGTTGGAGCTGCCCTGGGATAAGGCTTCCAGAGACAGCAGCGATCTGGAGCGGGCTGAGAGGATTCTTAATGAAGATCATTACGGACTCACGAAGGTAAAGGAAAGAATCCTGGAATATCTGGCCGTGCGTGCATTGACCGGTAAAGGCAGGAGTCCGATTATCTGTCTGGTGGGTCCGCCGGGCACCGGGAAAACTTCCATTGCCCGCAGTGTGGCAGCATCGCTGAATAAAAAGTATGTCCGTATCTGCCTGGGCGGCATCCGGGATGAGGCAGAGATCAGAGGACACCGCAAGACCTATGTGGGAGCCATGCCGGGCAGGATCGCCAATGCGGTCAGGCAGGCGGGAGTCAGGAATCCGCTGCTGCTTCTGGATGAGATTGATAAAGTCAGCAGTGACTATAAAGGAGATCCGGGTTCGGCATTGCTGGAGGTGCTGGACGGGGAACAGAATGAGGCGTTTCGGGATCATTATGTGGAGATTCCCATCGATTTGTCGGAGGTACTGTTTATTGCCACGGCGAACAGTACGGATACCATTCCGCGGCCTCTGCTGGACCGCATGGAGCTGATCGAGATCAACAGCTATACGGCCAATGAGAAGTTCCATATCGCCAGAGAACATCTGGTGAAGAAGGCGCTCCATAAGAACGGAATCACAGAGGATGAAGTGACGTTTACCGACGAGGCGCTTCGTGCCATGATCAGCCGCTACACGAGAGAGGCAGGGGTGCGCGGCCTGGAACGGCAGATCGGGGCTGTATGCCGGAAGGAAGCGCGGCATATTCTGGAGAGACGGCAGAAGACAGGCGCAAAGAAGAAAGATATGAAATTGACTGATAAGGTCGAGATTACCGCGGAAAATCTGGAACACTATCTGGGCAAACCGAAGTATCGCCAGGATAAGATTGCAGGTAAGGACGAGGCAGGTATTGTGCGTGGCCTGGCCTGGACCAGTGCAGGCGGCGATACACTGCAGATCGAGGTAAATATGATGCCCGGTGAAGGAAAGATTGACCTGACAGGTCAGATGGGCGACGTGATGAAGGAATCTGCACGGATCGCTTTGAGCTATGTACGGTCTGTGGGAGAACAGTATCAGATTGAAGACAAGCTGTTCCGGAAGAAGGATTTTCATCTGCATATTCCGGAAGGGGCTGTGCCGAAAGATGGACCGTCGGCGGGGATTACCATGGCGACAGCAATCCTGTCTGCCGTAACAGGAAGACCGGTGCGGGCGGATGTGGCAATGACCGGTGAAGTCACTCTTCGCGGACGAGTACTGCCCATCGGCGGATTGAAGGAGAAAATACTGGCGGCCAGGACGGCGGGGGTACATAAGGTGCTCGTCCCGAAAGAAAATGAGAAAGACATTGCGGAGCTGGAACAGGAGATTACAGACGGTTTGGAGATCTGTATGGTAGAGTGTATGGAAGAGGTCGTGGGGCATGCTTTCGTGCAGTGACAGATGCCGGAAGGCTTGCGGCCTTCGTAAAAAACTGCTCGCATCCTCAGCGAAAAACTGCTTCGGCATGGAGGAAAGAATGGTAATTAAGAATGTAAATTTAGAGACGGTATGCGGGATCACGAGCACGCTGCCGGAGAATGTGCTGCCGGAGGTGGCTTTTGCAGGTAAGAGCAATGTGGGGAAATCGTCGCTGATCAACGGGCTGATGAACCGCAAGTCTCTGGCGCGCACCAGCTCCCGGCCGGGTAAGACGCAGACAATCAACTATTATAACGTCAACAGCCAGATGTATTTTGTCGATCTGCCCGGGTATGGGTATGCTACGGCCAACGAGAAAGTGAAAGCGCAGTGGGGCAAGCTGATCGAGGATTATCTGCACCAGTCAAAGAAGATCCGTGCGGTGTTTCTTTTGATCGATATCCGGCATGCGCCTTCCGAAAACGACAGGATTATGTATGATTGGATTCTGGACAGGGGGTATAAGCCTGTCATCATTGCCACAAAGCTGGATAAGATCAAAAGAAGCCAGGTGCAAAAGCAGGTGAAACTGATCTGCGATACGCTGGAGGTGGTGGAGGATACCACAGTTATACCCTACTCTTCGCTGTCGAAACAGGGGAGGGAAGAGATCTATGAGCTTCTGGACAGCATACTGGAGGACGGGGAAGAGGCTTGACGGAGGCTGTACTCCGGTTGGGAAAACCGGTTTGGTTTTGGTAACGGTGCGATAAATTGAGGGGCGGCTTGGTTGGAAATGGAGGAATTTGGATGAGACAATCGATCAGGACATACCTGAAGGTCATATTGAATCTGCTGACGGCGCTGATCATACTGCTGTTGTGCATATTTCTGCTGCCGCGGTGCATTATCTTCTTTATGCCGTTTATCATCGGGTGGATCATATCGCTGATTGCTTCGCCGGTGGTGCGCTTCTTCGAGGAACGGCTGAAGATACGGCGCAAGGGTGCGTCGGTGATCGTGATCGTGGCCGTGCTTGCGGTGGTGATCCTCCTGTTCTATGCAGTTGGCGCAAAACTTGTGAAAGAGGGGATCAGTTTCGTCAACGAGCTGCCCATGCTGTGGGACAGTATCATGGCGGAATTTAATGAGGTCGGAGACAATCTGGAAGGGCTTTTCAATAAATTACCGTTGGAGACGCAGCGGACACTGGATAATCTTGGCTCGGAGATGGGCACTTATTTCGGCGGGATTATTGAGAGTGCCGGCACGCCGACCTTTGAGGCGGTGGGAAATGTGGCCAAGCAGCTGCCGGATATTTTCTTAGGCGTTATCATGTGCATTCTTTCGGCGTATTTCTTTGTGGCAGATAAAGGATATATGGCCAATATCCTGAAAAAGTATGTGCCCGGGGCGGTAGTATATCGGTTCGATCTGATCCGCAGGAGCTTCCGCAACGCGGTGGGCGGTTATTTCAAGGCGCAGTTTAAGATTGAGTGCTGGATCTATGTGATGCTGGTGATCGGCCTCTTTATCTTAAAGGTGCGGTATGTGCCGCTTGTTGCACTGGGAATTGCATTCCTGGATTTCCTGCCGGTGTTCGGTACGGGTACGGTGATGCTTCCCTGGGCGGTGATCGAGATTCTGAGCAGGGACTATAAGATGGCGGTGGGACTGATCATCATCTGGCTGTCAGGACAGCTTGTGCGGCAGGTGATCCAGCCCAAGATCGTGGGAGATTCCATCGGCGTGGACGCTATCCCTACGTTGTTCTTATTGTTTATCGGCTATAAGGCGGCCGGTGTGATGGGAATGATCCTGGCGGTGCCGATTGGCATTATCGTGATCAATCTCTATGAGGACGGCGCCTTTGACACTACCAGACAGAGCCTTAAGATCCTGACAGCAGGGTTTAATAAATTCCGACGGATCCGGCCGGAGGATATCGCGATCGTGGAAGAATATGAGCGCGAAGTGGAACGCAGCTACCAGTCCAGACTGAAGAGCGCCGAGGAGGAAGAGCGTGAACTGGAGGAAGCGGCTAAGATCAGGATCGAGGAGCCGCTTATCATTAAGAAAATCATATCAAAGAAGATCGACAGAAAATAAAGAGCTGCCTGGCGTGTCAGTACGCCGGTATGATGCGGCGTATCGGCTTGTCTGCGGCAGGGGCTGCAAACAGTACGGGAAAGCGGCCGGAAGGGACGCAGGCTTAAGAAAAAGAAAGAAGGATGAACCGATGATGCGGGTGACGGTATATAATTGCAGGGATTTTGACGAGAAAGACCTGTTTCTCGAATATGCGAAGGAATTGGGAATCGAAGTGGTATTGTGTGCGGATGCGCCGGATCGCAGCAATGTCTCTCTGTGCAGGGGCAGCCGTTGTGTGGATGTGATCACGTCCAGGATCGACGCAGAATTGATGCGGGCGTTTCGTGAGCAGGGGGTGGAATACATTACCACCAGGACGATCGGGTATGACCATATTGATCTGGCGGCGGCGAAAGAATGCGGCATCCGGGTAGGAAATGCGCCTTACGGCCCGCATGGGGTAGCCGACTATACGGTGATGCTGATCCTGATGTCCATCCGTAAGATGAGCGCCATTCTGGGACGGACTGCCCTGCAGGACTACACGCTGGCCGGTTTAAACGGCAGAGAGTTAAGGGAATTGACTGTTGGAGTCATTGGAACGGGAAGGATCGGAGAGACCGTGATCCGCAGCCTCTCCGGGTTCGGCTGCCGTATTCTGGCCCATGATCTGTACGAGAAGGAGGAAGTCAGGCAGTATGCCTCCTATGTGACGCTTGACAGGATTTGGAAAGAGGCGGATGTGATCACACTGCACACGCCGCTGACGGAGGAGAACTTCCATTTGATCAACGCGGACACCATGGCGCAGATGAAAGACGGGGTAGTGATTATCAATACGGCCAGGGGCGCATTGATTGACTCGGATGCTTTTATCGAAGCCATCGAGTCGGGTAAGATCGGCGCCGCCGGCCTGGATGTGGTAGAAAATGAGTTCGGATTATACTATTATGACCACAAAGCGGATATATTAAAGAATAAGGAGCTTGCACTGCTCAGAAGTTTTCCAAATGTGACAGTGTCGCATCATATGGCTTTTTATACCAGAAACTATGTGGAAACGGTGGTGAAGGACTCTCTGATGAGCTGCAGATGTCATATGGAAGGGAAAGAGAATCCATGGGAGATTAAATGAAGATAGAATTAGAGAAACTGAAATCAGGGCGCTTCTTTAAATATCTTTTTGCGCTTTATATTGTGGTGGTCATCAAGGTCATCATATTCAAGTATCCCTTTGAACAGTTGAGGGCTATTGCCAATACGTGGCAGAAGGGCGTGATCCTGGAAGGACTGGGGACGGCAAATTTCGTGCCGTTTCATACGATCAAAATGTATATAGATTATGCATATAAATTAAACAGTGTAGAGAATCTGGTGGGAAATGTCCTGGCTTTTGTGCCCTTTGGCTTTCTGTTTCCGCTGGTGTCTCAGGAAGGCGGAAGGTTTTCTGTTATGTTTGTGAATGCTTTTACCTTTGTGCTGGGGATTGAGACATTTCAGCTGTTCAGCGCTTTCGGGGCTTTTGATGTGGATGATATCCTGTTAAACTGTCTGGGCGCTGCACTGGGATTCGGGTTTTATAAAATATTGGAGAAAAGAGGGTTTTTCAGGAAACAGTCATAAATAATAGAAGGATTGCGCGGAAGCGGTTGTGTTTATCGTGGAAAAGGAATAGAATAGTAAAAAGAGAATGCGGGTGTTGCATGCAGGAGGGGATATTATGGGCAGCCTGTTAAAGAAACTGAAGAAAAATGTGGTGATCTCCGCGTTGTTGTGTATTGGTCTGGGCCTGGTGCTGGCCATCTGGCCGGGGATGTCGATGCATATCGTGTGTACTGCCATCGGTTCGGTTCTGATCCTGGGCGGGCTGATCCGGCTGGCGGAGAGCTTTTTTGACAGAGATGGTAGTATGTACGCGCAGATGAATATGATCGTGGGAATTATTTTTGCCGTGGTCGGAATCTGGATTGTGATCAAGCCGGAGAAAGTGCTGGCGATCATACCGATCATTGTGGGGATCGTGATTGCTCTGCACGGACTGAACAATCTGCAGCAGTCGGTGGCGCTTTACAGGGAGAAATATGATAAATGGTGGGTGGCGCTGATTCTTGGACTGATAACGGTGGGATTCGGTGCGCTGCTGATTTTCAATCCTTTTGCGGCGCTGGATACCGTGGTGACGTTGATCGGATTTTTCCTGATCTATGACGGCGTGTCGGATCTCTGGATCGTATCGAGGATATCAAAAACCGCCAGAATACTGCGCCAGGAAGCCGAAGCGGTGGATGTGGATGCGGAAGAGATAGATTGAGGAATGAACGCCTATGCAGAAGATTACATGTCCCAGCTGCGGAGAGGTCTTTGTAGTGGATGAATCCGGCTACGCGCAGATTCTCAAGCAGGTAAGGGATCAGGAATTTGAGAAAGAACTGAGACAACGTGAAAGAGATCTGGAAGAATTAAAGGAAAGGGATCTGGAACTGGCGCAGATGAAGCAGAAGGAAACGTTTGACAAGGCGCTTTCTTCCAGAGAAGCGGAAATCTCCAGGAAAGACAGAGAGATTGAGCTGTTGAGAGCACAGCTTGGAAACAGCGAGACGGAGAAGCAGCTGGCTGTTTCAGAGGCGCTGCAGAAGAAAGAGAGAGAGCTTTCCGAGAAGGCGACACAGATTACGGAATTAAGAAGCCTGCTGTCAGGGAAAGAGACGGAGCGCCAGCTGAAAGAACAGGCGCTGCAGAAGCAGTATGAGGACAGGCTTAAGCTGAAAGACGAACAGATCGAGTACTATAAAGATTTTAAGGCCAGGCAGTCTACGAAGATGATCGGAGAGAGCCTGGAGCAGCACTGTCTGAACCAGTTTAACGCATTGCGGATGACAGCGTTTCCGCGGGCTTATTTTGAGAAGGATAATGATGCACGAACCGGCAGCAAGGGCGATTTTATTTTCCGGGAGGCAGCGGAAGGCGTTGAATTTATCTCTATTATGTTCGAGATGAAGAATGAGATGGACGAGACGGCTACCAAGCATAAGAACGAAGATTTCCTGAAAGAGCTTGACAAGGACAGGCGTGAGAAGGGATGTGAATATGCAGTCCTGGTTTCCCTGCTGGAGATCGACAATGACCTGTATAATAACGGCATCGTGGATGTCTCTTATAAATATGAGAAGATGTATGTGATCCGGCCCCAGTTTTTTATTCCGATCATTACGCTGCTGCGCAATGCGGCGCTGAATTCGCTGCAGTATCGGCAGGAATTGGAGGTAACGAAGCATCAGCAGATTGATCTGCTGCATTTTGAAGAGAATATGAATGCCTTTAAAGATGGGTTTGCGCGCAACTACAGACTTGCCAGCGACAGGTTCAAGACCGCCATCGATGAGATTGATAAGACGATCACGCATTTACAGAAGACGAAGGATGCTCTGTTGTCTTCGGAGAATAATCTGCGGCTGGCCAATAACAAGGCGGAGGATCTGAGCATTAAGAAGCTGACGAAGAACGCGCCCAGTGTGAAGGAGAAGTTTGATGAGCTGAAAGAAAATTCTGCTTGTAAATCTTAGAAAGAAGTACTAGAATGAGGTTAAATGAATTTTCTGATAAGCAATTTATTGCACACTTTTATGTTATCGAAGAGAGGGAATGAGCTATGGCGATCGGAGCAATCAATGCATATGGGGCGATGAATGCGGTTAGTTTTCGGCCTTATGTGTATAATGCGAATACGGTAAATTCAGCCAGCATGAATAAGTTGTCCAGAATATCTGACAATGTGCTGGATAAGAAGATTGATTACAATGAGCTTACGGATGAGAGTCTTAACGAGAACCCGTTAAAGAAGGGACAGACGCTTGATTTCCAGGGAATGCTTGACAGGCAGATGAGGCGTGGCCAGAATATTGCGGCCAGGATCATGCGGCCGATGGAAGCGGAAGATATGGATGCCGCAGCAGGAACAGCTCAGATGACCGGAGGGACGGAGGCAGCGGCACGTTTTGATCTGTCAGAGACAGAAGAAGTACAGGCTGTGGAAGAGCGTGCAGCAGAGGCAGCGGCGGATGGAAGCGGCGGGAATATCAACTATCAGATGCAGCAGGCGCTGCGGGCATATGAGATGTTTATGACGGCCTGAACCGGCCGCATGGGTTACGTTTGTGCGGATGAAGCGGTGTCTGACCGGGCGCTGCCGGAAAATTGCAGAATTGAATTGGAAGCGGAATCCTCATTTAATACTAAGTGAGGATTCTTTTTAGAATCGCAGACAGTATATTAATTTGCAGATTATCGGCTCGCAGCTTTCAGACAACTTTCGGGAGTTCTACGGCTTTGACTTTTCCTGAAAAAAACGCTATACTTAAAGGCGGCTTAAAAATTACATACCGGAGGGATTTTACGATGAAAATCAAAGCGAAACTGATCATTTGTTTTTCTGCGATCTGCATCGGATGCGTGTTGATCGCAATGTTATGTGTTCTGGTAAGGACACGTAATCGGTTCGATGAGCTGAATGATATGAAGGCTAAGATGACGGCCAGATATTATGCATCTGCGATCCAGACATGGCTCGCCGAGAAGACTGCGATTGTTGATTCCGCAGTGGTGTACATGGAATCTCTGGATACGGTCAACGAAGACGCAGTGGTGGATTACCTGGAGGGACTGCTGCGTGCGAATGAGGGAACAACGGATGTGTTTGCGGCGTTTACGGACGGAACTTTTATGGATGGTGGCAGGCTCGAACTGGGAGAAGACTGGGACTATACCGGTTATCCGTGGTATACGGAAGCGCTGGCGGCTGATGGAAAGGTTTATTGTGAACCGTATAACGACGGCGGCATGGTGATGCCGGTCTCCAGAAAATTTACCTGTAAGAACGGTTCTACGGGCGTGATCGGTATGAGCCTGCAGCTGCAGACCATGTTTGACATGGTCAATGAGATCGCGGCCAGCGCGGACGGAAGTTACGTGATCATGACAGATAACAGCGGCAATATTCTGATGCATGAGAACAGTGAGTATATGCCGTCTCAGGATAAGATCAGCTCAGTATTGGAGGTTTTGGGCGGGGCGTATGTTGCTTCCATGGAGGATCCGTCGCTCCCGATCAAAGACTATGACGGTGTGATGAGGTACCTGACAGCATTTCCCAGCAGTGTGGGAAGTATTACCATTGCCACGCCGGTCGCGGTATATAACGAGGCGCTCAACAGGGTGATGCTGGCATTTGTCATCACGATGCTGATCGCTGCGGTGGTAGCGGCGGCGATCGTGGCGGTGTTCAGCAACAGCATCACCAGGCCGATCATTGCGATGCAGCAGGAGATCGTAGAATTGCGGGAGCTGAAGCTGCAGATGAAGGAAAGCACATCGGGCGGACATGTGCGGCAGGACGAAATGGGTGTTATGGACAGGGCGATCCAGGAACTGCGCGGTCGTCTGAATCAGATCGTACAGCAGATGGTCCGGGCATCCGATACCTTAAAAGAACAGTTTGATACGGTACGTGTATCGATGGAAAATTCGGTATCCGATAATCATTCCGTGAAAGATACGGTCAGCCAGATCGTGATTGCGATCGATGATGTGGCACAGCAGACTCAGCAGGCAAATGAGAATTTTGCCGAGTTTTCGGATGAACTGTCCAATGTGGCAGGGCGTATGGAGGAAATGAATGAAGTAGCGGCAGCGGCAGTCAGCCAGTGCTATGACGGGATGGAGACTGTGGAACTGCTTTCCAGGAAGATCGACCAGAGCCGCGTACTGCAGGATGCTACTTATGCGACAGCCAGCAGCCTTTCTCAGAAGTCCCTTTCTATTGACGGGATCAGCAAGACAATCAGTGAGATTGCCAGCCAGACATCGCTGCTTGCTTTGAATGCGGCTATCGAAGCGGCCAGAGCCGGCGAGATGGGAAGAGGATTTGCAGTGGTAGCCGGCGAGATCGGCGGACTCGCAGCGCAGACTGCATCGGCCACCGGAGATATCAATCATATTATTTCGGAGATTCAGGCGGAGATTAAGAATGTCAGCACGCAGATCGGAAAGATTCAGGATACGACGACAGACTGTATGAGTACAATGTCTGATACGCAGGGGGTATTCCAGAGAATCAGCGACAATATCTCCGGAATGGGCAATGATATCAATGAACTGGAGAATGCGGTGGAGAAGCTTAATCGAAACAAGGACGACATTGTAGATAAGTTCTCTAATATTTCAAGTGAGACACAGGAACTGACGGCGGCCAGCCAGGAAGTGAACGAGCGGGTGGAGAGCCAGAGTTCGGAAATGGATCGGATCAATGTGTCCATGAGTGAGCTGCATGAGGTGGTGGAACGCCTGAATGGTATTATTGAAGAATTCCACGTATAATTTATTATATGTAATATTATGTATCAGGAAACTTTATTTGTGGGCGGATATATGCAGCCGGTTTTGTTATGTTGAACAGGAAACAGGCTGATTGACCGGAAAGGTATGGTTTGGAGGATGGGAGACAGGAAGGAGAATCTTCCCGGGAAAATCCGGGATGTGCTGATGCCGTTTGCGGTATATTATGCGGTATATATGGCGGCTTTCTTTCTCCTGTCCTGCGGCCTGCGGATCATGGCAGGAATCTCCGGAAACGGTGTATGGGCAGATGATGCAGCGACAGCAGCGGCAGTTGTCAGGAAGCTGATTGAGGAGCAGGGAGAAACTGTGACTGGAATAGTCAACGGAATCAGTATGCTGACCGGGGCGGCTTTTCTGATGCCCATGCTTCGTGCAGAACTGCAGATGCGAAAAAGCGGCGGGCAAAAGGAACTGTATGGGCGGTTCGCAGCGGCTGTACTGTCAATGACAGTGGCGCTGGCGGCCGCCTCTTCCATTGGACTCAATATTCTATTGTCATTGACCGGATTGGTACAGAGTTCGGCCGGCTATCAGAGGGCAGCGCAGAATCAGTACGGTGTGATGTTTGGGATAGGATTGTTTCTGTATACGGTGATATCACCGCTGGCGGAGGAGGTGGTCTTCCGGGGGGTGATCTATAACCGGATGCGCAGGTATTTTTGCGGAAGCTGCAGGATGCCGGTGAGTGCGGCGATTGTTGTTTCCGGTCTGTTGTTTGGTATGTATCACGGGAATCTGGTGCAGGGGATTTACGGTTGCTGTATGGGGATGCTGATGGCCTGGCTGTATGAGCATACCCATGATTTCCGGATTCCCTGCCTTTTTCATGGAGCGGCGAACTGTGTGGTGTATCTGACAGCCCAGAACGCAGCGCTGCAGGAGAAGCTCTATACGGCGCCATGGTGCGCCTTACTGCTGGCGGCAGCTGCGGGCCTGCTGTTCCTGCTGAAAATTTTGTCCTGCGGAGTTTTGACAGACAATTAAGAACGGAGAAATACAGGATGAAAGCAATGAGTTATGAAGAGAAATACAGGATGATGACGGAAACACCGGTCAGTCGTCTGATCTCAAGACTGGCGGCGCCAACGATCATCAGCATGTTGATTACCTCGATCTATAATATGGCGGATACTTTTTTCGTCAGCCAGTTAAGCACAAGCGCTTCCGGCGCCGTGGGAGTCAATTTTTCGCTGATGGCCATGATTCAGGCGATTGGCTTTACGCTGGGTATGGGAAGTGGAAACTATATCTCCAGAATGCTGGGGGCAAAGGAACAGGAAAAGGCGCAGAGAGCGTGTTCTACGGCGGTATATACCGCCCTTACTTTCGGGCTTTTGCTGGCTGTTCTGGGAATCTGCAATATTGACAGGCTGGTCCGGATCCTGGGCGCGACGGAGACGATCGCCCCGTACGCGAAAGATTATGGGAAGTACATACTGATCGCGGCGCCCTACATGACTGTGTCTTTTGTGTTCAATAACCATCTTCGCTCCCAGGGAAATGCT
Source organism: uncultured Lachnospiraceae bacterium (assembly GCA_947576945.1). Taxonomy (GTDB): domain Bacteria; phylum Bacillota; class Clostridia; order Lachnospirales; family Lachnospiraceae; genus UBA3282. The sequence goes on from CANPTH010000006.1 coordinate 47,834, forward strand.
GCGCTTTCCATGATCGGCATCACTACGGGCGGTGTACTGAATGTGATTCTCGATCCGATCCTGATTTTCGGGTTTGACATGGGGATTTCAGGCGCGGCCATCGCCACGATCTTCAGCCAGTTTGTGAGCTTTATCATTTTGCTGACGCTGGTGATCCGTGCGGGCAATGTACTGAAGCCGCTGCCGAAATATTTTACTTTCCGGGGATGGGTATACGGAGAGATCCTTTCTGCCGGGATGCCGACGCTCGGAAGACAGGGGCTGGCAAGCGTGGCTTCTGTGCTGCTGAATGTGGCGGCATCCGGGTTCGGAGACGCGGCGGTGGCGGCCATGTCTATTGTGACGAGGATCATGATGTTTATCAATTCGGCGCTGATCGGTTTTGGCCAGGGCTTCCAGCCGGTGTGCGGATTTAATTTCGGGGCGAAGCGATATGACAGGGTGCTGGAGTCTTACTTTTTCTGCCGCCGTGTGGCGCTTGCCTTCCTGTTGGTGATGGGCGTCGTTATGTTTGCCGTTTCCACGCCGATCATGCGTATGTTCAGAAAAGAGGATGCGGAAGTGATCCGCATCGGCGCGCTGGCGTTGAAAATGCAATGCTGTCTGCTCCCTTTTCAGTCATATGTGATCATCGGAAACATGCTCACCCAGTCGATCGGTTACAGCTTCCGGGCGACGCTTACCGCGGTCAGCAAGCAGGGATTGTTTTTCATCCCGGCGATCCTGGTTTTGCCCAGGATCTTCGGGGTGACGGGACTTCAGCTGGCGCAGCCTGTGGCGGACGGCCTTACGTTTCTGCTCACGCAGGTCATTGTGGTGATGGTAGTCAAGGAGCTGCGGGAGATGAATGCGAAGGAGGAGCAGACAGCTGACGCTCCCTTTTCTGCACCCGGCATTTCAGATAGAGAATAGTGAGCAGGAGGAATCCTGCGCCGAGGGCATTGGTAAACTGCTGGGCGTAAAGCTGCCGCCCGGGCAGTGTGATCAGAACCTTCTGCAGAAAATCAAGCAGGCATCCGGATACAAAGGAGACCAGAAAGCCGTATACGCCTGAGAGCGCCAGTAAGATGGAAAGCTGGATGTCTCTTTTTGTCTCGTTCAGGAGTTCAAGCTGCACGCCGAACAGGCCGATTCCGGCAAAACTCCATCCCAGCGCGGAAGAGACCGTTCCAAGGATCACCATCGGGTAGGCGTTGGAGGGAACTGCCAGGGCAAAAAAGATAAAGTACAGCAGGATTCCCAGCAGGGAATATTTGTAGAGGAACGCCATGCCGTGTTTATCGCCCAGCTTTCCCATCAGCGGTGTGATGGCGATGCGCAGCATATTGCACAGGAAACCGACGACCATGATAAAGGTAAAGGGCATTCCCAGTTCTTCCAGCTGATAGCTGCTGTTAAAGGGAGTCGCGCAGTAAAAGGAGGTCTGCCAGAGCAGCGTGAGCACAAAGGCCATCCTGAAATCTGCGGTTCCAAAAGCGTCTCGCATTTCTGCGAAAAGGTTCCCATGGTGTACAGCGTTCTTCTTCGAGTATTTATAGCGCAGCTTTCCGTGAATTTCCTTACCATCGGCATTGATTTCGCCCAGACGGGGTTCTTTCATACAGCTGAATGCCCAGGCATTTAAGAGCACCAGAAGCAGGATCATACTGCCGTTTAAAGTGAATCCCATATTCTGCCGTTCTCCGGCGGCAGCATCCATGACAATGCCGGACACCAGCATCATCGTGACGGTGACGAAAACACAGACCGCGTCTTTTCTGGAAAAATAGTTTCCCCGCAGCCGTGCAGGCACCAGGGAAGCAATCCAGTCCTGGGTGGCGGGGGTTCCGATCTGCGCGCATATCTGGGCAATAAAATACCCTGTGATCACCAGCAGCTGTCGGGAAGCGTCTTGAATCGGCAGCAGCGGGATAAAGAAAATAAATGCCAGATACAGCTTCTGCATCGTCATCAGGCAGACGAACAGCTTCCTCTTTTTCAGATGATTGACCATCTGCATGGTAAAGAGCTGAAAAAGGGCGGCCAGACTGGCAACGGAAGTCAGCACGCCCGCCTGCGCATCAGAAAAGCCCACGGAGAGCATGAGAGAGACGAGGAAGGCGCCGCCCGCCAGCTGGACAATGGTCTGTGCGGCTGCGTCGCCTACGATATAACGTCTGCGGCTTTTTTCATAATCCGCCTCGCTTTCCGGCAGCGCCATAAAGAAGATTCTTCGAAAACGTCCTAAAAACCAGTGCATATCAAGCATCAGTCTTTCCATAAGAATACCTTGGAAATCATTCCTTACCTTTCCCAGAGACACATGATCGTATAAAGTCTCTTCTGGCTTCATGCTATAATAGAATCCCGGAATTAGGAATGTATTTTTTTATGCAAATACATGTGTTTTATTGCTCTTATGCTTCGTTGCTCTTCTGACTGACCTTGCTTATCCTTCTGCCGGCGGAGCGGCTTCACTTTTGATTTGCAGGATGCCCTTTTGAAGTTGTTTTCACGGCTGTCTTGTGCTATAGTAAACGACATAACAATCATAATATTTTATGAGAGAAAAACGTGAAACAGTGCATCAGAATGGATTCCGTCAAACCGGGAAAAGCAGAAGACACGGAGGCTGGTATGGAAAAATGGACACAGGGCTGGCTTGCTTACAGGCCCGTAAAAGAGGCCGGGAACGCACAGCTGGCAGGAAGCATGAAACTAACGGGATTCGACCGGGAACATCCGATCGTACAAAATGCCGTTTCGGAGTTTTGCAGGGGAATAAAGGGGATGCTGGGCATCTCCACAGTGTTGGCGTGTTCCGGGGAACCGGGAAAAGGGGTGTCGGTGGAGCGCAGGCAGGAAATTCCGGCAGAAGGGTATCATATACAGGAGACAGGCGGGGTTGTGAACCTGTATGCTTCTGACGAGGCGGGGATACTGTACGGTATCTTTCATATTTTACGGCTGATCGCCATGGAAGAAGCGCTTGCCGGAATCGATGCTGCCTGCAGGCCGGACAACCCGCTCAGGATGTACGATCATTGGGATAATCTGGACGGCAGCATTGAGAGAGGGTATTCCGGGAATTCTTTTTTCTTTCAGGACAATAAGATCCTTGTGAACGAACGCACAAGGGATTACTGCCGTCTGGCGGCCAGCGTGGGGATTAACGGGGTGGTCATCAACAATGTGAATGTGAAGGAGGCTGCCACCTGGCTGATTACGGAGCGGTATCTGGGGCAGCTTGGGAAGATGGCGGAGCTTTTTGCAGGGTACGGGATACGGTTGTTCTTAAGCCTGAATTTTGCGGCTCCCATAGAGCTGGGCGGCCCGGACAGTGCGGATCCTTTTGACGGGAAGGTGACAGACTGGTGGCGGCAGAAGATTGCACAGGTCTACGAGGCGGTTCCGGAGCTTGGCGGTTTTCTGGTGAAGGCGGATTCGGAAGGAAGGCCGGGACCTTTTACCTATGGCCGGACGCAGGCGGACGGGGCGAATATGCTGGCGGATCTGGTCAGGCCTTATGGCGGGATCATTCTCTGGCGTTGTTTCGTCTATAATTGTACGCAGGACTGGCGGGATACGAAGACGGACCGCGCCCGCGCGGCCTATGATAATTTCATCGGCACGGACGGAGATTACCGCGACAATGTGATCCTGCAGATCAAGAACGGCCCCATGGATTTTCAGATCAGAGAACCGGTGTCGCCGCTGTTCGGGGCGCTTCAGAAGACGAACCAGATGCTGGAGGTGCAGATCGCGCAGGAATATACCGGGCACCAGATCGATGTGTGTTATCTGGTTCCCATGTTTAAGGAGGCGCTGGATTTCAATACCTGTGCCGGGTGCCCGTCACGGAACACGTGCACCGGGGATGCTGCCTGCTGTGATAAGAGAAGCACGGTGGCGGATGTGGTCAGCGGGCGGACGATGCACAACCGGAATGCGGGCCTGTGTGCGGTGTGCAATACCGGTAGCGACGAGAACTGGACGGGAAATGACCTGGCGGGGGCGAATTTCTACGGCTTCGGACGGCTGGCCTATGATACCGGGCTGACGGCGGCGGAAATTGCGGAGGAATGGATCAGGCTGGCGCTTTCCAATGACAGGGAGGTGGTGGATACCGTCAGAAGGATCCTTCTGACGTCCAGAGAAACCTACGAGAAATATACCAGTCCGCTGGGAATCGGCTGGATGGTAACGCCCATGCTGCATTACGGGCCCAGTGTGGACGGTTATGAGTATTCCAGATGGGGCACCTACCACCGGGCGGACTGGCAGGGAATCGGGGTGGACCGGACGAAGCAGGGGACAGGGTATGCGCAGCAGTATGCGAATCCCAACGCCTCCTTGTATGACTGTGCGGAAACCTGCCCGGAAGAGCTGCTATTGTTCTTTCATCACCTGCCTTATCAGTACCGGCTTCGGTCGGGGAAGACGATTATTCAGCACATATACGACAGCCATTTTGAAGGTGTGGAGGAAGTGGAGGAGATGATCGCCTGTTGGAAAAAGCTGGCCGGCAAGGTGGAGGAGCGTACTTTTGAGAATGTGTCGGAGCGTTTTGCCCGCCAGCTGGAAAATGCCAGAGAGTGGCGGGATCAGGTGAATACCTGTTTTTACAGGAAATGCGGGATACCGGATGAGAAAGGGCGTCAGATATATTAAGGCGAAGCTGCCGGAAAGGCGACCTGCCTGTGGGCAGAACAGGGGGAAACCCGTTAAGACAGAGAGAGGAGACGTGGTCATAAGGATGGATTTATCGAATTATTTCAAGAGCATCATCGATCAGGATCAATGTTCCGTGGTGATCTGCAGCCTGGAGCATGAGATCATCTATATGAATCCGGCGGCAGTGGAGCGGTATGGAAAGCGGGGTGGTGCGGGGATTGTGGGGCAGAGTATTTTTGACTGCCACAACAGGCAGTCGGGGGAACTGATCCGGAGGGTGGTGGACTGGTTTCTGGAGAGTGTGGAGCATAACAGGATCTATACCTTTCGTAACGAGAAGGAGAACAAGGACGTGTATATGATCGCTCTTCGTGACGGGACGGGGACGCTGATCGGGTATTATGAGAAGCATGAATACCGGGATGTGGAGACAGGGAAGATGTATCAGTTTGATTGAATGAAGCTTTTGCAGCATCGAAAGTGAAATTTGGAATGTCGTTAACTATAGAAGGAACATAGAAATGCAGTAGGAAAGGGGATGGCAGGGTGGCAATGAAGACAATGCTTCCCGTAGGCATTGAGAATTTTGAGCGGATCCGCACGGAAGATTTTTACTATGTGGATAAAACCGGACTGATCAGAGATTTACTGCGGAACATGGCTTATGTCAATCTGTTTACAAGGCCGAGACGGTTTGGAAAAACGTTGAATATGAGTATGCTGAAATATTTCTTTGAGACAGGGACGGACAGCAGACTTTTTGACGGGCTTGTGATTTCGGAGGAAAAGGAACTCTGTGAACGGTACATGGGGAAATTTCCCGTGATATCGATCAGTCTAAAGAACGTCAGTGGAAGAAATTTTGAGACAGCCAAATCCATGATGTGCAGTGCGATAGGAAATGAGGCGATGCGGTTTTCCTGTCTGGAGCAGAGTGAGCGGTTGACGGAGCGGGAACGACAGCGCTATACGGCGGTGGTTCATCTGGATGTGGAAGGCGCGTTTGTCATGTCGGATAAGATATTGCAGGACAGTTTGCTGATTTTGTCACAATGTCTGTGGAAACATTATGGGCAGAAGGTGGTCATTCTGGTGGATGAATATGATGTACCGTTGGATAAGGCATATCAGGCCGGATACTATGATGACATGGTGGAGCTGCTTCGCAATCTGTTCGGGCAGGCATTCAAGACGAATGACAGCCTGTTTCTCGCAGTTTTAACGGGATGTCTGCGGGTATCAAAGGAGAGCATTTTTACGGGGCTGAATAATTTTAGTGTATACACGGTCAAGGATGTGCAATATAATGAATATTTTGGCTTTACGGACAGGGAAGTCAGGAAAATGCTGGCCTGTTATGGCGGGATGGAAAAGTATGATGCGGTCAGGGAATGGTATGACGGGTATCGGTTTGGTAAGGTGGATGTATACTGTCCTTGGGATGTTATAAACTACTGTCATGCGCTTAAGATGGATCCGGCGGCAAGGCCACAGAATTATTGGATAAATACGAGTGGAAATGATATTATCAGGAAGTTTATCCATGGTGCAAGGGAATCCACAAAAGCTGAGATTGAACGGCTGGTTGAGGGCGGCAGCATACGAAAGAAGATACGGCAGGAACTGACTTACCGGGAATTGGATGCAAAGGCGGATCATCTCTGGAGCCTGCTCTTCACGACGGGATATCTGACACAGTGCGGGGAAGCGGAGGAAGATGGTACGATGGAGCTTGCGATTCCCAACAGGGAAGTCCGTTGGATTTTTGTGGATCAGATTCAGGAATGGTTCGAGGAGGAGATGGCGAAGGACAGCCGGAAACTGGAGAATTTCTGCAGGGCATTTGAAGAGAATGACACAGCCGCCATTGAGGAAGGGTTTAACGCTTATCTGTCAAAGACCATCAGCATTCGTGACAATAATGTCAGGCGAACTATGAAAGAGAATTTTTATCATGGCATTCTGCTTGGTATTTTCGGCAATATGGATGGATGGCAGGTCAGCTCGAACGCAGAGTCAGGGGAGGGATACAGTGATATCAGCATAGAGGTTGCATGCAGAGAGATCGGTATTGTAATAGAACTGAAATATGCCGAGAATGCAGGATTTGATGAAGCCTGCAGGGCGGCACTACAGCAGATTCTGGATCGGAGATATGAGGAGACGCTGGTTAAAGATGGTATGAAAACAATCTACCGCTATGGCATTGCGTGTTACAGGAAACGCTGTAAGGTGCTTGCGGGTTAAGACTTAAGAAAGGATGAGTTACAGATATGAAGTACAATTTTACAGACATTATCGAACGAAACGGCAAAGATGCAATCGCGGCGGAGAAGATCCCCTATGCGGCGGATGTGCAGGTGAAGGAGGGATTCAGCCGGATTCCCATGTGGGTGGCGGATATGAATTTCGCGACGGCTCCGTCGATCCCGCAGAAGGTTGCGGAGCGTCTGGAGCATCCCTTATACGGCTATTTTGAACCGCGGCAGGAGTATTATGACGCGATCATCCGCTGGCAGCAGGAGTGGCACGGTGTGCAGGGGCTGACGAAGGAATGCATCGGGTATGAGAACGGCGTATTGGGCGGTGTGGTCAGCGCGCTTAACGTGTTCTGTTCAAGGGGCGATAAAGTGCTGCTGCATTCCCCGACGTATGTGGGATTTACCGGAAGTCTTGGCAACAACGGTTATGATATGGTGTTAAGTCCTTTGCAAAGGGATGCTCAGGGCGTATGGCGGATGGACTTTGCGGATATGGAGAAGAAGCTGAAAGAGCAGTCGATTCATGCGGCGGTATTCTGTTCCCCACACAATCCCTGCGGCAGAGTATGGGAGCGCTGGGAGCTGGAAGAAGCCATGGCGCTGTTTAAGAAGTATGATGTAAAGGTCGTTTCGGATGAGATCTGGTCTGATATCATCCTGGACGGCAATACCCATATACCGACACAGTCAATATCGGAAGACGCCAGAATGCGCACGGCTGCGCTGTATGCACCGTCCAAGACCTTTAATCTGGCAGGTTTGATCGGCAGCTATCATATCATCTACAATCCGTGGATCAGGGACAGGGTTTTAAAGGAATCTTCCCTCTGCCACTATAATTCCATGAATGTGCTGTCCATGTATGCGCTGCTGGGGGCATACAGCGACGAAGGGGCCGAGTGGGCGGACGAGCTCTGTCAGGTGCTGAGCAGCAATGTGGCTTACGCCTGTGATTACATAGCGCAGCATTTTCCCGGTGTTTCGGTGGCGAAGCCGCAGGGAACTTATATGTTGCTCTTAGATTGTAGTGACTGGTGCAGTCAACGTGGAAAGACCATCGACGATGTACAGAGAGCAGGCGTGGAAGCAGGCGTGATCTGGCAGGACGGACGGGCTTTCCACAGTCCCTGCGGTATTCGCATGAATCTGGCGCTGCCGAAGACGCTGCTGGAAGAGGCGATGGATCGCCTGCGGAAGTATGTGTTTGTGTAGAGACTGACTTTTTAGGTCAATGAGTTTTTATACCGTGTTGTTTGTAGTGACATAGTGGGTATAGCACTGCGCAGGGTGTATATGTCTGGAAGTGGCAGCGTCGTGCCGGATAAGAGAACAGGAAAGGGAGAACCAATATGATTCGACAGGCAGAAGAAGCAGATTTACCGGTCATACTGGAAATCTATGCGTATGCGAGAGCCTTTATGACGAAGAATGGCAATCCTCATCAGTGGGCGGGCGGATTCCCGCCCACATCCCTGCTGCAGGATGATATTGCCAGGCATAATCTGTACGTGGTGACGGAAGAGGAGACAGGACGGGTCTGCGGCGTTTTCTTCTTCGCCATCGGGCCGGATGAGACTTATAGCGTGATCAGGCAGGGGGAATGGTTTTCAGACAGTGAATACGGGACGATCCACCGGATAGCAGGAGACGGGACGGTGCATGGACTGCTGCGGAAAGTGGTATCTTACTGTGAGAAAAAAATACCGCATCTGCGGATCGATACGCATGAAGATAATCATATCATGCAGCATGTGATCGCACAGTGCGGCTTTCGGCGATGCGGCATCATCCATGTGAGTGACGGGACGCCGCGGATTGCCTATGAGAAAACAGGCAACGCCCGTTTGTAAGATTGATTCCCGCGGGCAATGCGTCAAGTGCCATGCCTGCACGAGCATTTGGCGCATGCCGCCAGGGTCATATACCCCGCTGCTCTGCAACGCAGCAAGACGATAAATTTTACGCGCAATTCAAGTACTGCGACATATACAATCTGTAATATTCCCCGCCAAGGGCCATGAGTTCTTCATGCGTGCCCTTCTCCAGAATATTTCCCCGATCCACATACATGATGCAGTCGGCATTGCGGATGGTGGAGAGTCTATGGGCGATGATGAAGGAAGTACGTCCTTTCAGAAGCTCACTTAAGCCTTTCTGCAGTGCGATCTCCGTCTCCGTGTCGATGCTGGAGGTGGCCTCATCCAGTATGAGGATCTTCGGATCGGCCAGCAGGGCGCGGGCGAAAGAGATCAGCTGGCGCTGGCCTGCGGAGAGGCGGCTGCCGCGTTCGTTCACCTCGGTCTGGTAGCCGTTTTCCAGTTCCATGATAAAGTCATGGGCGCAGACTGTCTTCGCGGCGCGGATGACGTCCTCGTCGGTGGCGGTATGATTGCCGTAACGGATATTGTCCATGATCGTTCCGGCGAAAATAAAGCTGTCCTGCATCATCACGCCCATCTGTGCCCGCAGGGAGTGGATCGTCACTTTCGAGATATCGGTGCCGTCGATCAGGATGCGTCCCGTATCCAGATTGTAGAAACGGCTCAACAGATTGACCAGTGTGGTCTTTCCAGCTCCGGTAGGGCCTACGATGGCGAAGCTGTCACCGGCTTTGGCCTTGAAATTCACGTTGTCCAGGATTCTGACGCCCGGCTCGTAACTGAAAGATACCTGCTCGAAAGACACATCGCCATGAATGGGCGGCATCTCGACGGCGTCCGGGGCATCCTGTACGGAGACCGGTTCGTCGATGGTCTCGAAGATACGCTCCAGGTAGGAGATGGCGGTGAGCAGCGAATTATAGAAAGCGGCAAGCGTGTTGATCGGCGCCCAGAACCTGCTTACGTAGGAGGTGAAGGCGATCAGCACACCGATGGTGATCGGGGAAGCGCTGTCAAACATCCAGTGGATACCGAGCACGTAGATGGCCGAAGTGGTGGCCATGGAGATGAGATCCACGCTGGGCCCCATGGTGAAGTTGTACAGCACGGCGTGCATCCAGGATTTACGGTAGCTGCTGCTGAGGTCATTGAAAATATTGCTGTTCATTTCCTCGCGCACGAAGGACTGGGTTACCCGGATGCCGTTGATGCTTTCCGCGATGTAGGCGTTCAGGTTGGACTGCTTGTTGCTCTGGATCTGCCAGGCTCTGTGCTGTCTTTTTTTGATGAAAATCACTACGGCGGCGAGGATCGGCAGGCCGCAGAGGCACAGCAGCGTCAGGCGCACGTTGGTCAGGAACATAAAGGTCACGATAAAGAACAGGTTGCACAGATCGGTGATGGTATTGACGATACCGTTGGAGAGCAGATCGCTTAAGCTGTTCACGTAGTTGACCACCCGGACCTGTATCTTGCCGTGGGGCCGGTTATCGTAATAGGCAAAAGGAAGATCCTGCAGATGTTCAAAAATATCGCTCCGCAGGTCATGGATGATCTGCTGGCCGATGATATTGGTATGCTTGATCTTATAGCGCAGGCTGATGGCGGAATACAGGGCGGCAAGCAGTGTCAGCCCGCTGTAAAAAGCCACGCCGCGCATATCCTTCGCAGGGATGCACACGTCCATGATGCGCAGGAAAAACTGCGGGATCAGCATGGTAAAGGCGGAAGCGGTCAACATCATCACCGCCACGGAGAAGAAGCGTTTCCGGTACGGCTTTAGGTAGGCCATCAACCGTTTGAACTGGTCAAAGTCGAAGCTCTCTTCTAAAATCTCGTCTACGTCGTATTTGTTACGTGCCATGGATGTTTCATTCCTTTCTATTATGTTAAGAGACTGCAAATCCGGCGCGGCGCATTTCGTCCGCGGAGGGAATCTCTCCGTACTGATGATGGAAGGCGCTGGCATAATATCCGTTTTGTGCCAGCAATTCCTTGTGGGTGCCCCGTTCGATGATGCGGCCGTTGTCCATGACAAGGATCAGATCCGCGTCCTTGATGGAAGAGATCCGGTAGGCGATCACGAAGACGGTGCACTGGCCGTTTAATTTTTTCAGCTGGTTCTGTATGTAGCTTTCTGTCTCCATATCCACGGCGGATGTGGTGTCGTCCAGGATCAGGATGGAAGGCTTCTTGAGCAGCGCCCGGGCCAGGGAGATACGCTGCTTCTGACCGCCGGAAAGGCCGACGCCCCGCTCGCCCACGACGGTGTCATAACCGTCCGGCATTCCCTTGATAAAGTGGTTGGCGTCCGCCATGACGGCAGCGTCATGGATATCCTCAAAGGAGCAGTGGGGACGGCCGTAGGCGATATTTCCCTCGATGGTGTCGGAGAACAGGAAGATATCCTGCATGGCCATGCCGATGTTGTCCCGCAGCTCGTAGAGATCCAGATCCTTTACATTGACGCCGTCCACCAGAACCTGACCGCTGTCTGCGTCCACGAAGCGGCAGAGCAGATTCATAATGGTGGATTTGCCTGCGCCGGTGGAACCCAGAATGCCGATGGTCTGCCCCTTGGAGGCGGCAAAGCTGATATCGCTGACGATGGTCTCGCCGTCTGCCGTATAGGAAACGTTCCGAAATTCCACATCTCCCCGGTACTGCCGGCTTTTGACCGGTTCAGTCGGCATTTTGATCCTGGGTTCTTCCACGTAAGTGTCGTAGATCTTTTCCACGGAGGTGAGGAAGCGGTGGATGTCGTTGACCCACCAGCCGGCCATTCTCAGCGGCATGTTCAACATCCACAGATAGCCGTTCACCGTAACCAGATTGCCGATGGTGATCTCCTCCTGAATGACCATGTAGCCGCCGTAGAACATCAGCACCACATTGAGCAGGTAGGAGAGCACTTCGAACACGGGCAGGTACTTCATCCAGACCCGGGAAGAGGCAAGCTGCGCCTCCAGATAGGCGTCGTTTTCCTTATTAAATTTTTCGATTTCAAAGTCTTCCTTGGCGAAGGCCTTGACTACCCGGTTGCCGCTGACATTTTCCTGGACAAAAGAATTCAGGGAAGAGAAGCGGTTGCGGATGCGGGCGAAGGTGGGCCGCACCTCCTTCGACTGCCGCACGGTGGCGAGAGCGGTGAAAGGCAGGACGAAAAGCATGCACAGCGCCAGCTTCACATTGACCGTAAAGATCATCAGCAGGGCAAACACAAACATCAGCAGATTTTCGTAAACGGCGTAGATGATGTAGGCGGTAAAATGCCGGATGGCATCCATGTCACCGGTCTGTCGACTCATCAGGTCACCGGTCTTTTTGTGGTTAAAAAAGTTCAGATCCTCCAGCAGCAGGCGGCGGAAAAACTTGTCACGCATATCGTAGAGAACGCCCTGAGAACAGCTCTCGAAGATCACCTGATGGGCGAAACGCAGGGCGCCCCGCACCAGAGTCACCGAAAGCAGGATCAGGATCAGCCGCGGCAGCTGATCCAGCGCCCCGCCCCGGATCACATCGTCCACGATACGCCCGGAGATATACGGATTTACAATGGACAGGACGGAGATCGCGGTGGTCATCACAAGCCCTATGCACAGCAATACGCAGTATTTTTTCAGAAATCCCCAGAACCATTTTATTGGTGTCATATGATATCCTCCCTTGAAACAGATTGAAATACATATTTTAATTTAAGAAAACCCTTGTTAATTTTATAATTTTGAGGTAAAAAGGAAATGTACTATCTTGCAGGCTGCCTGTCGGATGTTGTTACGTTACGTGGAACGAAGCGAAGATTGTGCTTTTTGATATGGAGATCAGATTGAAAATCATGCTGATGCACTGTTTTTTCAATCTGTAATTTGAGCAGGAATGAGGTATTGTTATGAAAGAACAGGATACTTTATTACAGGAAGATTTTAACCCTTCCTTTCTTTTTACCTGGAAAGGGATCCGCAGGGAAGATGAGAAGAGCTACCACAGGCATGAGCATCTGGAATTCTGTTATGTGATGTCCGGCCAGGGGCGTCACCGGATCGAGGACAGGATCTATGAAGTCAGAGAAGGGGATCTTATCCTGATCAATGCCGGAGAGTATCATCAGGCGCTGATCCGCGGCGAAGGGGAACCGGCAGTGGAATTTTACGTGGGACTGACGGATATTTACCTGAAAGGTCATGAGAAGAACTGTCTGCCGCAGCCGGAAGAGGAACCCATCCTGCATACATCCGGTGAACTGAAGATGAAGCTGGGCAGGCTCTGTATTTCCATGGAGTCGGAGAAGGAGAGAGAACGGTTTGGCGGTTATTTTATGATGAAGACCTATGCGCTGCAGATGCTGCTTCTTTTTCTCAGGGAACAGGAACAGCCAGGCGCGGAACGGCCCGTGGAGCGGTATCCTTTCGAATCGGTGAACAGGAAATATATGGTGGAGAAGATCATGGACTATTTCGAAGAACATTACATGCAGAAGATCTCTCTGGGCCAGATTGCGGGCAATATGTATTTAAGCCCTTTTTACATATCGAAGATCTTTAAGGCGGAGACGGGTGAGACGCCCATACATTTTCTGATTGAGATCCGCATGGAGAAGGCCAGAGAGCTGCTCCTGGCAGATCCGGCCCTGAGCATTCAGGAAGTGGCTGCCAGGGTCGGGTATGATGATGCCTATCATTTCAGCAAGCTGTTTAAGAAGAAATTCGGGACGGCGCCTTCAGCGATGCGAAAGAAAGACGGATAGCTGCAGCAGACTTTCTTTATGTATTCATATCTGTAGTTTCTTTATCTTATCGTTACCCTCAGTGAACAAAGGTACACACGGCGTGTATTCCTTTGCTCGCTGAGGGTAATTGTGCCTCCGGCATATGTGTGCAGGCAGAAGACATCATTCTCCGGATAGAAGTTCAGGTTGATCCCCGCACGATCAGCTCGGTATCCAGAATAACACGTCTGTTCAGAATCGGGGTTCCTTCCATCAGATCCATCAGTAAATTGCCGCTCTGGTAACCAATCTGGTAAGTGGGCTGGCTGACTGTGGTGATGGAAGGGACTGTCATGGTTGTCAAATATATATTATCAAACCCAAGAATAGCAACATCCTGAGGAATTGAGAGGTTCAGGCTGCGTGCCGCTTTGATCACAGCGCTGGCAAACATGTCGGATACGCAGAAGAAAGCGTCCGGGCGCTCGTCTGAGGAGAGGATGCTGACAGCCGTTGAGTATGCAAACTCAGCATCAATGCCGGGCAGGTGTGCGATCCAGTGCTCCTGTATGGGCAGGCCGGCGTCCTGAAGAGCGGCGCGGTATCCACGCTCACGGTGAACGGCATAGTTGTAGTCCAGGGAGGAATTCAACAGGGCAATCCGCCGTTTGCCGATGGAAATCAGATATTCCATAGCATCATGTGCGGCATTAAAGTCGTCTATGGCGACGAAGGGAACCGCATCTGTCTCGGAATGTTCGGAACACATCACGACAGGATGCTGCAGGCAAAGACTGTCAAGAAGAGCCTTATCCGGAATCAGATGAGCGAAAATGATACCGCCGAATACCTGCTGGTTGAGCAGAAAACGGTAGGCGTCAGGGGAACGGAAGTCTTCCATCTGCTGTAAAAACAGACGATATCCGCGTCGTCTGGCGGCCGCCTGTATACCGCTGATGATTTCTGCGTTAAATGGGTTATCAAAATCGGGAAAACTGGTGAGAATAAACTTACTGTCACTCTGACCGCCCTTACGCTGATAATTCAGATCCTTCATGGCCCGGAGAACTTTTTCACGGGTCTCAGGCTTTACGGTGCCGGACTGATTGATCACACGGGAGGCCGTAGCAATCGATACGTTTGCTTTTTCCGCGATCTGGCTGATGGTTAGATTTTTAGAGAGCGCCATATAATTTACGTTCCTTTTCTGTTTTATGATTTTTTTCATTATACATGTTTTCTTATAGGATTACAATTATAAGTTTTCTAAAAAATTACAAATCTACAAAACAGAAAAATAAAATGAGGCAATACGGTTTTTGTATAAAATGCATAATTTTTGAGATCCAAATTTAATGAATCATACAAAATATACATTTCCAGTTAAGAATCTCTTTACTTTTTCCACAATGGCAAGTATACTGAAAATGTAAATTTTACGAAAAATATGAAAGAAAGTTATGAAAAATTTTCAGAGAGAGGTGAAAAATTTGCGATGGGGTTTTGTTGGAACCGGAAAGATTGCACAGAGGATCATGGAAGCCTTTGAGCTGGTGCCGGAGGCGGAGGTGGTCGCAGCTTACAGCCGCAACATTAAGGCGATGCAGGAATTTTGCAATCAGTGGAAGATTCCGAAGCAGTATGGAACGGTGGAAGAACTGGTCAACGATCCGGAGGTTGACATCGTATATCTGGCGACACCGCATATTGTGCATTACGAGCATACGATGAAGGCGCTGCAGGCCGGTAAGCATGTTCTGTGTGAGAAGCCGATTGCAATGTCGGCACAGGAGACGCAGGGGATGGTCGATCTTGCAAGGGAGAAGGGCGTTTTTCTGATGGAAGCGCTGTGGTCACGTTTTTTTCCGATTGCTGTCTGGCTGAGAGAGCTGATCGATTCGGGAAGAATGGGGAAGGTTTCCAATGTGATGGCAGACTTTTCCTATCAGGCGGAGTATGATCCGGAATACCGCTTCTTTAAGAAAGAACTGGGAGGCGGAGCGATGCGTGGAGCAGGGATTTATCCATTATCCATGGCGGCGATGGTATTTGGAGAAATACCCTGTGAGGTCAAGGCTATGGCGGAGACGAGAAACGGAGTTGATTTAAGAAGCAGTGCGCTTCTCCGATTTCCCTGTGGCGGTACGGCACAGATTTATACCGGTTTTCAGAGCGAGTCCGTCTGGGCGGCCAGTATCGCGTTTGAAAAGGGCGCCGTATACATTCCCAACTTCTGGCATCCGGACCGGGCGTATATGATTCGGGATGGCGAAGCGGTGGAAACAGTGGAAATGCCCTTTACGTTTCCCGGATTCCAATTCGAGATCATAGAGACCATGAAGTGTATTCAGGCAGGCAGGACAGAGTGCAGTGTGATGCCTTTGGATGAAAGCGTTGCGTTAGCGGGCGTGATAGATGAGATGTATCGTCAATGGGATGTGGAAGGAACTGAACGATTACAGTAAGGGGGCAGCGATGGAGACGTTGAGAATAGGAATCGTAGGGGTTGGATATATCGGCAATAAGCATATAGAGACCATTCGCAGAATACCGCACACGAGAATTATGGGAGTCGTGGATGCAGACTATGAACGGGCGTGCCGGACGGCCAGGGATCTGGAAATCCCCTGTGTGTATACGACTGTAGATGAAATGCTGGCATCGGACCAGATCGATGTAATACACAATTGTACTCCCACATCAAAGCATTTCGAAGTGAACAGGAAGGTCATATGTGCGGGAAAAAGCCTGTATTGCGAAAAGCCGCTGACAATGAATCTGGAAGAGGCTGCCGAGCTTATGGCGCTGTTGGAAAAGAATCCGGTGCCAAATGCCGTAAATCTGAATTATCGTATGAATGCCCTTGTTCAGGAGATGAGAACAAGAGTGCAGGATGGGGAGAGCGGGCGTCTCTTTATGGTGACAGGCAGTTATGTGCAGGACTGGATGATGTATCAGGACGATTATGATTGGCGTCTTGACCTTGAGATGGGGGGAAGATCCAGGGCGCTTTCCGATATCGGTTCCCATCTGTTTGATCTGTGTCAGTTTGTCACCGGCCAGCACATCACAGCAGTCAATGCAAAGCTGATGATCGTGCATCCCAAAAGGCTGCATTATGAAAAGGACGGGGGCACTTTTTCCAAAGAAAAGGGCAGATTTCTTGGAGAGGTAGAGGTGCAGAATGAGGATGTTGCGAATATCATGATCCGTCTGTCAGGGGGCGCAGAGGGAATGCTGCAGGTATCCCAGATCACTGCAGGGCACAAGAACGATCTGCGTCTGCGCCTGGATCTGGAAAAATGTTCTTATGAGTGGAAACAGGAAAATGGGGACATGCTTTACATAGGATACCGTGGCAGGCCAAACGAGACTCTGCATCGGGAGGCGGATATGCTTTCAGAGCAGGTTCGCAGGTTTTCCCGTCTGCCGGCCGGGCATCCCGAGGGATGGAATGATGCGCTGTACAATGCAATCAGTGCATTCTACCGTTCTGTTAATGAAAAGAACGATGGACAGACAGTTCCTTATGCGACGATAGAAGATGGAGTCAGTGTAATGAAGGTTATCGATGCCTGTATGAAGAGCGACAGGGAAATGCGCTGGGTTGATGTGGAGATGGGAGCCTGCTTATGAAGAAATTTCTTTTAAAACGGATTTTGATCATGATACCGGTTTTCTTCGGAATGACCATACTGATCTTTGTACTCTCCAATCTTACACCGGGATCGCCGGTTGACGCGATGATCACGGCAGATATGACGCCGGCAGACATTGAGGCGTTGTATGTGAGAATGGGGCTTGACCAGCCTTTGCATATACAATATCTCAGATGGCTGGGCAGATTGTTTCAGGGAAGTCTCGGATATTCTTTCCGGACCGGCACGGCAGTGACCGGTGTGATCGGAGAACGTGTGGGACCGACGCTGCTGTTGACCGGGACGGCGCTTGCACTGGCGATTGCAGCCGGGGTGCTGTTTGGAGTGGCTGCGGCGTGCAAACCTTATTCCGTATGGGATTATATGGCATCCGGGCTTTCCTTCATCGGGGCGGGCGTGCCGACCTTCTTTCTGGCGTTGGTTTTTATCTACTGCTTTGCAGTGAAGCTGCAGTGGCTGCCTACAGGCGGCATGTATGCCAATGCGAGTACAAAGGACTGGATGGATGTGGCAAAGCATCTGCTGATGCCGGCGGTGCTGCTGGGTATCTCCATGACGGGGGGATATATCCGCCAGACGCGCAGTTCGATGTTAGAAGTCATGGGAGAAGAATATGTAAAGATGGCACGCGCAAAAGGCATGCGGGAGAAAGTTGTCCTGTATTCCCATGCACTGCGCAATGCAATGCTTCCCGTGGCGACACAGATTGGTATGTCGGTGCCGTTCCTTGTAGGGGGAGCGGTGGTAACGGAGCAGGTTTTTGGATGGCCCGGTATGGGCAGCCTGATGGTGCTTTCCATCACGTACAGAGATTATCCTGTGATCATGGGAGTGACGGTGTATACAACCTGCGCCGTTATGGTGGTAAACCTGCTGATGGATATCATCTATGCGCTTTTGGATCCGCGAGTCCGCAATTAAGAGAAGGGAGCTGTCATCATGGATAAGATAAAGAAAGAAAATGTGCAGAACTCCTTCTGGAGAAATACAGTACAAAAATTTATGAAACATAGAGTGGCGATGTTTTCGCTCCTGTTCCTGACAGTGGAGATTCTGGCTGTTATCCTGCTGCCTCTGCTCATGGATCTGGATCCTTATACTACGAATGCGGGGTGTTTCAGCATGGCGCCGGATGAACGCTTTCTGCTGGGGACGGATGATGTGGGAAGGGATGTGTTTTCCAGGCTTGTCTACGGAGGCAGAGTCTCCATCATGGTAGGATTTGTATCTGCACTGTTGAGCGCAGTGATCGGTATCCCGCTTGGACTGCTGGCAGGCTATTACGGCGGCGTCATACGTATGGTGATCATGCGTCTTGTGGATATTTTCATGTCCTTCCCGGCCATGATCATACAACTGGTGCTTGTTACCGTACTTGGGGCATCGGCTGCCTCTGTCATGCTTGTGATCGGGCTTTTGGGCTGGACCGGTTTCGCACGCCTGACATACAGCAAGGTTATTTCAGTGAAGGAACAGGAGTATGTGGAAGCGGCCAGAGCCAGCGGTGCAACGAACCTGCGTCAGATGTTTCAATATATTCTGCCTAATTCTCTGGCTCCTCTTTTCGTGCAGTTCAGTTTCAGCGTTGCAAGTGCAATTCTGCAGGAATCAGGGCTGAGTTTTCTCGGACTGGGGGTTCCTGTACCTACCGCATCCTGGGGGAATATGATCTACTCTGCTCAGAGTTTGAGCACCCTTGTATATCGTCCATGGATGTGGGTGCCGGCCGGTACGATTCTGGTGGCTACTGTGCTGAGTATCAATTTTATCGGAGACGGTTTGCGGGATGCGCTTGACCCGAAAATGAAACTCTAGCGTGAAGGGAAGAACGCAGAATGCTCACGATATTGGGAGGAGGGAATGAGTGGATGGAAGATAACGTATTGCTGCAGGTGAGCCATCTCAGGACACAGTTTGAGACGAAGGAAGGCATAATTCCGGCAGTGGATGATATCAGTTTTACGGTGGAGAGAGGACAGGTGCTGGGGATCGTCGGAGAATCCGGATGCGGCAAGAGTGTGACAAGCATGTCCATTCTGAAACTGATTGAAAAGTATAACGGCAGGATTCTGGCAGGAAGTTCCGTCAAACTGGAAGGCCGTGAACTTCTGGGACTTTCGGAGGCGGAGATGTGCAATATTCGGGGAAGAGAGATCGCCATGATCTTTCAGGATCCGATGACGTCTTTAAATCCGGTCTTCACGATAGAGAGGCAGATGGTGGAAACGATCGTTCGGCATAAGAAGATCGGCAGGAAGGCAGCACATTCCACAGCGGTTGAATGGCTGGCGAAGGTGGGGATTCCGGAACCGGAGAAGCGGATAAAGGAGTATCCGCATCAGCTCTCAGGTGGAATGCGGCAGAGAGTGATCATTGCGATTGCCCTTTCGTGCGATCCAAAGCTGCTGATCGCGGACGAACCCACCACTGCGCTGGATGTGACGATCCAGGCACAGATATTGGATCTTTTGAGAAAGCTCAAGGATGAGGTGAACGCGGCGATTATCCTGATCACCCATGATATGGGGGTGGTGGCGGAGATGGCAGATCATATTCTGGTTATGTATGCGGGACGTGCTCTGGAATACGGAACGAAACAGCAGATCTTCAGGAATCCGAGACATCCTTATACGAAAGGGCTTCTGGCATCGATCCCGCGTATGGACAGACAGGAGGAACGCCTGTTTTCCATAGAAGGCAATGTGCCGAATCTTCTGAAGCCGGTCGAAGGATGCGTCTTCCGGGAACGATGCGGATATGCCAGGGAGGCGTGCGGCAGTTGCCGGCCGGAACTTCTATCTCTGCCGGACGAGAGCCGTGTAAGCTGTCTGCTGTATGAAAAAGAAGCAAAGGAGAGTGCACATGAATGATTCGAACGCTTTGCTCACCGTGCAAAATGTAAAAAAATATTTCAAAGGGACGAAGGGATGCCAGGTTAAGGCTGTTGACGATGTGAGTTTTGCTGTCGCAAAAGGGGAAACTCTTGGTCTGGTGGGAGAGTCCGGCTGCGGAAAATCCACGCTGGGGCGGACCGTGCTCAATCTTGTGAATGCCACAGAAGGCGGCGTGATCTATGAGGGAAGAGATATCCTGAAACTGCCGCAGACGGAAATGCGGATGCTGCGAAAGAAGCTGCAGATGGTATTCCAGAATCCCTATTCCTCCCTGAATCCCAGAATGACGGTATTGGAAGCCGTACGTGCGCCGCTTGATATTTTCGGAATCGGAACAAAGGAAGAGCGGTTTGAGAGAAGCAGGGATATTTTGAAATATGTGGGGCTGGATGAATATCAGATGTACCGATATCCACATGAATTCTCGGGTGGACAGAGACAGAGGATCGTGATTGCGAGGGCGATTATTTCCGAGCCGGATTTTGTGGTGTGTGATGAGCCGGTTTCGGCGCTGGATGTATCGGTGCGTGCACAGGTACTGAATCTGATGCAGGATATTCAGAAGGAAAGAGGAGTCGCATACCTGTTTATATCCCATGATCTGAGTGTGGTAAAGCATATCAGTGACAGGATCGCAGTCATGTATCTGGGAAAGATCGTAGAGATCTCGCCCAGGGAGACGCTGTATGATCAGCCGGGACATCCGTATACACAGGCGCTTCTGTCGGCAATTCCGATTCCGGATACAGATATTGTCAGGGAACGGATCATTCTTAAGGGGGATCTGCCCAGTCCGATGAATCCCCCTGCAGGATGCCGGTTCCATACCCGGTGCCGGTTTGCCGTAGAAGAGTGCAGGATGAAAGAGCCAAAGATGCGCTTTGATGAAAGCGGCCACGGGGTAGCATGCCATAGGTGGAAGGAGTGAGAAGATGACAGAGAGAGAACTGGCCCGGCGTATCGACCAGTGGGCGAAAGAGCATGAAGAAGAACTTGTGCGTGACCTGATGCGGGCGGTGGATTGTGAAAGTGTGAGCAGACCGGGAGAAGGCGGTTATGCAATGGGAACGGGCTGTAAAGAATGTGCGGATCTGATGCTTTCGCTGGGAGAGCAGTATGGATTTGAGATACAGAACGATGATTACTATTGTATAAGCATTCTGTATCCGGGCATAGATAAGAAGGAACTGGGGATTTTGGGACATATGGACGTTGTTCCGGCGGGGAGCGGGTGGCATTATGAACCGTACCGTTCCGTTTACAGGGACGGATTCGTGATCGGCCGCGGAAGCAGTGACAATAAAGGACCTGCCATGATGTCATTGTATGTACTGCGATGCATGAAGGAACTGGGGCTTTCCATGACACATACGCTCAGGCTGATCATCGGGTTTAATGAGGAAGCCGGAATGAAGGATGTTGAGCATTATCTGAAAGGACATTGTCCGCCTGAATACACCTTGATCTGTGATGGCGGATGGGCCATGTGTATCGGTGAGAAGGGAATCCTTACGGCTGATCTGGTATTTCCTGCAGGAGAGGGTAATCTGCTGGACATCAGCGGAGGCGTTGCCTCCAACTCGGTTCCGGATACAGCATGGGCACGGCTGAAAGACGTTTCGGCAGAGGCAGTCAGACGCCTGCAGCAGGAACGGCCGGAGGTGGAAGTCTTAATGGCAGGAGAAGAGGTTACAATTCGTACCTGTGGAAAAGCAGCGCATGCGTTTGTGCCGCATGAAGGAGAGAACGCCATATACAGGTTACTGGCTGTTCTGAATGACTATGGACTTGTGACGGGCCAGACAGCGCGGCGGCTGCATACTCTGCGGGAATGTTTCTGTGATGACTATGGGACCGGACTTCGGATTGACAAGGAGGATGCACTGTCAGGAAAGACAACCTGTATCGGCGGGATGATCCGCATGGAGGAGGGCATGATACGTCAGAATATTAATGTCCGTTATGCGGTGGAGCAGAATTCGGAGGAGCTGTTGTGTAAGCTGCAGGAACGCTGCGGGGAACTGGGGATCCTGCTGGAGAATCCTGAGTACAGCGATCCACGATATACGTCTCCGGAACTGCCGGTGCCGAAACTGCTTTTGGATACATGTCATGAGTTTCTGGAAAGACAGTATGAACCTTATGTGATGGGCGGGGGAACTCATGCAAGAAAGTTCCCGAATGCGCTTCCCTACGGTCCGGGGATCATGGACTATCGAAATCCTTTTGGTTCACCTCATGGGATTGATGAGGCAATGTGCATAGAACATCTGACACAGGCCATGAAAGTATATGTTATTGCGCTGCTTCGTCTGGATGCATATTTTAAAGAATGAACTCACTGCCGGGATCAGCCGGCTTGAGAATAAAAGAATGGAGGAAACACGAATGAAAAAGAAGATTGTGAAACTGACGGCACTTTGTATGGCAGCAGTTCTGGGGCTTACAGCCTGTGGACAGGCGGCGGAAAATCCGCCGGCAGCGGACAGCGCCGCAGAAGAGAATGCGGCGGCCGAAACGCCGGACGGCAGTACGCAGGAGGCAGAAAAGCCGGCGGCCAAAGAGGAGTCCGGTGGTGAGAAGGTAGTTACATTGGCGGCAACGGCTGCATGGATGTCCATGTGTCCTTTGACCTGGGTGACGAAAGATGCACAGATTGCATTCTCCTATCCGGTTTTTGACACGCTGGTCAATGTCAATGCAGATGGCGAGATCACACCGCGTCTGCTGCAGAGCTGGGAGCAGTCCGAAGACGGCCTGACAATCACCGGTAAAGTGAATCCGGATGCCAAATGGCATGACGGCGAGAAGGTAACTGCAAATGATATTGTTTTTACCTACTCCATGTTAAGCAATTCTGAGGTTGAAGCAGAACGGACATGCCGCCTGATCGCAGGAACCGATGATGCAGGCATCATCACCGATGCGGATGCATTCGGAATTAAGGCAGTGGATGATGAGACGGTGGAATTTACGTTGAAACAGCCGACTACGCTGCTGAATTTCTTCTATACATTCCGCTTTGCGTTGGTAGTTCCGGAACATTGTCTGAAGGACATTCCGGCTGCAAGCCTGACAAGCGATCCTTTCTGGGAGAACCCCGTTGGATCAGGGCCGTTTAAGTTTGACTCTTATATTTCCGGAGAACGTATGGAATACACGGCCTTTGATGAGTATTATCTGGGCAGGCCTGATTTTGACCGTCTGATCATCCGCGTGATCCCGGCCAACAATATTTTATCGGCAATGATGTCAGGAGAAGTGGACTCCACTGTTTACGGATCGTTGATGTCCTATAACGACTATGAGCTGGCAAAGCAGGATGCATCCATGAATACCCTGGAAATTCCGGGATTCCAGAATGATCACCTTTTTATGGATAATGAAAAGTATGATGCCACTTTCCGTGTTGCGGTGGATCATGCAATTGACAAGCAGGCGATCATCGACAACCTTCTGCATGGTTATGGTCAGGTGGCGATCAGTGCGATCTATCCCGATAATCCGTACCGTCTGGAAGGAATAGAGGGCAATGCTTATGACCCTGAACTGGCTAAGGAAATGCTTTCTCAGACGACATGGGATCAGGACCGCGATCTGGTGTGCCTGGTGCAGGCGGATCAGGAACTTCGCTGTAATGTGGCTGTTATGCTGCAGCAGATGCTGGCAGAAGTGGGGATCAATATTACGGTGGAGACAGGGGATATGGCGACGATCAGTTCCAGACTGATGGATGGCGATTATGATTTTGCGATCATGGGCTCTGCTTCAGCTCCGTTTGAACCAAGTGAGAGTTCCGGATATTTTAACGTAATTCCAAATGGATGGACCCACATGACAGACACAAGCTGGACAGAACTGTATAACCGCGGCCTTCAGGGTGCGACCTTTGAAGAGCGCTGTGAACCTTATTATGAATTACAGCGTCGTCTGGTAGCGGAGGTGCCGATGGCATTCCTGTATCATAAAGATCAGCTCTTCGCCTATAACGGAAGATTGACAGAGGTTCCTTTTGAAGATTTTTCTATTAAATCATGGAAGTATTGGGAGTGGAAAGTACAGTAACTATTCTCTGATGAGCAATTTACTCAACAGACTGAACAGGTTCAGTTAGAATTTGTGACGATTCAGAATGGAGGACAAGATGGATAAAATGACACATACCGAACGTATCAAGGCTGTTCTGGAAGGAAAGCCGGTAGACAGAATTCCCTTTATTGCATGGGGACCGCATCTGAATCTGGAGGATCGCAATGTGAACGACTTCTCCAAGGCGGTCATTGCCTATGAGACGCAGCATGATTTTGATGTGATCAAGGTGATGCAGAACGGCCTGTATAATGCGGAGGATTTCGGGCAGATCATTGCCGAGCCGGAAAACAGTGACGATGCCGGCTTTAAGAAGACGGTGAAAAATGCGTTTAACAGTTTAGAGGACTGGAAGAATGTGACGAAGAAAAATGTATTTGAAGGTGCATTCGGACGGGAGATGCAGAGCATTAAGGCAATCTGCGACCATTTTCAAAAGACAGTGCCGGTGCTGCCGACTATTTTCGGACCGATGAGAATGCTGACGCAGCTTTGCGGCTATGCGCCTGGCACGGGGATTTATCAGGGTGAGAGTTTTGTAGGCGAGAACATCATGGATTTTATTCATGCACATGAAGAGGAATATTTTCATGTAATGGATGTCCTGACAGACCAGATCATAGATGTGATGAATGGTTTCCTGGATATGGGCGCTGACGGATTTTTCTATTGTCCGGGCGGTGATCATACGGATTTCTGCAGTGAAGAAGACTATTTTAAATTGATCCGTCCGTACGATATCCGGGCATTGGAGGCTGTACAGGGGAGAGCATGGTTTACTATGCTGCATGTATGCGGTATGGAGAATCTGCGTATGAAAGATATGGTGACACTGCCTGTGCAGGCAATCAACTGGGAAGACCAGTCACCGTTAAATCCGTCTCTGGCGGAGGTGCGGGCAATGACGGACAAGGTATTGATGGGCGGTATTGACCGTAACAGTGATTTCTATGGTGCGAACCGGGATAAAGTGAAGGCTGTACTGCGTGCGAAGACGGAGGAGGCGATCCGTCAGGCAGGACCGAAACTGATCGTGTCAGGCGGGTGCGAGTTTAACCGCGAGACAACGCATCGGTTTGTGGTCTGGCATGAAGTGATGGAGGATATTGCTGCAGGGCGGTGATAAGACTATGGATAAGAAGACTTACATGTATTACACAGATATTCTGAGGCGGGAACTGATACCCGCCTCTGGCTGTACTGAGCCGATCGCTCTGGCTTACGCTTCGGCGTTGGCCAGGGATCTGCTGAATGGCAGGCCGCAGAAGATCAGGGCATTTATAAGCGGCAGCATCATCAAGAATGCCAGGAGTGTGACGGTGCCAAATACCGGCGGTCTGAAAGGGATTGAAGCGGCGATTGCGGCAGGGATCGTGGAAGGAATAGCAGACAAAAAGCTGGAAGTGCTTTCCGGTGCAGCAGAAGGCGCAGGAAAACGTATCGAGGCTTTTATGGAGGAATGCCCGATTCAGGTGAAGCTGGCCGGGACAGAGGAACTTTTTGATATTACTCTGGAATTTGAAAAGGAAGGACACAGCAGCAGTGTACATATTTGCGGGCATCACACCAACGTGGTACAGATGACAAAAGACGGGAAGATCTGTTATCAGCGGGAAAAAGGCGTGGCAGACGAGGAGCCGGACAGTCCCATGAGCATCGGCGAGATCTTTGAATTTGCATCGACCTGTGATCTGTGTCTGGTGCAGGATATCATAGAAAGACAGATCTCATATAATACTGCACTGTCGCAGGCAGGACTGGAAGGGAGCTGGGGCGCACAGATCGGCAGGCTTCAGTGGAAGCATGCCGGGGAACAGGATACCCTGATGCGGGCGAGAGCCAGGGCTGCCGCCGGGTCAGATGCGCGCATGAGCGGCTGTGAACTGCCGGCAGTTATCAATTCCGGCAGCGGGAACCAGGGGATAACGGTCACCATGCCCGTAGTGGAATATGCACAGGCCCTGCATGCAGGAAGAGAACAGGAAATACGGGCGCTGGTACTGGCCAACCTGACGGCTGTCCGTATCAAACAGGAGATTGGATGCCTATCGGCTTACTGTGGCGCTGTCTGTGCAGGATGCGCAGCCGGCGCAGGCGTAGCGTATCTGCACGGCGCCGGTTTGAGTGTTATTGAGCATACGGTAGTGAACGGACTGGCCATTTTGTCCGGTACGATCTGCGACGGTGCGAAGCCGTCCTGTGCGGCGAAGATTTCCATGGCTGTGGAAGCTGGGATCATGGGCTTTCAGATGGCGCAGGAAGGCAGAGAATTCGTGCATGGAGAGGGTATTGTCAAGAAGGGGATTGAGAATACGATACGTGAGGTGGGGGCGCTTGGCCGGGAAGGAATGCTGCAGACCAATCAGGTTATCTTAAATATTATGTTAAGAAATTAGAAGGGAGGGACGCTGCTATGAGAAAAGCATTGGTGATAGGCGGGTTGGGCAATATCGGCTGCAGTGTTACGAAAGCGCTGCTGCAATGCGGATATGACGTGACGGTCCTGGGAAGGAACAGACCGCCAGCGCTGCCATTTGCGGATGTGCAGATGATCTGCGCGGACCGGCAGGACCGCGAGGGGTTTCGTGCAGCGCTGGAGGGCGGCGGGTTTGAATATGTAGTGGATCTTGCCTGTTTTACAGCACAGGACGCGGCACAGGACTGTGAGATATTTCCACAGCTTAAGCATCTGATCGTTACTTCCAGTGGAGCGGTATATGGGGAGCTTACCGGCAGAGAACTTCCGATCAGGGAAGATATGCTGTGCAGGCCGCAATGGCAGTATGGCATTCATAAGAAAGAGATGGAAGAGGTTCTGATGAGAAAAAGCCGGGAAGAGAATTTTCCGGTGACGATATTCCGTCCGACGGTTACGTATGGAAGACAGAAGATTATTGTACGTCAGATTGCATCCGACAACAGCTGGATAGACCGCATCAGAAGAGGGAAACCGATCGTTACAGGAAATCCGGGGATTCTTAGAAATTTTCTGTATGTGGATGATGCAGCAGGCGCATTTACAGGCGCTTTTGCCCATGAAGAATGTAAAGGGCAGGTATATAATCTGTGTGGATTGAAACCATATGACTGGGGAGATTATCACAGAGCTATGATGCGGGTACTTGGGAAAAATGTCGATATGGTGGAAATCCCACTGAGAATTATGGAGAGCAGCAGAACATTTCAGGTGAGTGAGATGATCAGCCGTAACTTTATTTATAACGGATACTATTCCGGGGAGAAGATCGCCAGGGATATTCCGGAATTTGGTCCTGTCACTACGCTGGAGGAAGGACTTGCTCGGACGGTGGACTATCTGGACAGGAATGGCTGGATACCTGACTGCAGACAATATCATTGGGAAGATGAACTGATTGAGGCACAGCGGCAGGCAGAAATATGGTTGGAAAGGGAAGGTGTGGGGAGATGAAGATAGGAGTTGTTACAGTGCCTTTGTATGCGAAAACACTGCCGGAGGCGCTCATGTATCTGAAAAAGATCGGTGTGGATGCCGCAGAAGTGGGCGCGGGCGGTTTTCCGGGGGACAAATTCTGTAATCCGAAGGAGCTTTTGGGGGATAAGCAGAAGCTGAGGGCGTTTAAGGCGTTATTTAGTGATTGCGGTATTGAGCTCAATGCGTTGAGCTGTCACAGAAATCCGGTCCATCCAAATAAGGAGATCGCACGGAAAAGTCACGAGGAATTTGTGGATACTGTGCATCTGGCCGAGGAGCTGGGGGTCAGGAAGGTAATTACGTTCTCAGGGTGTCCCGGCGACAGTCCGACTTCACAATATCCTAACTGGGTGACCTGTCCCTGGCCCGATGATTTTCTCGAAGTGCTGGATTATCAATGGAATGACTGCCTTTTACCTTATTGGCAGAAGGCAGGACAGATCGCCAGGGAGAGCGGCGTGAGAGTCGCCCTTGAAATGCATCCTGGATTCTGCGTGTATAATACGGCGTCCATGCTTCGTATCCGCAGGGAAATCGGAGATGTGATGGGGGCAAACCTTGATCCCAGCCATTTGATCTGGCAGGGAAACGATATCACAGCATCCATCCGGGAACTGAAGGATGCGATTTATCACTTCCATGCCAAAGATTGTCGGATTGATGCCCTGAACACAGGAAGAAAGGGAGCATTGGATACTGCGGCGTACAGCGAACAGGCGGAAAGATCCTGGCAGTTCTGCACAGTAGGATATGGACATGGTCAGGAATTCTGGAAAAATGTAGTTGCCGCACTGCGGATCGCCGGCTATGATGATGTGCTCAGTATCGAGCATGAGGACGGTTTGATGTCAGAGAAGGAAGGGTTGGAGAAAGCTGTGCTGTTCCTGCAGGATGTGATCATCAGAGAGGATCCGTCACAGATGTGGTGGGCATAGAAGCGCGATAGAAAGGCCGGTTTTGTATTATATACAAGAACCGGCCTTATTGTGCCAATGGGTCTGGTTTGAAGAATTTATTCTGTTACAGGAGCTGAATCCCCTGTGCCAGCGCTTCTTTCGTGATCTCTTCCGGCCACAGGGAGGACTGCACCTCTCCGATATGCGCCTTGCGCAGGAAGAACATACAGATACGGGACTGTCCGATACCGCCGCCGATGGTAAAGGGCAGTTCTTCTTCCAGAATTGCTTTCTGGAAAGGCAGATTTGCTCTTTCCGGGCAGCCTGCTTTGTCTAACTGGTCAAGCAGGGCCTTCTTATCCACACGGATACCCATGGAGGACAACTCCAGAGCGATATCAAGTACCGGATAATAGACAAGAATGTCGGCGTTCAGCGCCCAGTCATCATAGTCCGGTGCGCGGCCGTCGTGCTTCTCACCGGATTCCAGCAGGTCTCCGATCTGCATGAGGCAGACGGCGCCTTTGGCTTTCGTTATGTAATACTCACGTTCCTTGGGCGTATAGTCAGGGAACATATTCTCCAGTTCCTGTGTGGTGATGAAGAAGATATCGTGGGGCAGGATCTCGCTGATATAATCGTAGCGGATCGCCATGTATTTCTCGGTCTTGCGCAGTACCTTGTAAACGGATCTGACCGTCTGCTGCAGGTAGTCGATCGTGCGCTCTTCACGGGAGATGATCTTCTCCCAGTCCCACTGGTCAACGTAGATGGAGTGAATATTGTCGGTGGTCTCATCCCGGCGGATGGCGCTCATATCGGTGTAAAGACCCTCCCCATGGGAAAAACCGTATTTCTGCAGAGCCATACGCTTCCATTTGGCCAGAGAGTGTACGATCTCCGCCTGGGCGTCGTCCTGCTCCTTGATACCGAAGGAGACCGGGCGCTCCACACCGTTCAGGTTATCGTTGAGGCCGGAGGCCGGATCGACGAACAGCGGTGCGGACACGCGCAGCAGATGCAGCTCTTCCGCCAGCAGTACCTGAAAAAAATCTTTCACAGTCTTGATGCCGATCTGCGTATCGTGCAGATTCAGCGCAGACTTGTAATCTTTGGGAATCATTAAATTATCCATGAAAAACCTCACTTTGCTGTTTTCTTGTTGCTATTTGCATTCTCACCATTTACTATTTAACTGCTTTTGCGGGAAGAAATCAAGTAATTATTCGGATAAGATTGCAACAAAGTAATTCCATTTAAAAATATTCCGTGCGCGAGGTATTCGTGCTGTGTCGATTACCTGAAAGAAAAGCACATGATAGAAACCCCTGATTGCTCCTATGCCTCTTTTATAAAATTAAAAATGCCACAGGCATAGGAAAAATATATTGCAGAATAGCAAACAAATGTTCGAGAAAACTATTGCAATCTGTTCCGGTTTGTGATAGGATAGATCTACAGAAAAGAACATATGTTCTTTTCTGGTAGTTCATGGGGATTGCTCTGACAATAGAATGATGAAGAAGATAGGTAGGATCTGTTATGGAAGTCAAGATAGCGCCGCAGATGTCGCTGATGGATAAATTGAAGATACTGGCCGACGCGGCAAAATATGATGTGTCCTGCAGTTCCAGCGGTTCTTCACGGAAGAATGACGGCACGGGGATCGGTAATACGGTGGCAGCAGGCTTATGCCACAGCTTCGGAGCGGACGGGCGGTGTATTTCCTTGTTGAAGATACTGTTTACCAACGAGTGCATCTATGACTGCCGGTACTGTATTAACAGAAGATCCAATGACGTGCCGCGTGCCTCCTTTACGCCGGACGAGGTGTGTAATCTGACGATGGAGTTTTACAGGCGTAATTATATAGAAGGATTATTCTTAAGTTCCGGGATATTGTACAGCCCTGATTATACGATGGAACTGATCTGTGAGGCGGTACACAAACTGCGGACAGTGCATCGATTTCAGGGGTATATTCATGTGAAAGCCATACCGGGAGCGGATCCTCTGTTGATACAGAGAGCCGGTTATCTGGCGGATCGTATGAGTGTGAACCTGGAGATGGCGACGGCGGAAGGGCTTCGCGAGATGGCGCCGAACAAGCATCGTAAGACGATCTTAAAGCCGATGCGTCAGATTCAGAATGGTATCGAAGAGAATAAGAATGAACTGACTTTATATAAACATGCGCCGCATTTCTGCGAGGCCGGGCAATCCACACAGATGGTCGTGGGAGCGTTACCGGAAAGTGACTATCAGGTCATGTCGGTGGCGGAGAGCCTGTACGAGAAGTTCTCTTTGAAAAGGGTATATTATTCGGCTTTCGTGAATGTGAATGAGGATAAACAGCTGCCTGCGATTACGGCAGGGCCGCCGCTTCTGCGGGAGCACAGGCTGTATCAGGCGGATTGGCTATTGCGTTTTTATGGTTTTAAGGTGGATGAACTGTTGACGAAGGAACGGCCGAATTTCAATATGGCGATTGATCCGAAGGCAGATTGGGCAGTGCGTCATCTGGAAGTATTTCCGGTGGAGATCAACCGTGCGGATTACCGTCTTTTGCTGCGTGTTCCAGGAATCGGCGTTAAGAGCGCCAGACGGATCATTACCGCCAGACGGTTTGGCAGCCTGACGTTTGACGATCTTAAGAAGATGGGCGTAGTACTGAAACGGGCTTTGTACTTTATCACATGCAGCGGCAGGATGATGTATCCTACGAAATTGGACGAGACGTATATCGTGCAGAACCTGACTTATCAGAATCAGATGGGTAAGGGAGAGCGTCTGCCTTTCTTGATGGACGGGACGCCTTATCGGCAGATGTCTCTGTTTGATGAGGGCCAGATGCTGGATGATACCGGGAATTTTGTCAATGTGTGTAGCAGTAAGACAACTGGAGACAGCAGGATAACGGATAATAGTGTGATAACTAGAGACAGCAGGATAACGGATAATAGTGTGATAACTGGAGACAGCAGGATAACGGGTAATAGTGTGATAACAGGTGACAGCAGGATAACGGGCAATAGCATGATAACTGGAGACAGTAAGACGGAGGGTGTATTGTATACAGCTTAGCGGAGGCATAGAGGTTATAGTATGGAAGAGAAATATATCATTTGCGAAGATTCTTTAGAAGGAATCTTTACGGCGATCTATGATGCCTACGCTCTGCGTGAAGGGCATGAGCATCTGCATGTACAGGTGGGGGAGACAGATAATTACAGATTGTTTGCCACGTATCTGCATAGCCGGCCGGATTCTGGCAAGACTGAGAAGGTAGTACGAACCCTGAAAGAGAGACTGGGAGAACATGTCTACGGATCTATCTGCCGTGCGGCGTCTTCCGACGGGGCAGATAAGGGGGATGCGGTCTATCATACCGTGGTGGACGGTATTACCGGAGGACACGGTGAACGGACCATGGACAATCTACGCAATCCTTATGTGGCCAGAGCTTTTGCACTTGCCAGGCGCACGGCCAATGAAGTGCATCATGAACTGGAATTTATCAGATTTCAGGAGCTGAAGCAGGGCGTTCTGTATTCCAGGATCGGTCCGGAGAATAATGTGATGCCTTTTGTGATGCCGCATTTTGCGGACCGCCTTTCACCGGAGGATTTCATGATCCATGATGAGAACAGAGGCTTGTTCGGTGTGCATCCGGCACGCGGGGAATGGTATCTGGTGTCTGGTGTGGAGCAGGGGACGGCAGGCTTACAGGAGGCCATTCAGTACTCCGATCAGGAGATGGAATATCAGGAGTTGTTTACCATCTTTCATAAGACCATCGCGATCAGAGAACGGCATAACCGCCGTCTGCAGCAGCAGATGCTGCCGCTCCGCTTCCAAGATTATATGGTGGAATTTCTTCAAAAGTGAATAATTTGCAGTCGTCAAAAATCGTCGGATTTGAACATAATAGACAGAATATACAAAAATGATTTTCCGGAGAAAAACAAATTTGTAAGGATATTAAAATTTTCAAAAATGTCTCCTGTACCGTGTTTCAGAGGAGGAGAAACAACCTCTTTACAAACATTGGAAAAAGTGTATAATCATCTCAAACAAGGAGAAAGTTAACATTTTTTCTATGCATCAGGCATACGTAATAGGAAAGGAAAGGTGAATATTATGCAACACAGAATTAAGTTAAGACCCGAAGAAGTAAAGGACTTTGTTTCTGCGGCTACAAAATGCATCTTTGACGTAGACATCTCCTACAATAGATTTATCGTAGATGCAAAGTCGATTCTTGGCGTGTTGGGACTCAATTTCAATCAGGTTCTGACGGTATCTGTCAATGGATATGATGAGGACTTCGAACAGTATCTGAAAAAATTTGCAGCAGCGTGCTGAACATAGAGGATTGAGTGGACCACATTGACTCCCTGTATAAGATAGCGTAATATCTTATACAGGGAGTTTTTTTGTTTCGCACAAAAGAGCTTTGGATTTTGAGTTTGCGCGGTAAAGTGAGAGAATTTTGTAAACGGGATTTGCTTGTTTTGTGGTTTTGGAGCCAGGGATGCCGGTACAATGAATTGCGAATATTTGCCGGATATCCGGCATGGGAGTTATTATGGAGATACGAATTTCGGTCAGGAGCCTGGTGGAGTTCATACTGCGTTCCGGTAATATTGACAATCGACGGGCGTCAGCCCCGGATCATGCCATGCAGGAGGGCAGCCGGATCCATCGCATGATCCAGCGGCGGATGGGACCGGAATATCAGGCGGAAGTCGCACTGCGCTATGCGTACAATGCAGGAGAGTACGAGATCCTTGTGGAGGGCCGTGCGGACGGCATCATTACGGAGTATACGGCGATGAAGACGAAGCCTGCTCTGACGGGAGAACTGCCTCTTCTGTTTGCAGAAGCATCCCGGTATCTGCAGACAGAGACACAGCCTGGGCAGGCGGCGCAGATTGTGCAGGAAGCCCGATCGGAGCAGGAAATACAGACGGGTGAGGAAAGGCCGTCAGAGCTGGAAGTACAGAACGCGCAGAAAATGGAGCTGCCGCAGCAGACGCATACGGTTCCGGCAGCGCCGGAAGAGCAGGCAGATACCATCCAGCAGACACAGAAGATGACGGTAACCATAGATGAGATCAAAGGCACGTTTCAGGATCTGAAGAAGATGAAAGGGCCGGTGCCGGTGCATCTTGCGCAGGCCCGTTGTTACGCATACATATATGCCGAACAGAAGAACCTGCCGGAGATCCGGGTGCGGATGACATACTGTCATATGGAGACGGAAGAAATCCGCTATTTTCATTTCGACTATACTTTTGCAGAGCTGCGGGAGTGGTTTTTGGGAGTGATGGAGCAGTATCGGAAGTGGGCGGATTACAGCTTTCAGTGGCAGAAGGTCAGACAGGCGTCCATCAAGGCGCTGCAGTTTCCTTATGCGTACAGGGAGGGGCAGAAGGAACTGGCAACCTATGTCTACCAGACGATCTATCATAAGCGGAAACTTTTTATCGAGGCGCCCACCGGCGTAGGGAAGACGATCTCCACGGTTTTTCCGGCAATAAAGGCCATGGGCGAGGGAATGTGTGAGAAGATTTTCTATCTGACGGCCAAGACCATCACCAGGACGGTGGTGGACAATACGTTTGCGCTGCTGCGGGAACACGGGCTGCGCTGCAAGAGCGTGGTGCTGACGGCGAAGGACAAGATCTGCTTTATGGAAGAGACGGAATGTAACCCGGAATACTGCCCTTACGCGAAGGGGCATTATGACAGGATCAACGAGGCGATGTACGATCTTCTCACACACGAGGACGTCTACAACAGGGAAAAGATCGAAGCCTTTGCGAAGAAGCACAAGGTGTGTCCTTTCGAGATGTGTCTGGATATGAGTCTGTTTTCTGATGCGGTGATCTGTGATTATAACTATGTGTTCGACCCGCATGTATATCTGCGCAGGTTTTTTGCGGAAGGGACGCGGGGAGAGTATATTTTCCTGATCGACGAGGCGCATAATCTGGTGGAACGGGGGCGCAGCATGTACAGCGCGACTCTGTGCAAGGAAGATTTTCTGGCGTTGAAGCGCACCGTCAAGGCGTATGACGAGCGGATCGCCGGAAATCTGGACAAGTGCAACAAGGAACTGTTGATCTTGAAAAGGGAGTGCGAGACTTATCGGATCGAGGAATTTATCGATCCCTTCGTGCGCTCGCTCACCAGGCTGGGGGCGGCGATCGAGGATTATCTGGAGGATCACGAGGACAGTCCGGTGCGCAGCGATGTGCTGGAATTTTACTTTGAGGTGTCGCATTTTCTGGAGATGTATGAGCTTGTGGATGAGAATTACGTGACCTACACGGAGCTGGAGTCGGACGGCAGTTTTATCATAAAACTGTTCTGCGTGAATCCGGCCAGAAACCTGCAGGAATGTATGATGCGGGGCAGGAGTACGATCCTTTTTTCGGCGACGCTTCTGCCGATCCAGTATTACAAGAGACTGCTCGGTGCGCAGGAGGGGGACTATGAGGTCTATGCCAGATCTGTTTTCCGGCCGGAAAAGATGGGACTATATATAGGAAGAGATGTAACCAGCAAGTATACCCGCAGGAGCGATGAGGAGTTTTATCGGATTGCTTCCTATATTAATGAGGTAATCGGCAAACGTCACGGGAACTATATGCTGTTCTTCCCGTCACATATTTTTCTGCGGCAGATTTACGATATTTTCATGCAGTATTTCAATACGGATGGAACAGTGGAATGTATTGTGCAGGAAGACTATATGAACGAGCAGGCCAGGGAGGACTTCTTAAACCGGTTTACGGGCAATGAGGACTGTGACCTGAATGCGCTGATCGATATGGAAATCGAGATGGAGGAAGAAAAAAGTCTGGTGGGCTTCTGCGTGCTGGGCGGTATTTTCAGTGAAGGGATCGATCTGAAAAACGACAGCCTGATCGGCGCTGTCATCATCGGGACGGGACTGCCGCAGGTATGCAACGAGCGGGAGATCCTGAAGCAGTACTTTGACGGCTGGGGAGAGAACGGCTTCGACTATGCTTATCGCTATCCGGGTATGAACAAGGTGCTGCAGGCAGCAGGCAGGGTGATTCGCACTGTGGAGGATTTCGGGATCGTGTCGCTGTTGGATGAGCGGTTTCTGACGCCCGCGTACCAGAGGCTGTTTCCCAGAGAGTGGAGCAGGTATGAGATTGTTACGGTTGACCAGATAGGTCATAAGGTGGAGCGGTTCTGGGATGAGTGGCTGTAGGCCCTCATCCCTTTTTTCGCAGCAGGGCAATCTCCTCTTTGTAGGGCGCTACCTTCTTGTCCGGATCAGTCAATGACGAAATATAAGGTGTCTCCAGTATCTTGGGCAGGTGCAGGAAGTCGGGATGGTGGACAATGCGGCGCAGGGCGTCTGTCCCGATAAAGCCGTCCCCGATGTTGGCGTGGCGGTCCTTACCGGCGCCCCGCTCGTTCTTGCTGTCATTGATATGGAAAAGAGCAATCTTATCTTTTCCAATCAGTTGATCAAATCGGTCAATTACTCCGTCGAAATCATTTACGATATCATATCCGGCGTCATGCAGATGACAGGTATCCATACAGACGCGCAGCCGGTCGCTTAAAGCTACTTTATCAAAAAGGGCGGCAAGCTCCTCGAAGTTACGTCCGATCTCCGAACCCTTTCCGGCCATGGTCTCCAGTGCAATGAAACAGTTCTGGTCGTTGGTAAGCACTTCATTCAGTCCTTGAGCGATTCGGTCAATTCCGGCTTCCACCCCTGCTCCTACGTGGGATCCGGGATGGAGGATCAGGATATTGGAACCCATGGCGATGGTACGCTGGATCTCCAGAGCGAGAAATTCCACCGCGATCTCGTAGGTGGCGGGATTGACGGTGTTGGCCAGGTTGATAATATAAGGGGCATGTACAACAAAAGTTTCGATGCCGCCCTCGCGCATACACTCCCAGGCGGGAGCTGTGTTCAGCTGTGCGATCTCTTTTCTTTTCGTATTCTGTGGTGCGCCTGTGTAGAGCATGAAGGTGTCGGCATGGTAGGACAGGGCTTCTTTAACAGAACCCAGCATCATATCCTTACCGCTCATCCCTACATGGGAGCCGAGTATTGGCTGCATGGTGATCTCCTTTCTTTTCATGCGATATTGTTGTTCCTGCGGCAGTGAGCCGGATGCCGTGCTTCAGGCCGTCCGAAGGCAGGCTTGAACAGACAGGCGAATGCCATGTGGTTCGACTTATCACGTCCAATGACATTATACAATATTTGCTGACCCTTTTCAGCCTTATTTCTACCAGGAAGGAGAAGAAAAGACAAAAAGTGATAGAAAAAAACGAAAACGACATTCTGTTTTCGACAAAAAGGAATGTGAGTCACCATAAAATGACATAAATGTCAATGTGGATAACTTTGTGGAAATTGGGGATTTCTTTGCCGATTTGAGGTGGATTTCATAAAATAATAGGTAAAATAATGTGGAAAAGTCGATATACGTATTTTGGTTCATGTCAAAATAGACTCTTTGGGTCAAAAAAAAGAAAAATTGTGGATAAAGCCGTGAACAGGAATTTTTGCAAAAAGGCGGAACTTATGGTAAAATAGCAAAGAGTCTGAATGCAGTACATGCAGTACGGGCACAAAAAGAAAAGGGGAACCAAAAGAAAGGAAAAGGAAAAAGCTATGTGGGCTTATGAAAGTGTTTTTTATCAGATTTATCCGCTGGGATTCTGCGGCGCGCCGTTTGAGAACGACGGCAGATTGGAGCATCGTATCGTGAAGGTGAACGACTGGATCCCTCACATGAAGGAACTTGGAATCAATGCGGTATATTTTTCACCGGTGTTCGAGTCGGACACCCACGGATATAATACGAGGGATTACCACACCATCGACTGCAGGCTGGGTACCAATGATGATTTCAAAGAAGTATGTGACAACCTGCACAAGAACGGCATCAAGGTGGTGCTGGATGGTGTATTCAATCATGTCGGCAGGGGGTTCTGGGCATTTCAGGATGTGCTGAAGAACCGGGAGAATTCTCCTTACCTGAGCTGGTTTAATGTCAATCTGGGCGGTAATTCCAACTACAACGACGGCCTCTGGTATGAGGGCTGGGAAGGAAATTACGATCTGGTGAAGATCAACCTGCGCCATGAAGATGTGATTAATCATATTCTGGACAGTGTAAAAGGCTGGGTGGAGGAGTTCGACATCGACGGCCTGCGTCTGGATGTGGCCTATTGTCTGGATCATGATTTTGTAAGGCGGCTGCGGACATTTACGGAAGGGTTGAAACCGGAGTTCTATCTGCTGGGCGAGATGCTGCACGGAGACTATAACCAGATGGTCAATGACCAGATGCTGCATTCGGCGACCAACTATGAATGTTATAAGGGGCTGTTCTCCAGCTTTAACAGCATGAATATGTTCGAGATCAATCATTCGCTGCTGCGTCAGTTTGGTCCGGAGAACTGGACTTTGTATAAAGGGAAACACATGCTGTCCTTTGTGGATAACCATGATGTGACGAGGATCGCCAGCAACCTGACCAATGAAAAGCACCTGCCGCTGATCTACGCGCTGTGCTTCGGCATGCCGGGAATCCCCTGCGTTTATTACGGCAGCGAGTGGGGAGCCAAAGCCCACAAGAATGAGGGTGATCCGGCGCTGCGGGCCTGCTTCGAGGAGCCGGAGTGGAATGAGCTGTGTGACTGGATCGCGCGCTTAAGCGAGGCGAAGAAGGAGTCCGAGGCGCTCAATTACGGTGATTTCCGCTCCGTTGTTCTGACCAATAAGCAGTGCATCTTCGAGCGCAGGGCGGCAGGCGAGAGAGTGCTGGTAGCCATCAATGCGGACAGTGAGCCGTACACGGCGCACTTCGATGCGGGCTGCGGCATGGCAGTGGATCTGATCAGCGGAAAGAACCATGATTTCGGCGGCGGCAGTGAACTTCCGGCGTACAGCGCTTCTTTCTGGAAGATGGAGAAGTAACAGTCTCGGCATTCCTCCTGTGGAAAATCGTAACAGAGAAGCCGAAGGCCGAACTGTTACGGAAAATCAGAGAAATTCACAAAAAACTATTGACAAAATTGTAGAATTTAACTATTATTTTTCTAAGTTTCAGGGGTGGGACTTCTTATTATTATAGAGAAGTCCCTTTTTTTCACAGGGTGGCGTCTGGACGAGCGGCCATGGGAAAGTCTTTGGAACGAATCCGGGAGCGGATTTGCCGGTTGTACGGTTGTATCTGTCGGTTGAAAGACTGGCCGGGGATACAGGCGGAGGGTGAAAGAAGCGGGCCGGAAAATGAGGAGAAAGAAACAGGAGGAGAAGATTATGAAGAAAAGAATGTTGAGTCTTGTACTGGCAGGCGTTATGACAGCTGCATTGTTGACAGGCTGCGGCGGTTCTGCAGGCGCAGATGCCGGAAGCACGGACGGCGCGGCACAGGAGTCTGCGGATGCAGCAGGAGAGACGGCGGATGAGACCGGCGCGGCTGACGAGACAGCAGGTGAGGATGCGGCTGCGGAAGATGGCGCAGCTGATGCGGCAGGCGACAGCGCAGGCGGCACATTTAAGATCGGTGGAATCGGACCGCTGACCGGCAGTAATGCAGTGTATGGTATCGCGGCTATGAACGGTTCCCAGATCGCGGTGGATGAGATCAACGCGGCGGGCGGCATCAACGGTATGACAGTTGAGTTGAATTTCCAGGATGATGAGACGGATTCCGAGAAGTCTGTCAACGCTTACAATGCTTTGAAAGACTGGGGCGTACAGGTCATCGATGGTTGTGTGACAAGCGCATGTTCCATCGCGGTATCTGCCAAGACGGCGGAAGATAACATTTTCCAGCTGACCCCTTCGGGTTCTGCAGTTGATTGTGTAGCGAATCCGAATTCGTTCCGCGTATGTTTTTCCGATCCTAACCAGGGTGCGGCATCTGCACAGTATATCGGCGAGCACGGTCTGGCGACCAAGGTAGCCGTGATCTATGACAGCTCTGACGTATATTCTTCCGGTATCTATGAGAAATTTGCAGCGGAAGCAGAAAGCCAGTCTTTTGAGATCGTGGCGGCAGGCGCGTTTACGGCGGATAACAAGACTGATTTTTCCGTACAGTTGCAGCAGGCCAAGGATGCAGGGGCTGATATGATATTCCTGCCGATCTACTACAATGAGGCGGCTCTGATCTTAAAGCAGGCGGCCGACATGAGCTTTGATGTGAAGTTCTTTGGCTGTGACGGTCTGGACGGTATTCTGGGTGTGAAGAACTTTGACGCTTCCCTGACAGAGGGCGTTATGCTGTTAACTCCTTTCGCAGCGGATGCCACAGACGACCTTACAGTGAAGTTTGTCACTACTTATCAGGAGAAATTCAATGAGACACCGAACCAGTTCGCAGCAGACGGTTATGATGCGATCTATACCATCAAGGCAGCTGCAGAGCAGGCAGGTATCACGGCGGATATGTCCAACGAAGAAATCTGCACGGCTATGCAGACCGCTATGACACAGATCACGGTAGACGGCCTGACAGGCGAGGGTATCACATGGGATGCTTCCGGTGAGCCCACCAAGGAGCCGAAGGCAGTTGTGATTAAGGATGGTGTGTATACCGCCATGTAGAGTACATGGAGTTGTGCTAAGGCTGCAGAGAACGCAGCCTGAGAACAATCAGACCATGTTCATTGCAGAAAGGCACGTGGTGGTTTGCCAGGGGTCGTGCATTCTCTCCAGTGGGGAAAAGTACGATATGGATTTGTTGAGGCTGCAGAGAACGCAGCCTGAGAACAACTAAGTCATGTCTGGGAGAATGCCAAAAACGTGCATTCTCCCCAGTGAAGAAAGGCACGTGGTGGATTGCCATGGGTCGTGCATTCTCCCCAGTGGGGAAGGGTACGATATGGATTTGTTGGGGCTGCAAAGTACGCAGCCGAATATGAGAATATAGACATTTTACAGGACTGCACTAAGATGGCCGGCGGGGTATCTTAGTGCATTTCCATAACTTAACCGGTCAGGGTAGCGGGGAGTATGATTTGATTGACAGGTTTTAAATTGTGTGAGTGTGTGATGAGGAAAACTGAGGTGTGAGTATGAGTTTTGTGGCCCATTTGATCAACGGAATAAGTTTAGGAAGTGTATATGCGCTGATTGCGCTTGGATATACGATGGTGTACGGGATTGCCAAGATGTTGAATTTTGCCCACGGTGACGTCATTATGATCGGCGGGTATGTGGTGTTTGTGACGGCAAGCGGAATGGGGATCAATCCGCTGGCGGCGATCATCATTTCGATGGCGGCGTGTACCGTGCTGGGAGTGACCATAGAGCGGGTGGCCTACAGACCTCTGCGGGGCGCTTCTCCGCTGGCCGTGCTGATCACGGCGATCGGCGTGAGTTATCTGCTGCAGAATGTGGCGCTTTTGGTGTTCGGTTCTGATACGAAGGCTTTCAGCAATGTGGTGACTTTGCCGAATCTGGAATTGTTTGACGGTCAGCTGATCATTAAGAGCGTGACGATCGTGACGGTCATCGTCAGCATTATCATTATGGCCGGCCTTAGCTTTTTCGTAAAAAGGACGAAGATCGGGCGTGCCATGACGGCGGTCTCGGAGGATCAGGGAGCCGCGCAGCTGATGGGCATCAATGTGAACGGCACCATTGCGGTGACATTCGCCATCGGTTCGATGCTGGCTTCGGTGGCCGGCGTGCTTCTGTGTTCCGCGTATCCGTCCTTAACTCCTTATACCGGTTCCATGCCGGGTATCAAGGCGTTCGTGGCGGCGGTGTTTGGCGGAATCGGTTCGATTCCCGGCGCTTTTATCGGTGGAATTCTGCTGGGCGTTATCGAGAATCTGAGCAAAGCTTATATTTCTTCCCAGCTTTCGGATGCGATCGTGTTCAGTATTCTGATCATTGTGCTGCTGGTGAAGCCGACGGGACTTCTGGGCAGGAAGATTCTGGAGAAGGTTTAGACTGCTTCCGGTGCAAGCGCGCTGTGATGGTAAGCGTCGGCAGTTATGCGGAAACCGGAAGAATGGATGAGAACGGCAGAGGATGTCTGAGGCGGGGCAAAGGAAGGGCATGGAGATGGAAATGAAGGTAAACAAATCTAAAGTAAGTAAGACGACGAAGAATGATCTGATCACCTACGGGATGGTGATCCTCACATATATTGTGGTACAGCTTCTGGTATCGACGGGGCATGTATCCAGTCTGATCCAGGGACTGTTGGTTCCTTTTTGTACTTATGTGATCGTGGCGGTGGCGTTGAATCTCACGGTAGGCATTCTGGGAGAGCTGAGCCTGGGGCACGCGGGATTTATGTGTGTGGGCGCTTTTGCCAGTGCGGTTTTTTCGCTGGCTTTCAAGGAAGCGCTGCCGGGCGGGTTCCGGTTTTTCCTGGCGCTGCTGATCGGGGCGGCATCCGCAGCGCTGGTGGGATTTCTGGTGGGGATACCGGTACTGCGGCTGCGGGGTGACTATCTGGCCATCGTGACGCTGGCTTTTGGCGAGATCATCAAGAATATTATCAATGCATTATATCTGGGTGTGGACAGCAACGGCGTTCACTTTTCCATGAAAGACGCCCTGTCTTTGCATATGGAAGAGGACGGGCTGATGCTGATCAAGGGGGCGCAGGGCGTTACGGGCACACCGAATGACTCTGATTTTACGGTGGGTGTGATCCTGATTCTGGTCACGCTGTTTATCGTATTGAATTTCATTCATTCCAGAACGGGGCGTGCGGTCATGTCCATCCGTGACAACAGGATCGCCGCCGAGTCGGTGGGCATCAATGTGACGAAATACAAGCTGATCGCCTTTACCGTCTCCGCGTCGCTGGCGGGTGTGGCAGGTGTGCTGTATGCGCATAATCTGTCTACGCTGAACGCGCTGCCCAAGAATTTTGGCTATAATATGTCGATCATGATCCTGGTGTTCGTGGTACTGGGCGGTATCGGCAATATCCGCGGCTCCATTGTGGCGGCGGTGCTTTTGACGCTGCTGCCGGAAGTGCTGCGCGGCCTGAGCGATTACCGTATGTTGATCTACTCGATCGTTCTGATCGTGATGATGATCTTTAACTGGAGCCCGAATGCGGTATTTTTCAGAAAAAGGCTGCAACAGAAACTGTTACCTGGCAGGAAAGCGGAAAAGGAGGCGGTATAGAGATGGCATTGTTAGAGACAAAGAATCTGGGAATCTCCTTTGGCGGCCTTCGGGCGGTGAACGCATTTGATATTTCTGTGGAAAAGGGGCAGCTGTATGGCCTGATCGGGCCAAACGGCGCCGGGAAGACGACGATCTTTAATCTGCTTACGGGTGTGTACCAGCCGGACGAGGGTGCGATCCTGCTGGACGGCGTGAATCTGACGGGCAAAAAGACGATCGAAATCTGTAAGGCGGGCATTGCGAGAACCTTTCAGAATATACGTCTGTTTCATGATATGCCGGTGCTTGACAATGTGAAGGTGGGTCTGCACAACCATTATCCCTATTCTACTTTCGAGGGTATCTTAAGACTGCCCCGCTATCATAAGGTGGAAAAAGAGATGAACGCGAAGGCGATGGAGCTTCTTGAGGTGTTCGGCCTGGAAAAGTATGCGGACTATAAGGCGGAAAATCTGCCTTACGGACAGCAGAGGAAGCTGGAGATCGCCAGAGCCATGGCCACAAACCCCAAACTTCTGCTGCTGGACGAGCCGGCAGCAGGCATGAACCCCAATGAGACGGGGGAACTGATGGAGACGATCCGCTTCGTGAGAGACCGTTTTGAGATGACGATCCTGTTGATCGAGCATGATATGAAGCTGGTGGCCGGCATATGTGAGAAGCTGACGGTGTTGAATTTCGGAGAAGTGCTGGCACAGGGGGAGACCCAGGAAGTGCTGAACGATCCACATGTTATTACGGCATATTTGGGAGAATAAGACGATCGGATAATCAGGCGGTAAGAAGAGAGAAGCAAAGAGCGCATAGCAGGAGGAATTTGGTATGGCGATGTTGGAAGTGAGAGATCTCCATGTTCATTATGGTGTGATAGAAGCGATCAAAGGAATCAGTTTTGAGGTGGAGCAGGGAGAGGTCATCGCTTTGATCGGCGCCAACGGTGCGGGAAAGACGACGACGCTGCACACGGTCACGGGGCTGATCAGGCCCACCAGCGGCAGCATTATTTTCGAGGGAAAAGATATCACGAAGACGCCGGGATATAAGATCGTGCCCATGGGAATGGCGCATGTGCCGGAGGGGCGGCGTGTGTTTGCACAGTTATCGGTTTATGATAATCTGATGATGGGCGCTTACACGCGGAAGGACAAGAACGAGATCAGGGAAAATCTGCATATGGTGTATGAGCGTTTTCCGCGTCTGGAAGAGCGTAAGACGCAGATGGCCGGAACCTTGAGCGGCGGTGAGCAGCAGATGCTGGCCATGGGGCGCGCCCTGATGAGCCAGCCAGCTATCATTCTCATGGATGAGCCTTCCATGGGCCTGTCGCCGATCTTTGTCAACGAGATCTTCGATATCATTAAGAAGGTCAGCCAGTCGGGGACTACGGTGCTTCTGGTGGAGCAGAATGCGAAGAAGGCGCTGGCGATCGCGGACAGGGCCTATGTGCTGGAGACCGGGAAGATCTCTCTGGAAGGAAACGCAGAGGAATTGATGCACAACGATGCAGTCAGGAAGGCGTATCTGGGCGAGTAGGCAGTTGATTCATGCTGGGAAGATCAGCTGCAATCCGTGTGGGATAGAGCCGATAAAGGATAGAGACACTGCAATATGCAAATCCAAAAGGCTAAAAAATGATAGCCGGAATCTGAATATTTATCCCCTCTGCGGTTGTGGAATCCCCTGCAAATGTTAT
Organism: uncultured Lachnospiraceae bacterium; assembly: GCA_947576945.1. GTDB lineage: Bacteria > Bacillota > Clostridia > Lachnospirales > Lachnospiraceae > UBA3282. The sequence continues at coordinate 92,200 of CANPTH010000006.1, forward strand.
ATACTATATTTTAAGAAGTAATCCTGCAACAGGAAAGGAGTAGGGGATGGAGAACAAAGTTTTTGACACAAAATTATATGCGGCTGCAGCAAGAGCCGTGGCTGCGGAAGGTATTGTCATGCTGCGCAATGAGGGGCAGGTTCTGCCGCTTGGCAAGGGCGAGAAGATCGCACTTTTCGGCCGGGGACAGTTTAACTATTACAAGAGCGGCACAGGCTCCGGCGGTCTGGTCAACACAAGTTATGTGACCGGTATCCGGGAGGCGCTTAAGGAGAGCTCTTTTGTATTGAATGAGAAGCTGCAGGCGGTATACGAAGCGTGGCTTAAGGAGAACCCTTACGATGCCGGCGCGGGCTGGGCAGGGGAACCCTGGTTCCAGAAAGAGATGCCGCTGACGAAGGAACTGGTGGACGAGGCAAAGCAGGAGTCCGATACGGCAGTGATTGTGATCGGCAGGACTGCCGGAGAGGATCAGGATAATAAGGCGGAAGCGGGCAGTTATCTGCTGACGGAAGCGGAGGAAGAGATGCTCAGTCTGGTGTGCGCTTCGTTTACGCGCACAGTGGTGCTTTTGAATGTGGGCAATATTATAGACATGAAGTGGGTGGAGCGTTACCAGCCGGCGGCAGTGCTGTATGTATGGCAGGGCGGCCAGGAAGGCGGCAACGGCGTGCTGGATGTGCTGGAGGGAACCGTAACGCCTTCCGGTAAGCTGACGGACACCATTGCCAGAGATATCGCAGATTACCCTTCCACCAGCAACTACGGGGACGAGAAGCGGAATGTCTATCAGGAGGATATCTATGTAGGATACCGTTACTTTGAGACTTTTGCGAAGGACAAGGTTCTCTATCCTTTCGGCTTCGGTCTTTCCTATACGACCTTTGCAGTGGAAGCGAAGCTGGAGGAGACGGCGGGAAGCGCAGATGCAGACACAGCCGCTGTGATCAGCGCGCAGGTGACCAATACGGGAGCCGTTGCCGGTAAGGAAGTGGTGCAGGTTTACTGTGAGGCGCCTCAGGGCGCGATGGGCAAACCGGCCAGAGTTCTGTGCGGCTTTGCCAAGACGAAGGAGCTTGCGCCGGGTGAGAGCCAGACACTGCAGATCGCAGTTCCCTGGTATACGCTTTCTTCCTATGATGACGGCGGTGTTACGGGACACAGATCCTGCTGGGTTCTGGAAGTGGGAGAATATGTCTTCCATGTGGGAACCGACGTGCGCAGCGCTGCGGCAGTGGGCAGTCTGACGCTGGAGGAGACAAAGGCAGTCAAAGAGGCGGAGGAAGCGTGTGCACCGGTGACTGCTTTTGAGCGGATGAAACCCCAGGCGGGCAGCCAGGACGGTTATCAGGTTATGTATGAAGCGGCGCCTCTGCGCACGGTGAATCCGGGAGAACGGCGGACTGAAAGGCTGCCGGAGAACATCGTCTGCACGGGTGACAAGGGCTATAAGTTATCCGATGTGGAGAAGGGCGCAGTGTCCATGGAAGAGTTCCTGGCGCAGCTGTCGGACGAGGATCTTTGCTGCATGGTAAGGGGCGAGGGTATGTGCTCCCCGAAGGTAACGCCCGGTACGGCAGGCGCTTTCGGCGGCGTTACGGAGAGCCTGCAGGCGTTCGGCATTCCGGTTGCCTGCTGCGCGGACGGGCCGAGCGGTATCCGTATGGACTGCGGCAGCATCGCTTTTGCCATGCCCAACGGCGCATGTCTTGGCAGTACCTTCAACGAGGCGCTCTCGGAAGAGCTGTTTGAGTGGGAAGCGCTGGAGCTTCGTAAGAATAAAGTAGATACCCTGCTGGGGCCGGGCATCAACCTGCACCGGAATCCTTTGAATGGAAGAAACTTCGAGTATTTCAGCGAGGATCCGCTGGTAACGGGTAAGATGGCGGCGGCGCAGCTGCGGGCTATGGGACGTTATGACGTTACCGGCACGATCAAGCACTTCGCCTGCAACAGCCAGGAATATAAGCGGAATCTGGTGGAGGCAGTGGTTTCCGAGCGTGCGCTCAGAGAGCTGTATTTAAAGTGTTTCGAGATCGCGGTGACAGAAGGCGGCGCATACTCCATCATGACCTCCTACAATCCGATCAACGGCTTCTGGTCTGCCAGCAACTACGATATGCTGACTACGATTCTGCGGGGCGAGTGGAAGTATGACGGTATTGTGATGACAGACTGGTGGGCTAAGGGCAATGACGAGAATATGGCCGGAACGGTGGAGAATGTGGCGGCCATGGTGCGCGCACAGAACGATCTGTTCATGGTGACGGCGGATTCCTCGAAGAACACGCAGAATGACAATTCCGCGGAGAGTCTGGAGAAGGGAACTGTTGCCAGAAGCGAATATGTGCGCAGTGCAGCCAATATCTGCCGGTATCTGCTGCGGACGCCCGCTTACCAGCGCATGATGGGCAGGGAGAGCGAGCTTGACAGGCAGCTGGCGGCTATCGCGGCACAGGAGACGGAGTCCTTCGGCGAGCTGGTGCGTCTTGCCGTTCCAAAGAATGAGGCGCTTCTGCCGGCAGAGCAGATTCCCACAGCCAAGGGCAGCAGCATCAACTTCGAGCTGAATCTCAGCGAGAGAGGCGTTTATAAGCTGGATCTTGTGTGCAGGATCGTTGGACAGGGAAGTCTGGCGCAGGTGCCGCTCACCGTTTCACAGGATAAGCAGATCGTGAAGACGATCTCCCTCACCGGCGAGGACAAGGAGTGGCGGACCGAGACCGTGATGCTGCATCCTTCCTTCCACAATACGACCTTCCTGAAGTTCTTCTTCGGACAGGGCGGAATGGAGATCAAAGAGGCACGCCTTACGCTGGAGGAATCCTGGGAAGAGAAGTTCCAGGCCATGAGAAAGGTGCACGCAGAAGAGCAGGAAGACAAGTAAGATAAGAATACAGCAGAAAACTGCCACGGAAAATAACCGTGGCAGTTTTTTTGACTTTTCAGGAAACCGGCAGGTCCTCCTTCTTCTCCGCATACAGGTTCCGGTACTGGGAAGGCGTCATCTGATGCCGTTTCTTGAAGGCACGCATGAAGTTTTCCGGATTTTCGTAGCCGATCATCTTGCTGATCTGGTTGACTGTCAGCGAGGAACTCTTCAAGAGCAGGTCGGCTTTCTGGAAACGGATCTGCTTAAGCAGTTGGGAAAAGGTGCAGCCGAAGAGTTTCTTGATATAGCGTGAGCAGTAGGGAACGGTATAGTGCAGATGAGCGGCCAGTTTCTCCAAAGTGATGGTGGAGTAGTTCTCCTGTACGTAAAGCAGGATCTCATGGTCGCTGCTGCCAAGGGGAACGGTCTGCGTGGCTGCCTGCCACTGTTTGGAGAGGCGCAGCAGCAGCACCATCAGCATGCCGGTCAGGATACGGTCCGTATAGTTGTCCGGGGTGAGCATCTCGCCGAACATATGAAAGATCTGCTCCCGGATCTCCTCGTTATCCCCGGTACGGAAGAGCAGATACTGTTCACTGTTTTCGTTATAGATACTGCCCAGCAGGAAGCGGCTGAGCATGTCCTGCCCTTTGAGAAGCCCGGTACAGATTTCCGTGAAGGCGGACAGGCGTACCAGAATCCGGATGGTATCGCATTCGGAAGAGGCGCTCTGCATGTGCCTGGCCGCAGGCGGCAGGATACAGAAATCCCCTGCGGTGAAGGTCTGTACGGTCTGGTTGATCACATGGACGCTGCTGCCGGAAAGGACATAGATGATCTCGAAATAAGTATGAGTATGCTCCGGAATTTCAATTGTGAAAGGTTTGAACAGGACTACGGTTCTTTCCACATCGGTGGGGATGTCATAGACGTCATAGATGACATTCAGGATATGGTTCCAGGTGAGCAGCGGAATTCCGTGAGAATCGTAGTCCACCGGCATTTTTGACAACAACGTGAAGAAATCGCCAAAATCTGAGTGGGGGGGGGTAAAATGGCGCAGTCGGGAATTCATCGACTTTTCTTTGCTGGATTCTGTGTAAAGATAATCGTAAATATGAGCTCTGTCCATGGCTGCTCCCATGCCTCCTTGTCTCTTCTGTCTGTATTTTTATGCGGCGGTCAATCCGCCCATTTCATTTTATATGGTAAAAAGGAGAACGCACTATAGATAAATTATCTTTTTTATATGTATTTTTTGACCAGTCTGTTTGAAAATGACAGCATTTGATTCTATGGAAAAAATGGATAAACAGTGAATTTACAGGGGGTTTTTGCGCAAATAGTGAAAAAAGGGCGTAAATGGCACAAATTATACAAGTTGACGAAAAAAGTTAAGAAATGATAGTCGAAATAGACAAGTAATACAACTGTAAAACGTTTGAGTTGTTGTTATAATTATTCGTGTGCACACGGAAATGTGTAAAAATCTTACAAAAAAAGAATAAAGATTCAGGGGGTAAGAGTATGGTTGCTAAAGGCAAGGGAGGGGCCAATAAGAAAGAGAAGATTTCCTTGGCTCTGATATGGAAACAGAGGTATTTGCTGATGATGTCACTGCCGTTTGTTATATGGATCATCATCTTCAAGTACATTCCGCTCTGGGGATGGACGATGGCGTTTCAGGAGGTGAAGCCGGCGACGTTTGCGCTGCCGATCTGGGAACGGCCATTTGCCGGTTTTGCGAATTTCACGAAGGCTTTCGAGGACAGACTGTTCAAGCAGACGATGATCAACACACTTGGCATCAGTATCTTACAGATCGCTGTAGGTACGATTGTTGCGATCCTTTTTGCAGTATTGCTTAACGAGCTGATGTTCACGAAATTCAAGAAAGTAACGCAGACCATTTCCTATCTGCCGCACTTTGTATCCTGGGTTATCATCGCCAGCATCGCGAAGAACATCTTCAACGACGGCGGCGTTGTCGATTCCCTGGTTGGTGCCAATCTGCATTTGATGAGTACCAATTCTCCTTTGATCTGGATGGTCATTGTCATTATTGACTGCTGGAAAGAGATGGGATGGAATGCCATCATCTATCTGTCTTCCATGGCAGGTATCGATCCGGGCCTGTATGAGGCGGCACAGATCGACGGTGCGAACCGCTTCCAGAGAATGTGGCATATCACTCTGCCGGGTATCCGGCCGACGATCATCGTTCTGCTGATCATGAGCATCGGCGGCGCGCTCAATGTAGGTATGGAGAGACAGATGCTCCTCAGTAATGCACTGGTACAGGATCATACGATGGTTCTTTCCTGGTTCTCCTATACAAGAGGTATTAAGAGCAGCGATTACGGTCTTGGTACTGCGCTTGGCGTATTCCAGTCCGTAGTAGGCGTTACGCTTCTGATGATCGCGAATAAGATCGCCAGTCTGGTCGGCGAAGACAAATTGGTATAGAGTGAGGTGGCGAGATGAAAAATTTACATAAAACATGGTTCGACTATTTTCTTCTGTTGTTTTTTGCGATCATCCTGGTCGTGACGTTGTATCCGTTTATGAATGTGCTTGCGATCTCCTTGAACGACGCTACGGATACGATCAAGAATATTAACTTTATCATTCCGCGCCATTTTACGCTGGCAAACTACAAATATGTATTTAAAGAAGGCGGAATCGTACAGCCGTTGTTTATCTCCATCGCCAAGACCGTGATCGGAACACTGGCGGGCGTGATCTGCACGGCGATGCTGGCTTATACTTTAAGCCGCCGGGATTTCGTGTTCCACAGGTTCTTCACGCTGCTTTTCGTCATCACCATGTATGTAGGCGGCGGTATGATCCCGGAATACCTGCTGATCGTTCGTACTCTGCATCTGGGTGATAACTTCCTGGTTTACATCATTCCGGGTCTGATCTGGGTTTACAATATGATCCTTGTCCGTTCCTTTATCGACGGACTGCCGGGTGCCCTGCAGGAAGCGGCGAAGCTGGACGGCGCCAACGACTTTCAGATCTGGTACAAGGTCGTTATGCCGCTGTGTACGCCGGTTGTTGCGACCATCGCCCTGTATTATGCGGTAGGACAGTGGAATTCCTTCATGGATACTTATCTGTATGCGAAGAAGCTGCCCACCCTGCAGTATAAACTGTACGAGATCATGTCTCAGGCGACGATGCAGCTGGATACACATACCACCACCAATGCCACACAGGCAGTAACGCCTATGGCGATCCGTATGGCGGTAACGGTAGTGGCGACGGTGCCGATCATCATCGTATATCCTTTCGTGCAGAAGTATTTTGTAGGCGGTATGACACTTGGTTCTGTGAAAGACTGATGCAGTTCCACTCATTATGAATTGATTAAGTTTTACATAGATCAATTAAAGAAAAAAGGAGGACTTAAACATGAAAAGGAAGAAGATTTTAGCCCTGCTTGCAGTGGGAGCATTGCTGGCAGGTACGCTGACCGGCTGTGGCGGCGGTGACGGCGCAGCATCCGGAGATGCGGGAAGCGCAGGAGACTCCCAGGGAGCGGCAGAAGGTGACGGCGCACAGGCAGACAGTGGAGACGACACTTCGCCCATTACCTTTGAGTATTACAATGCGGACGGTAAGAACGGTAACTGGAGTGAGACGCCGGTTGGTGCGGCGATCACGGAGGCTACCGGCGTGACACTGGAGATCACCTATCCGGTATCCAGCACCGGTGATGCCAGCGAAGATGTGGCATTGATGATCGCCAATGACGACTATCCGGATATGATCTACTCCAAAGCATCCGTAACGAACCTTTACGAAGCGGGCGCGCTGATCGACATGACGGATCTGATCGAGCAGTACGGCCCGAACATCAAGAAGATGTACGGAGACGAGTTTGAGAAGCTGAAATGGGGCGCTGACGATCCGGGTATCTATCAGTTGTCCTATGCAGGTGTGCGGGGTAAGATCCTTACTACAGGCGGAACCTGCCAGATCCAGTATGCGGTACTGGCAGAGAATGACTATAAATATCCTACGACACTGGCAGAGTATGAAGAGATGATCAAATCCTACCTGGCAGCGCATCCGACCACCGAGGACGGTCTGGAGACCATCGGTATCTCCATGAGCGCATCCGACTGGCACTGGATGATCACCCTTGGCAATCCGGCAGGCTTTATCGCAGATGCGGCGCCGGATAACGGACAGTGGCTGATCGACGAGAATTATAACTGTACTTACAAGCATTCCAGCGACGACGAGAAGGAATATTTCAGATGGCTGAGCCGTATGTATGATGAAGGCGTTCTGGATCAGAACTTTGCGACACAGACAGACGATGACTATATCGCGAAGCTTTCCAGCGGCCGTGTCATTGCGATCACCGATGCAAACTGGCATTATATGCAGGCATGTGCAACTTTGAATGCAGATGGCAAGCAGGATAAGACATACTGTGGTCTGCCGGTTGTTATGGATCCAAACGACAAGGCTCCCACACTGATGTATCAGGGTCTGCAGGTTGGTTATGGACTTGCCATCACCAAGAGCTGTGAAGATCCCGTGCGTGCGATCAAGTTCCTGGATTACCTGTGCTCCGATGAAGGCGCAGTCCTTTACAGATGGGGTGTTGAAGGGGAACATTACCAGGTAGATGAGAACGGCATGAGATATCGTACCGAGGAAGAAATCGCGAAGTCGAAGTCGGATCCTGACTACAGCAAGAATACAGGTATCAACAACTATACAGGATTCCCGATCTACGGTGACGGCGTGCAGGATGAGACCGGCAATTACTATACACCGACCAGTAAAGAATCCGTGATCGCGGAGTATAATGAAGTAGAGAAGGCAGCCTGCGAGGCAATGGGCGTGGAGATGCTGACAGATATCTTCCCGCAGCCCGAGGAATTTGAGACACCGGTATACTCTCCTCTGTGGGCGTATGCAATCCCGCAGGAGCTGAGCAACAATGTATCCATCCTGGATGAGATCGCGTTCCCGGCGCTTGTTAAATGTGTAACGGAGCCTGAGTCCTCCTTTGACGCTAACTGGGATGCGATGATCGCTGAGCTGGAAGCGAACGGCCTTGAAGAGACCAACGCGATGATGACAGAATTCCTGGCAACCAAGGTGCAGTAAGCAGCATATTAAGAACTTATTTGTCAGATGGTATGGTCTTGAATACATAATATACAGGCTGTTATAATAAAGACGCATACACTATGGGAAAGGCTGATATTGAATGAATATCAGCCTTTTTCGGTGAAAAAGTCATTCCACGAGAGGAAGACCAATGTTTATGAAGAATGAAGCATTTCGGCAGGTTCATCAATACAGTAATCCGGCGCCGGTATTAATATTTCGGCATACGAAAGGGAGGAACACGGGCGTGGATGCCCACTGGCATAACGATCTGGAGATCAATTTTGTGTCGAGAGGACAGGTACGCTTCTATGTGGGTGGACAGAAAAAAGATCGTGCTACGGGCGGCGTCTGTCTTGTAAGCAGTGGGGAAGTGCATTCCGCTGATCCTGTGTTTGAGGAGATGGAGGATAACGCGGCAGGGATCACGCTGGTGATCCAACATGATTTCCTGACCAGTGTGATTCCCAACTATGACAGGATCACATTTACGGATCCGCTGAAAAGAGAAGAAGAGAAGATCGCGGCGTATCTTGCCAGAATCGAGGAGTTGTATGAAGGACAGAAGGACGTCAGTGTGAGCGTCAGGATCCTGGGGCTGGTGTGCCAGATCTTATCCGTGCTGCTGGAGGAGTGTGCCATAGAAAAGGACAGTGTGGATGTCAACTACTGGAAGGATTCGGAGCGGCAGAAGATCATTCTGGACTATATCCATTTAAATTATGACCAGCCGCTGCGGCAGGGGGAGCTGGCGGAGAAATTCCACTTTTCCAGGGAATATTTCTGCCGTTTCTTTAAGCGCTATACCGGGCAGACTTTCAAGGAATATCTGACCGGATACCGCCTGACCCACGCGGAGCAGATGCTTCGCAGTTCCGGCAGTTCTATCGTGGAGATTGCCCATTGTAACGGGTTTCCGGATGAACAGTCATTTATCAGGGCCTTTAAGAATCAGTACAAGGAATCCCCGGGGAAATACCGTAAGGCATGGATTGAGAGATGAGATAAAACTGGTTAAATAATGCCTATAAAGTGGATAATTTGTCACTGGTATATGGCAGATGCTTCCTATTAAAATAGAGACAGAATTGTTGTGAAGGAGGATGAAGAGGAATGAAACGCAGAAAGATTTTGGCGCTGTTGACCGTAGGTGCGCTGCTGGCCGGCACACTGAGCGGATGCGGCGGTGACAGCGGGGCGTCAGGAGACGCCGGCAGTGCAGGAAGCACGGGAGAGGCAGCAGGAGAGAGCGCGGACGCGCAGGGCGGCGGAGATGATACTTCACCGATCACCTTTGAGTATTACAATGCGGACGGTAAGGATGACGGCTGGAGCGATACACCGGTAGGTTCCGCCATTGCGGATGCGACAGGTGTCAGACTGGAGATTACCTATCCGGTATCCAGCACCGGAGATCCTTCCGAGGACGTGGCGTTGATGATCGCCAACGATGAGTATCCGGATCTGATCTATTCCAAGACGTCTGCAGCCAGCCTTTATGAGGCGGGAGCGCTGATCGACATGACGGACCTGATCGAGCAGTACGGCCCGAACATCAAGAAGATGTACGGGGATGAGTTTGAGAAGCTGAAATGGAGCGCCGATGATCCGGGCATCTATCAGTTGTCTTATGCAGGTGTGGGCGGCAGATATTTCAGCACGGGCGGAACCTGTCAGATTCAGTATGCGGTATTGAAAGAGAATAACTACGAGTATCCCAAGACTCTGGACGAGTATGAGGCGATGATCAAGTCTTATCTGGCGGCGCATCCCACTACGGAGGATGGTCTGGAGACCATCGGTATGTCGATGAGCGCTGCAGACTGGCACTGGATGATCACGCTGGCGAATCCTGCAGGTTATATCGCGGATGCAGCGCCCGACAATGGTTCCTGGCTGGTGGATGAGAACTATAACTGTATCTTCAAACAGAAGAGCGAGAACGAGAGAGAATATTTCAAATGGCTGAGTCGTATGTATGACGAAGGCATTCTGGATCCGAACTTCGCAACACAGACAGATGACGATTATATCGCGAAGCTCGTCAGCGGCCGCGTAATCGCGATCACGGATGCAAACTGGCACTATTATCAGGCACATGTATCTCTGAATGCAGAAGGAAAAACAGACAAGACTTACTGTGGTCTTCCGGTGACGCTGCGTGCCGACCAGAAGGCGCCCAGCTTAATGTATCAGGGTCTGCAGGTTGGTTACGGAATCGCCATCACCAAGAGCTGTGAGGATCCTGTGCGTGCGATCAAGTTCCTGGATTACCTGTGTTCCGATGAAGGCGCGATCCTTTACCGCTGGGGTATCGAGGGAGAGCATTATTTCCTGGATGAGAACGGCATGAGATATCGTACCGAAGAAGAGATCGCGAAGGCGAAGACGGATCCTGATTATGGGAAGAATACCGGAATCGGCAGCTGTGTGGGATTCCCGATCTATGGCGACGGTGTGCAGGATGCCAACGGGGATTACTATACACCCACCAACAAGCAGTCCACCATCGCAGAGTACAATGAGGAAGAGAAGGCTGCCTGCGAGGCATGGGGTGTAGAGATGCTGACGGATATCTTCCCGCAGCCGGAAGAATTCGAGACACCGCCTTACTCACCGCTGTGGGCGTATGGAGTTCCACAGGAGATCAACAGCACCGTAACAGTCTTAAATGAGATTCTGTTCCCGGCGCTTGTAAAATGTGTGACTGATCCTGTAGATTCTTTTGACGCCAACTGGGATGCGATGCTGGCGGATCTGGAGGCAAATGGCATGCAGGAAGCAAGCGACATGATGACGGAGTTTCTGGCAACGAAGCTGCCGCAGTAAGTGGATCTGATATTTCACATTTACCTCTGTTCAGAAGCGCTTTGCGCTGTTCAACCTTTCTCCATGTTGGAGCAGTTTACTGAGATGACTGCGAGCAGGGTATTATATACATATACATTTGGAAAGGACTGATATTTGGAAAGATATCAGTCTTTTTCCTAAACATCCATATCCCGTACTATCCTATCACCATAAATAGAAGTGGATGTTCAGAAACATATGCACACATGCATTCATACAGACAAGCTGCATGAATGCATGGCGCAGTCACGAACAGCGCAGCAAATGCGCAGTTCTGATTGCCGGTTACTTCTATAGTAAACCACCATCATGCTCAGCCTGCCGTCGGGCAGGCCGCATGGCCATCCATGCTGTGAAAGTCGAAGACTTTCACAGTAAACCACCAT
>CANPTH010000007.1 GCA_947576945.1 uncultured Lachnospiraceae bacterium
TGAGAAAATATGAAAGGATATAAAAAACAATGGTTAAAATTTTATTTGTCTGCCATGGCAATATCTGCCGCAGCACAATGGCCGAGAGCGTTATGACCCATCTCGTGTGTCAGCGCCATTTGGAGCATCAATTCCAGATCGCTTCCGCAGCCACCAGTCGTGAAGAGATTGGCAATGGCCCCCATTATGGTACCGTAGGTAAACTGCGGTCCGTGGGTATACCTGTTATCCCGCATCGTGCTATACAGATGACGAAGCAGGATTATGACAAGTACGATTATCTGATCGGTATGGATGATGCCAATATCCGAAATATGACCCGCATTGCCGGTGGGGATCCGGAACACAAAATCTACAGATTATTAGAGTTTGCCGGCAGCAGCAGGGCCATCGCTGATCCGTGGTATACCGGGAATTTTGACATAACTTATGAGGATATCATGGAAGGGTGCAGGGCACTTTTGGATACTCTGGTGTAATGTTTCAAAGATTACTGGTAAGATGTATCAATAACGACCCATTCCCCATTACGCAGCTCATATGACGTTTCGTTCTGCGCAGGTGTTTCCTGTGAATTGGATTCCTGGTCTTGTGAGCCTTGTTCGTTTGAATCTTGAATTTGAGAGCTATCCAGGTATTCTTCCAGACAGATCCCACGCTCATGGATTTCTGTTGCTGCTTCTTTTCCGACATAACGATAGTGCCAGACCTCTTCAGCCACGTTGGTAATATGTGTTTTATTGCCGGGGTAGCGGAAGATAAAGCCGTATTTGTAGCTGTTTTCCTGGAGCCAGAGGTAAATGTCGTAATTATCTCCATTGATGTCTACAGCAAGTCCTAACTGATGTTCACTGGTGCCGGGTTTGGCAACCCACTGCTGTGCCAGTTCTATTGCTTCGTTTTCAGGGTATCCCTGTTTCTTATATTCTTTGATTTTATCATCATACAGACTTTGCTGCTTTTCAGGAGTCCGGTAGCCGGAAACAACAACAGCCCCTAATCCTTCAGCATCTTCCAGCATTTCCATGAGCGGTTTATAAATTCGCGCATCCACTTTTTCGCCTCCAGGTACATTGACCAGATCGATTGGATGATCCATGTAATCGTCAGGAAGTGAATTCTGGGCGTTTATCAGGATAAGATGCCATGGAGCAGCAGTACGTTGTGTTTCTAATGACTCTGTGCCATTTGGAGGATTATCTATCCTGGCCGCAGGGCTTTCGGGTATTGTATTATCAGGAATGATTTCACTGGCAGTAATTACATCAGGGACGCTTTCCTTACCAAAAGCGTTACCGGTAATGGATACAATGACTGCAAAGCAGCCCGCTATAAGAACGATATGCGGAAGCAGGCGGATCCTTATTTGATATTTGTTATATTTTCTGTACTTACGTTTAGGAATACTTTTATGTTTTTTCATAGAAATCACACTCCTTTCATTGTGCGTATCAAAAAGCCTTTGTATGGTAATGATTTTACCGGACAAAGGCTTTTTGATTTTGAATTTTAAAGTGTTATTTTCCTAAGAAAAAATGAAGATTTTATACTTAATTAAACTGCTGATTTTTAATAAGGTATATTTATGGGGGTGATGATGTCTAAAAGACATGTTTATTTGGAAGTGGGGAGCGTAACGGTTAAAACCGTTAATCCGTTTTTGCTGTCAGCAGTGATTGTTCCACCGTGCAAAATTACAATTTCTTTTGCGATGGCAAGCCCCACACCTGTGCCGCCGGTGTTTGATGTGCGTGATTCGTCCAGACGATAAAATTTCTCAAACAGTGTTTCCAGTTTATCATCTGGAATCGTCTTTCCATGATTGCTGACTGTTACAACAATATGATTCGGGGTTTCTTCTGCATTTACGATTATTTCTGTTCCTGGACTGCTGTAGTTCACCGCATTTTTCAGAAGGTTATTAAATACGCGGGCCAGTCTTTCCGGATCACCGTATACTTCCAATGATTCCGGGGCATGGAAAGTGATATAGTTCCCATGCTCTGTAAAGAGCGGCATATGTTCATCAATCACCTGTGCCAGTAGATAATAGAGGTCAACGGCTTTGGCGGCAATTGTGATCTGCTGTGTATTATAACAGGTGATCTCAAAGAACTCATTGATCATCTTCTCAAGGCGGTATGTTTTTTCTAAAGAAATATGGATATATTTTCTTTTGTCTTCCTCAGGAAGATCCTTAATCTGCTCCAGCAATCGGAGATAACCGATGATGGAAGTCAAAGGAGTACGGATATCGTGGGCCAGATACATGACCAGCTCATTCTTCCGCTGTTCGGCTGCCCTTGCTGCCTGTTCCCGCGCTGTCAGGATATTCTGGACTGTGTTCAGTTTTATCTCAAAGGGCTGCATCTCCGGAGAGAGCTGTATCTGTTCTGCTTGCTCTGCCAGCAGGCAATCGATTCCCTGATTGATCTCTTTAAAATACCGGGTCAGCCAGCGGAACAAAAATATAAGCAGGAACAAAAAAATCAGGATGATTGCCATTGCAAAAAAGACTTCTTTGAATTTACGAAAATAGTCATTATATATATAAAATGCATCTTCATGGTCAATGTCCGTCCATAATTCAATCAGGCGCACCATCCATTCGCCCATCCTCTGTTTCCATAAAAACAGATACAGCATGATAACAATTGCAGTGGAAAGCAGTGCAATTGTACAAAAACGGCGCGTAATCCGGAGTTGGAAAGCGGTGTAATCCGCATCCTTTTCTTTAGTCTTCAATCTTGTAACCATACCCCCAGACTGTTTTGATATATTTCGGATTTTCATAAGAGTCTCCCATCTTTTCCCGCAGGTGCCGGATGTGTGCGGTGATCGTATTGTTGCTTTTGGTGTAATATTCATCCTTCCAGATTTGATGGAACAGCTCTTCAGAGCTGACAACATTCCCCTTATTTTCACATAAGATTTCTAAAATGGAAAATTCTGTCGGAGTCAGGGAAAGAGGCCGTTCATTTAAGGTACATTTGTGCGCTTTTACATCCAGGATCAGGCCGGACAGGGCGATAACATCCTCCTTTTTCTCCGGATTGACATTATAGCGCTTATACCTTCTTAGCTGCGCTTTTACTCTGGCGATCAGTTCCAGCGGTTCAAAAGGCTTTGTCATGTAGTCATCTGCGCCAAGGGAGAGGCCGGTGATCTTGTCCATGCCTTCCCCTTTTGCGGTGAGCATAATAATCGGATACCGGTGTTTCTCTCTGATCTGCTGACATAAGGTGAAACCGCTTATGTCTGGAAGCATGATATCCAGAATCGCCAGATCCAGGTCTTCCGTATGAATACACTGAAGTGCATCTGTTGCATTATAGAATGTGAAAACCTGAAAACCTTCATTAGTAAGATAAAGAGAGATAAGGTCTGCGATCTCTTTTTCGTCATCAACAATCAGCAATTTATCTTTCGGCATAAAATGCTCCTTTCCAAAAATAATATGTATATGCTTGTTCCCTGAAAATATATATTTCTGAATAAATTTTGTCTGCAGGGGGCATCTCTTTCAATTTACTATAAATACAGTATTGAAATATGCTTTTTTTTGGTTAGAAAATATTGAGATTTTATTGCGGCCGATACAGACGTTAATTGTTTGGGTACTACTGGATATTGTAACAGACGGAAGAGAGCGCCGCAATAATACCTGTCAGATTAAGCTGTCGATTCATCTTTACTTCCATGCCGAAGCGCTTTGTGCTGAGGATACGAACAGAATTTCAGATTCAGCGCTGCGATCAACAGAATTTGTGCCGGAGATTCAGTAGATCATTCAGTGAGAATTAAGAACAACAGAGCCGCATTTAAAATTTGGAATGGAGACAAGAAGGCGGCGCATAGGCTATATAGAATACGGGAGAAAACTTTTAAAAAGAGCTGCCGCGGGATGAATACAAGGCAGACGTGAGGTTACATATTTGACAGGGAAGAAAAATACAGGAAAGAAAAATATTACAGCAGGAATCATGACAGTGATTTTGATGTTGGAGATTCTGCTATGGATTTATGATGGTGTATGGAGACCATGTCAGAAATCGGTATTGCCGTCTCAGACAGTGATCATGGCAGGTTCCACGTCCATGGAGAAGTTTGCCGATATGCTGGCAGAGTGCTATCGGGAGAAGAATTCGCGTGTGAAGGTGACAGCAGAATTTACAGGTTCTTCGGCCGGGATACAGGCGGTGATGTCGGGCCGGGCCGATATCGGGCTTTCTTCCAGGCCATTGACAGCGGCAGAGAAAGCATCCGGCGCGGCGGCATATGTCATTGCATTGGATGGCATTGCGGTGATCACGGATGCGGATAATTCGGTGACGGCGCTGTCCACAAAACAACTGGCGGACATTTACACCGGGCGGATCAGAGACTGGCAGGAGCTTGGCGGTGGAAAGCAGCCGATTGTGGTGGCAGGCCGGGAGGCAGGGAGCGGTACCAGAAGCGCTTTTGAAGAATTGCTGGGGATCAAAGAATATTGTTATTATGCAAATGAACTGGATTCTGAGGGGGCAGTGCTGGCGCGGATTGCATCCACACCAGGCGCAGTGGGCTATGTCTCTTTTGACGTACTGGATGACACGGTGCATGCGTTGTCCCTGGATGGTGAGGAAGCGACGGCAGAGGCGGTTAAGACAGGCCGCTATCCATTGTGCCGGTCTTTGCTCCTTGTGACGAGAGGGGAACTTGGAGAACAGCGGCGGCAAGTGCAGGAGATCTTCGGATATTTGCAGACAGAAGAGGGCAGGAAGCTGATATGTGAGGCAGGGCTGATTGTTCCGGATTATCAGTAAAAAGAATGCAGAATATGGATTGTACAGGGTGGAATCACAGGGCGGGATTTTCGGAAGACTTTAAGAGCTCCGATGCGTGCCATTGCAGTAAACTGTTCTGACATGAAGGGACAGCATGAGAAAAATAAACAGGCGGGAAGTATAAGAGCATGGATATAGGGTTACAACAATCAATTTCTGATGTATCACAGGGCAGGCAGTCTCAGACTCTTACAGGAAAAAGGAACCATACAAGAAGAATAGAAGCCGTGGCCGAATCAATCTTTACATTGTGCGCTTTCTTTGCGGTCTTTGCGGTTGGTGCAATCACGTTGTATATGATTGCCAATGGTGTACCGGCGGTTTATCGGCTGGGCTTCAGGGAAATCTTCTTTTCTTCTGTGTGGAAGCCTGCGGCGGAAGATCCATCCTTCGGCATTCTGTATGTGATTTTGGCATCTGTGGTGGGAACTGTACTGGCGGTGTTTCTGGGGGTGCCGGTCGCACTTCTGACGGCAGTTTTTTTAGCCGAGGCGGCACCCCGGCCGCTGGCGGCAGTAGTACGGCCGGCGATAGAGCTGTTGGCAGGTATTCCGTCTGTTGTTTATGGTCTGTTGGGGATGATGATCCTGAATCCGCTTATGTACCGTTTGGAACTGTGGCTGTTTCATGACGCTTCGACACACCGGTTTACGGGTGGTGCAAATTTGTTGTCGGCGGTACTTGTACTGGCGGTGATGATCCTTCCTACGGTTATCAGTGTCAGTGAGACGGCGCTGCGGGCGGTGCCGGATCAGCTGAGGGCGTCTTCCATGGCGCTTGGCGCTTCAAGGATTCAGACGATTTTCCACGTAGTTCTTCCGGCGGCCAGGCCGGGCATCGTTACGGCAGTGGTGCTGGGTGTGGGCCGGGCAGTGGGAGAGGCCATGGCGGTGAATCTGGTGTCCGGCGGTGCGGTAAATATGCCGTTACCTTTTTCCTCAGTCAGATTCCTGACCACTGCCATTGTCGGCGAAATGGGTTATGCAGAAGGACTGCACCGGCAGGTGCTTTTTACGATCGGGCTGGTGTTGTTTGGGTTTATCATGCTGGTCAATATCTTCCTGCACAGGCTCCTGCGTGAAGAGGAAGGGTAGATGTACTTTATAAGATAAGAGCCAGAGAAGAAGCATGAAGGCAGGAAGTCCGGACAGATTTATGGAAAAGGAAACCACCTTGCGGAAAGGAGAAAAATCCATGTTCAGAAAAATAAAAGATGCCGTCGCGTTTACGCTCATCTATCTTGCAGCCTTTTATGCGGTTTTGCTGTTGTCCGGAATAATCTTTTATGTTTTTGCGAAAGGGGTTCCTGTTCTTGGGCTTCCCTTTTTTACGACGGTGACCAGTGTGGTAAAGGGGACTGTCGGCATTGCAGGAAATCTGGTCAATACGGTATATATTGTAGCGCTGACGCTTGTGGTGGCGGTGCCGGCAGGTGTGGGAGCTGCAGTCTGGCTGAACGAGTATGCGGCGCCTGGAAGATGGGAGCGGCTGATTGAGTTTGCGACGGAGACACTGGCGGGTATCCCGTCCATTGTTTTCGGATTGTTCGGGATGGTGTTTTTCGGCACCACACTGGGACTTGGCTATTCGATCCTGACCGGGGCGCTGACGCTGTCTTTGATGATACTGCCGCTGATCACACGCAATACACAGGAGGCGCTGCGGGCGGTGCCGGAAAGTTACCGGAGCGGCGCCATTGGCATGGGCGCCACCAAATGGCATATGATCCGCACGATCCTGCTGCCTTCGGCCATGCCAGGTATCACGACAGGTATTCTTCTGGCGGTGGGGCGTATCGTGGGGGAATCGGCGGCGCTGCTTTTTACGGCAGGGAGCGGCTATTTCCTGCCGGACTCCGGAAGTGGATTTTTCCATAAGATCATGGAGCCCGGAGGGACGCTCACAGTGCAGATGTATTTAAGCATGGCCAGTGCAGATTACGATGCGGCATTTGGAATCGCGGCGGTATTGCTGGGAATCGTGCTCACGTTCAATCTTCTCTTAAAGATGCTGGCCCGAAATAAATTATTTTGAGGAGTAGAGTTTTTTGAACAAGATTCAGGCAGGAATGGAAGAGTTTAATGAATGACGTCAAGGTAGAGATAATCGATCTGAACCTGTACTACGGGATGCACCATGCACTGAAAGCAGTCACCATGGATATCCGGGCAGGTGCGGTGACGGCGTTGATCGGGCCTTCGGGATGCGGCAAATCCACCTTCCTGAAGACTCTGAACCGGATGAATGACCTGATACAGGGGGTAAAGATCACGGGCCGGGTCTGTCTGGATGGTGAGGAGATTTACGCGCCCGGCGTGGACGTGACGGCGCTGCGACGGCGGGTGGGTATGGTATTCCAGCAACCCAATCCTTTTCCGATGAGCATCTATGACAACATTGCTTACGGACCGAGAACGCATGGGGAGAAGAACAGGGCCAGACTGGACGAGATTGTGGAAAGGAGTCTGCGGCAGGCGGCTGTCTGGGAGGAGACGAAAGACCGGCTGAAAAGAACGGCGCTGGGGCTTTCCGGCGGGCAGCAGCAGCGGCTGTGCATTGCCCGCGCACTGGCGGTGGAACCGGAAGTGCTGTTGATGGATGAACCAACATCGGCGCTGGATCCGGTTTCGACACTTAAAATAGAAGAACTGCTTTTGCAGCTGAAAAAAAGCTATACCATCGTTATCGTCACCCACAATATGCAGCAGGCTGCGCGGGTGTCGGATGATACCGCCTTTTTTCTGGCGGGTGAGGTGGTTGAGTGGGGCTGTACCCGGAATCTTTTTTCCAAAGCGAAGGATAGAAGAACCAGGGACTATATCGCGGGCAGATACGGCTAAAGTGCCTGTTTTACGTATATTTTACATTTCCTTTACAATTACATGATAGTGGTGCGGATAAATTCATGATAACGTCAAACCATAATAGCAATAGTAGTTTTGGTTGTGATGAGGAGGTTATCATGGATTTTTTTGATGTACTGACGATGATGGGCGGACTGGCTCTGTTTCTGTATGGTATGCATCTGCTGGGGGAGGGACTGTCCCGGGCCAGCGGCGGCAGGATGGAACAGATCCTGGAGAAAATGACTTACAGCAAATGGCGGGCAGTGCTGCTGGGAGCGGGCGTTACGGCCGTGATCCAGTCATCCTCCGCGACTACGGTGATGGTGGTTGGGTTCGTCAATTCGGGGATGATGAAGCTGTCCCAGGCCATCGGTATCATTATGGGAGCTAATGTGGGCACGACGATCACGTCATGGATTTTAAGCCTGACGGGCATTGAGAGCGGCAGCTTTGTGATGCAGTTGTTGAAGCCTTCGGCTTTTTCCCAGATATTTGCGCTGGTGGGGGTGATCCTGCTGCTTTTTTCCGGAAAAGAGAAGCATAAAAATGCGGCCACGATCCTGATCGGTTTTGCGGTGCTGATGATCGGGATGGATACCATGTCGGCGGCGGTCAAGCCGCTGGCGGATGTGCCGGAATTTACGAATATCCTGCTTTTGTTTTCCAGCCCGATCCCCGGGATGATCGCCGGCATTATCCTGACGGCCGTGATCCAGAGTTCTTCGGCTTCTGTGGGTATCCTGCAGGCGCTGTGCGCTACCGGGGCGGTGTCCTACAGTGTGGCGGTGCCCATTATCATGGGACAGAATATCGGCACCTGTGTGACGGCGCTGCTGTCTTCCGTGGGGACGTCGCGGGGAGCCAGAAGAGCGGCCATCGTGCATCTGTATTTTAACCTGATCGGTACGATTGTGTTTATGGCGTTGTTTTATCTGCTGCATGGAGCGGTTGTTTTTGACTTTATGGAGCGGGCGGCGCAGCCTTATGGGATCGCAGTGGTGCATACGGTGTTCAATGTGTTTGCCACCTGTCTGCTGCTTCCGTTCTCTGATCTGCTGGAGAAGCTGGCATATCTGACCATCAAAGAGGACAGCGTGGAACATATGGCGGTGCGGTATATCGACGAGGATGTGAAGGCTCTGGACAGTCGTTTTATGAACAATCCGTCTCTGGCCATGGAGCAGTGCCGGAAGGTTATCTGTCATATGGCGGATACGGTACAGGAGTCCTGTAAGGAGGCTATCGGCCTGCTTGAGCGCTATACGAAAGAGGCGGCGGAAGGCGTCAGGCAGCTGGAAAAGGATGTGGACCGCTATGAGGATGTGATCGGTACGTATCTGTTGAAGCTGACGGGAAAGGACCTTTCGGAGAAGGACAGTCGTGCGCTGACTTTGTATCTGCACTGTATCGGGGATTTCGAACGGATCTCGGATCACGCGGCGGGCATTGCCATAGCTTATGGTAAGATGAAAGAGAAGGAACTGACCTTTTCTGCCAAGGCGCAGGAGGAGCTGGAGGTCTTCTCCCGGGCGGTGCTGCGGATGCTGGCAATTTCCGAAGGTATCTTTCAGGAGGAAAACGCGGACAGACTGTATGAAGCGCAGGCCCTGAGGGAGGTGATCGGCGAGCTGGGGGCGCAGGTGCGCAAACGGCATGTAAAAAGGCTCAGGAAAGGGAAGTGTACGGTAGAACTGGGATTCCTGCTGGCGGATATCGTGACGGCCTATGAGCGGATCGCGGCCCACTGCGCCCAGATCGCAGTGAGCGTGGTGCAGGTGTGGGAGGAGGACTCCATGGAAATGCACGGCTACAGCATAGAGAGCCGGGAAAAGAGACGGGATGAAGAGCAGTTCCGGATGCTGTATGAGGGGCTTGCACAGGAGTATGTGCTGCCGTAATAGTTGGGAAGAGGGGTATGTACTTTCACAGCATAAATGTGGTAATCTATAAAGAAGGTAAACAACAGAAATATCGGGGTGTTTGGACATGGGATTGATCTATGTGGTGGAGGATGACAGGGATATCAGCGAGATCGAGAGTTTCGCGTTGAAAAACAGCGGCTATGATGTGCAGGTGTATGAGAACGGGGCGGATTTCTATCAGGCGGTGCGGGAGCGGCTGCCGTGTCTGGTGCTGTTGGATATTATGCTGCCCGATGAGAGCGGTCTGGCGTTGACGAAGAAGCTGCGCGAGGACCCGCGGACCAGACAGGTGCCGATCATCCTTGTCACGGCCAAGACAACGGAGCTTGATAAGGTGCGTGGGCTTGATATGGGGGCGGACGATTATATCACGAAACCCTTTGGCGTGATGGAGCTGATCTCCAGAGTGAGGGCCCTGTTGCGCAGGAGTGGGGAGGAAAAGGGGGAGAAATCCCTGACCATCGGGAAGATCCTTCTGGACGGGGAACGACATGCCGTGTATGTGGACGGTGTGCTCTGCGAACTGACTTATAAGGAATATGAATTGCTGCGGCTTTTGATGCAGCGGGCAGGGATCGTGACAACAAGAGAAGAGATCCTGAATCATGTGTGGGGAAGCGATTTTCAGGGGGAATCCAGGACGCTGGATATGCATATCAAGACGCTCAGACAGAAGCTGGGAGAGGCAGGCGGCATGATCAGAACCGTGCGCAGCGTGGGCTATTTTCTGGAGAATGACGGATCGGTGTAGCAGACTGGTGCAGAAGCCGTAAGGCAGGAACGCTGCCTTTTGCGGGGGTTTGCGTTGATGCGGATTTATGGGGGCGTTCATGAAGAGAAAAATCAACAGGCAGCTTATGTTTTTGTCGTCGATGGCGATCGTGATCACGCTGTTGCTGATGGCGGTGGTGTTCTACCGCCTTTTTCAGGCGCAGGTGATGGAGGATCTCGGGATCTATGCCCAGGCGCTGGCCGACGGCGGGACAATGGCTGCAGATGAAGTGACGAATGCCGTATCGGATGCGGGTGCAGTGAAAAATTATGCCTACATTGACCGCTACAGCCACGGCAAGGAAAATGTCCGCGCCACTGTGATCACACCGGAAGGCGCAGTGCTCTACGACAGCAATGCGGATATAGGCGGGATGGACAATCATGCGGGGCGGCCGGAGGTGGCGGAAGCGCTGCAGGAGGGAGAGGGCAGGTCTGTCAGACAGTCTTCTACCATGCAGCGGAGCACCTTTTACTATACGATTCTTCTTCCGGACGGAAATGTGCTGCGGGTGGCAAGAGAATCCCACAGCATCTGGAGTATCCTCTATCGGTCGCTGCCGGCGATTCTGGCGACGGTCTGTGCGATTCTGGCATTGTGCGTTTTTTTGTCTCATTATCTCACGGCCAGCCTGGTGGCGCCGATCGGCAGGCTGGTGGAAGATATGGACCATATCGATGAAAAAGAGATTTACGAGGAGCTTTTGCCTTTTGCAAGAACCATCAGGACACAGCATGACGCCATTGTCCGCAATGCAAATATGCGGCAGGAGTTCAGCGCCAATGTGTCTCATGAGCTGAAGACTCCGCTGACAGCCATCTCCGGCTATGCGGAACTGATCGAGAACGGGATGGCCGCGGGGCAGGATGCGGTCAGGTTTGCCTCGGAGATCCGCAGGAATGCCAACCGGCTTTTGATGCTGATCAATGACACTATCCGCCTGTCGGAGCTGGACGTGCAGGACCGGGAGATTCCTTTTGAACAGATCGACCTGTATGAGGTCGCAAGAGACTGCGTGGAGATGCTGCAGCTGCGGGCAAAAGAGCGGGAGGTGGATCTGCGGCTGGAGGGCGGCAGATCCATGGTGCAGGGAGACAGGCAGATGCTGGAAGAGCTGCTTTATAATCTGTGCGACAACGCCATCAGCTATAATAACGCCGGTGGTTTTGTCGTGGTCAGCGTAGAGGACGTAGACGGGAGGCGGATACTGCGGGTGCAGGATACGGGGATCGGTATTCCGAAAGAATGTCAGGAGCGGATCTTCGAGCGGTTCTACAGAGTGGATAAAAGCCGGTCGAAGTCTACCGGTGGTACGGGACTGGGACTGGCCATCGTAAAGCATATCGTGGCCGTGCACAGCGCAGGGCTGACGCTTGTGAGCGAACCGGGAGAGGGAACAACGATCACGGTTACGTTTTGAGCTGGGTCTTGCAATATCATCCATAATATATTAAAGTAAAGTATAGTGATTTGAGTGAGAGGAGAATTTGTATGTGGACGAGAGCGGAGTTGAAAGAGAACGCAAAGAAATTTTTCAAGTATAACTACTGGAAGATGGTATTGGTCTCTCTGGTGCTGTCATTGGGCGGTGGAGGGACAGGCGGCAGTGTATCCTACTCTAATTCGACAGGAAAGATGTATTCATCTGACGGTTCGATTCATATGCCGCAGCTTACGGCTTTCCTGTTAGCTTTTATGGGGGTTTTTCTGGCAGCCATGGTGTTTGGGCTGGCATTGAGGCTGTTTCTATTTAATCCACTGCATGTGGGGGCACAGAGATTTTTTGTTGTGAGCCACTACCAGAAGGCAGAACTGGGAGAGCTGGGTTATGCTTTTTCCAACGGCTATATGAATGTAGTTAAAACGATGTTTATGAGAGGGCTGTTTACTTCTCTCTGGACACTGCTCTTTATCATTCCCGGTATTATCAAAGGTTACGAATACCGCATGATCCCTTATATACTGGCGGAAAATCCGGGTATTGATTCCAGGGAAGCGTTTGCTGTCAGTAAGCAGATGATGGACGGTAACAAATGGGAAGCTTTTGTGTTGGATTTGTCTTTTATTGGGTGGAATATATTAAGCGCATTTACCTGCGGCATTCTGGCGATTTTCTATGTGTTTCCTTATGTCTATATGACAGATGCGGAGCTTTATGTGGCGCTTAAGGAGATTACATTCGGCGGCCGCGGCCGGTCTTATCAGAATGCACAACAATATCAGGCCGGTCAGACGAATCAGGATTTTCAGGATTTCCAGAATTATTGAAGGATATACAGGACATGGATGCCGAAGCTGGATTGTTACGAGACGTAGTTTCTTAGCAGGTTCTGTGCTGGCAGGAGTCATCGGAATATGAGAAAATGGATAAGCCACTGTCGTCTTTGCGGACGGGTGGCTTATTATCGTTATCGTGCGGCAGCATGATGCGGCGAAGAAAAACCGGAACAGGCAGCAGGAATGGGCCGTCCGAAGGTACGGAGGAAAAGGGATGAAGGAACATTTTGTGACACAAGAGGCAATAACGGCGTTTTCGCAGTTTCTGCGGGAGGAGGAGCGGGAGACGGCTACCATCGAGAAGTACAGCCGGGAAGTACATGCTTTTTTCCTGTGGCTGCGGGAAAGAGCGGTCACGAAGGAGACTGTTCTGGAATGGAAGAGAAAGCTCCAGAAGGAAGGATATGCGCCCGGCACGGTAAACGGCAAGTTGTCGGCGCTTAACAGTTTTTTTCGGTTTCTGGGCTGGGAGGAGTGCCGGGTGAAATTTCTGCGCATCCAGCGGCAGATGTTCAGACAGCAGTCGAGGGAGCTGACCAGGGCGGAGTATGCTCGTCTGCTGGATGCAGCCCACAGAACGGGAAAGGAGAGGCTTGAGCTGCTGATGGAGACCATCTGTTCCGCCGGGATCCGGGTCAGTGAACTTCCCTATATCACGGTGGAGGCAGCCAGGGCCGGCCGGGCGGAGATTGCACTGAAAGGCAAGATCCGGGTGATTCTGCTGCCGGACAGGTTGTGCCGAAAGCTGCTTAAGTTTGCGGAGAAGCAGGGAAATAATACAGGGGAAATTTTTGTCACGAAAAACGGAAAAGGGCTTTCAAGAAGGCAGATCTGGAGGGAGATGAAAGAACTGTGTCAGGAGGCCGGTGTGGAAAGTTCGAAAGTGTTTCCTCACAATCTCAGACATCTGTTTGCCACGACTTTCTATAAAATCTGCAGAGATATTGTGAAACTGGCCGATGTACTGGGACACAGCAGTGTGGAAACGACGAGAATCTATCTGCTGACGGCAGGACAGGATCATGTGCGGCAGTTGGAACAGACAGGATTGATCCTATAGGCAGAATCAATATTCTGTCTATAAACTATATGAATCTTTTATAAATATAGCACATAATATTTGTAGTTTGCAATAAATTTCTATATTTTCAGACGCAAAAAACAGAAGCGCAAAGAGTAGGTTGCGTTTCGCTTTCTTTATATCCTCTATTTCAGTTTATATTTTTAGTTCTGTATAAATTCTGCCATATATTTCACAGGTTGTTATAACAAATTGTAAAAAAGACAGGTTATGATAGACAGAATATTGATTCTGTCAATTTCTGATTTCTGAAGGGAGTTCATCGTATGTCCGTACGGAAAGAAGAAAAGATCAGCCCGGAAAGAATCGAAGCTTTTCTGGCGGATCAGGAAGAGAAGGGAAGGAAAGCATCTTCCCTGCAGAATTATCGTCGAATATTGCTGGAACTGTATCGTTATCTGCCTGAGGATAAGTGTATCAGGGAGCAGACGGGATCAGAGTGGAAAGTCTGCCTGGAAAAGCAGGGGCTGCAGCCGGCGACGGTGAATACACGTATATCAATATGGAACAGTTTCCTTCGCTATTTAGGGCGGCGGGAGTGGCAGATGGAAGATTTTGAGAGAGAAAAGGTAAAAGTACAGCCCAGATTGAGCCGTACCGAGTATTTGCGACTTCTGTCTGCGGCGAAGCAGCTGGAGAAGGAGAAGACATACCTGTTGATCAAGACGCTGGGCGGAGCCGGTATGAGGATTCAGGAGCTGCCGCAGCTCACAGTGGAGGCAGTGACGAAGGGAAAGGTGGAACTGGAGGCTTCTGCCCCCGGAAGGAGAAGAATACTGCGCCTGCCTGCAGGACTGCGGGAAGAGCTGTTGGATTATACCCGTCGTGAGGGGATCAAATGCGGGCCGGTATTTGGTACGGCGGAAGGGGTTCCCATGGCGCGATCCAATGTGAATTATTTTGTTGGTCTGGTAAGCCGTGATGCAAGGGTGGACGAGGAGAAGGTGACGCCGAGCTGTCTGTGGAAGATGTATCGGGAGACTTGTGAGGAGATTCAGGCGAATGTGGCGGTTTTGATTGAGCAGACTTATCAGAATATATTGGAAGAAGAACAACGGATCACTGGATGGAGGGTATAGGGTTGGCATCATGTGTGTATCCCGTATTCGTGCTCTCTTTTCGTGCAGCGTTTGTTTTGGGATGAGAATATGTCGTTTGTGTCTGGTACTCTGTATCAGGTGAAAATGGGGGCAAGTATGTGGAAGCGGGAAAAGAAATCGGGGGAAGATTATGTAACAGGCTGGAAAGCAAAAGAGAAAGGGTTTGAGGTGTGGTGCAGGAAAATGATCGTTGCTGCGTATAAAGGAATTCGGAGAGGGCATTGGAAAAAGGTAGTAAAGCGGGTGCTGTTGGCGCTTATCGTTGTGGTTGGGGTATTTATGCTGGGACGATATCTGTTGTCGGATGAGCTGGAGGTGACTTTCCATCATCTGTATTCCCCGAAGATACTGGGGACGGATAATACCAGGCTGGTGGTGCTGTCGGATCTGCATAACAGGGAGTTCGGAGCGGACAACAGGACACTGATACGGCAGATCAGCTCACTGGAGCCTGATCTGATTATTATGGCGGGGGATATGGTCAACGCCTATGAGGATGATCTGGATGTGATTCTGCATCTGTGTGATGAGTTGTTGAAGGTGGCGCCTGTTTACTACGGGCCGGGCAACCATGAGAACCATCTTTTCTACGAGAAGGGCAGTCCGTTGGAGAGCCTGCTTATGGACAAAGGGGTTCATGTGCTGGTGAATCGGGCGGAAGAGGTGATGATCCACAAGACGCCGTTTCTGATCGGGGGATTGACTACTGCGCCGGAGGGCTATGAGGAATTTGGCGTCGAGTTTTTTGAAGAATATGAGAAGAGCAGTGATTTTAAGCTGTTGATTGCCCACTATCCCAGTCTCTATTATGATGCGCTCGCGGATACGGAAATCGATCTTGGCATCTGTGGGCATTATCACGGCGGTCTGGTGCGGCTTCCGGTCCTGGAGGGGCTTTACCATGGGGACGTGGGATTTCTGCCAAAATACAGCGGCGGTATGTACAGCCTGCCCCGCAGCACGATTTTTGTTTCCAGAGGGATGGAAGATCACAGCGGTTTTCCCAGGGTTAACAACCGGCCGGAGCTGGCTGTTATTGATATCAACGGCCGACAGGAAACGGAACGATAAAGGAGTGAACGCGATATGATTCTTGTGAGTTTTATAGTACCGGCGCTGATGGTGTGCCTGGTATTTCTGTACATAATTTTGACACGACAGTTCTTTATGATCAAATCGAAACTGCCGGTCTTTGGATTCCGGGGCGCCATGGGCGGGCTGAACGGGAAACGCAGGAAGCTTGCGGTGTGGGGAATTCTGGTTTTTGCGCTTGGTTTTGCGGGCCAGACGGCGACACAGCTGTATGCGCCGGGTATGCTGATGGTGTTTAATTATGAGGAGGCGGCCAGAGGCCAGAATCCTAATTCCACCCGGTTCAATGAGTCCGTCATCCTTTCGGACCGGATCCTGGAGAAAGTGGTCAGGCGGGGCGGCCTTGCGCTCAGTGCGGACCAGCTGGCAGATTTTCTGACGATCTCTACGCCGTTAGATGCGGAGAAGCTGGATGTCACTCAGGAATCGGCTTTAAAAATTTCTACGGAATACTGGATTCACTGTTCGGAGAAGGTGTCTTTGTACGGAACCACGCCGAAAGCGGTGCTGAACTTTCTGGCGGATGTGTATTGGGAGGATTTCACGAATAATTACGCGGAGAACGACAAAGTGCTGGATCTGTACTTCGATGAGCTGGAGGGCATGGAATATCTGGACGTGAAAGACTACCTGCAGATGCAGGCCTATAAATTGAAAAACTACCTGCCAGGTTACAGTACCGAGAGCAGCAGCTTCCGGGCAGAGGGAAGCGAGGAGACTTTTCCGTCTCTCAGTGAGAAGATTGACAATTTTATAGAGATTGAGCTGGAGCGCTACGAAGCGTTCATTTTGGAAAAAGGGCTTTCCAGACACCGCAACACGTACCAGTCCCGGATGCAGTATGCAAATCGGCTGCTGGATACGGATCAGAAAAAGGATATGGCGGCCCATGATGTACGTATAGAAGCGATCGATATGTATAATGCCTTTATGACCCGTTTTGTGCTGATCCCTACTTACGACACGGATCAGGAATTCTACATGTCCAGAACGAAGGTAGGCGTAGACTATTTTGCGGATGAGGCTAAGGAACTTCTGGAATCGGCTACAAAACTGCTGGAAAAGATTGAGCACAACAGCTATGCCTCGGGTCAGGTAGTCAGGTCAAGGGCCGGTGATGACGTCTATGCCCAGGCAGACGAAAAGATCGGGGAGCTGAATGCGGAACTGTATAATCTGTCGGCGCAGTGCAGACAGCTGTGCGATGCATATGTGAGAGTGAAACGGGACGGTTATATGCAGGTGTCTTTTGCCACGCCTTCGGTGCCCGGCAATATCATCAAAGCCTTTTTGATTACCTTCCTTTATCTGGCAGCATGGATCGGACTGATCATACTGCAGCCTTATTATGCGGAGTGCACAGAGGAGCAGGCTGCCGGGCGAAAGGCACAGAAGCTGGCCAGAAAGGAGTACCGGAAGAATAAAAAGGAATACCGGAAACGGGAGAAGGCTGAGAAGAAAGAAGCGAAAAAGAACGGAGAGGAGGGAACCGGGTTATGAAAGAACTGGATGTTTTCCGTTATCTGAGAAAATACCGCACGGTGATCATCAGTGTGTCGATCCTGGCTGGCGTAGCCTTTTTTATGATTGCGCAGCTTTATATACAGCAGTATACGGCGGTCACGGTGATCGAGTATACCGGTTCCCGCGCCGAGGAAGGGCTTTCTCCGGACGGGAGTAATATCGACACCTCGGAGATCTATGCCACCAATCTGGTGAGCCAGGCCATGAAGGGGCTTGGCATTGATTATACGGAGGCCACCACGGACGATATCCGCATGAACATTCAGGTGGAACCCGTGATCACAGAAGAGGATCTTCTGGTGCAGCAGGCCAAACTGAACAATGGCGAGGAGGATTATGAGATATGGCCGACCCGCTTTGTAGTCTCCTTTAACTGTGGTGTGGGGAGCGGTAAGGAGTATCCGCGCATGGTTTTAAACCAGATCCTGCAGGAGTATGCGGAATATTATGGGAAAAACCATGTAAATACGTCTCTTGCGGCCAATCCGGTCAGCGACATTACCTCCAAGGGTTATGATTATCTGGAGATGGCGGAGGTCATGGACGAGACGCTGGACAATATCGTAGAGCATCTGACCGATAAGAACGACTGGGATGCCGATTTCCGTTCCAGCAGGACGGGGTGCAGTTTCCAGGACTTATTGAATGAGTTTGAGTTTATCAGGGATGTGGAGGTGCAGGAACTGCTTTCCGAGATTCTGGAAGGACGGATCACCAAAGACCGTGATGTGCTTTTGAACAAATACCAGAACCGCAACAACAATCTGGAAATCTCCAACAATGCTGCTTCTTTTGAGATTGAGAAGATACGCGGGATCATCACTTCCTATGAAAATGCCATGGGAGAATTTTCGGACGGCACGGAGACGGTCTCCGAGAATGGAACAGGGGAAGATAATAAAAACAGTCTCCTGCAGAACAATGTACTGCCGGATGTCTATGACGATTGGAACCGGGATGAGGACGGCAACTGGGATCCAGTGGATCGGACGGCAGAGTACGATCTGCTTCTGATGAAATACATAGAAGACCGTACGCTCTATGAGCATAATCTGATCGACAGAGATTATAACAACTATGTTATCGCGGTATTTACCGGTGCGCCTGAGGTCTCTTCGGAACAGGCACAGCAGGAGATTCAGGAGAAAATCGGGAAGCTGGCGGATAAGATCAATGACCTGCAGTCGGTCTACTATGAGACAAATGACGAATACAATGAATATCTGGGTGCGCGTAATATCGTGATGCTCTCCAGCGTGCGGGTGACGGAGCGGTTTCCGATCTTTATCTTCGCGGTGCTGATCGTGGTGATCTTCGGGGTACTGGGGTGCGCCGGGGCGGCACTTTTCGGCAGGATCGAGGATTTCATCGAGTACTATGCTTTTACGAGCAAGGTAGACGGTCTGCCCAACCGGGCGAAATGCGATCAGTTTATCACGGTGCGGGAGAGCCGGCCGATTCCGGAGAGCTTTGCCTGTATTGTGTTTAAACTTGCCAACCTGCAGACGGAGAATGCCCGTCTGGGCAGGGAAGCCGGTGACCGGATGATCAAAGATTTCGTGAACATACTGACTTCTGTGTTTGCGCCTTCCGACAAGATGTTTGTTGGCAATAACGGCGCCGGCCAGTATCTGATCTTCGCGGAGAATCTGGAGAAAGAGCAGGTTAATGCGGCCCTGTTCCAGATCGGCGTAGTCTTTGCACAGAAGAGTGAGGAATGCGGTTATAAGATCGAGCTGCAAAGCGGCTTCGCCTGTGCGGGTGAGGAGAAATGCTACTATATCCGTGAGCTTCTTTCCATCGCCATGAAGCGGGTGAGTGCCGTGCGCAGGGAAGAGCAGGAAGCGGCCAGGACTGTGGAAGTCTGATGCGGAATCCGGCCTGTGGCAATAAGGATGTCATGGGCCGGATTCCTGACGGAAAGCGTTTGTCCGGTGGCCGGGAAAGAGCGGCAGGGTTGTGTATGATCATACTGCAGATCTCGACGGTGCAGGAGACCGGCTTTGGCTTGCGGTATGAAACAATGCATAAGATGAAGTGAAAAATCAGGAATCCAGGAGAGGATCGAAAGTGAAAAATAAGGCTAAGAAAATCTGTTTTGCGTCGTCCTCCGGCGGTCATCTGGAGGAGCTTCTGATGCTGCGTCCGCTGATGGAACGCTATAACAGTTTTATTGTCACGGAGAAGACCGCTTATGAAATCGCGGTGCCGGGGATCAGATGTTATTATCTGCAGCAGGTCAACCGCAGGGAGAGAGCGTGTATGCGGCGGTTGATCGTCAATGCGTTCCTCTCTCTTAGAATTTTCATGATCGAGCGTCCGGATGTGGTGATCAGCACCGGCGTTCTGGCGACGATTCCCTTATGCCTGCTGTGCAGGATATTCGGAAAGAAGCTGGTGTATATCGAATCGTTTGCCAATGTCAGGACGCCCAGCCAGACGGGCAGGCTGATGTATCGGTTTGCGCACCGCTTCTATGTTCAGTGGCCGGAGATGCAGGAATATTACCCCAGGGCCGTGTACCGGGGCGGCGTTTACTGAAGGATGAAAAGAAAGGCAGGGGTGCGAAGATGATATTTGTGACGGTGGGATCGCAGAAGTTCTCTTTTGACCGTCTGCTTACAAAGGTAGACCAGATGGCAGGAGAGCATATGCTTGCCGAAGAGGTCTATATGCAGACCGGCAACAGTACCTTTGAACCGAGGCACTGCCATTATCAGAACTTCTATGATCGGGATAAATTTGCGGAGATGGTGGAGAAATGCAGCATCCTGATCACGCACGGAGGCGTGGGGATTGTGGTGGATGCGGTGAAGCGGGGCAAGAAGGTGATCGTGGTGCCGCGCAGGGCGGAGCTTGGGGAGCATGTGGACGGACACCAGCAGCAGCTGATGGAACAGTTTCACGCACGGAACCTGATCAGCGCCTGCATGGATGTGGACGATCTGCCCTATGTGCTGCGGATGGCCGAGACGCGTAAATTCGGCGGTTATCAGTCCAATACGGAACAGTTTGTGGCCTCTGTGGATGAATTTCTGCAGTCGCTGTAGAGGCCGTCGGTTTTCGGGCGGCAGAAAGCGGTTATGGCATGATGAAGATATTGGTGATCGGCCCCAGCGAGACGCGGGCCAGAGGCGGGATGTCGGCAGTCATCCGGGAAATACGGGAGAGTGAACTGCTGAAAGCCGAATTTGAGATTGATACGTTTGCTTCTTACATAGACGGCCCGCTGGTTGTCCGGCTTGTGTACACATTCTGGGGTTGCCTGCGTTTCATGCTGAGCAGTCACAGGTATGACCTGTTTCATCTCCACACAGCGGAGCGGGGCAGCACCTTCCGCAAGCATTTCTATCTATGGTGGGCAAAAAGGACAGGCGGGAAGGTGATTGTACATATTCATGGAGCGGAGTATCTGGCCTTCTATGACGGGCTTGGGCGTCTGGGCAGACAGGCAGTGGACAGGTTTCTGCAGCAGGCAGATCTGGTGCTGGCATTGTCGGAGAGCTGGAAAAGAGAGTTGGAGGCGCGCTTTTGCATCGATACGTGCAGGACGTTGTATAACGGGGTAGATACGGTAAAGTTTCGGGCGGCGGTGACGGATGTCTCCGCCTGCCGGCATTCTTTCCTGATGCTGGGGAGGCTGGGCAGCCGTAAAGGCGTATACGACCTGATCGATGCGGTGGAGATCGCCTGTCGGAAGAACCCGGAACTGACTATCTGTATCGCAGGCGACGGAGAAGTGGACAAGGTGCGGGCGCTGGTGGCGGCCAAAGGGTTGGAACGGCATATCAGTGTGCCCGGCTGGATCGGAGAGACGCAGAAGTTTAAATATTTGAAAAAGGCGGCGGTTTTGGTGTTGCCTTCCTATTATGAAGGGCTGCCGATGTCTGTGCTGGAAGGCATGGCGGCGGGCAAAGCCATCATCAGTACGACGGTGGGGGCGCTTCCGGAAGTGATCGGTGAAGAGAACGGGATCCTGCTTGAGCCGGGCGATGTGGAAGGGCTGGCGGAAGCGATGCTTAAGTGCAGCGGGAATGTGGAAGCGCTGCGGAAGATGTCGGCGGAGAACCAGCGGAAGGCGGAAGAGATTTTCGGGGTGCGGCGGATGCATGAGAGGCTGGGGGCGTATTATAAGATGGTGAGGGATACCGGAAGCCGGGTAACTCTGTTTAACCATGAGCGGAGAGAACATTTATACAAAGAAGGCAATAAAAACCAGTAAAATTAATGAGTTAATTACACTACCACCAGGGAGGGAAAAGGCTTGATCTCAATCATCTATTGTGTACTGGCAACCGCAATGTTTTTTTTGCAGGATACATATTTTAAAGTGGGAGGCGTTGATTTCAGCCTGAAAAATCCCTGTGCATTTGCGATTCTGTTTCTTGCGCTGCTGAATTTCATCGCCACGGTACGGCTGAATCGTGTCTTTCTTCTGGTTCGTCATACCCTGGTTCAGATCCTGCCCTGTCTGATCCCCCTTTTCTTTTCCGCAGTCATATGGGTGTCTTCCGGAGCGGATAGCATCACCATCTTTAACGGCGTCGGCATGATCATACCCCAGCTGCTTTCTGTCTTTGTAGCGGTGGCGACTCTGTACCTGTTCGGTGAGAAAGGGATCTGGTACTGTCTCGGCTCTATGTGCACCGCGAATTTTCTGCTTGTCCTGACGGTCATCGTGCAAGGAGGGCCTGGGCCTTTTCTGGAGGAATTCCGCACGCTCATCCTTTCCTTTGCCGTAGAGAGCGGCCCGCTTATGGTGAAGCTGGAGATCAATGACCTGACTTTCGCCTTCGGGCCCTTTATACTTTATCTGCTTCTGAACCGGAAGGAAAACGCTCACTCCCTGCTCTGGCTGCTGGTCGTGGGACTCTTGTTTGTCCTCGGCCTGAAGCGTATTGCCATTCCTGCAATCCTGCTTGGATTTCTGCTTGCGTTCCTTCTGCGCCTGCTGCCGGAAAAAGCGTCCAGGCAGACGGCGCTGTGTCTGGCTGTGGGGATGATGCTGGTCAGCTTTCTGTACATTGCGGGAATCCGCCTGGGTCTTTTCGAATACCTGGAGACAGCCCTCAATATTGACACGAAAGGGCGTCTGGGCATGTTCACGAATCTGGAACCCTACTACGATATCAATTTTACCTTCATGGGCAGGGGAACCGGATTTGAGCGCTATGTAGACTGGCAGACCGGCGCCGTTTATCAGACACCCCGGCGGACGATCATGCAGATCCACAATGATTTCCTGCGGATGTACCTGAACATGGGCTTTGTGGGATACTGGATCTGGCTTTGGTGTTTTCTGATCGTAAGGCTCCGATACTGGTTCCGGCAGGGCGGCAAGAATGTGGGCTGTCTGTTTTTCGGCATCTGCGTCTACTGCTTCGTGCTGTATGCCACGGATAACACGATTTACTACCCCTATACCATGATCGCCTGCGCCCTGGTTCCCATGGCCTGCCGTATGGATAGCCTGGCGGACAAGGCGCTGGAGCAGCAATGCCTGCAATGGGAGGACGCATCATGAAGGTTTCAGTGATCTGTGCAATAATATGAGCAGGGGGATATGGCAGAATGAAAGAAATTAGTTATATGGAAACTCAAATGCGCGTAGATTGGGTTGATATGGCCAAAGGTTATGGGATTCTATTTGCAATTTTAGCACATTTAGGTGTTGGTATTGCTGATATTTGGATTTATACATTTCATATGCCGCTGTTCTTTTTCTTATCAGGATATGTTTTTAGTACGAAATACGAGTACAGAGCTTTTGTAAAAAGAAAATGTAAATCGCTGATTGTACCATATTTTTCACTTGGTTTTATCATGATTTTATTCCAATTAGCAATAGATTACAGAGAAGGGATAACGATATATTCTTTCATAATACTTTTCTTAAAGTTATCTGTTCAAATAAGATATATGACACTCTGGTATATAGCCTGTCTGTTTTGGCTGAATATAGTTTTTTATATTATTGTCAGAAAATGCAGGCATATGAATCGGATTTTTCTATTTGTATCAGGAATGTTCTTGACAGGTTTAATATATTACCATTTTGGAGGTATAGCATTACCCTGGAATATAGATGTTATTTTACCTGCCAGCCTTTTCTTTTTTGGAGGATATTGGTTTCAGAATAATTATGAGAGAATACGAGTTTATTTTACCGGAAAAAAGTCGGTTATTTGTTTTTTGGTATTTGGAATAATTAATGTTTGTTTTGGAGCAATAGGGGTAATCATTTCCGGAAAAGGACTGGAAATGTATGTGTCATCATACGGATTTCCTCCATTCACTATAATGTCAGCCTTTGCAGGCATTTTTTGTACAATAATTTTCTCTCACTGGTTCACTATAAAATTTATAAGATATATTGGACAAAACAGCCTGATATATTATGCATGGCATCAGGCGATCATGATACCGCTTGTTCGGTGGGGATTAAAAAACACAGGGATTACATCAGACAACATAGCAGATAATTATGTGTGCCTTCTGGTATATCGTCTTTTTGAATTATTGATTATTATTTTGATTTTGACACTTTGTCACATAATTATTTCTAATACAAGATTTAAATTTATGATAGGAAAATGAAAGGGATAGACTCCATGATGCAGAAAATAGCGCTGATCAGCGTGATCGTACCGGTATATAACGTACAGGATTTGATTGGAAGGTGCCTGGATTCTATTCTGGCGCAAACCTGGCAGAATATCGAGGTAATTCTTGTCAATGATGCCTCTTCTGACGGCAGCGGCAGGATCTGTGAGGAATATGCCCTTCGGGACGGGCGGGTGCAGGTTGTGCATTTTCAGAAAAACCGCGGCCCCGGCGCTGCCAGAAACGAGGGGATACGCAAGGCCCGTGGAGACTTTGCCTCTTTTATTGATTCCGATGATTATGTAGAACCTGACCTGCTGGAAAAGCTGTATAACAACCTGACGGAAAACGGAGCTGATCTTTGCGCCTGCGGTGCGGATGGGATCAAGCTGAAAGGAGGGCCTCCCGGTATATTTTCCGGGTCCGAGGCTGTCTGGTGTCTGGCGCACGGCATTCCATTCAATCATGTGCCCTGGGGAAAGCTCTACACCATGGAGCTGGTGAAAAAGTATCCGTTTGACGAGCGTTATTTCTACAGTGAAGACCTTATGTTTCTATACCAGTTCCTGAAATCTGCCGGACGGGTCAGCTATCTGCCGGACCAGCTTTACCATTAT
Organism: uncultured Lachnospiraceae bacterium; assembly: GCA_947576945.1. Taxonomy (GTDB): domain Bacteria; phylum Bacillota; class Clostridia; order Lachnospirales; family Lachnospiraceae; genus UBA3282. The sequence continues at coordinate 24,661 of CANPTH010000007.1, forward strand.
GTCAATCGGGAAGGAAGTCAGGTACATAGCGGTGTGGATGAACGGAAGTGTACCGCTCTTTTGGTGCATGACAGAATCTGCAAAGATGCTTTTGTCCATTACCCGAAGGCTCTGCCCGGCTTCCAGCAGATTGCCCTGGAAACGAATACCCGCCTGGCTATGCTGGCAGTAGAGGCGGATATGCCTGCCAAAGAACTGTCCGGCTATCTGAAACGGCTCTGTCAGAATACCCGGCGGCATTTCAGTTGGAAGGCGCTCCGGCTCTGCCGTGAAAAGAAAGTCAGAGCGGCAGCGCTGCTGCTGTATGCTGGCAGGATCGTCTTCCTCGGAACTGCAGTCGTCTACAGACAAATCAAACGTTGGAAAGGCAGATAACATGAATTCGACAAAACCATTGATCAGCATTATCGTGCCGGTCTACAACGTGAAGCCATATCTGGCGAAGTGCCTGGCTTCCATAGCGGCACAGACCTATCCAAATAAAGAAGTCATTCTTGTAGACGACGCCTCTACGGACGGCGGCGGCCGCCTCTGCGACGAGTGGGCGGCCGCTGCGAAGTGGCGTCAGGTGGTGCATCTGCCGCAGAACAGCGGGCTGTCCGCCGCCAGAAACGAAGGCGTGTGCAGGGCTCGGGGAGAGTTTATCACCTTCATAGATTCCGATGACTATGTGGAACCCTGGCTGCTGCAAAAGCTCTATGATGCGCTGGCAGAAAGCGGAGCAAAAGTGAGCATCTGCGGAACCGACGGGTTAGGGACGGGGCAGGAGCCTGCCCGCGTCTATCAAAGGACGGAGGCGGTCTGTGCGATGGCCGGACGAAGCCCTTTTCTGTGGACGGCATGGGGAAAGCTCTATCCGGCGGCGCTTGTAAAAAAGTATCCTTTTGACAGCCGCGCCCTGTGCTGCGAAGATCTGCTTTTTTTCTATCAGATTCTGGGAGAGACCAGCTGCATCAGTTACGTGCCGGACAGGCTGTATCACTATGTATACAGGGCGGGCAGTCTGATCAACAACGGCATTGATGAGAGACGGTGCACGGTCCTTGCGGTGCTGGATCATATCTGTGAGGATGCGCGGCATAACTTACCGGAGACGGCGGACGGCTTTGCACAGCTGTCGCTGGATACGGCCGTGCGTCTGGGGATGCAGGCAGTGGAGGCGGGCAGTGCACAGAAAGATCTTTTCGGTTATTTACGGCGGTTTCGCCGGCACTGCAGACGACATTTCAGCCTGAATGCCCTGCGGCTCTGTCCTCACGGTAAAGGGGTGACGGCGCAGCTACTGTTGTATGGAAACACGACGGCATTCTGGTGCATGGCCGTTGTTTACAGGCAGTTAAAGAAGTGGAAGCGGGGTGGTGATGCGGATGGACAGAACTGAAAATACAGTCAGAAATGTAACCTTTTCCATGCTCAGCGAGTTCATGCTGGCAGTGCTTAAGTTTGTATCCCGTTACGTGTTCGTACAGATCCTGGGGAAAGCGTATCTGGGGCTGGACGGCCTGTTCACCGATATCCTGGCGGTGCTGTCTCTGGCGGAGCTGGGATTTTCCGTCTCCATCACGTACAGTCTCTACCGCCCGGCGGCCGAGGGAGACCGGGAGCTGATCAAATCGCTGATCCGGCTGTACCGCCGTGTCTATCAGATCGTGGGGGTGACAGTCCTGACGGTGGGAGCCGCTCTTACGCCCTTTCTTGACTTTTTCGTTAAAGAGATGCCCGAGGATATTCCGTATATTCCGCTGATCTATCTGCTGAATGTGCTCAATACCGGCGTGGCTTATTTTTTTACCTATAAATCCACACTGTTGTTTGTATATCAGAAGAAGTATATCGACACCATGATCCGTGCCGGGCTGACGCTGCTTGTCAATGTGGTGCAGATCGTGGTGCTGGTGGTGAGCGGCAATTACCTGTACTATCTCTGTATTCTGGTGGCCGGCACGGTGCTGCAGAATGTGGCCGTGGCGGTGAAGGCGGACAGGCTTTATCCGTATCTGCGGGAAAAGGATGTGCGTCCGCTGCCGGGGGAAATCCTGCAGGATATTCGGCGCAATGTGAGCGCCATGATCCTAAACCGTGTGGGAGCGGCGGCGGTGTTCAGCACGGACAATATTCTGATTTCCAAGTTTGTGGGCATCATCACCACCGGGTTATATTCCAATTATGTGATGATCCGGGGGTTCTTAAATCTGATGGTAGGCGCACTGTTTAACGCGCTTACCCCTGCGCTGGGCAGTCTGGTCGCCACGGAGACGGAAGAAGCGAAAAAAGAGGCATTCAGACGGCTGGATTTCTTCGGAGCGTGGCTGTTTGGCTGGCTGAGTATCTGTCTGCTGTGGCTCTTTGACCCTTTTATCACACTCTGGCTGGGCGGGGATTATCTGCTGCCCCGGCCGGCGGTGATATTGATCGTCGTTAATTTCTATGTGAGCAGTATGCGCATTCCGGTGGCAAAGACCAGAAGCGCCATGGGGCTGTTCTGGGACGAACGCTACAAGTCGATCCTGGAAGCCATAGTCAATCTTGTCGTTTCCGTGATCCTGGCACAGAGGTGGGGGATCGTGGGCATTCTCGCCGGAACCCTGATCAGTTCGGCGGCGCTGCCTTTCTGGATCGAGCCGCGGGGGCTGTACCGGTACGGTTTCCGGCAGTCTGGCAGAGAGTATTTCGCGCGCTATCTCCTGCGTCTTGTGGTGACCGTGGGAGCCGGCGCGCTGACCGGGCTGCTGTGCCGGATGACGGGGGAAAATATCGGCGGATTTCTGGTGAAGGGGCTGGTCTGCCTGGTGGTGCCGAATGCGGTTTATGCGGTCGCATACCGCCGCACGGAGGAATACCGTTTTCTGGGGAGGACAGCCCGGTCTGTTCTGCTGCGGCGTTAACGTTAGAGCGAATAACTGGTTACTATTCACGGTGCCCTGCACCCTGCTGCAGGGCATCCGGCCGATAACTGTAACAATAATTGTGCGGTTTTGCTTAAGAAAATGATACAAAAAGCCGATAATATCAATATAATACGTATAGTAAATGGAATTTTTAATGTCATTCATTATAGTATAGCGGGGTGAAAAGGATTTTACCCGTATGGAACAGACGGCAGTCATGAAGGACAAGGAGGTTACGATTCATGCAGATCAGAGCGAACGAGAACGAGAATCAGGTCATTCAGGTCAGCAGCAGCGCCCGGGCGAGAGCACAGGAGAGAGCCGGCAGGAATGGACAGGAACAGCAGAAGAGAAACACCATTTTCATGGGAGATCTGAATGTTAAGAAGGATCCGATCACCCAGCGCAGACAATATGCGCAGCAGAAGGCGCTCAAGATGGTGAGCGATGCCTGGGAAGGCGACCGGAAGATCGACCAGAACATACAGGATATCCGGGATAAGCTGAGGCAGCTGCAGGATGAATATGTGGAGAATCTGGGGGTGATCGATGCGGGCAATGCCCAGAAGGAGATGCTGCGCCAGCAGTATGGTGTGGCGGCGGATTCCCAGGAACAGAAGGATCTGGAACTGCTCCAGAAGAATGAAGATGCCATGCATCACCCGGATGAAATTACTCTGACAGAGGAAGAGAAGGCCCGGCTGAAAGAGATAAACGGTCGTCTTCCCGAGACGCAGGCAGAGGCATTTCTGCTACAGCGTAAGCAAGATGCGGAGAGATTCGGGTTTGAAGTAACGTGGACAGAGGAAGAGAAGGCGCTGCTGAAGGAGATGGAGGGAATCCCCCTGACGGAGTATCAGAAGCGTTGTCTGAACATTGACAGGCATCAGAGAATCTATGAGCAGAAGAACGATATCATTGAGGATCAGATCATAGCTTATAGTGGTTCCATTCGTGCTATGAAGCTGGAACGGCTGAAATTTCATGAGATGACAGATGCCCAGAAGAAGGCTGAGGGTGTGATGGAAGCGGCCGGTAAGGAGATCGTTGGCATGTTGATGGAAGAAGCCAAAGATCACGTTGATGAGGAGATAGACGAGAAGAAAGAAGAGGCCGAGGAGAAAGCGGAAGAGAAGGCAGAGCAGGAAGAGAAGATCGAGGACAGAAAAGAAGACGAGGCAGCGTTGGAGGAACGGATCGACGAGGCTCAGGTGAGGAGAGAAGAGCAGGAAGCATTGCGCCGGGACTCCGAAGAGCGTTCCAGAGAGGATGCGGTTCTGCTTGACGATATTTTGGAAACCGGCAGAGGACAGGGCAGCCTTTCCGACGTGCAGCTGGATGTGAAGAATATGCTGCATAAGATGAAACTGCTGGAAGAAGACCTGAAGGGAAGCATCGTGGATGAGGAGACCTGATCTGTGACAAAAAAAGCATGTTTTGTGACATAAGAAGGAATAAAAGCCGTACCCGTGCCGATATACTGATAGAATAGTGCGGCAGTATAAGCGGCACAAAGAAATACACTGCCGGGGACAGGGCCGTTTTGGACGGCAGGCCCGTACAGGGGTGGTATACGAGGGGAAACATGAATATTGCGGTTTGTGATGACGAGGTAAGAGGGAGAGAAAGGATTCGAACCTTACTTGAGAAAGCGCTTTCTCAGGCACAGACATGTGAATTTGATTCAGGGATGAAATTGATTGAAAAGGTAAAAGAGGGTTACCGCCCGGATATCGTGCTGCTTGATATCGCGATGGAAGGGATGGACGGCATGGAGACGGCGAGGCGTCTGAAGGAACTGACAGATGTAATCCTGATCTTTGTGACGGGAGTGAAGGAGCAGGTGTTTGATGCCTTTGACGTGGGTGCTTTTCATTATCTTATGAAACCAGTCGACGAAGATAAGATGCTGGATGTTCTGAGGCGGGCCGCACAGGAAGTGGAGAAAAAGCAGTGCGGTCCGCGCTATCTTCTTGTGAAGGCGGAGGGAAGCCACCGCAGAGTACCGGTGGAAGATATTCTTTATGTGGAGAACAGTGGGCGTAAGGTAATCCTGCATATGAAGAAGGAATGCCTGGAATACTATGAGAGGATGAACCATTTGCAGGAAGTGCTGGGAGAAGGATTCTATCGCTGCCACAGGGGATATCTGGTGGCCTTGTCTGCCATCACCGGTTATGACCATGAGAGCATCACCGTCGGATCGGGAGACCGGATTTATCTTGCAAAACAGAAATACGGTGAATTTGTGAAGCTGTATTGCAGCTATTTGAAGGAGTAGAGAAGTTTTCGTTGTATGGATAGGAGCAAAACTGCCGTGATCAGCATGATAGAGGGAGAAGCTGCATGACTTTGGATTTACTCGGTCTGATCGAGTATTTGGTGAAAGCCGGACTTTTGTTATATTTATGCAGAGACAGTATTATGGTGAAAGTGAAGTATCGTTCCGCGGGGAAGATACTTTTTTTCTTACAGGCATTTATGACAGGGTACTGGCTTTCCAATTCGGTATGGGTTAACAGCATGTTCTATGGAAATACAGGCGGATATATCGTGGACAGTGGTTACAGTATTATAAAGCTGGTGATTGTCCTGGGCTGCAGTTTTCTGGCCATGGATCTTTTTTATCAGGGAAGAAGACTTGCGAAACTGTATTTGCTGCTTGTCTTTTATGCGGTGCAGGAGATGACGAAATTCATCCTGCACAGTGTCTGGTCTTTTATCATGTTGAAACTGCTTGATCATCTGAATGAATTGATTATGACGGAGGAGATGGATCCGGAGCAGTTTATGAAGATTGCCGTGTACTTGCAGGATTATAGTATGTGGATTTATTCAATAGGCTATCTGATATTTATGTATGGGATACTGCGTGCTTACCGACGGTATCTGACGCCTTCGGGGCCGGTAGATGGGATCAGCAGACAGGGGCTTTGGTTTTTGATGCTGACACCCATGGTTACCATGGCTTTCGATATGTCCTGGCGGATTTCCTTCTACAGGCAGCGGGGGACAGAAGTGGAGTTCCTGTATGAGAGGCATGGCAGCATGTATGTGATGGTGCCGTTGATCGCGCTTCTGTGTCTGGCCTGTATTGTTTTCAGCCGCAGGATCTACAGTGAACTGGTGCACGCCGAGGCGCAGAAAAATAATCTGTTGTTCTACAAACAACAGCTTGCAGATATGACGGATCATGTTAAGGAGCTGGAGCAGTTGTATGATGGGATCAGGGGGATGCGCCATGACATCAACAACTGTGTGGCAGATATGGAGCAGCTGTTTCGTGCCAGTGCCGTGGAGGGGCAGATGACGGATCAGGTCAGGCAGGAAGCGGACGGGTATCTGCAGAATATGCAGCAGGCGGCTGCCAGGCTTTCACTGCGGTTTTCTACAGGAAATCCGGTAACGGATGTTATTCTTAATCGAAAAGGACAGATCTGTGCACAGGAGCGTGTAATGTTGGAGGGAGAACTGCTTTTTCCGGCCAAACTTGGCATTGAAGCTTTTGATCTGGGGATCCTGCTTAACAATGCGCTGGACAATGCCATAGAAGCCTGTCGGAAAGTGCCGGAGGGAAGAGAGCGTCTGATCAGATTTCGGGGGTATACGAAAGGAAGAATGTATTTTGTCGTGGTGGAGAATACTTACGACGGCGAAAGGCTGACGGAAGGGGTTGACGGTCTGCGGACTACCAAGACGGATACGGAAGGGCATGGACTGGGTATGAGCAATATGCGCAGCTGTGTGGAGAAATATTATGGGACAATGCAGTATGAGGCGGGATTTGGGAAGTTTGTATTGACAATTATGCTGCAGGGGGAGGATGTCTGTTTGTGACGGAAAACAGTATAGTTGATTACAATGTCCTTCAATTTTCAGGAAAAGGAACGATATATTTACTATGAAAGTCTTCGACTTTCACAGCATGGATGGCCATGCGGCCTGCCAGGCGGCAGGTTGAGCATAATGGAGGTTTACTGTAAAGAGAATTACAGATTTACGCCACAGGGAAGCTGAAGGCCGAACTGTTATGACAGAAGGGAGACGACACATGAGAATTCCAAGAAATTATGCCAGTGCAATGTTGAGCGGGAAAGACAGAACCGGCGGCAGCTATTCATTGCTGCAGAGTGCTTTGAGCCGGACCGGCAGGGGCAGAAGATTGAATCGGAGTGCGCAGATATTGAGCGGACTGCAGCGGAAAAATAATATTTTTTCCAATACAGTACAGGGAACGGCGGCGGATAAACAGAAGTTATATTATAATATGAAATATCATGCGCAGCAGGTCTGCGAGTACGGTAATAAGCTTGCCGACCAGAGTAAGACATCGCTCTTTGCCAAGGCGAAAGAGAGTGGAAGCAATGCGGAGATCGTAGCAAATATCAAGGGGCTGGTAGGTCAGTATAACAGTATGCTTGGTAATCTGCGGCAATCCGGAACGAGAACGGACAACAACTATCTGTCACAGTTAAACAGCATTACCGGTATGAACAGCTCTGAGCTGGCTTCCTGTGGTGTGACCAGAAAGACGGATGGAACGCTTGTGATCGATGAAGAGAAACTTGCGGCGACAGATGTGGCAACTCTGGAGAAGGTGTGGGGCGGCAAGAGCGGTTTTGCGGGCCGGGCTGCTTTGTGGGCAGATTCTGTGGAGACTACTGCAGAGCGCAGCATGGACGCACAGGCAAGCAGCAGCTACAGCAAGTTGTTCAATAATTATGGAAGCAGCGGAAATTATTTTAACTTTTTTGGCTGAGAAGATTATATTCTGATTCATATATTTTCAGGCAGAATCCTTATCTGTTGGATTCCTGCGATAAAAATGGTCAGTACAGCATGCGCTGATATCTTAATACAATTTTTACATTCCGTTTATTGTTTTCAGGCAGCTTCTGCGTTATAGTAACAGAGGAGATAAAAGCAGCAGTTTTTTTGAATCTCATGTTATTATAACAGGCAGAAGCTGTTGTTTTTTGGTATATATTAAAAGACAGAAGATAAATGAAGGAGGCATGGTTATAAAGATGACTGCAAATCCCTTTTTTCCATTAGATGAAATGAGTGCGGAGTCTGACCATACAGAGATGATGGTGTTCCCGCAGGTAGATCAGTCGATTTATGAGAGAAGACGGCAGATGGTGGATACGGTGGTAGATTATAAGGAAATGCGGATGCGTTACAGTTGTGCTATTAAAGAAGTGCGTACGAAATTTGATGTGTTGAATTCGGAATTTAATGTGCGGTATCAGCGCAACCCGATTACGTCCATCAGTTCCCGTTTGAAGAGCAGTACGAGTATTATGCGTAAGCTGAACAGTAAGGATCTTAGCTTTACGCTGGAGAATGTGGAGAAGAATCTGTTCGATGTGGCCGGAATCCGGGTAGTCTGTTCTTATGTGGATGATATCTACATGCTGGCTCAGGCGCTGGCAAAACAGGACGATATCACGGTGCTCAAGGAGAAGGATTACATTAAGCATCCCAAGGCCAATGGTTATCGCAGTTATCATATGATCGTCAGTGTACCGGTTTTTTTCTCGGACAGGACAAAGAATATGGCGGTGGAGGTGCAGATTCGGACGATTGCCATGGATTTCTGGGCGAGTCTGGAGCATCAGCTTAAGTACAAGCAGGAGGTGCCGAACCAGAAGGAGATCGTACGCCAGCTGAGCGAGTGTGCGGAACAGATCGCCTCTGTGGATAAGAAGATGTGGCAGGTGCGCCAGCAGATCGAACTGTCCGAGGATATTCCGACAGAGGAGGAGATCCTGCTGGAGAAGCTGAGCAGGATTGATATAGCCATCAACTAGTACTCCGTACTTGAAGTTCCTGTGCAAATTTTCGAGGATATTTTTTCGAGTGTACAAGTTCAGAAACGGAGGCGTAGCGGGCTACGTTGAGTATTCTGGGCTTGTGCAATCGGGAAAATAGACCGAAATATTTGCACAAGGGTTTTCAGTACGGAGTACTAGTAAGAAAGGAATGAGCAGAACGATGGAGGACAGAAGGAGTCTGCCGGAAGCATTCTGTACGAGAATGGAAGGGCTTCTGGGTGCGGAATGGAATGCATTTTTGGCAAGTTATGATGAAAACCGTTATTATGGGCTGCGCAGGAATCCATTAAAGTCCTCCGCGGAGAGATTTATGGAGCAGATGCCTTATGCTCTGGAGAAAGTAAGCTGGGCGGAGGAAGGATATTATTACGGGATGGAGGGTCATCCGGGTAAAGACGTGCTGCATGAGGCGGGTTTATACTATATTCAGGAACCGTCTGCGATGGCGGTGGCACAGATTCTGGATCCGCAGCCGGGAGAACGCGTTCTGGATCTGTGTGCGGCGCCGGGCGGCAAGAGTACGCAGATTGCCGGACGTATGCGGGGAGAGGGACTGTTAGTTGCCAATGAAGTGATTCCTGACAGGGCAGGAATCCTTTCGCAGAACGTGGAGCGGATGGGAATCAAAAACTGTGTGGTGTGCAATGAGGAACCGGAGCGCATGGCAGAACGCTTCCCGGGATTTTTTGACAGAATTGTGGTGGATGCCCCCTGTTCAGGGGAAGGGATGTTCCGCAAGGATGAGACGGCGGTGGAGCAGTGGAGCGAGGCGAATGTGCAGATGTGTGCCGACAGACAGCTGATGATCCTTAGGGAGGCTGCTAAAATGCTTAGATTGGGCGGTGTGCTGGTTTACTCTACCTGTACTTTTGCACCGGATGAAAATGAAGGGGTAATCAGCAGATTCGTGAGGGAGCGGGATGATTTTGTAATAGAAGAAGTACCTCACGATACTGCTTTTGCACCGGGAAGAGGAGAATGGACTGCGCAGCCGGCACCAGGTCTGGAGCGTACAATGCGCTTGTGGCCGCATCGCCTGAAAGGAGAAGGGCATTATATTGCCAGGCTCAGACGGAGCGGAAGGAAAGAGGAGGCGGTGTCCGATTCGATCTGGTCTCATGGACGAATTTCCGGCGGCAGGGATTGCCGCCGTACGGATGTGAGGCAGAAGAAGCAGGCGGAGGTTCTGCAGGAGTTTCTGGTAAAAGAGCTGGGGCTTCGGGAGGACTGGCTGGCAGAGCAGAAGGGAAGAGTGGAACGGTTTGGGGAACAGCTTTATCTTGTTCCCGAAGAGATGATATCGGTGCAGGGGATCAGAATACGCCGTCCGGGGCTGCATCTTGCGTCGGAGAAGAAAAACCGGCTGGAGCCGGCGCATGCATTGGCGCTTGCGCTGACGACGGCAGAGACAGACAGGACTCTGGAGCTGTCACAGGAGGATGCGGTGCGTTATCTGCGTGGTGAGAGTCTGGCCTGTGATTCGCGGAAAGGCTGGACTTTGCTGGCTTATCGTGGGTATCCGCTGGGATTCGGCAAGGCTTCAGGCGGTCAGATGAAAAACCACTATCCGAAGGGACTGAGAAAGTCTCTTTTCTGATCGATGCGGAAAGTGCAGGATACAAAAATGATGCAATTATGATGCAAAAATGATGCAGAAAATGTCGAAAAAGAGAGAGGTACGCCCTTGTAAAAAAATTCTGCGTGGAATATACTAGTATAAGCCGCGTTAAATGAAAGGTGTGGATATCGATTATGCTTTTTTCCAGTGTAGAATTTTTGTTCCGGTTTCTGCCGGTCTTTATGATATTGTATCTGATCAGTCCTGCCAGATATCGTAACATCGTATTATTGGCAGGGAGTCTCGTGTTTTATGGAGTGGGAGAACCGTATTTTGTTCTGCTGCTTATTTTTTCTATTGTGGTCAATTATTGTTTGAGCAGGTATATGGTATGGGAACCAGTGGCTCCCATACAGAACCGCGCACAAAGGAGAGAGAAGCGGCGTAAGGCAGCGCTGTTGGTTTCGCTGATTTTTGACTTTAGCATGTTGTTTCTCTTTAAGTACTGGGACTTTGCGGCAGGCAGCCTGAACCAGCTGACAGGAAGTGAACTGGTGCCATTATTGTCGCTTTCTCTTCCTCTTGGTATAAGTTTTTATACTTTTCAAATGGTATCTTATCAGGTGGATTGTTATCGGGGAACGATACAGAAATCGGTGGGAATTGTATCATTTGCCGCCTACGTGTGTATGTTTCCGCAGTTGATCGCGGGGCCGATTGTACGTTATGATGAGGTGGGGGAGCGGATGAAGAGCAGGCGTATGCGCATCCGCAATCTGGAGAACGGCCTCAAGCTTTTTACGTTGGGACTTGGATTTAAAGTTCTGCTGGCTAATCAGATCGGCACTCTCTGGAATACAATTATGTCCGCCGGAGCAGGCGCACTGCATCCGGCTGTGGCGTGGCTGGGGGCGGCGGCCTATTCTTTTCAGATTTATTTCGATTTCTGGGGATATTCTGTGATGGCAATGGGACTTGGTAAGATGCTCGGTTTCAGGATTCCACAGAATTTTGACAATCCCTATGCGTCCAGATCCGTTTCGGAATTCTGGCGCAGATGGCATATTACGCTGGGCAGATGGTTTCGCGAGTATGTGTATTTTCCCCTGGGAGGCAGTCGTAAGGGCTGGTTTAGAACGGGGTGTAATCTTTTTATCGTATGGATACTGACCGGGTTATGGCATGGGGCAGACTGGAATTTTGTATTGTGGGGGCTGTTATTTTTTGTGATCCTCACGATCGAGAAGAGCAGTTATGGAAGGCGGCTGGAGAAGACAAGAGTGCTCGGCCGGCTTTATACGCTGGCGATTATTCCGATAACATGGGTTGTGTTTGCTATTACCGATATCAGGCAGCTGGCGGCCTATCTTGGTAATATGTTTGGCATACAGCAGACGGGTGTTATGGTTGGCATTCCACAGTTACTGCGTTACCTGCAGGAGTATGGTGTTTTGCTGGCGGCATGTATTTTGTTTGCCACTCCTTTTCCCATCAGATGGTATGACAGGTGGAAGGATCGTTGGTTTGCAGTGGCGCTGTTGGCAGTGGTGTTTTGGTTTTCCGTACACGAGATTCAGGTTGGAAGCAATAATCCCTTTCTGTATTTCAGATTTTGACGGCGGTAAGCAGCAGTATACATATAGAAACAGGGCAACTGTATGTACATGACAGCGAAGCCGGTGGACACACTGTTATGAAAAGAGGAATGCATATTTGATATGGTAGATTTCATATCGTAAATTATAAAATAGGAATGATGATTCGGTTAAGGAATGATAACGAATGAAAAAGAAGAAGCAGAAGAAGCAACAACAGAATAAACAGCAGAAGAAGCAGATGGTACAGCAACAGAGCCGTCAGCCGCAACAAAAAAAACCGCAGCAGAACAGGCAAGTACAGCGAGGACACCAGACAGGACAGCAGGTGCATGCAGTTCAAAGACAACAGGCAGAGCAAATAAAGCAGCCTGTACAGCAGGAGAGGCAACAGAAACTGCAGCCTGTACAGCAGGAGAAGCGGCAGAAACTGCAGAATGTACAGCAGGAGAAGCAGCAGAAACTGCAGCCTGTGCAGCAGGAGAAGCAGCAGAAACTGCAGCCTGTACAGCAGGAGAAGCGGCAGAAACTGCAGCCTGTGCAGCAAAAACAACAGGGAAAACAGCAGAGACAAAAACGGGACTGGAGGGAATATTTATATAACTGCCCATATTTAATTCTGATCACACTGACCTCCCTGGCAGTCATGTTTGTTTCTAATGAGATCGGGATCAGCGCTGTGGTGAGAGATGCGCAGACGTTTGTTTCCAGGTCGTATGCAAAAATGCCTGGAGAGCAGAGAATGGTGGAAACGGGGTCACACCGGATTCTGCAGGATGACAGTGCAGGCGGAAGGCAGACAGTTCCGGTTTCCGGGAACAGCGACGGAACAGGTGCGGAGGGGTTGTATGTAAATTCTGATGAAAAAACGGAAAATGCAGGAAAACGCAAGGATCAAAAAGACGATTTACAAATTGACGGCAGACTGCAGGGTGGACATGAAGATGCGGAAAACGGCATAGAACCGGAGGAAATACCGAAAGGGACAACGATTTTTGAATCTTACGAGCCTGTACAGATAGAATCACGTTACTATAAAGATGCAGGAAAAGTTGCATTGACAACAGAGTATCCTTACACCAAAGAAAACACGAGTTATTTTGATGACGCTGCTTTTTTAGGAGATTCCAGGACATTGGGGATATCGGATTATGCGGGCCTGGAGACAGCGGATTTCTATTGTGACAGCGGTATGATGATCTTTAAGATTCTGGAAGAAGAGGTTACATACCAGAAGACCGGCAGTAAGGTCAGGATGACGGAGGTGCTGCAGAACAGGCAGTATGGTAAGATCTATCTCATGCTAGGGATGAACGAGCTGGGGTACGGCAATACGGAAATGTATCTGGAGCAGTATCGGCAGGTACTGGAACAGATCAGAGAATGGCAGCCGGAGGCGATTATCTATATTATGGCGAATCTCCATGTCAGCAGGGAGAAGAATAATATGGAGACAGAGTTCAATAATATTAATATCAATGACAAGAACGCTGCGTCGGCTTCCCTGGCAAACGGAACAGATGTTTTTTATCTGGATGTCAATCCGGTCTTTACGGATGAAGAGGGATATCTGAAATCAGAACTGACTTTTGACGGGGTTCATCTCTACGCAAAGCATTATGATGCGTGGCGGGAGTTTTTGATGGAACATGCGGTGGAACCGGCAAAGAGTAAGGAGCATACATGATAGAGCGTGAAATTCGGTTGAATAAATATCTGGCAGACTGCGGCATATGTTCCAGACGGGATGCAGATAAGCTGATCGAACAGGGAGTGGTGTCAGTTGACGGTAAAATTGCTCTGATGGGGATGAAGGTGACCGGGCAGGAGGAAGTCGTGGTTCGTGGGAAGAAAATAGCAGGCCGGGACAGGAAGATCGTCCTGGCATACTATAAACCCAGAGGGGTGGTCTGTACAGAACGGGATGTACATGCTGATAAAATCGTAACAGATGAAATTAAATATCCTGTGCGGGTCACATATGCGGGAAGACTGGATAAGGATTCGGAAGGTCTGCTGTTGATGACGAATGATGGCATGTTGATCGATGCCATGATGCGCGGCGCCAATGGACATGAGAAAGAATATATTGTCAAGGTATCCGGTGAATGGACAGAGGAAGCGCTGGAGCATCTTCGGCAGGGTGTCTGGCTGGAAGAGATGCAAGTCAGAACCAGACCCTGCGAGATTGAACAGATTGGCCCGAAGACGATCCGCATGGTGTTGACGCAGGGGATTAACAGACAGATAAGACGTATGTGCAAAACACAGGGATATGAGGTCGTGTCATTGAAAAGAACACGCGTTATCAACGTTGAGCTTGACGGGCTGCGGGCCGGAGAATACAGAGAGCTGTCACGGGATGAGCTTCAGGGCCTGTATGAGCGCTGCAGTATGACAATGTGTGGCAACAGACGGTAATAATAAAAAACGGCAGGTATTTATTATGAAAGAAACAGATATTGATCGCATGAAAGAACTGACAGCTGTATTGAATCACGCAGCGAAAGTATATTATGCACAGGATACGGAGGTCATGAGTAATTTTGAATATGACCGTCTGTATGACGAATTGTCGGAATTGGAAAGAAAAACAGGTGTTATACTTGCCGACAGCCCTACGGTAAATGTGGGATTTGAAGCGGTGGAGGAACTGCCCAAGGAGCGGCATGAGCGTCCGATGCTCTCGCTTGCCAAGACAAAGAGCAGGGAGGAGCTGCGCGACTGGCTGAATGGGAATGAGGCAGTACTTTCCTGGAAGCTGGACGGTCTGACGATTGTGTTGACTTATATGGGAGGAAAATTAAGCAAAGCCGTGACGAGAGGTAATGGGGAGGTAGGCGAGGTCATTACCAACAACGCGCGGGTATTCAAAAATGTCCCGTTGTCTATCCCTTACCAGGAGGAACTGGTTCTGCGGGGAGAAGCGGTGATCAGTTACAGTGAATTTGAGCGCATCAACAGTGAGATTGAGGATGTGGATGCAAAGTACAAGAATCCCAGGAATCTGTGCAGTGGTTCCGTGCGGCAGTTAAATAACGAGATTACGGCCAGGCGCAGTGTCAATTTCTATGCGTTCAGCCTTGTGAAAGCAGGAGAGACAGAGAGCAGCGGCTTCAGGGCTGATCAGCTTGCCTTTCTGCAGGGGCTGGGTTTTGATGTGGTGGAATACAGACTGGTGAATCCGGATACAATTCTGGAAGGAATAGAATATTTTGAGAACAGGATCCAGACCTATGATGTGCCGTCGGACGGTCTTGTGCTGACTTACAATGATATTGCCTATGGGCAGTCTTTGGGGAGAACTGCGAAGTTCCCACGGGATTCCATCGCTTTTAAGTGGGCAGATGAATTGCGGGAGACGGTGCTAAAGGAGATGGAATGGAGCGCCAGCCGCACCGGACTGATCAATCCGGTTGCAATTTTCGAACCGGTAGAGCTGGAAGGGACGACAGTCAGTCGCGCTTCGGTACACAATATCAGCATCGTGAGAGGATTAAAGCTGGGACTCGGTGATCGTATTACGGTCTATAAGGCCAATATGATCATACCACAGATCGCGGAGAATCTGACGCAGAGTGATACATTGGAGATTCCGGCGCTGTGTCCGGTGTGTGGACAGCCTGCACAGGTACGGCAGGTCAATGACGTACAATCGCTGTATTGTAATAATCCGGATTGCGATGCCAAAAAGATCAAGGCATTTACGTTGTTTGTGAGCAGAGATGCTCTGAATGTGGACGGACTGTCTGAGTCCACACTGGAGAAGTTCCTGGCCAGTGGGTTTCTTCATGAATATGCGGATCTTTTTAAGCTGAGCCGGTATGAGCAGGAGATCATGCAGATGGAGGGCTTTGGAGAGAAATCCTGTAACAATCTTCTGGAGAGTATCGAGAAGGCGAGAAATACGACTCTGGCACGTGTGATTTATGGGCTGGGAATCGAAAATATAGGTGTTGCCAATGCGAAGATTCTGTGCAGACATTTTCACGATTCGCTGGAAGCGCTGCGGCAGGCAACAGTGGAAGAATTGAATGAAGTGGATGGTGTGGGCGGCGTGATCGCCGCCGGTATCTATGAGTATTTCCATCACGAAAATCGTATGGAGCAGTTGGATCGTTTGATGGCGGAACTGCATCTGGAGGAAGTGATGGCGGAGGAGGGAAGCCAGACACTGGCCGGTATGTCGTTTGTTATCACCGGCAGCCTGGCACATTATGAGAATCGAAATGCGCTTAAGGAAGCCATCGAATTAAAGGGGGGTAAGGTGACAGGAAGTGTTACCGGAAAGACGGTCTGCCTGATCAATAATGATACTGCATCACAGTCTTCCAAGAATAAGAAAGCGAAGGAACTTGGAGTCAGAATTATTTCGGAAGAGGAGTTTATGGCGGAATACCTATAGACGTCTGATATATTGTTGAGCATGGAATTATGAGAAAGTACGAACAAAGCAGTTGCTTTGCCCGTACTTTTTTTATGCAATAATATTTTCTGTAAAAGTGGTTTTACATTTGGGGAATATGGAAAAAAATAATATTGCCGATATGGAGAAACCATTCAATTACGGCAGGAGTTTGTGCTGAAGCGTCCCAGACTCCCTGTGTGCAGGGCAGAATATGAGATTCTGTCTGTGTTCTATAGAAAAACGCTTCGGAATGGAGGAAAATATGGCAGATGTGTATGGCTATGTGCGTGTCAGCAGCCGTGACCAGAACGAGGAAAGGCAGATGATCGCTTTGCGGCAGCTTGCAGTGGCAGAGAAAAATATTTATATGGATAAGCAGTCCGGAAAGGATTTTGACCGTCCGGCATATAAGCGTATGTTAAGGCGCATGAAAAAAGGCGACCTGCTCTATATAAAAAGCATCGACCGGCTGGGACGCAATTATGGAGAGATACTGGAGCAGTGGCAGCTTCTCACCAAGGAAAAGGAGATTGATATCGTTGTGCTGGATATGCCGCTTTTAGATACCCGCAGAGGAAAAGACCTGATGGGGATGTTTCTCAGTGATATCGTTCTGCAAGTACTGTCCTTTGTGGCGGAAAGTGAACGGTCAAATATAAGGCAGCGGCAGGCGGAAGGGATTGCGGCGGCAAAAGCAAGAGGCGTCAGGTTTGGCCGGCCGGAGACGCCGTATCCGGATAATTTCCGGGAGATGCATCAGGATTGGAGAAACAAAAAAATAACGCTTCGTCAGGCAGCGGATGCCTGTAAAATGCCTGTTGGAACATTTTATGGGAAAGCAAGAAAATTAGAAAGCTGTAATTAGATAAAACAGAAATTTGAAAAAGTGTACTTTTGCAAAATTTACATATCTTCTTTAACAGTTTCTTAGTCTATCACAAAAACAATGTTTGTTCAATTGTTTTTTTATTTTTCATTGATTTTCGATCCATTTGGACGTATTTCTGGCATTAATGCATCTGATTTTTTCATAGTTGATTGTTATAAGGTTTCTTTGCAAAAGTACACTTTATAAAATGTGTCGGAAGATTGTATGGAGACAGAGGCATGGCATGTGGTTATGTAGTTGTAGTAGTGACATATAACAGGCTGGAGCTTTTGAAAGAGTGTTTGGAAAAGGTCGAAAATCAGACAGTTCCGGCAAAGAAGATTATTGTGGTGGACAACGCGTCTACGGACGGTACGACAGAGTATCTGCAGGAGCATAAAGAGAAGGATACACGTTATAGGATCATTACCTGTGCAGAAAATACAGGGGGCGCCGGCGGTTTTGAAAGGGGAGTAGAGGCAGCTGGAAGGGAGAAGACAGAATGCATACTTCTGATCGACGACGATGCGATTCTTCATAGAGATTATATGGAAAAGATCATGGATGCCAGGAAGTGCAATCCAGGTTATCAGGCATATGCCGGTACGGTAATGTCGGACGGAGAAATAGATACCGCTCATCGCAGAAATGTGATAAGACCGGGATTAAGGATGAAGAAGTGCTCGGAAAACAACTATACAGGCAAAAACGCAGAGCAGCCATTCGCCTGTGATATAGCGTCTTTTTGCGGCATGGTGATCGACAGAGCACTGGTTCGCAAAGTCGGACTGCCCTGCGGTGCATATTTTATATGGCATGACGATACGGAATATTCTATCCGGATCAATCAATATACACGGTTTCTGGTCATACCGACGGCCAGGCTTGACCATAAAACTACAGCGTATAGTAAGAGATATCCGCACCGGCGTTATGATTGGCGCGAATATTATGGAATCAGAAACAGGATCACATGTGTGAAGATGCATGGAAGTATGTTAGACAGAGTAGTAAACGGGATAGATATGTTTTGGAATATTGTATTTCGTAATTGGCTGTTTAGTGTGGTACATATGGATGATTATGATTGGAAATATGAAAAGTATCTGGTCAGAGAAGCTTACAGAGATGCAAGATCGGCCGATGTCGTCTGGATAGGAATTCCCAATTTCAGGAGAGCGCGTATACGGCATACGCGGACTCAGGCAGGTCTTGACAGCACTTGCACATAGAAAGGAGCACGGTTACAAAAGTGAAGATTCAGGATGTTTTATGGCCCAAAGACGGAATATGTACAGACATAGAAATGTATTTTCACTCCAACTATAAGAGGAGCTTAGTCAAGGAAGAGTGCATGTGTATTTTATTTCAAAAGGGTGGCATTGTCACGACAGATACCTATTTTAACAGCCTGACGATCGGAAAATGGACGAAGTATACGAACGTAGGTACCATAAAGCTTACGCTGTTCCTGCAGGGAAAATTTAATGTAAGTCTTTGCTGGAAACAGAAAATAGATGACAAATATGTGGAAAGAGAACTGAAGAATATTACCGTGGATACGGACAGACGGACAGAGGTCGTAATGGAATATCCGGAGGAAACGAAGGGTATGTTTTTCTTTCGATTAGAAGCTGTTGAAGAGGGTGGAAAATTTTATGGGGGCTATTATGCCACAGAGATAGAGAAGGATAAAGTCCGTCCCGTAAAGCTGGGAATCGTGATCTGTACCTATAAACGAGAAAAATATGTGTGTGATAATGTCAGGCTGCTGAATCAGGATATTATAGAAAATCCGAACAGTCCGCTGTATGACAGAGTGGAAGTGTTTATCTCGGACAATGGGCAGACTTTAGAGAAATACGGTCTTGCGAGTGAAAGCATACATATCGTCCGTAATAAAAATGCAGGCGGCGCAGGAGGATTCACAAGAGGACTGATAGAGATCTTAAAGCAGCCGGATAAGTGCATCACACATGCATTGCTGATGGATGACGATGTGGTAGTTGACACGGCTTCTCTGCTACGGACAGCTGCGGTTCTGGCCCTTGTAAAAGAGGAATATATGTCGGCTTTTATCGGTGGTGCCATGCTGCGGTCCGATCAACGGAACGTGCAGATCGAGTCGGGCGCTTCCTGGAATGCTGGCGATCTGGTTGCTCTTAAGACAGATTTGGATCTGCGTGTGTGGCAGAACTGCCTGATCAATGAACAGGAGGAATACCGGGAATATAATGCCTGGTGGTATTGCTGTTTTCCAATGGAGATTGTCAGGCCGGATAATCTGCCGCTGCCTGTTTTCATACGTGGTGATGATCTGGAGTACGGTCTGCGTAATATGAAAACGCTGATACTGATGAACGGAATTTGTGTCTGGCATGAACCCTTTGAGAACAAGTATTCTTCCTTTTTGGAATATTATATCATTCGCAACAGGCTGATCGACAACAGCTTTCACTTTCCGAAATGGGGCAGGAAGGAACTGATCCGGGAGCTGATTCGGGAATACCGGCGGGAAGGGTATCTTTACAGATATAAGAATATTTCATTATTTATGCGTGGAATCCGGGATTTTCTGAAGGGAATCGATTTTCTGAAACAGACGGACGCGGAGCGGCTTCACAGAGAGATCATGGGATTTGGCTACAAGGCAACTTTGGCGGAGCAGCTGGAAGTGCCGTTCTTCTATAAGGAATATGAAAGAGGATGCAAAGAGACGCACTCCTTTCTGCATGAAGCAGTGCGGAGAATAACTTTTAACGGATATCTGCTACCTGCGAAGCATGTACGAACAGTGCCAATGGCGAAAGCGAGACCGGAATTTGTCTGGCGGGCAAAGACGATCCTGTTCTATGACATTGTGGAGAATAAGGGTTTTGTCACACATAGGAGCACATGGACATTCATCAGGCAGGGATTTGAAGTACTGGGAATGATATTTGCCATTCTGACCAAATATGAAAAAGCAAAGCGGAGCTATATCGAGCGTGGGAATGAAATCAGGCAGCTTGCGTTTTGGGAAAAATATCTTGAAATCGGAGAATAGACAGATGAAATATGATTATCTGATCGTAGGCGCCGGGCTGTATGGCGCGGTGTTTGCTTATGAAGCGGCCGGAAAAGGAAAGAGCTGTCTGGTAATAGACAGACGGGATCATATAGCCGGCAATATTTATACGAAAGAAATATCGGGAATCCAGGTACATGAATATGGAGCCCATATATTCCATACTTCTGACAAAAGGATATGGGATTATATAAATCGGTTTGCGGAATTTAACAATTATATCAATTCCCCGGTGGCAGTGTATCAGAACGAACTGTATAATCTGCCCTTCAACATGAACACGTTCAGCAGAATGTGGGGGATCAGGACACCGCAGGAGGCAAAAGAAAAAATAGCTGCGCAGATCGCAGATCTGCAGATAACAGAACCGGGGAATCTGGAAGAGCAGGCGCTTTCGCTTGTTGGCGGGGATGTATACCGGAAGCTTGTAAAAGGGTATACGGAAAAACAGTGGGGACGGGACTGCACCGAACTTCCGGCATTTATCATCAGGCGGCTGCCTCTTCGGTTCACCTATGACAATAATTATTTTAATGACAGGTATCAGGGCATTCCCATTGGCGGGTACACGGCAATGATTGAGAAGATGCTGAAGAATGCTGAGGTAAAACTGGGTATTGATTATCTGGAACACAAGGCGGAGTTTGACGCAATGGCAGAACGGGTCATCTACACAGGACAGATTGACAGGTATTTCGACTATTGTGAGGGCGTGCTCGCATATAGAATGGTTCGTTTTGAACATGAGATTCTGGACTGCGATAATTATCAGGGAAATGCGGTTGTGAATTACACGGAGCGAGAAGTGCCTTATACGAGGATCATAGAGCATAAACATTTTGAGTTTGGAAAACAGCAAAAGACCGTTATTTCCAGGGAATATCCGAGTGAATGGCATCAGGGCGAAGAACCCTATTACCCGATCAACGACGAAAGAAATAACGCAGTGTACGAGGCATATCTGCAGTATGCTAAGAAAGAGAAAAATGTGGTCTTTGGAGGCAGGCTTGGCGAGTATCGGTACTATGACATGGATAAGGTGATCGGCAGAGCGCTGGAGGCAGCGAAACGGGAACTGGGATAGATTTTATTGTGGCTGGATATTTGGAGGAAATTAAGTATGGAAGAAATGGAATTAAAAGGAAGGGGAATCCGTATTTCCAGTAAGAAATTGGTGATAGCAGCATATTGCTATATGATAATACCAATTATTATTTTTTTTATTGGATGGTTGAAGATTTATATAGGAATAGCGTTATCTGCGGTACTTTTGTTTGGATTATTCCGTTTTATCAAGACAAGGTATAGGGAGGATGAATACTTTTATATAGAAGCGAAGGCAGTATGTATTATATTGGCTGCTATATGTATATGGGTTTTTCTTTCCGGCGTCGGTGGATATTTTTGTCAGCGGTCAGATATGCACTGGAGAAATGCGTTATTTAGAGATTTGATCGACTATTCGTGGCCGGTAGTCTATCCGGAAACCGGAAATGCTTTGGTCTATTACTATGTATTTTGGATGCTGACTGCACTTGTGGGAAAAGCACTGGGATGGGAAGCGGCAAACTTCTCCTTATTTTTGTGGACGACCACGGGCGTATTTATTTCTATACTTCTCTTATGTAAAATGCTCAGAGCATATTCTATGAAAAGAGCCTTAACGATAACAACTATTTATATTTTTTGGAGCGGTCTGAATATAATCGGTATGACTTATATGGCAATGAAAGGCTTTGGCTCCGGCGGAATTTTGGGCGGAGGCTTTGGATGGTCAGATTATGTTGCGGGTATCCAGTATACGCCTAATAATGCATTGCTGGAATGGGTGTTTAATCAGACGATCGTTCCGTGGGTAGGAGTTTCGCTGTTTCTACAGGATAAAAGAATTGATAATCTGGCTTATTTGGGTCTGTGTATACTGCCTTTTGCGCCATTACCGTTTGTAGGTTTTTTTGTTATAGCTGTGGCTTGGGGGACAGAGAAGGCGATTCGGTTTATAAAGAAGAAAGAATACAGTGCGTTGATCAGGAATATCTTCAGTGTTCCTAATATTTCAGCAGTCATCTCAATCTTTATAGTTTTTTTACTTTTTTTTACCAGCAATACGGCGGTAAACGGAAGCGCCGGCGTCGGCGGAATAGGATGGTATATCAAGCCGGAAGACTTTACGGCGGAACAGTTGAAAACGCTGCTATTGTTTTATGTCATTGAATTTTTCTGCTATTCTCTTTTTTGCTACAAGGAATACAGAAAGGATGTCATTTTCTATGCTGTAAATATTTCTTTATTTATTTTTCCACTGATCAGGGTTGGGACCGGACGGGATTTCTGCATGAGAGCATCTATTCCTGCACTTTTCGTTCTTATGGTCATGATAATACAGAAAATGTGCGCGGCGCAGCAAGAAGTATTATCCGTAAGAACCAGTATCCTTATTGCCTTGCTCAGTATTTCCGGATTAAGTGCAGCCGGCGATTGGGCATGGTCGGTAATGCAGATCAAAAATGCCGGAGTATATCCACTTGTGGCGGATGATATTGTAACGTTTTCCAATAGAAATTTGGAGGAACTTAATTTTCTTGTCCGGAAGCCGGAGGAACAAGGCTTCTTTAAGTATTTGGCCGCAGATAAGTCTCAGAAAGAATATGAGAAAGATCTTGCGATATCGATAGATTTCCGTCAACAACATCAGTTACCATTAAGCGCCGGCACTTATGATATATCACCGAAATTGAGAGATTCGTCTGGATTTGTTTATAATGATTCCGGTATATCGTTAGGAAGCGATAGCGGCCATACAATATTAACCGGACTTAATGAGGGAAAATATAAGATCATGTTTGATGACTGTCAGGCAGCGCTTAATGTTCCAGGTGATAGTATTGATGAGCAGGGTTCGGTTGAAATTCGACCGGTATGGAGTACGGAAGGACAAAAATGGAATCTGGAAGAGGCGGGAGGATTTTATATGATCTGCTATCAGGATCATGCCCTGACTTACGATTTAGAGACTGGCTCTGTAAAACTGGCTTTAAAGGCGGGAGGAGAGGATCAGTTATGGTCATTTGTGCCTGTAAAAGAGTAGTAAACCGAACAAGAGGAGGCCGGCACCGTGAAATATAATGAAAGAATACGGGAACTTAGACGGGAGTATGCCATGGTTCAGCAGGAAGTGGCGGATATGCTCGAAGTAGGACAGCGTACCTATGCTGATTATGAAAATGGGAAGACAAGGATTCCGGTAAAAAGTTTATTGATCCTGGCAAGATTTTATAATGTATCCATGGACTATATATCCGGGGCGAGCAATGTGAAGGAACATTATCCGGACAAATAAGAATTGTGTAACAGTGCGACTGGATATTTAACAAAAATATGAGGATACTGTCATGAGAAATCTACCAAAGGTACTTGCGAAAGAAAAGAAATTATGCACAGGCTGTGGCGCATGCCTGAATGTATGCCCCGTAAATGCCATAACAATGCAGACGGATCGGGAGGGATTTGCTTATCCTGAAGTGCAGGAAGAGAGATGCCTTGACTGCGGGTTATGTGAAAAACAGTGTCCGGTACTGCAGCCGGAATATAGCAATACGGATCGGCCGGAATGCTATGCGATGATGGCACAGGACGAAGAGCGTCAGACAAGTTCAAGCGGCGGATTCGTTCCTGTTGTGGCACGGTGGGTTTTAAGACAAGGTGGAAGTGTATTCGGTGCTGCGTGGGATGCGGACTGGAATGTACACCATATCGAAATTACAAACGAGACAGAACTGTATAAAATAAAGGGCTCTAAATATTTGCAAGGCAGTGCAGAACAATCTTATCAATTGGTGAAAAGAAAACTGGAAGAGGGAAAATGGGTTCTGTTTACCGGATTGCCGTGTCAGGTAGCAGGTCTGTACAGTGTGCTGAAAGGGGGGGGGTAAAAAGGGAAAGGCTGATCACAATAGATATCTTATGTCATGGCGCTCCGTCCTATAAAGTATTTCGGAAATACCTGGAGGAAAATTATGAGCTGGGTATGCTGGAACGATTTGAGTTCAGGAATAAATCCGTTTTTGGATGGTCAACAGGGATAAGTTGTTATTATAAAAACGGAGCGGAAATACATAAGAGGCATCAGGAGGATAAATTTTACCAGGCATTTTTACCGTGTATGATCATGCGGCCGTCATGCGGGCAGTGTGCTTTTTCCAGAATTCCAAGGCAGGGAGATTTTACGGCAGGTGATTTCTGGGGTGTGGAAAAAACAGAACCAAAATGGGAAGACAGATTGGGGACTTCGGCAGTACTTGTAAATAATAAAAAAGCAAAAAGAATATTGCGCACATTGACGTCGCAGATAAAGCTTTTGGAATCCGTATCGCTGGAGGCGATAACTTATATCAATAAGACAGTTGAACATCCTTTTAAAAGCCATTCGGGAAGAAAGCATTTCTTTCAAAGCATGGATATTAAACCCTTCAATGAACTGACAGATCATGCACTGGAGCACAAATATGATATCGGTATAGCAGGATTATGGTATGGGATCAATTATGGTTCCATTCTCACCTATTATGCATTATATCAAGTTGTGAGAATTCTTGGATATGATGCGGTAATGCTTCCAAAACCGAATAATTTGTGGGACGAACACTTTAATGATCCGGCTACCATCGGGCAGGCGTTTATCTGGAAATACTGCAATGTATTTCTTCCGTATCCGCATCAGTATGCTTACTGCCTGGCAAATGACGCCTGTAAGGATTTTCTGGTGGGTTCGGATGTTGTATGGAATTATGAGATCTGTGGCAGGGAAAGCGATATGTTTTTCTACTTGGACTGGGTAGAGAGCGGACACAAGAAAATAGCATATGCGGCATCACCAGGCAATGATATGGTGGGGCCGGACACTTATGAACTGTCGATGTCTTATTATTTAAAGAAGTTTGACTTTATTTCGATCAGAGAACAGAAAGCGGTAGAAGCAGCCAGAAAAAGAACTGCCAGAATTGATATCGCAAATGTCTTAGATTCCGTTTTTCTATGTCCCATACAGATTTATGAAGACCTGGTACAACATATTAGAGTTGAAGATAAAGGTTCTTTCGTATTTGCATATATTCTCCGAAACGACTATTCAGAAGAAAATGTGCGGTTGATTGAAATGATCAGCAGCTATTACAATGCAGTTTCCTGCATAAGTGCAAATCCGATGGAACATGCTATTATGCGACAGGTGTACGGCGACAGGATCATGCCTGTTTTGTCCGTAGAGGAGTGGATCTGGTATATGAGAAATACAGTATTCTATTTTGGGGACAGTTATCATGGACTATGTTTCAGTCTGATATTCCATAAACCCTTTATTATTGTCTATCGTGCAACAGGAGATCCAAATATAGCCAATGAAAGATTTAAGAGCCTGTTAAGGATCGTTGGTTTGGAAGAACGTTTGCTGGAAGATATCTCTATTGATCGATACAAAGTAGAGGAACTGATAAAAAAGCCTGTTGATTGGGAGACGGTAGACAGGAAACTGAACCGACAGAGAGAATTTTCTCTTGAATGGTTGAAAAGTGCGCTGAAGAACCGGCCAGAGAAAAAATATACCGCGGAAGATATCATAAGAGACAGGACACAGAGGAAAATGTGGGCTCTATACGATGAACTGACTAGAAAAAACGATATGCTTTTTCAAGAAATAAACGAGATAAAGAGACAGATTACAGAGCAGCGTGGTCAAAATATGCGAAAGAAAAGATAAAGGACAGGAAAAAGGAGTCGGTAATGTTTGTCATCAGCATAACAATGTTTTTCATAGCGCCGTTAACCGCTTGGAAACTTCATTCCAGACTGCGGGGTGATTCGATCAAGAACAAAAAAAATATTTGGACTTTGGTAATATATTTTATTGCCTTGAATGTCATTACGTTTGCTGTATCGTCATACCGTGGCATCGACATGCTAAAATGGAATCCCTTTACCACGACCGTTTCTTATCGAATCAAATATATTGTATTCAGTACCGGACTGGGGGTAGTTGTGACATGGGTATTATGTTGGTTTCTGAACAAAGGCATTACCGCACCGGAAGTAAAACGTTATTTTGTTAGATTTTTTCATGATATGAGAAAATATTTTCCGTATGCCGTCCGCTCCGCAAAGGCGGATTTGAAGGCAGAGGTGACCAACTCATTTCTGGACTGGCTCTGGTGGCTCATTGAACCGGTCTGTATGATGTTGATCTATACGGTTATGTTCGGGGTTGTTTTTGATGCGGCGGAATTATATTTTCCGATTTTTATTTTTATTGGAATTACCATGTGGAGCTTCTTCACCAGAGGGGTTACGAGCAGTGTGGAAATGGTACGTGCTAACAGGGGAGTCGTTACAAGAATATATCTGCCCAAATACATTCTTCTGGTCTCAAAGCTCATGGTTAATGCTTTTAAGATGATGGTCTCTTTTGCTGTGATCGCGGTTATGCTTGTGATATTCCGTGTAAGGATAACAGTCAGTGTGCTGGGTTTACTGCCGATCCTACTGGTGCTTTTTCTGTTCACTTTTGGTGTGGGGAGTATACTGATGCATTATGGAGTATATGTGAATGATCTGTCTTATATTACAGGAATCCTGCTGACGATGATGATGTACCTGACGGGCACATTTTATGACATCGCAAAGCGGATACCGGCTCCTTTCGGATCACTGCTGGAGAGAGGTAATCCGGTTGCTTTTCTGATAGCCGAGATGAGAAAGGTGGTGCTATACGAGGGGATGCTTGACTGGAACCTGTTATTTTTATGGGGTGTAATATCTGTTCTGCTGATCGGAATCGGGGTGTTTACGATCTACCGTAATGAAAATTCTTATGTGAAGGTAATATAGATAAGGAGAGAATGCCGTGGTATTGTTTGGTTTCGCCTGGACGATACGAACGGAAGTGAGTAGGGATGGAAAAAAAGAAAAATGCCATTGAATTGGAGGATGTGTGTATTCATTACAGCATTATGAATCACACATCCATCCGCAAAACCTTTCTGCATAAAAAGAAAAGGAATGAGGTGTTTGAGGCTGTGAAGCATGTGTCCTTTTCCGTACAGGAAGGAGATATTCTGGGGGTCATTGGCAAAAACGGCAGCGGGAAATCTACACTTCTTAGGTCGATCGCCGGAGTTTTTTCCCCGAATTCCGGGACGATTGATCTCAAAGGGCATTCTGTTTCGCTTATGTCTCTGGGGGTAGGGTTTAAGGATCTGCTCTCGGGACGGGAAAACATCATCCTTTCTGGAATGCTATTGGGCTTTTCAGAGCAGGAGATTGCGGCGAAGTCAAAGGCCATTATTGACTTTGCGGAGATAGGGGATTTTATTGACAGGCCAGTGAGAACTTATTCCAGCGGCATGTATTCCAAGCTGGCATTTTCCATTACGGCGATGCTGGAAACAGATATCATGTTGGTGGATGAAGTGCTGAGCGTGGGAGATGAACAGTTCAAGCAAAAGAGCCTCAGCAAAATGAAAGAACTGATCACTGATAAGAAACGGACAGTCATTATTGTCTCACACAGTATTTCTACTCTGCAAGAACTCTGCGATCAGGTATTATGGCTGCATAATGGAGAAGTCAGGATGCATGGAAAGACGGATAACGTATTGAAGCAATATACTGAATATATGACCTCTGTTATTTAGAAATTATACTTTTCTAAATAGCAGAAGGTTTAGAGAAGAAAACGGGTTGAAGACTGAAGATAAAGGAATAGCAGAAAGGATGATCAAAATGAAAGTTGTAATATTAGCAGGCGGCCTGGGAACAAGGATTAGTGAAGAAAGTCATTTGAAGCCTAAGCCAATGATCGAGATTGGAGGGAAACCCATACTCTACCATATCATGAAAGAATATTCCTATTATGGCTATAACGAATTTATTATCTGCTGCGGATATAGGCAGCAGGTGATCAAAGAATGGTTTGCCAATTATTATTTACATAACAGTGATGTCACTTTTGATTTTACCAGGGGAAACCATATGGCGGTACATAACAATGCGGCTGAACCCTGGAAAGTAACGCTGGTTGACACCGGTCTCCATACAATGACGGGAGGACGGATTAAGCGGATCCAATCATATGTAGGGAGCGAACCGTTTATGCTGACCTATGGCGACGGGGTTGCAGATGTCAACATTGAAGAACTGGTTAAATTCCATAGATCTCATGGAAAGACTGTTACTATGACTGCGGTAAATGTAGGACAGCAGTTTGGTGTACTCGAGATAGACCAGAACGGAAGAATCATAGGGTTCAGGGAAAAGAGCAAGTCCGATGGCGGGATCATTAATGCGGGGTACATGGTAATGAATCCTGAAGTCTTTGATTATATTGAAGGTGACTCTGCAGTATTGGAAAGGGAGCCTATAGAGCGTATTGCAGCGAACGGACAGCTGATGGCATACATGCATCAGGGGTTCTGGAAATGTATGGACACGCAGAGGGACAGACAGCAGCTGGAAGAGATGATAGTTTCCGGAAATGCATCGTGGATGGCCTGGGAAAGATGAGTGGTTTTGGAAACGCAGTAAACATTTGCATGATTTGGTTGGATAATTAGCGAAAGTAAAAAACAGATTGATAGAAACATTATAAACATAAAGAAAAGGGATGATTGGTAAGTGAAAACAGTGAGCATTGTTATACCTACATATAATGAAGAGGAAAATGTCTATCCACTTTCATGTGAAATAATTAAAGAGTTTAAGGAAAATATTCCAGATTATGAATATGAAATACTTTTTATTGATAATAATTCACAGGATAATACCAGGAACATTATCCGGGAATTATGTAAAGAAAATTCAAGGATCAAAGCAATATTTAATTTAAAGAATTTTGGTCCAGATAATTCTCCATATTATGGGCTTCTGCAATCGACGGGGGACTGCGCTATATTATTCTGTGCTGATTTTCAGGATCCCGTTGAAATGATCCATAAAATGGTCAGAGAATGGGAAAAAGGATATCGTGTTATCACAGCCATAAAGAAGTCCAGTAAAGAGAATCCGCTTATTCGGATGTTCAGGACCATATATTACAGGGTAATCAAAAGAATATCCGATACAGAGATAATTGAGCATTTCACAGGATTTGGATTATATGACAGAAGTTTTTTGAACATTTTATGTCAAATAAATGATCCTATTCCATTTTTGAGAGGGGTTGTGGCCGAATTTAGTGAAGATCGGCTGGCAATGCCGTATGAGCAGCAGAAAAGACGAGCTGGGAAAAGCCACATTAAATTTTGGACGTTATATGATATAGCAATGCGCAGTTTTACATCATATACAAAAGTTGGGCTTAGAATAGCAACGTTTGTGGGGTTTTTTACAGCCATGATAAGTATGATCATCGCCATGGCATATTTAATATTAAAATTACTTAACTGGTATGATTTTAATATGGGAACAGCGCCTATTCTGATCGGAATGTTCTTCTTAGGAGCAGTGCAGTTGGTTTTTCTTGGTCTGATGGGAGAATATATCATAAGTATAAATCGGCGGACAATGCATAGACCTTTGGTGATTGAGGCTGAACGTATTAATCTCAATAAAGTAAATGAAGAGAAGATAACTGACCAGGAAGTTTTATTGTAATGTAAGATACGTAACTTGAAGTTTTTTAGTGAAAGTGTGAAAGGAATAGGAAGTAGAAATGTTTGAAGGAAAAACAGAACAGCAGGCAAAAGAAGAAATCCTGGAATCCGTGAAGGTGTACACGGAAAAATACCATAATCAGAAAGGGGGGGGGTTCCAGGAAGGACAACGTATCCCATATGCGTCTCGTGTATATGACAGTGCAGAAATGGTGAATTTGATCGACAGTTCATTGGAATTTTGGCTGACTGCGGGCAGATATACAGAAATGTTTGAGAAAAAGCTTGCAGATTATCTGAATGTAAGGCATTGTTCTTTAGTTAATTCAGGATCATCTGCTAATCTAAATGCCTTTATGGCATTGACATCCCCACTGCTGGGCGATAGAAGAGTAAAGCGTGGAGATGAGGTCATCACGGTTGCGGCTGGATTTCCTACAACTGTTGCACCAGTGATCCAGTATGGAGCGGTTCCGGTATTTGTAGATATTACAATTCCGCAATATAACATTGATACGTCTAAGTTGGAAGATGCTGTATCAGATAAAACCAAGGCGGTTATGATCGCGCATACCTTAGGAAATCCGTTTGATCTGGCGGCGGTAAAAGCGTTCTGTGACAAGCATGATCTATGGTTGATCGAAGATAACTGTGATGCGTTAGGATCCAGATATATGATCAACGGAGAAGAAAGATTTACAGGAACGATTGGAGATATTGGAACATCGAGTTTTTATCCACCGCATCATATGACGATGGGAGAGGGAGGGGCAGTCTATACGAATAATACTCTATTAAATAAAATAATACGTTCATTCAGAGATTGGGGACGTGACTGTATATGCCCATCGGGTAAGGATAATCTGTGTGGGCATCGTTTCGATAGACAGTATGGCGAACTGCCCTTAGGATATGACCATAAGTATGTATATTCTCATTTTGGATATAACCTGAAAGCAACAGATATGCAGGCAGCCATTGGATGTGCGCAGTTAGAAAAATTCCCGTCTTTTGTAGAAAAAAGAAAACATAACTTTAACAGATTGAAAGCGGCTTTATCTGAAACAGAGGACAGGCTGGTTTTGCCGGAAGCCTGTGAAAACTCAGATCCCAGCTGGTTTGGTTTTCTTATGACCTGCAAAGAGGGAGTCGACAGAAATAAAGCAGTTCAGTATATAGAATCCAAAGGCGTTCAGACAAGGATGCTGTTTGCGGGTAATTTGATAAAACATCCCTGCTTTGATGAAATGAGAGTGAGTGGAAGAGGATACCGGGTTGCTGGCGATCTGGCGGTTACTGATAGAGTGATGTCAGATGCGTTTTGGGTAGGAGTATATCCAGGCATGACAGATGAAATGATTGATTATATGGCAAAAATAATCAAGGAAGCCATCAATATGCACGTAGAGGTAAGGCTGAATAAATTCTCAGATGAGCAATTTAGTTCAACAAACTGAACAGGTTCAATTAGAATTTGTGCCGAGGCGTCACAATTTCTATTGATCGCAGAGCAGAATCGGAGTATTTCTTCGGTAAACTCCTGAATTCTGCTCGCGTCCTCAGCGTTAAACGCTTCGGAATAGAGGTGAAAATGAATAAATTTGCAGATAAAGTAATTTTGGTCACAGGTGCGACAGGCTTGATCGGAAGCCATCTGGTCGAGAGGCTTTTGGCAGAAGGCGCAAAGGTAATTGTAATGGGCAGAAATGCGGGAAAAATTGAGAAGGTATTTGGCGAATATCTTTTTAAAGGAAATTTTTCTTATGTAGCAGCTGATATTGCACATGGAGTACCAAAAGAGATCGGTGCTGTTGATTATATTTTTCATGCAGCAAGTTCGATATCTGGAACTGAAATAAAAACCAGACCGGTTGATGTAATAAAAGCCAATCTTAATGGTGCAGAAAAGTGTCTGGAATTTTTAAAGCAGCAAAAGGAACAAAAAAAAGTATCAGGAAGATTGATTGTTTTCTCTTCTGCAACAGTATATGGCAATAATTTTTCTCATGATAAATCTGTTCTGGAAGAAGAGACTTATATGGCTGACATTTTAAGCAGTGGGAATGCAGCCTATTCAGAGTCAAAAAGAATGGTTGAGGTATTGGCCCGCTCTTATTTTATACAATATGGCATTGAATCTGTAGTTGTGAGAATCGGATATGTATATGGTCATGCAAAATGCAAACCGGATACGGCATTTTATCAGTTTATAGATAAAGCGCTTGCCGGTGAAGACATTGTAGTAAACAGTGTTGGAATGGGAAGAAGAGATAATATATATGTAGATGATGTTGTAGATGGTTTAGTGCTTGTAGCGCTTAAAGGAACGGCGGGAGAAGCATATAATCTTTCTTCCAATGGTGAAAAAGATAATTTTAAGGCGATCGATGAGATCGCGTTAATGATCGCAGCTGCAGTAAATGAACTGGCAAAAGATAAGATAACACAGGCACGTATTAAGGAATCTGCAGGTGAGCGTAATCCGGGAGTGATGCTGGATAACCAAAAGATAAAGAAGATTGGCTGGTCAGTGGAGACTGATATGCAGGAAGGCATAAGAAAGACGATTGAACGATATATGGAAAAGAGGTGAGGAGATGCAAGGGATGATGAAAGTGTTGGATTGCACACTTAGAGATGGCGGATTGGGACTTGAGGATTTTGCAAAAAATGGGATACGGACGGCGGCTTTTACTGAAAAAGAGAGAAAAGAATTAGCTGAGAATGCAAGAGATGCTAAAATTGATATCATTGAACTCGGGTGTATGTCGGAGACTGACATAAGGGAAGAATTTGCTATTTACGAAAATATTGAGCGGATATCAAAGTATATACCAAAGCGGATTTATGAAGACCAAATGTATGTCGGACTTTATAGAGGACCTGACACGAAACAAAATAAAATCCCAGAGCATTCACCAGAATTCATCGATGGAGTCCGAGTTATTTTGCGGTATTCAGAATTGCAGAAGTCGTTAGATTTTTGCGCGGCACTTTCCAGAAAAGGATATAAAGTTTTTATACAGCCCATGTTAACTATGAGATATTCTGATGACGAATTGGAACGGGTAGTATATGCGGCAAATGAAATGCGGGCCTACGCGTGTTATTTTGTAGATAGCTATGGATATATGGAAGAGAAAGACGTGGAAAGGTTTTATCGGTTTTATGAGGAGAGATTGGACTCTGACATCAGTATTGGATTCCATGCACATAATAATCTGGAAATGGCTTTTAGCAATGTAAGGTATTTTGTTGAAAAGTTACACGGAAGGAAAAAAATTATTGATTCATGTGCGATCGGAATGGGTCAGGGATCTGGGAACCTCCAAACGGAAATACTTGTTCAGTATGTAAATAAAAAGTATGGAGGGCAGTATAGATTTGATAATATATTGGAAATGTGCGATATATTGGAGAAATTCAGAATGCACGATATGGAAACCTGGGGGTATTCTCCAGTTCGATTGATTTCAGCTGTACATAATACCGCATATAAATACGCGGTAGCTATGCGGGTGAAGTATCATATGTCCTTGGTGGAAATAAATAGAATGTTGTCTAAAATACCAGAGGATTTGAGATACAGGTATACTGCTGAAAATTTAAAGGAGCTTATGGAAAGATAATGACTGTAGCAGAATATATAACAGATACATTAATTGAGTATGGAGTTACAGATGTTTTTGGAGTACCAGGCGGCGTCATCCTGGAGGTGCTGTATGCTATAGACAGTAGAAGAAAAGAAGTGATGCCACATCTTAATTATCATGAGCAGATGGCTGGTTTCGCTGCGTGTGGTTATGCACAGGCCGGAGAAACATTGGGGGTTGCTTATGCTACAAGAGGTCCTGGAATTGCCAATATGCTAACTTGCATGATAGAAGCATTTCAGGAGTCCATACCCGTTTTATTTATAACTGCACACAGTTGTAAAACAGAGAAGACCATGCGCTGTGAATATGATCAGGAAGTCGATTTAGTAGAAAGCGTAAAATGTTTTACAAAATATGCTGCAAGAGTCGACCGGATAGAAGATGTTCAAAGACATATGGAAATGGCATGTAATGAGGCTGTAGATAAACGAAAAGGACCGACTTTTTTGGATTTTTCGACAGAACTTTTCCGACAGAATATTGATTTATCGAACGTTTGTGATATTAGAAATGATGGTATGGAAAGAGGGGGTCTTTCTGATGCAATTGAATGTATACGAGATAATTTGACGAAATGTAAACGGCCTGTCATTTTAATTGGAGATGGGATAAGGCAGTCAAATTGTATTGAGATATCCAAAAGATGGTTGTCTAAATTAAATATACCGATAATTTCAAGCAGGGCATCACAGGATATTGCTTCTGATTTAGATATGTATTACGGATATATTGGAAGCCATGCGAGCAGATATAGTAACTTTATCCTTTCAAAAGCAGACCTGCTTATTACCATTGGCAACAGACTTTCATTTCCGGTTTATTCTGAAAGTTTTAAGTCAATTATTGATAGAGCCAAAATTCTTCGTTTTGATATAGACGATATGGAATTTCAAAGAGAGTTTCCCCAAGCTGTAAATTTCTGTATAGACATTCGCTTTCTCATAGAGGAATTGATGACTTATGATTACGAGTTTGAAGATAGACATGGATGGAACGTGGTTTGTCATAAAATAAAATCCAGTTTGTATGATTGCGATCTGCAAGAACCGGTTATAAAGATTGCAGAGTATTTAGGATATCAGTCAAAGGAAGTGACATATGTATGTGATGTTGGAAATAATGAATTCTGGTTTTCACGCGCGTTTGAATATATAAGACCTGGAGGACAAGTACTGTATTCTAAGACTTTTGGAACGTTAGGAAGTGCACTCGGGAGAGCCATAGGGGCTTATTATGCTACATCAAGGAATGTTGTCTGCGTGATAGGCGATCAGGGGTTTCAATATAACCTTCAGGAATTACAATACATTTCATATTGGAACCTGCCTATAACGGTCATACTATTGAATAATATGTGTTCGGCGATGATAAGGGATCATGAACGCAAAATCTATAGTAAGGAATTGTATGTATCAGTTGAGACAGGATATAGTGTCCCGGATTTTCAAAGGATCGTTGAAAGTTATGGAATAAAGTTTATAAGCGGATCAAAAATCAGAAAAGATGAGATGGCCGATGTAGTGGAATGTAATCATCCATTGGTCTATGAAATTATGTTTAGTAGTGATGTTCAATTGGAACCGGGGTTACCTAAGGGAAATCCATGCCAGAGAATGACCCCTCTGATCGAAGAAGAGCTATATGAGTATTTAGACAGATTATAAGGGAGAGAAAAAGCAATGTATATTGAGAAGATTGACAGTCCGAAGGATATAAAAGAGCTTACGATTCAACAGTGTGAGGATTTAGCAAAAGAAATAAGAAATGTGCTTTTAACGAAAGCCAGTACGGTTGGGGGACATCTCGCATCAAACCTGGGTATGGTGGAGGCAACGATTGCTTTGCATTATGTCTTTGATTCTCCGAAGGATAAGATCATATTTGATGTATCACACCAGTGCTATACCCATAAAATTGTGACGGGCAGAAAGGCTGCATACCTTGCGTCGGAACAATATAAGTCAGTAAGTGGATATACTAATCCGGAAGAAAGTGAACACGATATTTTTAAAGTAGGACATACAGCTACGTCCATAAGCCTCGCATGTGGTTTGGCAAAGGCCAGAGATTTAAATGGGAGTACAGAGAATGTCATTGCTATCATAGGTGATGGCGCTTTGAGTGGTGGAGAGGCTTTCGAAGGATTAGATTTTGGCGGTTCAGAATTGAACAGCAACCTGATTATAATATTTAACGATAATCAAATGTCTATTGCTGAAAATCATGGTGGTATTTATAAAAATTTAGCTGCACTTCGTGAGTCGGAGGGACAGGCGCAAAATAATCTGTTCAGGGCGTTTGGGTATGACTACCGCTTTGTAAAAGAGGGTAATGATGTAGGCGCATTAATAGAAGCTTTTAGCAATGTAAAAGATATAGATCATCCAGTTGTTGTTCATATATGTACAGTCAAGGGTAAAGGGTATCATCTCGCAGAGCAGAATAAAGAAGGAAATCATTGGGTTCGGCCTTTTGATTTAGTGACAGGTCAGGAAAAAAATATATTTACGGGAGAACGCTATGATAGAGTTATAAGGGATCATTTGATTGAGAAAATGAAGAATGATCCGAAGGTAACTACAATTATTGCGGCAGTCCCTGATGCATTGTCGTTTTCAGAAGATAAAAGGAAAATTGTAGGAGAACAATTTATTGATGTTGGAATTGCAGAAGAACATGCGGTCGCGTTGGCTGCAGGCATTGCGCGAAATGGCGGAAAGCCGGTTTTTGCTACGATGTCTACATTTTTCCAGAGAACTTATGATCAGATCTCTCAGGAGTTGTGCATCAATAAATGTGCGGCCACGCTTCTTGTTGTAAACGCTTCGGTATATGCCGTAAATGATATAACTCATATAGGGATTTTTGATATACCGCTGTTATCCAATATACCCAATATGGTTTACTTAGCGCCAACAAATAAACAGGAATATTTAGCGATGCTGGACTGGAGCATTGATCAGGATAAATATCCTGTTGCTGTTCGTGCACCACGAAACGGGGTGTTCTATTCGGAAGGTGAAGTAGACACTGATTACAGTGATCTGAATAAGTATAAGGTTGTAAAATCAGGAGAAAAGGTAGCAGTAATTGCGCTTGGCGATTTCTTCCAAATGGGTGAGAAAGTAGTAGAATTATTGCTGGAAAGCAGTGGCGTGACAGCAACACTGATCAATCCCCGCTATATTACAGGAATAGATAATGAATTGCTTTTATCACTTATAGATAGCCATAGTGTTATCATTACACTTGAAGACGGAGTGCTTAATGGTGGGTTCGGTGAAAAGATTGCCTCATATTATGGATCATATAGAGACATTAGTGTTTTAAATTATGGTTTAAAGAAGGAATTTATAGATCGGTATAATTTAGAGGAAGTAATGAGAGATAATAGACTTGTTCCGGAGTTGATTTTAGAAGATATTAAAAAATATCTTTGATTTGTGTAAAGTGAAGGAGAGGCTAAACGTGAGACAATTTGATAGTACATTTTATAATGGAAAAAGGGTATTGATAACCGGACACACGGGATTTAAAGGGAGCTGGATGTGCAAAGTGCTTATTAATGCCGGGGCAAGAGTGACAGGATATGGATTAGAGGCGCCGACGAACCCTAATCTTTTTGAAATATGCAATTTATCTGGAAAAATGAATTCCATAATCGGAGATGTGCGTGATTTTGATAGATTACAGACGGTGTTTGAAGATATTCAGCCAGAGATTGTTATTCATATGGCGGCACAACCTATTGTCCGTGAGTCCTATAAAAATCCGGTGTACACATATGATGTAAATGTAATGGGAACGGTCAATATTTTAGAATGTGTGCGTAAATGCAATTCTGTCAAATCTTTTGTCAATGTAACAACAGATAAAGTGTACTTAAACAGAGAATGGGAATGGGGATACCGGGAGAATGAGGAGTTGAATGGATATGATCCTTATTCTAATTCTAAATCTTGTTCAGAGCTGGTGACAAGTAGCTACAAAAAGGCTTTTTTTGCTGAGAGGGATATAGCAATTACTACCGTTAGAGCGGGCAATGTAATAGGCGGCGGTGATTTTGCTGACGACAGAATTATTCCTGATTGTATAAGAGCAGCAAGTGAAGGAAGAGAAATTATTGTCAGAAACCCGTATTCAATCAGGCCTTATCAAAACGTTTTGGAGCCTGTTTTTGCATATTTATTGATTGCACAAGAGCAGTATGAAAATAAAGCATTAGCAGGAAGCTACAATGTTGGTCCGGACGATGTCGATTGTTTGGCGACAGGTGAATTAGTAACTTTGTTTTGTGATGAGTGGAACAAGGAGATGAATAGTAAGATAGTTTGGAAGAATATTTATGATGGAGGACCTCATGAAGCTAATTTTTTAAAGCTGGATTGTTCAAAAATCAAGGCAATATTTCAATGGAGGCCGCGCTGGAATATTGAAACTACAATGGAGAAGATTGTAGAATGGAATAAGGCATATTTAAGTGGTAAGAATGTATCAGAATGCATGGATGATCAGATTAAGGCATTTATGGAGCTAAACCAGAAGGATGTTTTGTATGGATAGATTATGGAATTTAATGGAAAGTACCATGCGATTTGTTTTCACCAGAATTCTGCATATAAAGATTTCTGGTGAAAATTGGAATAAAATATGTCAGTTTATGAAGTTTGGCATGGTTGGAATTTCAAATACAATAATATCATACATTACATATGTTTTACTGATCGCAATGGATATGCACTATTTGCTGGCAAGCTTTCTGGGATTTTGGGTCAGCGTGATCAATGCTTATTACTGGAATAATAAATATGTATTTAAAGCCAATAACAATGAAAAGAGAACCTGGTGGCGCACGTTTGTTAAGACTTTTGCAGCGTATGCGGGAACCGGATTAGTGCTGAATAATATTTTGCTCATATTATGGGTTGATATCTTTAAGCTCAATGAGGCGTTAGGACCGCTTATAAATCTGCTGATAACAATTCCATTAAATTTTATGTTGAATAAATACTGGGCTTTTAGAAGTAAAAAGTAACGTTATCCGCCTTAATCAAAGGAATCACAATTCCGATGAAAAGGCGGTTTTCACTATCTGTCCGTTTGACTTGTTTGATAAAGGAAGGCATTAAATGCGCCCTTCTATTTTCCCTTTTTCAGATACCAGTAAAATCCCTGCCACGTCACATTAAACGCATCTCCATTCCACATATTCGTGTTATACTATTCTCAAAGGAATAAAGCCTGCAGGTCACAATGTTATCCCGGCATACGACGGTGGGGAGGCTTTACATCTTTTCCGTGAGAACAGTATCGATCTTGTTGTGCTGGACATTATGCTGCCCCGCGTTAGCAGCCTGTCCATTCTGCATGAGATACGGCGGATAAGCACAACGCCCGTTCTGATGCTTACGGCGGTCGAGGACAAGTACACCCAAGTCAGAAGTTTTGACGAGCAAGCCGACGATTATATGACAAAGCCCTTTTCTATGGTATTTCTTGACCGCTATGAAAATTTCCTATTCCTTTGCGCCTATGAAGTCCCTTCTGGGGATGTGTTCTATAATTCATCAAAAAACTCCCCGCCGGGGAGTTTTTTGCACTCTAACGAGGTGGCAAGGCAGGCGGATGTGGTACGGGAACTCAAACGAGGACATTTATAAAAAAGTCTGGCGGATATATTCTAAAAAAATTACCGAACTTCAAAAATCTGTACAAACAAAGAAAGCATAAATTTTTCTATAATTCAGATAACATATGGGACGTATGGAATCTGTTGTCAGATCGTGTTTAGCAATATCTTTACAGATTCGCCATCCGTCATTTAAAACAGGAGGAAACGGTATGTACAAGAACATGATTTCATGGAGAAATGAGATGGTTACACAGAAAGCAAAAAAGCCTGTGCCGATTTTGTCATTTCCTGGAGCAAAGCTTTTGGGGGTGACTGTTGAGGAATTAGTAAAGGACGGGCATCTGCAGGCTCTTTGTATGAAAAGCATTGCGGAGCGCTATGAGATGGGAATTGCGCTGAGCCTGATGGATCTGTCCGTGGAGGCAGAAGCTTTTGGAAGTCCGGTTCATTATAGCAGGGACGAGGTGCCCACCGTACGCACGGCATTGGTGCATGATGCACAGGAGGCGGAAGCGCTGGAAATTCCGGAGGTTGGAAATGGACGGACAGGAGAGTGCGTCAGGGGGATTCGGGAGGCGAAGGAGATGATTACAGACCGTCCGGTATTTGCGGGAATCATTGGCCCGTATTCGCTGGCAGGCAGATTGCTTGATATGACGGAAATCATGATTCTATGTTATGAGGAGCCGGAACTGGTGGAATGCATTCTGAAAAAAGTGACAAAGTTTTTGATTTCTTATACAAAAGCGCTCAAAGAAGCCGGGGCAGATGGCATTATCATGGCGGAGCCGGCAGCGGGGCTTCTCTCGCCGACACTGGTGGATGAGTTTTCTACTCCGTATGTGAAGAACATTATGGAGGCCGTGGAAGACGAGAACTTTCTTGTGATATACCACAATTGCGGCAATGTCATTCCGCTGCTTGAACAGATGCGCCAGGTTGGCGCAGGCGCATATAGCTTTGGAAATGCAATTGATCTGGAAGAAGCCCTGAAAATCCTGCCAGAGGACTGCATGGTGCTTGGCAACCTGGATCCGACAGAAGTTTTGCGAAACGGTTCACCGCAGACAGTAAAGGAAGAGACAAAAAAACTTTTAAGCCGATGCAGCCAATATCCACATTTTGTAATATCTTCCGGATGTGATATTCCGCCCATGACGCCGTTGGAGAATATGGATGCTTTTTTTGAAGCGGTAAAAGAGTTTTATGCGCCCATTTAAGGAGATGTAAGCAGCTGCTTTATTGTTCCTGTGTTCTCTATCCCTGCCGGTATTGTCTGGGCGTGAGACCGGTATATTTTTTAAAAACCCGGGAAAAATAACTTTGGTCTTCAAAACCGGTGGCAATGGCAATATCAATAATGGAGTAATCGGTAAAGGACAGAAGGCGCTTGCTCTCTTCTATTCGCAGGATATTCAGGTATTCCTTGAAAGAAGAACCTGTTGATTTCTTGAAAATACTGGAAAAATATGCTGGATTCAGGCCGGTGCACTCGGCTACAGCTTCCAGTGTAAGATTTTCTGAAAAATGGTCAGTGATGAATGTGATCGCTTTTTTGATGATGTCATGATGTTTTTCCGGAATAGATTGAAACATATTCTCCATAAAAGAATCCAATGTTTCCTGAAGGCTCAGGCAGAGGGCATCCAACGTCCGGACGTCCTGTATGTGTCTTAGAAAATAATTGTTTATTTTGAAAATAGAGTCGTTGATGGCACCGCCTTCGATGGCAGCCCGGGAGAGAAGCGCACACAATTCAGCTGCCCGGGCTTTTATGTTGCTCAGATTATTGCCCTCTGAAAAAAACACATATCCAAGAAGCGCATTGAGCGATTCTTTTGCGGAAACGGCATCCTTGGTTTTCACATGGGCAATGAGTTCCTTCTCCATTTCATAAGGGTATTCAGGGTGACCGGAGGTATAAAACTTATAGCGCTGGATGGATTCGTTGATCCGGGACTGCTGCAGGAGTTTCTCATTGTTGATAATCAGCTGTTGATAGCTGGTCATGAGAAGTCCGGAGAACATATAGTAAAGCAGGTGGCTGAGTTGTGTGACTTTTGCCGGAGGGACAATGGGAAGCGTGTGGGATTCCTCATAAAGTTCCACAAGCGATTCGGTGGGGATCTGGTATTTCTTATTGAGTTCGAGTACCAGCAGGGAATCCGGAGCTTCCATCAGAAACGGGCCAACCAGGATGGAACCAAAAAGAGTATTTTTGTTGATCAGGGGGAAGACAATATGGTTCAGGCCTGCATGGCAGGAAAATATATAAGTTTCACCAATCTCCATGGCACGGCGCGCGGCGCTTGCATGAAGGGTGCGGCAGTTTTCATGCAACGGCAAAAAAGCCTTGAAACGGCTGCAAAAGGGAGAGGTGTCTCCGCAGGATTCCAGAATGGTTCCGGTATCGTCAAGAACCTGAATGGAAAGGTCAACGCAGCTGTGAAAGGTCTTTAGCATATC
Source organism: uncultured Lachnospiraceae bacterium (assembly GCA_947576945.1). Lineage (GTDB taxonomy): Bacteria > Bacillota > Clostridia > Lachnospirales > Lachnospiraceae > UBA3282. Next base: position 66,277 of record CANPTH010000007.1, read on the forward strand.
GGAGAGGCGTTGTTTATCAAGGAAGGTATATAAATAGGGTTGCATGGAATTCTCCTTTCCGTCTCCTGGTAATTTTATGGTACATGGGGCATATGGCAGCGTCCTGGCAGCCAGAGGAGCCTTTGATTTGTATGATAGCATAAATCGAAAAATATTACAATAAATCTAAAATAAGTCTGATTATTATGGATATATTTAAACTAAAATGGGAAAAACTCAGATAATTTCATAAAAAATTAATAAGGAGGATACTATGAGTGAAAATGGCCTGATTCAAGAAATATCGGAATTTGTTCAGAAAGGGCGCGCAAAGAACGTGAAAGAACTTGTCGAGCAGGCTCTTGACGAGGGGATGGAGCCTAAGCTGATCTTAAACGACGGCTTGCTGAATGGGATGATGACTATCGGCGGAAAATTTAAACGTAATGAAGTCTTTGTTCCGGAAGTGCTGGTTGCAGCGAGAGCATTAAATACAGGTCTTTCCATTTTGGAGCCAAAGCTGGTGGAAATTGGAAACGAGCCGGTGGGACGTGCTGTTGTTGGAACGGTGAAGGGCGATTTGCATGACATTGGAAAGAATCTGGTGGCAATGATGCTGAAAGGCATTGGGTTTGAGGTCTATGATGTCGGGGTGGATGTCAGCGCCGAGACATTTATTAAAGAAGCGGAAGAAAAGCAGGCGGATGTGATTTGTATGTCAGCGCTTCTGACAACGACGATGACCAATATGCGGGAAGTGATACTGGAACTGGAAAAACAGAATCTGCGTGGGAAGTATATCGTAATGGTGGGTGGTGCGCCGGTTAACGAAGCGTTTGCGAAACAGATCCAGGCCGATTATTATACGCCGGACGCGGCAACCTGCGCAGAAGTGGCAAAGCAGGCGGTAATGAATAAAGATGCGTGAAATGACAAGTGAAAACAGAATAAAGATGATTCGGGAATTGTCCTGTGAGGTAGACAAAAAAGAAGTATTCCGCCACCTGGATTGTTTGCCGGATTCTCCGGTGTATGGGGAAATGGAAAGAACCTATGAGGAAACACTTCCGGAAGCCCTTTCCCTCCTCTGCCCCAAAGCGGTAATTGCTCCGGGCCTTATTCCGGAAGACTGTGAAATTTCAGGAGAAGGGAAAAAGGACAAGCCCACAAAGGCCGTTTTCCTGCTGGTGACGGTGGGAAAAGAGATCAGTGATTATTGCACCAGGGCTTTTGCCTCCGGGGATTACGTAAGGGGCATGATAGCGGACGCCATGGCTGACGTCGCACTTTTTTCTCTGGAGAAAGAACTGCAGGAACAGCTGCGTAATTGCTGTACCGAATGGGGATGGGGAATTGCCCGGCGGCTGGAAGCGCCCAAAGATCTTCCGATGGAAATTCAACGTGAAGTGTTTTTGCAGACTGAGGCAGAGAAATATTTGCAGATGAAGATCACGGATGGTTACATGTTTTCGCCGGTAAAAACCAGCTGTCAGATTTACTTAAGGAGTGCAGACCCATCTGTTTTCCGCAGTGCCCATAACTGTCGGGGGTGTTCCAGTCGTAACTGTATTTATCGCGGCGTTTTGCCTCTTTCGATGAGAGTGACGGGAAACTGGCAAAAAGAAATATGTGTGACGGAAGAAAAAACAGTTCTGGAACTTTTACAGGAAAATATTCCGGGACTGCCGTCGCCCTGCGGCGGAAGGGGAAATTGCGGAAAATGTAAAATCCAGGTGATAGGCGGTGCACTGCCTGTCACGGTTTCTGACAGGGCATATTTTTCCGGAGAAGAACTTCAGGAAGGATGGCGGCTGGCATGTCAGGCCTATCCGGCTGCAGACCTGGAGATTTGGGTCGGCTTTGAGGATGAGACGGAAATGCAGGCGAACGAATCGGCTCTGAATGCTGAGAGGGAGAATACTGGACTACCTGGAAAAGATTATTCAAATGAAAGAAGATATGCTTTTGCGGTTGATATAGGAACTACTACAGTCGCGATAGCGCTGCTGTATTTGCCGGAGGGGATACGCGTTATGGCCAGGACGGCCCTGAATCCTCAGCGGCGGTTTGGGGCGGATGTGATTACGAGGATCCAAAAGGTGTCCGGGGGAATGGCAAAAGAACTGCAGAAATTAATCATAGAGGAACTTGAACGGCTGATGGGCCTTATACTGAAGGAGGGCCAGATTGGCTGGAACGATGTGGCGCGGGTCTCTGTTACGGGGAATACGACGATGCTGCATATCTTGCGCGGCTATCCCTGCGAAGGGCTTGGACAACTGCCATTTGCCCCTTATTCGGTGGTGTCGGAATGTCTGAGCATAAAGGATATGTTTCCCAATATAAACGCACAGGCGGAAGTATTGATCGGTCCCGGCATTTCCGCGTTTGTTGGAAATGATATCGTATCCGGCCTGCAGGCGGTGGGCATGGGAAATGTCAGGGGGAAACGGATGTTCATTGATCTTGGCACGAACGGAGAGATGGCCATAAGAAATGGGGAGCTTTTACTTACTGCTTCAACGGCGGCCGGGCCTGCGCTTGAAGGCGGCAATATCCTTTGGGGAACGGGGAGCATACCAGGAGCGGTTTGCGGAGCGGATTTTCAGGAAGACAGGCTTTGCGTGCGGACAATCCTGAGGAAAAAGCCCATCGGCATTTGCGGTTCGGGAGTGATTGAATTGGCGGCAGAGTTTACCGGAAAGGGCGTAATAGATGAAACGGGGCTTTTGGCTGAAGAATGGTTTGCGGATGGATATCCCGTGGCGCAGAGGGCGGATGGCAGGAAGATTGTCCTGACACAGAAAGATATCCGGGAGATTCAGCTTGCGAAAGCCGCCATCCGAGCCGGAATCCATACATTGCTGGAGGCGGCGCAGATGAATCCGGAGGATGTGGAGGAAGTATATCTTGCCGGAGGATTCGGGCATGGATTAAATGTTGCGAAAGCGATCTTTATCGGAATGTTTCCGCAGATTTTTGAGAAGAAAGTCAAAACAGTAGGAAACAGTGCCCTTGAGGGTGCAGGAAATCTGGCATTAAATCCGGACAGACTCTTAGATCAGGAAGCGATCGCGGGAGCAGCCCAAAATCTGGAATTGTCATCGGATCCGATTTTCGGGGAAATGTATATGAATGCTATGATGTTTGAGAAAACCTGATATGAATGTGCGATAAGGAGGAACAGTATGGATGACAGAAGTATCATCAGAGAACTTGCAAAACGTTATAAAGAGATAGCGGAAATGGATATTCAGAAAGAAAACGAGAAATTGTACCGCAGACTGAACGGACTCGATCCAATCCGCCCGGTAGTCCTGATTGATGAAATTCCGTGGAATCAGTTTGAGGGACTGGAAGAACTGAGGCTTTTATGCAATGGGGAAAAGGAACGCAGGGTGGAAGAGTATTTGCGCAGGCAGATATATCGCTTTCATCATTTCCCGTGCGACATGATTGTGAGCAATTTTCTGCCGTGGCCCCGTCATATTGAAATTGGCTCTTTTGGAATTGATATCCATGAAGATATTCTGGCGTTTGACAATAAGAACAGTATTGTGGCCCACAAGTATGTTGACCAGATTCCGGATGAAGAAGCGGTAGAACGTCTTCATGCACCGGTAATAACGATAGATGAAGAGGCCGATCAGGAAGATGAAGAATGGCTTTTAAGCCTGGCAGGGGATATTCTCCCGGTACATATGACGGCGCTGCAATATGCGACGTTCTTTGAGCCGTGGGATAACATTGCAGAGTGGAGAGGGGTTGAGACGCTTCTTTGGGATCTGGCGGACAGGCCGGAGTTTATGCTTTCCATTGTGCGGAAAATTACGGATGTACGAAAGGAAATGATGGATCAGGTGGAGGAAATGAATCTTCTGGATGGAAGCAGCCCCTACATACACAGCACACCAGCCCTGGCAGACGTCCTGCCGGGAGAGGTGAAAGATGGGCGGCTGACAAGGAAAAATGTCTGGGGAAGAGGGGCCGCCCAGATCTTTTCCAATGTTTCGCCGGCGATGCTGGAAGAATTTGAGATTCCTTTTGTCAAAGAATTTTTTCAGGATTTCGGACTGGTGTATTATGGATGTTGTGAACCATTGGACAAACGGATTCATATTGTGCGGGAGATCCCCAACCTGCGCAAGATTTCCATTACCCCATGGGCGGACGTGGATAACGGTGCAGCCCAGATAGGGCGGGACTTTGTGATGGCCAATAAACCGAATCCGGCGCACCTTGCTGTAGATGCGTTAGACGTGGAACTGATCCGAAAAGAAACACAAAGGACGCTGGACGCGTGCAAGCGAAACCATACGCCGGTGGAACTGGTGCTTAAGGATATCAGTTCAGTCAATTATCATCCGGAACATTTGGATTTATGGGCAAAGGTTGTAATGGATACCGTGCTGAACTCAGACTAAACAAAATGATGGACTTGGTATTTTGTTCTAAAAAACGCAGAAAATCCAATGTAATATATACAATAGCGACAAAAGATTTTTCTTAAATAGCTTTGATTATATCAAAATAGTGGAATGATATCAAAATTTTGCAATATTTTTTGTTATATTATTTTGATATACTGAAACAGAAAAATGCCATGGTCTATACGGAAAGTAACGCTTCTGGAAAGGGGTGGATGTTTGGCGATGGCTGACGAAAGAAAGGAGACAGGTAGTATGAAAAAAAAGTTATCAGCAGTTTTTTTGACAGCGGGCATGGTTCTTGGATTGACCGCCTGCGGCGGTTCTGGCGGAGGGAATGCAGGTTCCGATACATCTGCGCCAGAAAACAGCGAAGCGAGTGAAATGGATGCCGGGCAATCGGAGGATTCATCATCTGAGTCCGCAGAGGCGGCGCCGGCAGGAGACGGGGAGATCACAATTACGGTTGTTGACTGGAACACGGGCATTGCGTCCGATCTTCAAAAAGCAGCCTGCCAGGAGTATATGGATTCTCATCCGGGAATCATTATTGACCATCAGACGATTGCATATGAAGACTACAATACAAAACTGAACACTTTGATTGCAGCCGGACAGACTCCTGACATCTTTTATGCCAGCGATTTATATGCGTTTAATTATGGTGAACAGGGAGTGTCCCAGGATCTTGCGCCATTGTATGAGGCTCAGGGCGTTGACATGAAAGAAAAGTTTCTTTCTCCGGCTATATATGAGACGGCAGCAGGGGAAGTTTATGGTTTGGCATATGGCGTTGTCTGTACCGTTATGTACTATGACAAAGAGATTTTTGATGCCGCAGGCGTGGAGTATCCGTCTTCTGATCCAGCCAATCCGGATACATGGGATGAATGGGTAGAGAAGTTAAAACAGATTACAGTGGATCAAAATGGTAAACACCCTGGGGAAGAAGGATTTAATCCGTTGGCGACAAAAACTTATGGCACGATTTCTCCATCCTGGTATTACCATCTGAGTACCTTTTTGCATTCTAACGAAGGTGCGTTTTTCGACGAAAACGGACTGACACTTGGAAATGAAGAGGGACTTGAAGTGATCAAGGCTGTCAATGATCTGGCGGCGGTTCATCAGGTTGCTCCCACGCCCATTGCTGAGGATGCTCTTCCTACGGTAGCAAGCATGTTTAAGGAGAATCAGCTGGGATGTTATATTTCCGGTTCCTATGAGTACATTGATATTGCAGAAGAGAATCCGGATATCGGCATTGCTATGATTCCGATGTTTAAGAGACCGGCATCCATTGCCTGGGCAGCCTGCCTGGAAATGTCCGCGACCACAGAGCACCCGGAAGAGGTATTTGAATTTTTCCGCTGGTATGCGGAAGCTGACACGAATCCATGCCATGTCGCTTCTAATCTTCCTAACGAATATAAGTACTACGAGGATGAAAGTCTGTTTGACATTTGGATGGATCCCTCTATTTACAACGACGATTTTCATGCCGTGGTTCCTGCATTGATGGCTGAATATGCATATTCTCCGGAAATGTGCACCGTAAAAAATGCAGGGCAGATTTTTGATGAGTATGTGGCTCCGCAGCTTGACAAGGTTTGGATGGGAGAGCAGACTCCTGAGGATGCCTGTGCGGAACTGGCAGATTCTGTAGGTGCCGTTTATTCTGGACTTTGGTAAACAGCGTATTGATGGACGGAATTTTAATTCCGTCCTCTTTGATTCGGAGGTATGGATTTGAGAAAAGAACATAAAAAAATGTCTCTTGCGGCTCGCCGCAGAAATGTCGCCGGGTATCTTTTTATTGCTCCGGCATTAATTGGAATGTCGCTGTTTTATGTATTTCCAATGCTGTTTAGCTTTGGCACCAGCTTTACTGACTGGAATCTGATGACGACTCCATCCTTTGTGGGAGGAGATAATTATATGGAACTGATGAATGATTCCGTTTATCTGAAAAGCATCCGTGTGACATTTTATTATACGCTGCTGGCAGTGCCGCTCAGTAACATATATGCGCTGCTGATGGCGATGTTGTTGAATGCGAAAATCAGAGGGCGGTCTGTTGTAAGAACAATTTTCTATGTTCCGTCAATTGTGCCGGCAGTTGCGTCGGCAGGGGTGTGGATGTATATTTTCAATCCCTACAACGGTTTTTTAAATCAGATCTTCCTGCAGCTTGGATTTGATCCAAAAATGTGGATTTACGATTCGAAGCAGGTTATTCCCTGTATTGTGGCAATGGCCATATGGGCTGCCGGAGGCACAGCGGTTATTTATCTGGCGGCTCTGCAGGGCGTGCCATCAGAACTGCATGAGGCGGTTGCCATCGATGGCGGCAATGGCCTGCATAAGTTTTTCTATATAACGGTGCCGATGATTTCTCCGATTATTTTCTATAACCTGATCATGGGCGTTATTAATTCCATGCAGGTATTTACACAGGGTTACATCATGACGGACGGCGGGCCGAACAATGGATCTTTATTCTATGTGCTTTTGCTTTACCGCAGGGCGTTCGAACAGACTAAAATGGGGACTGCATGTGCAATGGCATGGATTCTTTTCTTTATATTAGGTATTCTGACACTTTTGAATTTTGCACTATCCAGAAAATGGGTATATTATGGAGGTTGAAATGAAGAGCCATAAAAAAAACAGAACCATTAAAAGGATGTTCTTGTGGACTGCAATTATTTTAGTATGCATTATCAGCTTGTTTCCGTTCTACTGGATGGTACGCTCATCCCTGATGACAAAGACGGAGATTTTCGGAACGCCGATGCGGTGGGTTCCGGAAGTCCCGCAGTGGGATAACTATTCAGAGGCGCTTACAAGAATTCCGTTTATGCGGTACTTCTGGAATTCTTTTCTGTTGGTAATTCTGAACATTGTTGGAAAAGTGTTAAGTTCCAGTCTGGTAGCGTTTGGGTTTTCCAGAATTGAATTTAAGGGGCGAAATATCTGGTTTGCCCTTGTGATCATGACGATGATGATTCCGTGGAGTGTGCTTCTGATCCCGCAGTTTATGCTGTGGAGCCAGGTTGGTCTGTATAATACTTATTTCCCGTTATTTTTCCCGGCATTTTTTGTGGACGGATTTTATGTTTTCCTGCTCCGTCAGTTTTTTGCAACGCTGCCGAGGGAGTATGATGAGGCGGCAATTATTGATGGCGCAGGGTATTTTCAGATTTATTCCAGAATCCTGCTGCCTATGTGTAAACCGGCTCTGATGACGGTATGTGTATTTACATTTATGAATACATGGAATGATTTTATCGGCCCGATGATTTATCTGAAAGATACGGATAAATTTACGGTTTCCCTGGGACTGCAGCAGTTTATCTCGCAGTATACAACGGAATGGCATTATATGATGGCTGCTGCAACGGTTGCCATAATGCCGATGTTAGTCATGTTCTTTTTTGCGCAGAGATACTTTATTGAAGGTATGAATTTTGCAGGAGTAAAAGGATAAAGTTGTCATAAGTTTAAAGAAGGCGGGTGATTGCAGATTATGAGACGTTTAAATCATAAAAACTATGAGATTATGAAAACAGAATACCTGCAGGGGTGGAAAACATGGAATGTAAACAGTGTTCTTTCACATGTTCTGATGCCGCAGGGGCTGGCTCTGAATTTATGCGTTAAAGAGTATGGTTCAGGTGGTTATTTGAGGGAATCCCTGATCGGCCGCTTCCCGGAAGTGGCTGCAAGAACGCCGAAGGAGAATGTTTTTCCACAGTATCATACGTTGGATGATAGCTATACGGCTCTGCGGCTTGTATGGTGCGGCTTGTCGTTTTACGTGGAGTCTGCAGCAGAGGACGGTGAATTGATTCTTCTTGTAACACCGGAAGCCTTTCAGCCGAAACCGGCGCTTTTGGTTTTGGAGAGCGGCTTTTTATGGAACCGTCCGGGCAGAATTGAGAAGGAGGAAGACACACTTTATGCAGTGACGCCGAGTGGTAAGACCGTGATCCGGACGACGGGTGAAGAGGCAGAAGATTTAAATCTGCCATCTATGACAAGATATTTGAGTATTTATGCGAATGAGCCGGCAGCTTTTTATACAGGAGAAGAAAAGACTCTGGAAGAACTGAAAGAGCGTGTTGCGGGAATAAGGAAAAAAGCGGAATCTCAGTATGAGGAATGCGGTGAGGATGAGAAGGAATTGTTCCGGGCAATGTCCTGTGCGGTGAGCTGGGATACGATCTATGATCCATCTCATGACCGGGTGATCTCTCCGGTCAGCCGATTGTGGAGTATTGGAAGCGGCGGATATGTGCTGTTTTGCTGGGATAATTATTTCGCTTCTTTTATGGCATCTTTTGGCAATAAAGAGCTTGCTTACAGCAATATGATAGAGATTACAAACGAGCGCACGCGGGCGGGTTTTGTTCCGAATTTTGCTTATGGAACCGGACAGAAAAGTGAAGACCGTTCCCAGCCGCCGGTCGGAAGTGCAATGCTGGTGGAATTATATCGGAAATACAGGGAATCCTGGATCGTAGAGATGTTGTATCCGGCATTGTATGAGTGGAATACCTGGTTTCTGGAAAACAGGATGACGTCAGGTGGTGCGCTTTGCTGGGGAAGCAATCCGATTCCGGAACTTTATGGGAATCGTTGGGAAAGGGACGGCGTAGCTTCTACTTTTGGGGCGGCAATGGAATCCGGCTTGGATAATTCGCCGATGTATGATGATATTCCGGTGAACCAGAAGACCTATAGGATGGAACTGGAGGACGTAGGGCTGACGGGTTTGTATATTATGGACTGCCGCGGTCTGATGACGCTGGCTGAAATTCTGGGTAAAAAGGAGGATCTGGCAGAACTGGAAAGAAGGAAAGATTTAGCGGAACAGGGATTGGATGGTCTTTGGTGTGAGGAAAAAGGCTTCTATTATAACAGGAGAACGGACACGGGAGAATTTTCTTATCGCATCGGACCGACAAATTTTTATGCCCTTTATTCAGACCGGATTCCGCGGGAGAGAATTACAAGAATGATAGAGGAGCATTATTATAATTCTGAAGAATTTTATGGGGAATGGATGCTGCCCTCCATTGCTAAAAATGATCCCGCGTATGAGGACCAGGATTATTGGAGAGGACGGGTTTGGGCGCCGCTGAATTTCCTGGTTTATCAGGCTTTCAGAAAGCAGAGGCTGAAAAAGGAGTGCGTGGATCTGGCTGAGAAATCCAGGCATATCTTCCTGAAAGAATGGAAAACTCATCATCATGTGCATGAAAACTATAATTCAATCACGGGGGACGGATGCGATGCGCATAACAGTGACAAATTTTATCATTGGGGTGCGCTGTTGGCAGCTATTTACCTGATAGAGAGTAATCAAGAGGAACAGTTTGGTGAAGAGGAAATGTCATAATCTTGGCTTAAGGACGCTGATGTTAGCCTATATTCTGCTGCTGGCTTTTGTGCCATTTGTTTTGATGATTTTTTATTTGTGGCATTATTGCAGCAGTTCCTTTGCTGAGGTAATCCGGGGAGCTTCTCTGGAAAGCTATAAAACCAAAGCCCGGCAGATAGAATTATATATGGAAGACTTCCTGCAGATTATGGACAGCATTCTGGAAGATGAAGACCTGGGAGAAATCCTGCAAAATGAATGTAATGAAAGCCTGACTGCGTACAGAATCAATCATTTGATCAGTAAGTATGCGGTCGGGCTGCATTCAGACATTGCGGGAATTTATTTCCTGAGTGGCCATGGAAAGGAATATGTAATCAATTACTATCCCCGTGAATATTATCTGTCCGTCCGTAATGAAATGAAACAGAACTATATTCCATTAAAGAAAATTGCCAGTGCCGGTGTATTGGACGAGAGTCTGTTTACCGGTTTATGCAGGTTCAGGGAAATGCCCTGCATCGCGGTTTCCAGTGGGATTTATGATGAGAACGGGGAACTTTGTGGGAAAGCGGTGTTTCTTGTGAAGCTGGAACACCTGGAAGAAATCGCGCAACAGACTGCAAAGGAAGGAATGCCATGGGGGTTCAGTCTGGCATACGGAGACGAAATTTTGTGTGCGGATGAATGGTATGATAAACTTTTGGAAAATGGGGAGATGGAATCCTGCATTATACCAATGCTGGAATGGAAATTTTCCTGCGTGGTCGATACGAGACAAATACAGCAGCAGGCATTTCGAAAATTCGCCTCAATGTTGTTTCTGGTCATTTTGATTTGTATTCTGATCATGTATGTAATAACCAGGGCAGTGAATCAGCAGCTGAGAACTCTGCACTCTTTGCAAAGGGAGATGGAACGCGTCAGCAAGGAGGGGACTTATCGTACAATTGCGCCGCCTGCCTGTCGGGAAATGGACTCTTTGTTTAACGGGTACAATCGGATGGTGGAAAAAATCAGCAGCCAGGAACAAATGATCCGAAGACAAAATGAAGAAAATATCCACAGGATGGCTATGCAGAAAACAGCGGAATTAAAAGCAATGGAATTGGAAATTAATCCTCATTATTTATATAATACGCTGAATTGTATCAGTGGGACAGCTATTGAGCATAAAGATTATCAGGTGAGTCGAATGCTCAAAATTTTTTCCATGAACCTTCGTTATATTTTAAAAGATAGATATCAGGCGGTGCCGATATACAGGGACATTCAATGGCTGAAAGATTATCTCACATTGCAGAAGGAGCGTTATGGGGACAAGTTTAACTATGAAGTGGATGTGGCTCCGGAGACAGAGCCGCTCCTGATATATAAAATGCTTCTTCAGCCCTTTGTGGAAAATTCTATTTTGCATGGGTTTGGCGGGGTGCAGAGCGGAGGCATGCTGACAATCCTTTTATATCTGGAGGATGGGAATATTGTCATTCAGATTTATGATAACGGACAGGGGATTGAAGAAAAAACGCTGGAAGGCATTCGGGATATCATAAGTAATCCGATGAGAGAAACATCCACGGGACTCGGCATTCAGAATTCCCTGCGGAGAATGCAGGGGTATTATGGAAACGGGTATCATATACAAATCAGCAGCAGTTTGCAGGAGGGATCTGTGGTTAAGATTGTCCTGCCGGTTATAAAGGAATAAGAAATGAATGCAGTAATTGTAGAAGACGAAAGGCGTGCAAGGGACGCCATGCGCAGCCTTCTTGCAAATGTTGAAATTCCGGTGAAAATTGTGGGAGAAACCGACAATGTCCGGGATGCCATAGAACTGATACAAAGAATGCTTCCGGATATCGTATTTGTGGATATTATGTTGGGAGAAGAGAGCGGCATAGAAATGATTCGCCGCCTGAAAGAAAAGCATGTTGATACGACTTATGTGATGGTAAGCGGGTACAGTGACTTTAAGTATGCGCAGCAATGCATTGAACTGGGTGTGGCGGGCTATATTCTTAAGCCGGTCACTTATGAGGATGTGGAACATTTTCTCTATAAGATTTATGGGGAGAGAAAAGGGACGCCTCTGAAGCTGGAGGTGGAAAGGCGGCTTCAGGGACTGGATTCCATAAAGCTGGAATGCGCCGGAAAGAATCAGCTGGTTGAACAGGTGATCACCTATGTAGATGAGAATATGGCGTGTTCCTGCAGGCTCAGTGAAGTGGCGCGGGAAGTAAAAGTGTCGCCGGAGCATTTAAGCCGCATTTTTCGCAAAGAGACAGATATGACGCTTACAGATTATGTGAAAGCCATAAAGATGGAGTATTCCATGAATCTGCTGCGAAAAACAGATAAAAAGATCAATGAGATTGCCAGGGCAGTGGGGTATGAGAATGAAAAATATTTTTATAACATCTTTAAGGATTTCACCGGCCTGACCCCCAACCAGTACAGAAAGGTGGAAATGGAATAGAGATAATGAAAAAAGCACCGCATCCCCGGCAGGATGCGATGCTTTAAATCTCTTGAAAGCAGGCCGTTTCACCTGTATTACTCAATCGTCCGAATATCATACGGCGTCGTCTGGTACACGTAATAATTCAACCAGTTCGAATACAACAGCTGTCCGGTGGAGCGCCAGTTTACGATAGGTGGATTCTCCGGGTTATCGTCCGGAAAATAGTTGACCGGTACGGCAGGATTCATGCCTTTGTTCAGATCCCGGTAATATTCCTGTGCGAGCGTATCGGCATCGTATTCCGGATGGCAGGTGACGAAGAAATGGCGGCTGTCGGTAGTCTTGACGATGGTCACGCCCGCTTCGTCGGATATGGCCATCAGCTCCAGATTAGGCACAGAGGCGATCTTCTCTGCGGTGATACCCATGGCGCGGGATTGAGGCGCATAGAAGATATCATCAAATCCCCGGAAAAGCGGAGAATTTCTCTTAAGGATCCTGTGGGAGTAGACTCCGGACAGTTTGGTATCCAGGTCACAGCGGTCAAGTCCATAGAAGTAATAGAGGCCGGCAAAAGCGCCCCAGCACAGATGAAGCGTGCAGTGGACATGCTTCTTACCCCAGGCCATAATGGTACACAATTCATCCCAGTAGGTGACATCCTCAAACCTTACATAGTCCAATGGCGCGCCGGTAATGATCATGCCATCATATTTGCGATCCTTTACCTGATCAAAAGTAGTATAGAAGGATTCCAGATGATTGGAATCCGTGTGCTGTGGTATGTAGCTGGCAGTCTGCAGGAATTCCACGTTGACTTGAAGCGGCGTATTGGATAGCTTGCGAAGAAGCTGTGTCTCTGTCACAATCTTGGTTGGCATCAGATTGAGGATCAGTACATTTAAGGGACGGATATCCTGATGCATGGCGCGGTATTCTGTCATAACGAAAATATTTTCCCGCTCGAGTGTGGTTGTTGCTGGTAGAGAATCTGCTACTTTGATGGGCATAATGTTAATCCTCACATTTTTATTTTTTCATTCATTCCGAAGCGTTTTACGCTGAGGACGCAGGCAGAATTTCAGATTCTGATCTGCAGTCATTAGAATTTGTGACATTTCGGCACAAATTCCGGCTGATCCTGTTTCGTTTGCTGAATAACTAATGTAAATATAGCACAAAAAAAGCTATCATGCAATAATTGCACATTTGCGCAAAATAGGCTATAATAAATATGAATTACGGTTTGAGCCGGCAAAGATACGGAGGACGATCATGGAGACTGCATATCAGAAAGTGAAAGTACATAATGAGCTGGAGTGGTGTCAGGTAACGGATCTTTCTACTAAGGAGAAGATAGAGAAGTTACTGCTCAAACACAGAGTCTCTTATTTTGTAAAATGGGAGAAGCCGAAGCTCTTTTCCAATGACAAATTCGGCACTTGTATTTTTTGTGTGAACCAGCTGCAGAAAGAGACGGCCGAGGAAGCGATCGAAGAGCTGGCGGACGAGATCAGAGGAAAGATCAGGTTTATTAACCGCAAGGTGGACAAGACTTTTTATTAGAAAGAAGCGTAGATAACGGATGAGCAATTGTGATACATGCAGTAATTATCAATATGATGAAGATTACGAGTGTTATGTTTGCATGGTGGATCTGGATGAGGATGATATGGGACGGTTCCTGCGGGGCGGTAATTTTGAATGTTCCTTTTATCAGCTGGACAATGAATATCTGGTAGTCAGGAAGCAGATGTGAGATATTGGTCATCAAGATTAATATGGTCATCGGCGATAATATCCTCAGAAGGTAGATTATATCAATCTGCTGTTCTGAGGATATTTTGTATTGCTATTGAAAAATTACATCTATGGCTGTTTTGTTTTGGGACGTCTGGATCTGACGTCTTTCTTTTTTAAATTTTTCTGGGCGGTGGACAGCATCAGTTTGATTCGATTGAGCTGATTGACTTCGCTGGCGCCCGGGTCGTAGTCAATTGCCACGATATTGGAGAGAGGGTAGCGTTTGCGCAGTTCTTTGATTACTCCTTTACCAACAACATGGTTGGGCAGACAGCCAAAGGGCTGCGCGCAGACGATGTTGTTGACGCCGCTTTGGATCAATTCAATCATTTCCCCGGTCAGAAACCATCCTTCTCCGGTCTGATTACCGATATTCACGATGGGTCTGGCATATTCCACCAGTTGATAAATACTTACCGGCGGTGAAAAATGTCTGCTCTTTTCAAATGCTTTGGCAGCTGAACTCCGCATTTTTTCAAGCGTCCAGATACCGGTTCTGGCGAAAAGAGCCGCTTTTTTGGAAGTACCCAGATATTCAGCCTTGTAAATCTGATTATAGAAGCAGTAGAGCATGAAATCCAACAGGTCAGGGACGACGGCCTGAGCGCCTTCGCTCTCCAGCAGTTCAACCAGATGATTGTTGGCGGCAGGAGCGAATTTTACAAGGATTTCGCCTACAATACCCACCCTGGGTTTGATCAGATCCTCATGGATGGGAACGGCGTCGAAATCCCGTATGATCTGCCGGCACATCTTACAGAAGGTAAGGTAATTCATGTGTTTTCCGGATACAAAACGGCGGCACTTATCCAACCACTCCCGATGAAGCCTGTCTACAGAACCCGGTTCTTTCTCATACGGGCGCATTCGATAGACGCAGCGCATAAAAATATCCCCGAATAGAGCGCTGTAAGCGGCGCGCATAAGCAGTTCGGCATTCAAATGGAAACCGGGATTACTCTCTATGCCGGCCAGATTTAATGAGATGACAGGAATCTGCGGCATACCGGCTTTTTCCAGGGCACGTCTGATGAAGCCGATATAGTTGGTAGCACGGCATCCTCCGCCTGTCTGTGTCATGATCACGGCGGTCTTATTCAGATCGTATTTCCCTGACAGCAGGGCATCCATGATTTGTCCCACAACGATAAGGGAAGGATAACAGGCGTCATTATTCACATATTTTAATCCCACGTCTACGGCATGCCTGTTATCGTTGTCAAGCACTTCGAAATGGTATCCACAGGCCTGGAAACCTGCCTGCAGGATATCAAAATGTATGGGTGACATCTGCGGACAAAGGATCGTGTAATCTTTTCGCATTTCTTCGGTGAAAGGGACTTTCGTAATGGCGCTGGAACGGATCGAGCGCTGTTTGCCTTTCTGTTCTCTTACCTTGATGGCGGAGAGCAGGGAGCGGATACGAATCCTGGCGGCTCCCAGGTTGTTCACTTCGTCAATCTTCAGACAGGTATAGATCTTGTCGGAGCCGGATAATATATCGTTGACCTGATCCGTGGTGACGGCGTCCAACCCGCATCCAAAGGAATTGAGCTGAATCAGGTCAAGATCGTTTCTCGTCTTTACATAACTGGCAGCGGCATATAATCTGGAATGGTACATCCACTGGTCAGAAACGATCAGCGGTCGTTCCGGCTGCGCCAGATGGGATATGGCATCTTCCGTCAGCACTGCAAGGCCGTAGGAATTGATCAGTTCCGGAATGCCATGGTTGATCTCCGGATCGACATGATAAGGCCTGCCGGCCAGTACGATACCACGCTTGTGGTTTTCTTCCATAAATCGAAGGACTTCTTCGCCTTTGCTCCGCATATCCTGTCTGGCCTGTTCCAGCTCGATCCATGCCTCCTGCGCCGCATCTATTACCGCCGTGACAGGAAGATCCTGAAACTCTCTGGTGAGCGCGGAAGTGACCGTCTGCAGATCCCGGAAGGACATAAAAGGGTTGCGGAACGGAACTTCGCCGCGTCCGATCTGTTCTACATTATTCTTGATATTTTCTGAATAGGAAGTGACGATCGGACAATTGTAGTGATTGTTTGCGTCATGAAACTCATCGCGCTCGTAGAAGAGCGCAGGGTAGAAGATAAAATCTACCTTTTGGCTGATCAGCCATGCCACATGTCCATGTGCCAGCTTCGCGGGATAGCATTCCGATTCACTGGGGATGGATTCAATCCCCAATTCATAGATCTTGCGGTTGGAGCTGGGCGAGAGCACAACGCGAAAGCCCAGCTTCGTAAAGAAGGTGAACCAGAATGGATAATTTTCATACATATTCAGAACACGCGGAATACCGACAGTGCCTCTCGGAGCCAGGTCAGGAGACAGCGGTTCATAGGAAAAGAGCCTTTTCAGCTTGTATTCATAAAGGTTCGGCATTCCGTTCTCACTGCGGGATCTGCCGATGCCGCGTTCGCAGCGGTTGCCGGAGATATACTGGCGTCCGCCTGTAAATTTATTGATGGTGAGCCGGCAATTATTCGTGCAGCCTTTGCACTTTGCCATACTGGTCTCAAACTGCAGGTTCATGATCTGTTCGATGGTCAGCATGGAAGTGCATGCACCTTCACGATAACGTTCCCGGGCGATCAGTGCAGAGCCAAAGGCGCCCATAATACCGGCGATATCAGGCCGGATGGCCTGGCAGTCCGCGATTTTTTCGAAGCTGCGGAGCACGGCGTCGTTATAGAAAGTGCCGCCCTGCACCACGATGTTCCGGCCCAGTTCTGTGGCATCGGAAACCTTAATCACCTTAAACAGCGCGTTTTTGATCACGGAATAAGCAAGTCCGGCGGAAATATCGGAGACAGATGCTCCTTCTTTCTGAGCCTGTTTCACCTTGGAATTCATGAATACGGTACACCGGGTTCCCAGATCGATGGGATGTTCGGCAAACAGCGCGGCTTTGGCGAAATCTTCCACATTGTAATTTAAAGATCTGGCGAAAGTCTCTATAAAGGAACCGCATCCGGAGGAACACGCTTCGTTGAGCTGTACGCTGTCTACCGTCTGGTTTTTGATCTTGATGCATTTCATATCCTGTCCGCCGATATCCAGGATACAGTCTACTTCCGGATCAAAGAAAGCGGCTGCATAGTAATGTGCCACTGTCTCCACTTCACCGTCATCCAGCAGAAAAGCAGCTTTCATCAGAGCTTCACCGTAGCCGGTGGAGCAGGAGCGGACGATCTGAACATCCGCAGGCAGAAGCGCATAGATTTCTTTCAGGGAACGGATGGCGGTTTTTAAAGGGCTTCCGTCATTGCTGCTGTAGAAAGAATAAAGCAGTGAGCCGTCCTCGCCCACCAGGGCCACTTTGGTAGTGGTGGAACCGGCATCGATACCAAGAAAACATTTACCTTTGTAGGTGGACAGGTCAGAAGTAGCCACATGGTGTGCGGAGTGTCTGCTGCGGAAGGTATTATACTCTTCCTGGGAAGCGAACAGAGGCTCCATACGTTCCACTTCGAATTCCATCTTAATATCGGCAGAAAGCTTTCTTACCATTTCTTCCATGCTGTAGAAAGTCTCTTCCTTCGCATTCAGCGCAGAACCGATGGCTGCGAACAGATGAGAATCGTCAAGATCGATAATATGATCTTCATCCAGCTTCAGGGTACGGATGAAGGATTGTTTTAATTCTGACAGAAAGTGCAGCGGACCGCCCAGAAAAGCAACGTGGCCACGGATTGGTTTGCCACAGGCAAGACCGCTGATGGTCTGGTTTACTACCGCCTGGAAAATGGAAGCGGATAAATCTTCTTTCGTGGCGCCTTCATTGATCAGGGGCTGGATGTCAGATTTGGCAAAAACACCGCATCTTGCTGCGATCGTATATAGAGAATGATAGTTTCGTGCATAGGCATTCAGTCCGGGCGCGTCTGTCTGCAGCAGGGCGGCCATCTGATCGATGAAAGAACCTGTGCCTCCGGCGCATATACCGTTCATACGCTGTTCTACGTTACCGTTTTCAAAATAAATTATTTTGGCGTCTTCACCGCCCAGCTCGATCGCCACGTCGGTGACGGGGGCGAAGGTCTGCAGGGAAGTGGAAACAGCAATGACCTCCTGGACGAAGGGAACCTGCAGGTGGTTGGCAAGAGTCAGACCGCCGGAACCGGTGATCATCGGGTGGATGGTCAGATTGCCCAGCATGTCATATGCCTTCTGTAATAGACCGGATAAGGTCTCTCTTATGTTTGCAAAGTGCCTTTGATAGTCGGAGAAGAGTATTTGCTGCCTCTGATCGAGAACAGCGATCTTTACGGTGGTAGAACCGATATCAATACCAAGAGTATACTGCATCTCACTCATTTCAGATCTCACTCCTTATCTTTGATATAGTCTCTCGGAATCCTGTCTGCATTTGCTATATAAACTGCTATATAAATAAGTAGAGCTGCTCTGACAGACTCTGTCATTATACGACACCATTTTGTAAAAAGCAATTGGCTAATTGTTGGTAAAGTGTTAAGATTTCAGGATGTATTTATAAAATTTTCATGACTTATGCATTTTTGAAAGCAGTATCGTTTACTTTTAAAATAAGGAATGTTAAAATGTATTCAGTTTTCTATTTGAAAATGCACACAGGTTAAGAGAAAGGCGTGGTTAAATAAGATGAAAATGAGTTCTTTTGAACGTAAATTTGGGAAATATGCGATTCAGAATCTTTCTTTTGTACTGGTATTATGCTATGCGGTGGGATATCTGCTGCAGATGTTTGACAGGAGCGGTACGCTGATTCTGTATCTGACGCTGAATCCCTACGCAATCCTTCACGGGCAGGTCTGGAGGTTGTTCACATGGATTCTGATCCCGCCCGAAAGCAGCAATATTTTCTTTACGCTGCTTATGCTTTATTTTTATTGTTCCATCGGAACGACGTTGGAGAGAACATGGGGCACATACCGGTATAATGTCTATTTGTTTCAGGGAATGCTTTTTACGATAGCGGGCAGTTTTTTACTGATGGGATTTCAGTATCTGTTTAACAGGGATATGATAGCGGGTCTGGGAGCGGATTATTATTTTCTGATCACTTCCCTGTACTTCAGCACTTATTATATTAATATGTCTATCTTCCTTGCATTTGCGGCGACATTTCCGGATGTTCAGGTACTGCTTATGTTTATCATACCGATCAAGGTGAAATGGCTGGGCACCATCTATGCTGTCATGCTGTTGTTCGATTTCCTGCAGACAAGTGTGGACGGTAAATTTGCGATCGCCGCTTCGCTGCTTAATTTTGTTGTTTTCTTCCTGACTTCGCGCAACATGATGCATTTGAATCCGAAGCAGATACACAGAAGACAGGAATTTAAGCGGGATGTGAAGCGGAATTCGGGCATTACCAAGCATAAATGTGCGATCTGCGGCAGAACGGAAGTTGACAGCCCGCAACTGCAGTTCCGGTTCTGTTCCAAATGTGACGGGAATTATGAATACTGTGAAGAACATTTGTATACGCATACACATGTTAAGAATTCGTAAAATGTCCGGGCTGTGTGACAGCCTGGACAGACTATTGCAGTGATTTCGAAGAAAGAGGGAATGTGACGGGAGATATGAATACGGAAAACAGAGAGCTTATATTTGCGAAGACTTTGGAAGAGGTCAGGAAGAAGGCCAGGGAGCAGGGAAACTGTGTCTCAAAAGAGCAGGTGGAGGTGTTGTTCGGACCGCTTGCCTTAAGCGGGGAGCAGATGGATATGGTGTATGCTTATCTGCATCAGCGCAGGATCGGTATCGGTGAGCCGGTCGATCCGGATGAGTATCTTGCACAGGAAGAGAAGGATTATCTGGAGAATTATCTGGAGGAGCTTAAGAATCTTCCTGAAGTGACGGATGGGGAGCGGGAAGCAGTGACGTTGTCTGCCATGGCGGGGGACGCAGAGGCGAGGAGTCTGCTGACACAGCTGTATCTGCCGGAAGTGCTGGAGATCGCGAAGCTCTATGCCGGACAGGGAGTTTATCTGGAGGATCTGATCGGGGAGGGCAACCTGGCGGTGGCTGCGGGTGTTACCATGCTGGGGGCGCTGGAGGATGCGTCCGAGGCGCAGGGAATGCTGGCCCGAATGGTCATGGATGCCATGGAAGAGTATATAGCGCAGAGCGCCGAGGAGGTCAGGAAAGACAGGAAAATTCTGGATAAGGTTAATAAAGTTGCCAGGGCGGCGGATGAGCTTTACGAAGAACTTCGCAGGAAGGTGACTGTGGAGGAAGTGATGCAGGAATCGGGATTGAGCAGACGCACGATCGAAGATGCCATTCGCATGAGCGGAGATAAGATCGAATCTCTGGCGGGAAGCACTGTATCCGGATAAACAGAGAGTGAATTTGTACGGCAGGATACAGGTAACGGGGAAGCAGGCGGCCAAACCGTTATCGGAATGAACTTACTATACGGGATGGTAGAAGAAGTGGAATATCAGAATAGAGATTTCAAATATTTTATGCAGGATACAGGTTCCTTGTATCTGGGAGCGAAATATACTTATCAGGAGATTCTGGAAGATGAAATGGTTACTTTTAAATTTAAGAGTATCGTGGAACACTATCTGTTGAAGGATACTGATCCGGAGACGACTCTGGAGAGTCAGTTCTATTATATGACGCCGGAACAGTTTTCCTATAAGACGTACCGGCAGCTTAAGGCCAGGGTCAAAGTCTGTACGCTGGTGGAAAAGAAGAGCCTGCTTGGCAGGGCAGAGGTGAAGTATGAAAATAAAGTGATGAAACTGGAAGAACTGGTGGGGATGAATCTTGCGCAGAAGAAGAAATACGGTATTGTAGTGCAGGAGCTGATATTATCAAAATTAAGTTTGATGTCGTTTAGCGTGTGAAGCTATACAGGACAAGATGAAAGGAGTTTATGAGGATCATGCAGATAGAACAGTTGCAGGCTTATACAGTGATCGAGAGACGGGAGATCAGGGATTTAAATTCAGTCAGTTATTTATTGAAACACAATAAGACGGGGGCGAGAGTGGCGCTCTTATCGAATGATGATGAAAATAAGGTATTCTATATCGGTTTCCGTACGCCGCCAAAGGACAGTACCGGGGTTGCACATATTGTGGAGCATACGGTGCTGTGCGGATCGGATAAATTTCCGGTGAAAGATCCGTTTATTGAACTTGCGAAAGGATCGTTGAATACTTTCTTAAATGCCATGACCTATCCGGACAAGACGGTGTATCCTGTGGCCAGCTGTAATGATAAAGACTTCCAGAATTTGATGGATGTGTATCTGGATGCGGTGCTGCACCCCAACATTTATCATGAAGAGAAAATTTTCAAACAGGAAGGCTGGCATTATGAGATGGAGGATGCCGGGGATGCCCTGCGTATTAACGGCGTTGTGTACAGTGAGATGAAGGGGGCTTATTCTTCTCCGGATGATGTGTTGGAACGGGAGATCATGAATTCACTCTATCCTCATACATCCTATGCCGTGGAGTCCGGCGGGGATCCGGATGTGATTCCGGAGCTGACATATGATGATTTTCTGGCTTTTCATAAGAAATATTACCATCCTTCCAACAGCTATATTTACCTGTACGGGGACATGGATATGGCTCAGAAGCTCCAGTATATTGACGAAGAGTATCTGTCCAGATATGAAGCGCTGGCGGTGGATTCTTCTCTGGCGTCAGAGCCTGCCTTTTCTTCCATGAGAATAGTTGAGAAACAATATTCTATTATGGAGAGCGAGTCGGAACAGGATAATACGTATCTGGCTTATAACGTTTCGCTGGGAGAACAGCCGGGACCGGAGTTCTGTAACGGATTTGCGGCATTGGCAGATGTACTGTGTTCGATACCGGGAGCGCCCGTTAAGCAGGCTCTGTTGGATGCCGGTATCGGAACGGATGTGAGCTGTGTATATGATACGGGTGTCAG
Source organism: uncultured Lachnospiraceae bacterium (assembly GCA_947576945.1). Lineage (GTDB taxonomy): Bacteria > Bacillota > Clostridia > Lachnospirales > Lachnospiraceae > UBA3282. The sequence continues at coordinate 88,262 of CANPTH010000007.1, forward strand.
GCAGCCTTATTTTTCCGTGATCGCAAAGAATGCGAATGCCGAACAGCGGGATACTTTTATCCGCATTATAGAGGATACATTTAAAGCAGCTTCCGAGAAGGGGCTTGATAAGAAGGCGGTGGAAGCGAGCCTGAACAGCAGTGAATTTAAGTACAGAGAAGCGGATTTTGGTTCTTATCCGAAGGGACTTATGTATGGACTGCAGATGCTGGAATCGTGGCTGTATGATGACGGGAAACCGTTTGTGGAGGTGGAATTGCTGGAGGTCTATCGAGAGCTGAAGAAGAAGGTAGACACTTCCTATTATGAAGATATGATCAGGAAGTATCTGCTGCAGAATTCCCATAAGAGTATCGTAGTCGTAAATCCGGTGAAAGGACTGACCGGCAGAAAAGAAAGAGAGCTTGCGGAGAAGCTGGCACAGAAGAAAGCAGCTATGAGCAGCGAAGAGATAGCGAAGGTCGTAAGGGAGACAGAAGAACTTCGTCTGTATCAGGAGGAGCCGAGCCTGAAAGAGGATCTGGAGAGAATTCCGCTGCTTTCCAGGGCGGATCTGAAGAAAGAAGCCGCGCCTTATGTTAATGAGGAGAAGAAAGTCGGCGATACGGTTCTTCTGTATCATGATATTTACACAAACGGTATCGGCTATCTGCGCTTTATGTTTGATTTAAGGCAGGTGCCGGAAGAATTGTTCCCTTATGTGGGGATATTAAAGATGATGCTTGGTCTGGTGAATACGGCAGACCACAGTTACAGTGAGCTGTATAATGAGATCAATCTGCAGACCGGCGGTATTGCACCGGTGGTTAATACCTATACGGATGCCAGGGATTTGGAAAAATATACGGCCACTTTTGATCTGAAGGTGAAAGTCTTATATGAAAATCTGCCGCAGGCTTTTGCGCTGGCGGAAGAGATCCTGACAAGATCGAATTACACGGATGCCAAACGGCTCTATGAACTGGTGGCGGAGGCCCGTTCCTGTAAACAGGCGAGTATGATGTCGGCAGGACATACACTGGCGGCGGGCAGAGCAATGGCATACTTTTCAAAACCGGCAATGGTGCTGGAGCATATTAACGGCATTCCTTTCTATCGGCTGTTGGAAGGACTGGAGAAGGAGTTTGAGGAGAGGAAAGGAGAGCTGACAGATAATCTGCAGAAATTGGTCCGGTATATTTTTCGTGCGGAGAATCTGCTGGTGGATTATACCGCAGAACCGGAGGGGCTGCAGGAGATCGCGCCGCTGATCGAGAAGTTTAAGAGCAGTTTATATACGGATGCAGTTGACAGACCGGGGTATGATCCGGTGCCGGTTAAGAAAAATGAAGGATTTATGTCTGCGGCACAGATTCAATATGTGTGTCGGGCTGGCAATTTTGTACGAAAAGGTCTTCCGTATCATGGAGCGCTTCGTGTGCTTCGTGTATTGATGGGGTATGATTATCTTTGGACACAGGTGCGTGTGAAGGGCGGCGCCTACGGATGTATGTGTAATTTCGGTAAGTCGGGAGAAAGTTATTTCGTGTCCTACAGGGATCCTAATCTGGAGAAGACGATCGATGTTTACGAGAAGGCGGCGGATCATATTGCCGGGTTTGAAGCTGACGAGAGAACGATGACACAATATATTATCGGTGCGCTCAGTGAGCTGGATATGCCGTTGACGCCTTCTGCGAAGGGGATGTACTCCCTCACCGGGTACATGACACACTATGAATACGAACAGCTGCAGAAGAACAGAGAAGAGCTGCTTTCGGCGGATGCAGATACAATTCGGAAACTGGCGGTATATATCCGTGCATTTATCGAGGATGATTATCTGTGTGTTGTGGGGAATGAGGAGAAGATCAAAGAGAATGCAGAGCGGTTCGGGGAGATTGCGTATCTGTTCCATTAGGGGTATGATCTGGAGGAGTTTATGAGAAAGAGAGTGCAGAAATATGTGTATACCATTCTGACGGCGGTGGTTATAATGATAACGCTTGCCGCCTGCGGCAGCGCAGGCGGCATGGAAATGTCTGTTTATGAGTCAGCATCCGATACGGCATCTTACGACGCCGGCGGTGGAATCTATAAGAATGAGTCGGCGGAAGCGTATCCGGAAGAAGCGATGGAACAGGAGGAAGCGGGGAATGTCGATGCAGCATTGCACGAGCCGGAGGCTTCGGAACGGAAGCTGATCAAGAATGTAAACCTTACTGTGGAGACGGAACAGTTTGATTCACTTTTGCCCGGGATTGAACGGAGGGTCACGGAACTTGGCGGTTACGTGGAAGAGATGTCCAGCTATAGCAGAGGGAAAGAATACTCCAAGGATTTTCAGGGAACAAAATATCTGCGATATGCCAATATGACGGTGCGGATACCGAGGGAGAATCTGGATGTATTTCTTGAAGAGGTTGGAGAGCAGACCAATGTGACAAGCCGTTCGGAGAGTGTGACGGATGTAACGCTGCAGTATGTAGACCTGGAGAGTCATAAGAAGGCGCTTCTCACGGAGCAGGACAGGCTGCTTGTGTTGCTGGAACAGGCGGAGTCGGTGGAGGACATCGTAACGATCGAGGGACGTCTTTCGGAGGTACGCTATCAGATAGAGAGTATGGAAGCACAGCTGCGTACATATGACAATAAGATTGATTACAGCACGGTATATTTAAATGTGGATGAAGTGGAGCGCTATTCACCTGCGGAAGGAGCCTCGACAGGGGAACGGATTCGAAACGGATTCCTGGAGAGTCTGGAAGGGGTCAGCCGGGGGATCAGGAATGCAGCAATCTGGTTTGTGATTCATATTCCGTATTTGGTTGTGTGGCTGATTGCAGGTGTGATTTTTATTCTGATCGTGCGGATTATCGTAAAGAGGCAGATGAAGAAACATGCAGGATGGACAGCCGGAAATAAGAAGCCGTATAATCCTTATGTTATGGATATGAGAACGCCAGATGACCGGAAGATGACAGGAAATCAGACGGAGCCATTGCGTGAAAGCCGGCAGGAAGATCATGACCGGGTCAAAGAACACGGCCAGCGGGAAGAATACAGTAGTTCAGACGAAGAATAACCGGTTTTGAAGGAATCTGACAGAGATAAAGATGGTATGAGGGAGTGAAACGCGGACATATGCAGGAAAACCAAAACAGACAATTTAAGGCAGGGTTTGCCACATTGATCGGCAGACCTAATGTGGGTAAATCGACATTGATGAATGCGCTGATCGGGCAGAAGATCGCTATCACGTCGAAGAAGCCGCAGACTACCAGAAATCGCATTCAAACAGTATACACTTCAGAGGAAGGGCAGATTGTGTTTCTGGATACACCGGGAATACATAAGGCCAGGAATAAACTGGGAAGTTATATGGTCAATGTGGCGGAACGCACTATGGAGGATGTGGACGTGATCCTCTGGCTTGTGGAGCCGACGGACTATATCGGAGCAGGGGAACAACATATCATCGAACAGCTGAAAAAAACAAAAACACCTGTTGTTTTAGTGATCAATAAGATTGATACGGTACAGAAGGAATTGATCCTTACTTATATAGATGCCTACAGGAAACAGCTTGACTTTGCGGAAATTGTTCCGGTATCCGCGCTGAAGAAGGATGGTATGGAGGTGCTGATCGAGTGCATCATGAAGTATCTGCCTTACGGGGAACCTTTTTACGACGAAGATACTGTGACAGATCAGCCTGTGCGCCAGATTGTGGCGGAGCTGATCAGAGAGAAGGCACTGCGCTGTCTGGAGGAGGAGATTCCGCACGGGATCGCGGTTACTATTGAGTTGATGAAATTCCGCAGGCATATTGTTGATGTTGAGGCGACCATTGTCTGTGAGCGGGAATCCCATAAGGGAATCATTATTGGCAGGCAGGGCAGTATGCTTAAGAAAATCGGTTCTCTGGCCCGGCCGGATATAGAGGAACTGGTGGAGCGTCAGGTTAATCTGAAGCTTTGGGTGAAGGTGAAGAAAGACTGGAGGGACAGTGATTATCTGCTGAAAAATTTCGGCTATAACCCCAAAGAAACAGAATAGAAAAAGACAAATCTGCGAACCCTATCATTATGAAAAGAATACCTGTCAGGCGGCTGCGTCCACTCTCTACACTGCGTGTATCAGCGTCATACAGGATCAGGGGGCGTAAGATGAAAGCGATAAATTACTGGGATAAATTTATGATAACAGGCCGAATTGATGATTTTCTGGCCTACAAAAATGCAACACGGGACGAAAGTACGGAGAAATGTGAGGGGAAGGAAAGGGCAGGAGAGCATTCTCATGCAGGAATATATACAGATTACGGGAATGGTTTTAAAGGCTGAGCCAATGGGGGAATATGACAGAAGAGTGGTGATACTTACGAAGGAGAAGGGAAAAATTTCCGCTTTTGCCAGGGGAGCACGCAAGCCTAACAGCAGGCTGCTGGCAGCGACAAATCCCTTCTCTTTCGGAGAGTTTAAACTGTATGCCGGCAGGAATTCCTATACGGTCATGGATGCCGCAATCAGTAATTACTTTGAAGGATTGCGGGAGGATTTCGAGGGCGCCTATTATGGAATGTACTTCCTGGAGGTGTCTGATTATTACACGAGAGAGAACAATGACGAGAAGGAAATGTTGAAGCTGGTGTACCAGTCACTGCGTGCGGTATTACATAAAGGGATTTCCAACAGGCTGATCCGCTGTATTTTTGAGATGAAGGCGATGGTAGTCAACGGGGAATTCCCGGGAATGCCCGTTGAGGGAGATTGGGACGAGTCTACAGCCTATACGGTGTCTTACATTATGAGTTCGAGCATTGAAAAACTGTATACATTTACGGTGAAGGAAAATGTGCTGGCAGAGCTTCGGGCGATCACAGATGATTATCGAAGACGATATCTTGACAGGACGTTTAAAAGTCTTGAAATTGTGGATAATCTTTAATATAATGTAATGCAGTATGTGGGAGGAGAGAGTATGAGAAGAACACTTATGCAGCCGGCCTGTACACTTGCGGCGCCAAAAAAGTTGAAGGTTTGTGCATTTATTCTGGCAGCGGCCAGTATGTTTACCGGCTGCGGCAGTGAAAGGACGCCGGAGGTGAGTTCCCTTTCCATTGATAAAGACGGAAAGATCAGCCATCAGATCATAGGGCAGTTTGAACAGGATTATTATGAGAAAGACGGGCTTGCAACGCTGGCGCGGGAGAGAGTTGAGGAGTACTGTACAGATAACGGTGAAGGAAAAGTCGTGCTTGGAGAGGTAGACGAGCGGGACGGTAAGGTGCTGATTTATTTTGATTATGCATCAGATGAAGATTACAGCGCTTTTAACAACCGGACGTTATTTGTAGGGACACTGGAAGAGGCGGAAGGACAGGATTACAATTTGGGCTATGTCGCATTTATTTCTCCAAAAGGGCAGCCGATGGAGATCGGCGGTATAGAAGAGCCGGAGAAGAAGAAGGTTGTGATTATCGGGATGCGGCCAACGGAGGAGCTTCTGGTGAATACCTATGGGAAAGTACTTTATGTAAACCAGAGCGCCGATACGAACCTGGATGTGTCTTTCGCTGGGAAAGGCAGTGTCAATATTTCCTATCCGGCTTTGGAATCCGGAGAGACAAATGGTGCATTGTCGTATATTATTTTTGAATAACACATATTATGAAAACATATATTATTTTAAAAACAGTATACAAAAATTCAGCAGATTATAGATGCAGACAGGTGATTAACAGATAACAAGCCGCAGTGTGGCGGTGGAATATAGAAAGGACAGAGAAGATGGAAAAGACAATGGAAAAAATAGTGGCGTTATCGAAAGCAAGAGGGTTTGTGTACCCTGGCTCCGAGATTTACGGCGGATTGGCGAATACGTGGGATTTCGGCAATCTGGGCGTGGAACTTAAGAATAATATCAAGAAGGCATGGTGGCAGAAGTTCGTGATGGAAAGCCCCTACAATGTAGGTGTGGACTGTGCGATCTTAATGAATCCGCAGACCTGGGTAGCCAGCGGACATCTGGGCAGTTTCTCCGATCCCCTGATGGATTGTAAGGAATGTCATGAGAGATTCCGCGCGGATAAGATCATTGAAGATTATGTTGCGGAACAGGGCATGACGTTAGACAGTTCTGTGGACGGCTGGAGCCAGCAGGAGATGAAGGATTTTATCGAGGAACATAATGTACCGTGCCCGACCTGTGGCAAACATAACTTTACGGATATCAGACAGTTCAACCTGATGTTCAAGACATTTCAGGGTGTTACGGAAGACGCCAGGAATACGGTGTATCTGCGGCCGGAGACGGCGCAGGGTATCTTCGTCAACTTCAAGAATGTACAGCGGACATCCCGTAAGAAGATTCCTTTCGGTATCTGTCAGGTAGGTAAGTCCTTCCGGAATGAGATCACGCCTGGTAACTTCATCTTCCGTGTGCGGGAGTTTGAGCAGATGGAGATGGAATTTTTCTGTGAGCCGGATACGGATCTGGAATGGTTCGCTTACTGGAAGCAGTATTGTATCGATTTCTTAAAGAGCCTGGGCATGAAGGAAGAGGAGATGCGTGTCCGCGACCACGATCCGGAAGAGCTTTCCTTCTATTCCAAGGCAACTACGGACATCGAGTTTTTGTTCCCCTTCGGCTGGGGTGAGCTGTGGGGTATCGCTGACAGAACCAACTATGACCTGACACAGCATCAGAATACCTCCGGTGAGGACATGTCCTATTTCGACGATTCGAAGAATGAGAAATATATTCCTTATGTTATTGAGCCGTCTCTGGGTGTGGAGAGACTTTTCCTGGCAGTGCTGTGCGGCGCTTATGACGAGGAAGAGATCGGCGAGGGAGATGTGCGTACCGTGCTGCACTTCCATCCGGCGCTGGCGCCTGTGAAGATCGGCGTACTGCCTCTTTCGAAGAAGCTGAACGAAGGCGCGGAGAAGGTTTTCGCACAGCTTTCGAAGAAGTACAACTGTGAGTTCGACGACAGAGGCAATATCGGTAAGCGGTATCGCAGACAGGATGAGATCGGGACGCCCTTCTGCGTTACATATGATTTTGATTCCGAGACGGACGGCTGTGTGACTGTGCGCTTCCGCGACTCCATGGAGCAGGAGCGGGTGGCCATTGACCAGCTGGATGCTTACTTTGCAGACAAGTTTACCTTTTAAAAAGGGGAAACAGAAAGGATAGAGAACAACGATGAAACCATATGGTGTAAATGATTTACGAAGGATGTTCCTGGAATTTTTCGAGAGCAAGGAACATCTGAAGATGAAAAGCTTTTCGCTGGTGCCGCACAATGACAACAGTCTTTTGCTGATCAATTCCGGTATGGCGCCGCTTAAACCTTATTTTACGGGACAGGAGATTCCGCCCAGAAAGCGGGTCACCACCTGTCAGAAATGTATCCGTACCGGGGATCTGGAGAATGTGGGTAAGACGGCAAGACACGGCACCTTTTTCGAGATGCTGGGAAACTTCTCGTTCGGGGATTATTTTAAGCGCGAGGCGATCGCGTGGAGCTGGGAATTTCTCACGGAGGTGGTGGGACTGGATGCGGACAGGCTCTATCCTTCCATCTATGAGAATGATGAGGAAGCCTTCGAGATCTGGAATAAAGAGATGGGCATTCCGGCGGAGAGGATCTTCCGTTTCGGCAAGGAAGATAATTTCTGGGAGCATGGTTCCGGCCCCTGCGGCCCCTGTTCGGAGATCTATTATGACCGTGGGGAGAATTATGGCTGCGGTCAGCCCGGTTGTACGGTAGGCTGTGACTGCGACCGCTATATGGAGATCTGGAATAACGTGTTTACCCAGTTCGATAATGACGGCAAGGGCAACTATACGGAGCTTGTGCAGAAGAATATCGATACCGGCATGGGACTTGAGCGTCTGGCGTCTGCGGTGCAGGATGTGGATTCTATTTTTGATGTGGACACGGTGCTGGCGCTGCGCACGAGGGTGTGTGAGATTGCCGGTGTGGAATATAAGAAGGATTATGAGACGGACGTTTCCATCCGTATCATCACTGATCATATCCGTTCGGCGACCTTTATGATTTCTGACGGTATCCTGCCTTCCAACGAGGGCCGGGGCTATGTGCTGCGCAGAATCATCCGCCGGGCGGCGCGTCAGGGAAGAAAGCTGGGCATTCAGGGAATCTTCCTGTCCAATCTGGCGGAGACGGTCATTGAAGGCTCCCGGGACGGCTATCCGGAACTGGAAGAGAAGAAGGATTTCATCTTTAACGTGCTGACACAGGAAGAGAATAAATTCAATAAGACCATCGATCAGGGGCTTACCATATTAAATGAGATGGTAGAGGCCATGGGAGCCGGTGACGGTAAGGTGCTTGGCGGCGCTGATGCCTTTAAACTGTACGACACTTATGGATTCCCGCTGGATCTGACAAGGGAGATCCTGGAGGAAAAAGGCTTTGCGGTGGATGAAGACGGCTTTAAGGCATGTATGCAGGAGCAGAAGGACAAGGCCCGCAAGGCCCGCAAGACGACCAACTATATGGGGGCGGATGTGACTGTGTATGAGTCCATCGATCCGGCCGTTACGACGGAATTTGTGGGATATGACAATCTGACTTTTGACTCGAAGGTGACGGTACTGACCACGGAGACGGAGCTGGTGGAAGCGCTGACGGACGGCGAAGTGGGTACGGTGATCGTGGAGCAGACGCCTTTCTATGCCACCATGGGCGGACAGGAAGGCGATGTCGGCAGCATCACCACGGCTGACGGTGTGTTCCAGGTAGAGAATACGATCAAGCTTCTGGGCGGCAAGGTGGGCCATGTGGGCAAAGTGACCAGCGGTATGTTCAAGGTGGGCGACGCCGTGACACTGTCCGTAGATGCCGGAAGAAGGGGCAGTACCTGCAAGAACCACAGCGCCACACACCTGCTGCAGAAGGCGCTCAGGGAAGTGCTGGGCAGTCATGTGGAGCAGGCCGGTTCCTATCAGGACGGCGAGAGAACCCGTTTCGACTTCTCTCACTCTGCGGCGATGACGGCGGAGGAGATCGGACGCGTGGAACAGATCGTCAATGAGAAGATCGCGGAGAACCTGGCGGTAGAGACGAAGGTGATGACGATCGAGGAGGCGAAGCAGTCCGGGGCCATGGCGCTTTTCGGTGAGAAATACGGTGAGACGGTAAGAGTCGTGCAGATGGGTGCTTTTTCCAAGGAGCTTTGCGGTGGTACCCATGTAAAAGCTACCGGTATGATCGGATCCTTCAAGATCCTGTCCGAATCCGGCGTGGCTGCGGGCGTGCGCAGGATCGAGGCGGTGACGGGCGCTAACGTAACGGCTTATTATCAGAAGCTGGAAGAGCAGCTGCATGAGGCGGCCAGGGTGCTTAAGACTTCCCCCGCCAGTCTGCTGGAGCGGTGTGAACATCTGATGGCAGAGATGAAGGCGCTGCAGAGCGAGAATGAGGCGTTAAAGAGCAAGGCGGCCAAAGACGCACTGGGTGACGTGATGGATCAGGTGCAGGAAGTAAAGGGCGTGAAGCTGCTGGCATCTAAAGTTGCCGGGGTGGATATGAACGGCCTGCGGGAGCTGGGAGACCAGTTGAAAGAGAAGCTGGGCGAGGGCGTCGTGGTGCTGATCTCCGACAAGGACGGCAAGGTGAACATGATCGCTATGGCAACTCAGGGTGCGATGGACAAGGGCGCCCACGCAGGCAATCTGATCAAGGGAATCGCGGCGCTTGTAGGCGGTGGCGGCGGCGGCCGTCCGAATATGGCACAGGCCGGCGGAAAGAATCCGGCAGGGATCGATTCAGCGATCGCAGAGAGTGCGAAAGTGCTGGAAGGACAGATCGCATAAAATATTTTACAAAAATAATAGTTGACTGATAACCAAATTGTGGTATAATTCTAAGTGTGTGTGAGAACACGTAAATAACCCAATCAGTCGAAATACTCTGGGACTGAAGGGAGGTCAGGTGCGGGAA
>CANPTH010000008.1 GCA_947576945.1 uncultured Lachnospiraceae bacterium
CCTGGGTAGAGATTGTCCTGCTGTCTCAAAAGGGCAGGCTGTCCCTGCGGGTGTCTAACCCTTACACCGGGACTATCGACCCGGATAAAATCTGGATCGAGGGCTTTTCCACCAAGGGAGAGGGCCGGGGATTGGGACTGTCCGGCTGCCAGCGGATTTTGGCGGGCTATCCCAATGCGGCCACGTCCACCGCCTGGGCTGGAGGCGTGTTTGTCCAGGAACTGACGGTGGAGGAAAAAGCATGATTCATCCGTCTGGATTTCGTGGGCAGCTTGCACGGGCTGGAAAAGCAGAATTGCAAAAGAAATGGAGAGGGAGCTTTTAAAGCTCCCTCTCTTTTTTTGACATTCAGGAACGATTTATGCGGTCCGGGAAGATTTGCCTGCTGCCGGATCCCACTGTGGTATGCTTCTGTCTGCGGGATGATCGTACTGCCTGCTGCCGAAGGCAAGCTCATCATCACCCTGTGAGGTAATCCGTTCCGGCGAATGCAGTATAACAGTACGCGGATTCAGTCAACCGGATTGAGGAATGGCAGCGGAAATCGGGCAGGCGATAGACGCATTTCAAGAAACAGACAAACAGCAATTTGGAGGAATTAAGTGTGGATAAGGACAAAAACGAATTAACAGAAAAAGAATTGAAACGTAAAAATGACTTTGAAAAATTAAGCTCTGAAATGCGGCAAAAAGGATACAAAATGAAGAATGTGGTTGTCAATACGAAAAAAGCAAAATATTTAGCTTTTTTAGTCATGTTTCCGTTTATGGCTTTAACATTTTGGCTCTACAAGCATGTGAATGGTTTTAATTTAGATGGGATTTCCTGGGGAGATGCTGTGGCGTTGCCTCTGCTTAGTCTATGCCTGATTATCGTGCATGAGTTAATACATGGAATTACCTGGGCGATTTTTGTAAAAAATCATTTTCATGCGATTGGTTTCGGAATCGTCTGGAGTACTTTAACTCCATACTGTGCTTGCTTTGAACCGTTGAAAAAGTGGCAATATCTGTTAGGAACCGCTATGCCCACATTGGTTTTAGGAGGTGGGGGTGCAGTAGCTGCGGTGATGACAAATCAGTTACTGCTGTTTTTTGCGGCGGAATGCATGATTTTTTCAGGCGGCGGAGATTTTCAGATTATACTGAGAACTATATTATCTGATAAGCGAGAAAGTGTGTATTGCTCCCATCCTTACGAATGTAGTCTTATAGCTTTTGAGAAATGAGAAGCAATATTACGGCATACGGAATATGAGCGATAAGCTGTGCCGGGAAAATGGCCTGTCAGCCATCGCTCCCCGGCAAGGCTTATCATAGTGATTGGGTCAGATCTGTTATTTATGACATTCAGCATTATTTGGATGAAGCATCACAAAAAGCATTCATTTTGACTGGCAGGCTGTTTTTTGCCGGACTGCAACCTTTTCCTTCCCTGAAAGGTATTACAGACAGGAACAATAATTTTGTTGGAGTATCGCGACTTTTCGGAGGAGGAAAATTTATGAGAAAAAAGGATGTGCGGACGAAAAAGTATGGGGCAGGAGTGGCGGTGGTCTGTCTGACAGGAGTGATCCTGCTGGCCGGCTGCGGCAGCGGCGGTGAGGCAGCATACACGCCGGGTGGTGTGGACATTAATGGAGAAGCAACGGATAGGCCGGGTGGTGTGGACATTAACGGAGAGAAAGCGGATACGTCAGACGATTCCGGCGATACAGGAGAGGCAGCAGGGGAGTCAGGTAATCCGGATGTCGCGGGAGAGGACGCGGCAAAGTATGAAGCGGGGCGGGAAGATGACGGAACAAGCGACGGTCTGTCCGGGTCGCTGCAGGAGGAACCGTCTGCAACGGAAAATGCCCGGTCAGCGGAGCAGGAAGATATTGCGGAGAAATCAGAGTTCTCCGCGGCCGACGGAGGTGAGTTCTCTGCCGACATGGAAGAGAAAAGAGCGATGACGGGCGGCTATCTGGAATCCTGTTATTCTTATGAGTGGGAGCCGGGGCAGTATTCTGCAGAGGAATACAGCCAGTGGGAGGAGACGGGCTTTGTCTCCGTCATGGCGGAACCGTTGTCTACGTTTGCGGCGGATGTAGACACGGCTTCCTATAGTAACCTGCGGCGGCTGATCCGGGAAGGCTATACGCTGGAAGGCATTCCGGAGGGGGCGGTGCGCATCGAAGAGCTGCTTAATTATTTTGATTACAATTATAAGGATCCGTCTAAGGAGGAGCCGTTTGGTGTGACGACGCAGATTGGCAGATGCCCCTGGAATGAGAATGCGGATCTTCTGATGATCGGGTTAAAAACGCAGGAGATTGATTATTCGCAGGCGCCGCCTTCTAATCTGGTATTTTTGCTGGATGTGTCGGGGTCTATGGATTCTTATGATAAGCTGCCGCTTTTGCAGGAGGCCTTCGGACTTCTGGCGGAGCATCTGACAGCCAGGGACAGGATCTCTGTCGTGACTTACGCCGAGGATACCCGGACAGTGCTGGACGGGGTGCGGGGCAGTGAGACACAGAAGATTGTGACGACGCTGAACGCTCTGTCGGCGAACGGCGGCACTTACGGGAGCAAGGGGATAGAGACGGCGTATGCGCTGGCGGAGCAGCATTTTATACAGGGCGGCAATAATCGTATTATCCTGGCTACGGACGGCGACCTGAATATCGGGATGACCAGCGAGAAGGAGCTGGAAGATCTGATCACGGCCAAAAAGAAATCCGGTATTTTCCTGTCGGTGCTCGGATTCGGAACGGGAAATGTCAAGGATAATAAAATGGAAATCCTGGCGGATAAAGGTAACGGTAATTATGCCTATATAGATAATCTGCAGGAGGCACGGAAGGTGCTGGTAGAAGAGATGGCCGCAACGCTGCTTACCGTGTGCAAGGATGTGAAATTTCAGGTGGAGTTTAACCCGGCCGTGGTAGAAAGCTATCGTCTGCTGGGGTATGAGAACCGCGCTCTGGCATCAGAAGATTTTCACGACGACACAAAAGACGCGGGAGAAATTGGGGCAGGGCACAGCGTGACGGCGCTCTATGAGATCATCCGGAAGGGTGCCGGCAATCACGCCAAATTGGAGAAAGGGATAGAAGATCTGAAGTATGGCAGGGAATACAAAGAAGCGTTGGCGGCTGACAGGACTGCCGCCGGGCAGTATCCGTCTGCTTCGATGAAAGAATGGCTGACACTCAGCATCCGCTACAAGCGTCCGGCGGAAAAATGCAGTTCGATTCTGGAATATCCGGTGGGATATGAGAGTTATACATCCACACCGGATGAGGATTTTGTCTTTGCGGCGGCGGTAGCGGAGTTTGGTCTGCTGACATCCCACAGCAGATATCCGGAGAATGCGTCGCTGGATCATGTCGATAAGGTGCTGCGGTCTCTGGAGCTGACGGATGCGTATAGGAAAGAGTTTGCGGAACTGGCGAATACCCTTTATAGTACGGTCAGATGATTGGATCAGAAACTACTTCACTTCAATCTTCTTCACTTCTTCCTTCGCGGCAATCTCCTTCTTCGGGAACCTCACTTCCAGAATACCGTTGTTGTAGGAAGCGTCGATATCGCCGGGCTCCACGTCGTTCACGCGGAAACTTCTGGAATACGAGCTGTAATAACGCTCCCGGCGGATATACTTGCTCTTATCCTCTTCGTTCTTCTCTTCCTTGTGGGAAGCGGAGATGGTGAGCAGGCTGTCCTTCAAGTCAATGTTGATATCGGATTTGTCGAAGCCGGGCAGCTCCGCCTGCAGCAGGTAGCTGTCGCCCTGGTCGATTACGTCCGTCTTGAAGGCGTCGAAGGTTGCCAGTTCGTTGTTGCCCCAGAAATTCTTGAAGGCGTTGTCAAACATCTGATCGAAGGAATCATCAAAAAACATGGGTTTATAGGTACGATTGTTGAATAATGCTGGTCTTAACATAAAAGTCACTCCTCTTTTCTTATACTATGCGGCCTGCGCTCTGGCGGTGTGCCGCATGCTGCCGGTTTATTTGTTTGTAAATGATGTTGTAACAGCCAGAATATATGGTCTGTTAACAGTTACCTGTTATCAGTATGACCGGATTTCAGGTTCCGATGCATGTCTGATAACCTGTTTGCTGTTTATAATTGTTATACAACATATATAACATAAAATCAATTATGGAAATCTAAAGCATTTCTTAATAAAAAATAAAACAGGATCTGTAAAAATTATATGGGAAGCAGACTGAGAATGTGGTAGCATAGAGGAAGAAACGAAGAGCCTCGCATGGGGGAAATAAAACGAGCGCAAGGCAGCGCAGAAAAGAGGGATTCATGAGACTGGGAGCATTGGAAGCGGGCGGTACCAAAATGGTATGCGCTGTAGGAAACGAAACAGGGGAAATCTTCGAGCAGATCTCCATTCCCACAGAAACGCCGGAGATTACCATGCCGAAGCTGATCGCTTATTTTAAGGATAAGCAGGTAGACGCTTTGGGGATCGGGTGTTTCGGGCCGGTGGAACTGGACCGGCAGTCGCCGGAGTATGGGCATATTACCACTACGCCGAAGCTGGCATGGCGGAATTATGATATTGTCGGCGCTTTTCGGGAAGCGCTTGGCTGTCCGGTGGGTTTTGACACGGACGTGAACGGGTCTGTGCTGGGGGAAGTGACCTTCGGGCAGGCCAAAGGAAAGAAATGCGTGATCTACCTGACCATCGGCACCGGTGTTGGCGGCGGCATATACATAGACGGAAAGTTGCTGCACGGTATGCTGCATCCGGAGGCAGGGCATGTGCTGATCCGGAAGAGAAGCGATGACGCATACGAAGGCAAGTGTCCTTATCATAAGACCTGTCTGGAAGGCCTTGCGGCGGGCCCGGCCATTGAAGCGCGCTGGGGACAGAAGGCGGTGGAGCTGAAAGACCAACCGGAGGTTTGGGATCTGGAGGCGGACTACATCGCGCAGGCGCTGGTGGGTTATATCCTGACGCTCTCACCGGAGATGATCATTTTAGGCGGCGGCGTGATGCATCAGGAACAGCTTTTCCCATTGATCCGAAAAAAAGTGACTCAGATGCTGGGCGGCTATATCCAGACGGAAGAGCTGGCGGATATGGAGCACTATATCGTGCCCGCAAGCCTGCACGATGATCAGGGAATCATGGGTTGTCTGGAGCTGGCAAGAAGAGAGAAAGCAGGCTGCGCGTGAGTCTTCACTGATGAGAGAAATTAAGACCGGCAAGAACAGGAACAGAGCAGAATAAGCGAACAGAAGGAAAACGAAAGAAAGCAAAATAAATAGAATAAGGGAAAGCGAAGTAAAGAAAATAAATCAAAGTAAGCAAAAGCAAATCGGGCAGAACAAAGTCAGATGAAACAAAGTCGGACAAAACAAAGCCAGACAAAATAAAGAGCGACAACGCGACAGGAGATGACGGAATTATGAGTATGATCGGATATTACTACAAGGCGAATGATTTTTTTGTAAAAAGGCTGCAGAAAGGAAGCGCTGAGGAGATTCTGTTTGAGGAAGATGTGGAGAAGGATCTTATGTGCGTCGATAAGGCGTGGCATGCGATTCACTTTGTGCTGACGGGGCGCGTATGGGATATGCCGGAGGACAATGTTCTGGGACAGATGGTGCTTGGCGGGGAGCCGGTCAGCGATGAAGACTTAGGGTATGGGCCGGCGAGGCTGCTCTCCAAAGAAACCACAGCGCAGATCGCAGAGGCTCTTAAGACATGGGACGAAGCCGCTTTCCGGGACGGATTTAACATGGAAGATCTGGCTGCCAATGAGGTATATCCGGTAATGGATGGTGAGGACGAAGGGGTCTTTTTTACTTATGTCTGGGAAACCTTTGACACTTTAAAGAAATATTTCGAAGAAGCGGCAGAGGAAGGCGCTGGTATGGTCACATTTCTTGCATAGCGTGTGAGGCGCCTTATTCAGTGTAGATTCTTTCAATGAGGCTGTTGTTGAACCCGGCAATTTTCCGACAGGAGGCCGCGGGCAGCAACAGCCTTATTGTTTTTTCATCTAAACAGGAAGTGTCTTTGCCTGTGGGCGCATTGCAATCCGGTGCAGAAAATGCAGTCATGAGTTTATCAGGGAGATCTGATCATCAATCTGTATCATGTAATGGACTTTAGCTGTGCGCAGTCTTTTTGAAGAGAGTTCAGTAGTTGAGGCGCTTTGTGTCTGCGGAATGTCTCATGCTCCGGTATACAGATAACGCAGATAATCCAGAGCGGAATCTATGCGCGGACAGTTTGCGACAATACCCAGATAGACCGGGTCGCTGAATCCGGCCTGCCGGATCAGTTTCGTGCGGGATAGGTCGATCCCGTAAAAAGCTTCTCTGGTTTTCGCACTGTAGGTGAGAGAATCGTCAAACAGCATATCCATGGCATTATCTTCCAAAATCACAATATTCTTTTCCAGTTGAGATGATACAAGATCATACAGGTCTGGATCTTCTCTGCACAGTAATTCTTTCAGATCGTAGAGATAGCCGCTTTGTGAGAAAGCGTCGAAGGCTTCCCTGTTCATCAGAACCACATCCATCAGTTCGCCGTCAATGGCGGCCTGGATTTTCATGCGGGAAGCATAAGTATATTCGTGGTACTGATTCGTCTCGTCGTCCGTGAGATAAAGTCCCGTATACAGCCCCAGCTTGTTTTTGGAAGGATTCAGGTTCAGGTAATCCAGAAAATCTCCGGTAAGTTCCTGCGTCAGATCCTCCCCTGCGGCCACATTGACAAGAGCGGCGTACAACACGGCGTCTTTATGAGTAATGCGGCCGTAGAGCATATAGCCGGCGGCATACAATACGATACAGAGGACTGCCAGCGGCAGTTTATAGTAATCCCAGATATATTGTACTTTCTTCCTGCCGTGCAGCGTCCGCAGATTTTCGTCCCTGAGAAATGCCGCCGGATTAAATGAAGCGTGTTTCATAAGCTGCCTCCAGGGATTTTTGTCGTCGGCCGCTCCGGCGTTTCTGCAGCGTCCGCGGTATGGTCTGTTTCTGTAAGGCCTGCCACGGCATTGCCCGTTACTATACAGTCCGGATCCTGGACATCTGCTCCGGCATCTGGAAGCTCCTCCGTCTTACCCTGGCATATCAGCAGAATATTGGAAAGCAGGTAGGAGCAGAGCAGCGCGCACAATCCCTCCCCGAAAATAATGGCCGGTGTGAAAATGTTAATCACAACAAAGGCCATGGCAAAGTAAATAACAGCCATGAGAGCGGTGCACAGAAGGAAACGCATGCCGATCATGATCGCGTTTTTGAACATGGCAAAGGTCGTATTGTCGAACCTTGCGAGCAGCGGGAAGATGTACATGAGGATGATGGCGTAGGCGACGAGAGCGACGAAGAAAACCGCTGTGCCGATGGTCCAGAGTACATTTTCAAAACGCATGTGGTAGAATACGTATCCGTCAAGCGCCAAGGCGATTCCCAATGTCAGAAGGATCAGCCAGATTTTGGTCGCCTGTTTGAAATTTGTCTGAAAGGAATGGAAAAAGGCTCTGGTCAGGCTGCCTTCTTCATTCTTCGCTACCTTTAAAGTTACATAGAAAAGAGCGGTTGTGGATGCGCCGATCGTAACGACAGGCAGACAGCAGATAAACCATAAAACATTCAGGTAAGCGCTGTAGGACAGTTTGGTAAGAAATGACATCAGCGGCCCCTCCGGGCTCAGTAGATTGCGCATGGCGGCGTTCCTCCTTATTTCTGTACGGTTCCTTAGTCTTCGGTGGATTCCCTGTAGATCAGGCGTGTTTCCGTATGAACCGTGCGGAAATTGAGGGACGGTTCCTTGATCCGGGACATCAGCAGATTCACCGCGGAAAATCCCATGATCTGACTGTGGATGTGGATCGTGGTCAGAGTGGGCGACATGATCCTGGATTCCGGGGAGTCGTCGAAGCCGCACAGGTAGACGTCGCTGGGAACGGAAATCCCCAGTTTCTTAAATACCTGCAGAGTGTCTATGGCGATAAAGTCGTTCGCACAGATAAATACGTCCGGCAGAGTATCCAGATTCCGGAGTTGTTCCATTAAGTAATCCTGATAAGACGACCCCTCAAAAGTCTTCTGCCCGGGATTGTCGCCTGTAATGCAGTATTCGTCAGGACAGGGAAGACCGGACAGATACATGGCATTCCGGTAGCCCATATACCGCTCAAAAAAGGACTGGCAATGCGTCGTTTTTCCTATGAATCCGATTCGTGTCTTCCCGCGCCGCACCATTTCCTTCACAAAAACATGGATGTTGGACTGGTTATCCATAATAAGGCGATCCGCGCCCAACGGTTTATCCAGCCCGGTCACCGGTGAATCTACGAGAAGAAGGGGAATATCCAGTCCGCAGAGCATGGAACAGTATGCGAGGTCGAACATTTCAATACACATGATCCCGGCAGTTTTTTCCTTATTATAAGCGGCCGGCATCTGCAGATTCTTTATCTCGGTATCCTGAAGCCGGTGCATGGTGAAGCTATAGCCCAGTGTGGAGAGCTCCCGCTGGAATTTATCCAGCATGGTGGAAGCAAAATGTGAATTCCCGATAAAGTTGGAAGTAAACAGGGAGATCTCCATCCTGGACGATCTGTCTGCCGCAGCAGGCTCCGATTTCTCAAAATGGGAGATATTTACATAGGAGAATTGTTTGTATCCCATTTCTATAGCTTTTTTCAGGACCTTCTGTCTGGTGGATTCGGCAAGGAGGCCGGTGTTGTTGATCGCCTTGGAAACTGTATTGCGGGAAACGCCGAGTTCGTCGGCGATATCCTGAATGGTAATTCGTTCTGCCATATCATATCACTTCCTTTTCCTGTACTGCAATTTTTCCACCTGTGCGGTTGCAATCCAATGACCAGTCTGCATGCCATTTATGGCAATGCAGGCAAGGCATTGGATTAGCAACCCACTTCCAAATGAGCAAAATGCGGATGCGCAAGCAGACGCAAAAGCGCGTAAGCGCGGGTTTTGTGAATGTGGAAGTCGGGTTGGATGCTCCTTGGAGCGTCCAACCGCACAGGTGGCAATTTTTGTATAATATATTGATACACATATAGTGATTTTATTATAATGCACAAGTTTGGATGTGTCAAATGTAAAATACCTAAAAATAATCAAATTGTCAAAGGCGTTTAGAAAGTTTGTTTCTATTTTGGGCAATATTTTTTGCAAATGTAAAAATTAAGGGAAAAATATTGTACAAATAACATATTATTGGTTGACATTATGTAAAAATGCTGATATGCTTTAGTTACAAAATAAAACTTGGACTTTTACAAATGCACAATTATAATTCCACTGTAGTCGTGAGAGAGGATAGTAAATGTAAAAATGTAAAAAGACAAGATCAAGATGATGAAAAAAGAGAAAGGAGAAAAAGCAATGAGCACAAGCACTAAAAAGAAAGACGCGGGATTACACAATTCGCTGGTCTATATCGTGCAGCACTGGCAGTTGTATGTGATTTTCCTGCTGCCGGCCCTGGCGCTGACGATCATCTTCCGGTATATTCCCATGGGCGGTATCCTGATCGCTTTCGAGAAGTATAATCCCATCCGGGGTATCCTTGGGAGTGAGTGGGTAGGATTCAAACATTTCTCGCGTTTTCTGTCCTCCCCGGATTTCCTGAGTTATCTGGGCAACACATTGAAATTGAGCGTATTCGGTATGCTGTGGGGTTTTCCGGTTCCGATTCTGCTGGCATTCCTGCTGAACCGGATCGAGAGCAAGGGCATTAAGAAGAAAATACAGCTCTGCCTCTACATGCCGAACTTTATTTCAGTCATTGTACTCTGCGGTATCGTCCGTATTTTCCTGTCGGTTACGGGACCTGTAAACCTGCTCCTCGGCACGCAGATAAACTTTATGACCATGCCGGAGGCGTTCCGTACGATCTACATAGCCAGCGGCATCTGGCAGGGTGCAGGATGGGGATCCATCATTTATACTGCGGCGTTGTCCAACGCAAGCACGGAGCTGAAGGAAGCGGCGGTCATCGACGGAGCGAATATCTTCCAGCAGATCAAGGCGGTTGAGTGGCCGGCGATCAAAGCGACCGTGATCATTCAGTTCATCATGCAGGCAGGTAATATCATGAGCATCGGATTCGAGAAAGCTTACGCCCTGCAGACTGATCTGAATATGGCATCTTCGGAGATCATAGCGACCTATGTATATAAGAAAGGTCTTTTAGACGGCGATTACAGTTTCTCGACGGCGGTAGGTTTGTTCAATACGGTGATCAATGTGATTCTTCTGGTTGCGGTCAACAAGATCGTTGCGAAGATGAACGATGGCCAGGGACTGTAAAGGAGGAGAGCAAGATGAAAAAGAAAAGTAGATTTGCCAGATATTCCTTCCAGGACAAGGCGCTTTTGGTGGTTGGTTATATTCTGCTGGGACTGTTTGTTGTCGCAATCGTGATTCCGATGATCTATATTATCGTAGCATCCTTTATCGACCCTGTTACGCTGCAGAATAAAGGAATTACGTTTGACTTCAGTAAATGGACGCTGACGGCATACGAACGTGTCCTTTCCAACGCGCAGATCTGGATCGGTTTCAAGAATGCAGTGATCTATTCCGTTGTATTTACGTTTGTTTCCGTCCTGATCACCATGCTGGCGGCTTATCCGATGTCCAGAGCGGATTTCAGGGGAAGGAAGTTCTTCAACGTTATCTTCGTGATCACGATGTTCTTCGGCGGCGGACTGATCCCGACATATTTGCTGATCAGTAACCTGAAGTTGTTGGACAGCATGTGGGCGATCATCCTGCCGGGCGCTTTCAGTGTCTGGAATATGATCATAGCCCGAACCTATTATCAGGGCATTCCGGGTGAACTGAGAGAAGCGGCTGACGTGGACGGCGCGAACGAAATGGTATTCTTCTTCAGGATTCTCCTGCCGGTATGTACGCCGATCATCGCGACCTTGTCTTTGTGGCAGTTCGTAGGAATGTGGAACAGCTACTTTGATGCCATGATCTACCTGAACGATTCGGCGAAACAGCCCCTGCAGCTTGTGCTCCGTTCCATCCTGATCCAGAACCAGCCGGAGTCCGGAATGATCTCGGATATGCAGAGTACGGCGGAACGTGCGCAGCTGGCGGAGCTTTTGAAGTATGCGACGATCATTATTTCCAGCCTTCCGCTGCTCGTTATGTATCCGTTCTTCCAGAAATATTTTGACAGCGGCGTTATGGCAGGCTCCGTAAAGGGTTAAGCCGCCAGGAAACGGCAGTATATCGTATTACAGAAAAATATTAATAAATATCAATAAAGAAAAGGAGAGGAAGTATGAAAAACAAGTTAGTAAAACGCTTAATTACCGCGGCTCTGGCAGCAGGCATGGTATTTTCCCTTACGGCGTGCGGGGGGGGTCCGATGTGGAACTGAACACCGGAGAATTACAGGAAGTGGATGCGTCGGAATTGGAATTTCCGCTTGCTGAGAAAGCGACGCTGACCGGGATGATCAGCTATCCGGCGAACACAGAGTCCAACCCGAATAACCGTACGATCTTCAAACGTCTGCAGGAAGAGACGAATGTCGAGATCGAGTGGACGGCGATTCAGGGCGATCAGTGGGGTGATAAGATCACACTGGCCATGGCGAATCTGGATACATTGACGGATTTCATCTTTACGGCAGGATTTGGCGATAATGATCTGCTCAGATATGCGGATCAGGGCGTTATCATTCCGTTAGAAGAGTATATCGATACTTATATGCCGAATCTGAAAGCGGTATTTGACAAATTTCCTGAATATCGGAAAATGAGTACCGATTCGGAGGGTCATATTTGGGCGCTTCCCTGGATTGAGCAGCTTGGCTCCGAGAAGACAGCGATCCAGACGGTCGGCGATATGAGTTTTATCAATAAGAAATGGCTGGATTTTCTTGGTCTGGAGGTGCCGACTACGGTAGATGAGTTTGAGCAGACGCTGATCGCATTCCGGGATCATGCCTCCGAACTGCAGGCAGAGTTTAACATTGACGGAAGCATTATTCCGATGGCATGTATCGTAAATGACGGCAACCAGGATCCGGCTTTGCTGATCAACGGGTTTGGAGAAGGTTACGGAGACTGTGATCAGGGAAGACATATTGCGGTTACGGATGAGAAGCAGGTGATCTGTACCGCGACGCAGCAGGGATTTAAGGACGGTATCGCATGGCTGCATTCTCTGTATGAAGAGGGACTGATCGATGCGGAAGCGTTTACGCAGGAATGGTCGACCTATGTGTCAAAGGGCAAATCAGGCCGTTACGGTGTATGTTTTAGCTGGGATGTGGCAAATATTGTTGATGATTTTGCGGGATGGGTTCCGCTTCCGGCATTGACGGCGGACACCAGAAACATTACGCCGGAGAATGGTTCCTTTACAAGCGGATATGACCGCGGTCGCTGTGTGGTAACGGCAGTGGCACAGAATCCGGCTCTTGTATGCGCCTGGTTGGATAAGATGTACGATCCGTTCCAGTCTCCGCAGAATAACTGGGGTACTTACGGGGAAGACGACGATTTTGATATCTTTGAACTGGGAGAGAACGCTCAGGGTGAGAAGATGTTAAAGCATGCGCCTTTGGGAGACGCTTCACCGGTAGAAGTAAGAGAGGCGGAGAGTGTAAACGGGCCGCTGGCGATTCTGGATGAATACTATGACGTCTATGTTACGTGCCCTGATGATGCGCAGTATCGTCTGGACTGGATCGAGGAATACTATACACCGGATATGAATACAAAGTATGTTTACCCCAATGTATTTATGACCCAGGAGGATACGGAAGATCTGGCTAATCTCCAGACCGATATTACAAAGACGATCAACGCTACAAGATCAGACTGGATCATGAACGGGTTTACGGATGCTGACTGGGACGAGTATTTAAAGAATCTTGATGCATATGGCCTGAATGATATGCTTGAGATATTCCAGAAATATCTGGATGCTTATTACGCAGAATAGAAAACAGGAGATTGTCGAAGAGCAGTCTGAAGTAAGGAGCCAGACGAAGAGTCGGCTCCTTCTTTCTTATGATAAAATTTTTCCACCTGTGCGGTTGGACGCTCCAAGGAGCATCCAACCCGACTTCCACATTCACAAAACCCGCGCTTACGCGCTTTTGCGTCTGCTTGCGCATCCGTATTTTGCTCATTTGGAAGTGGGTTGCTAATCCAATGCCTTGCCTGCATTGCAATAAATGGCATGCAGACTGGTCATTGGATTGCAACCGCACAGGTGGAAATTTTTTTATCTGTAACGGTTCGGCTCGGGACTTTGCTTTGGCAAAATCCGCGAGAACATGCAAGTATAAGGAAAGGGTAGGGTAGTGATAATGACAAGTCAGACATTGAGAGAAGCCCGTAAATATGAGGAGGCTTCGGCTAAGATGATAGCAAAGGAGGAAAGGCCGGATTTTCATCTGTCCGTGCGCACGGGCTGGATGAATGATCCCAATGGATTTTCGTATTACGGCGGAAAATATCATATGTTTTATCAGTATAATCCGTATAATGCCCAATGGGGACCGATGCACTGGGGACACGCGGTGAGCGACGATCTTCTGCACTGGGAATATCTTCCGGCGGCGCTGGCTCCGGATGAAGCTTATGACAGGGACGGCTGCTTCTCCGGCAGTGCGGTCACGATGGATGACGGCAGTCAGTTGCTGATGTATACCGGCGTGTTGAGAGAACGGCAAAGAGACGGCGGTTTTCGCGAAGTACAGACGCAGTGTCTGGCGGTCGGTGACGGAACGGACTACGAGAAGTATGAGAAGAATCCGGTTCTTGACGAGAAGGATCTGCCGGAAGGGTGCAGCAGGAATGACTTCCGGGATCCGAAGATGTGGAGAAAAAGCGATGGAACTTACTGCTGTGCGATTGGCAGCAGACCGGCGGACGGCAGCGGGCAGATCCTTCTGTATACCAGCGAGGACGGTTTTACATGGAAGTATAAGAAGGTGCTGGCGGCAAACAATAACCGGTTCGGTAAGATGTGGGAGTGTCCCGACTTTTTTCGGCTGGATGGCAAGGGTGTCCTGCTTGTAAGTCCGCAGGATATGCTTCCGTCGGGATTTGAATACCACAACGGCAACGGGACACTGTGTCTGATCGGTGCGTATGACGAAGAGACGGATACTTTTACAGAACAGTATGACCAGTCGATCGATTACGGTATCGATTTCTATGCGCCGCAGACGGTATTGACGCCCGACGGACGAAGAGTCATGATCGGATGGATGCAGAACTGGGACACCTGCAGCATCCGGTCGCAGGATGTGCGCTGGTTCGGACAGATGAGTCTGCCCCGGGAACTGTCCGTGAGGAACGGAAGACTGTATCAGAATCCCATAAGAGAACTGGAACAGATGCGCTGTAACAAAGTGGTTTATCAGAATATCTCCGTGGCGGGAAGCGTCAGCCTGGAAGGGATCAAAGGCCGGAGAATTGACATGGAACTGATCATCAGTCCGGAGGAAGGGCAGGATCTTTATCACAAGTTTGCGGTACGTTTTGCGCAGGATGACCAGTTTCGGACTTCTGTCAGCTTTCGCCCGAAAGACTCCGTTCTGAAGATCGACAGGAAATTTTCCGGATCAAGACGGGCGATCATACACCAGAGACGGAGCCTGATAAGCGGCGGCGACGGCAGATTAAAGCTGCGAATCATCCTTGACCGGTTCAGCGCGGAAGTGTTCGTGAACGACGGGGAGCAGGTGGTGACAGCGACGATCTATACGGATCAGACGGCGGACGGGATCTCCTTCTTTGCAGACGGCGCCGCGCGGATCGACGTGGTGAAATATGATCTGGAAGCAGGCGTATAGGAGCATCCGGACTCCTGAAATCGCCAGGAAATATACAGTACAACAACAGAGCATACAGGACCAAAAGTCCATATGCTCTGTTTTGGTTTGCGCGCCATGGGCGTGCTCTAACGGGTGAAAAGGTGGCTGAAGTGTTTTTGCCTGTTTTTTCATATTTTTTAATAGTAATTTAATTGTACTATAGGCGGAAATGGAATAAGATACGTATAGTAAACTTACATCATGCTCAGCCTGCCGTCGGGCGGGCCGCATGGCCATCCATGCTATGAAAGTCGAAGACTTTCATAGTAACGATATAACAGGATATGAGGAATGCAGTACGGAGAAAGGTGTGACTATAAAATGAGAGAAAAAATACAACGTTTTATGTGGGGACGTTACGGGAGCGATCGTTTCAGTCAGGTATTGATGGTGTGTGCCCTTGTGTTGATGGTTCTTTCTTTTCCGATAGGAAGCAGCTTCTATCTGCCGGCGCTGGCGTTGATGGGATATGTGTATTTCCGCATGTTTTCCCGTAATATCGCGAAGCGGTCGGCGGAGAATCAGTGGTATCTCGCCAGAGAGATGAAAGTCAGAAGATGGTTTCAGAACCGGAAAAGGGATTTCGCCGGGCGTAAAGAGTATAAGATCTTTAAATGCCCGGATTGTGGTCAGAGGCTTCGCGTGCCCAGAGGAAAAGGGCGTATTGCGATCCGGTGCAGGAAATGCAATCATGAGTTTATCAGGAAGAGCTGAGTGCAGGAAAGGATTGACAGACTATGTTCGGGTATATCAGGATCAATAAGGCGGAGATGAAGTTCAGGGAATTTGATGTCTATCAGTCCTATTACTGCGGAATCTGCCGTGACCTGAAACGCAAATACGGCGCGGCGGGGCAGTTTTCCTTAAGCTATGATATGACCTTTGTGGCCATGCTTCTGACGGGACTGTATGAACCGGAGACGAGCACGGGAACCTGCAGGTGTATGGTGCACCCTCTGGAAAAGCATGAGACAAGGAATAATATTTATACCGAATATGCGGCGGATATGAATGCGCTGTTTGCCTGTTATAAGTGCCGGGACGACTGGAAGGATGAGAAGAAACTGCATCAGTTATTCTATGGCAGGGTTCTGGAGGGCAGAAGCAGGCGTCTGCAGGAAACCTACGGTGAGAAACTGCGGAGGATCGAACGTCTGATGCAGGATTTTGAGGAGACGGAGCAGCAGAAGCCGCAGACCGGGCCGGGAGCACAGGACTCCGGGTATTCCCGGCTGGATACGCTGGCCGGCCTGTTCGGTAAAGTGATGGCGGAGATCGTGACGGTGCGGGAGGATGAATGGGCGGATCACCTGAGACGTTTCGGCTTTTTCCTGGGAAAGTTTATCTATCTTATGGACGCCTATGAGGATGTAGAGACGGATATCAGGAACGGAACGCCCAATCCTCTGAAAGGAAGATACGGTTCGCCGGACTTCGAGGAAGCGTGCAGGACCATGCTCACGATGATGATGTCGGAGTGCTGCAGCGCTTTTGAGATACTGCCCATACTGGATAATGTGGAGATACTGCGCAATGTGCTGTATTCCGGCGTCTGGTGCAGATACGAAGCCATCCATGAGAAAAGGCGGAAGAAGGAGCAGGACGGATGACAGATCCATACAGTATATTGGGAGTGGCGAGAGGCGCTTCCGAGGAAGAAATCAAGAAAGCATACAAAGCATTGAGTCGGAAATATCATCCGGATGCCAATATCAACAATCCCAACCGGGATCAGGCCGAGGAGCGGTTTAAAGAGATTCAGGCGGCGTATCAGCAGATCATGAAGGAGAAGACTTCCGGTTACGGTGGGCATGACTACAGCGGCGGGACGGATTCGCAGGGCAGCTACGGCGGCTTTGGCTATGGGCCGTTCTGGTCCTTTGGTTATGGCGGTTTCGGGCAGAGCCAGGAAACGGGCTATGAAGAGGAGGCTCATCTGCGGGCGGCAGGCAACTATATCCGGAACGGCTATTACAGGGAGGCGCGCACGACGCTGGACAATATGGCGGAGCAGGAGAGGAACGCCAGATGGTACTATTACAGCGCGGTGGCTCACTCCGGTCTTGGCAGCAACGTGGCGGCGCTGGAACATGCGAGAAGGGCGGCGGCGCTGGAGCCGGATAATATCAGTTACCGCAGTCTGGTACAGCAGCTGGAGAGCGGCGGCAGCTGGTACAGACAAAGGCAGGCTTCCTACGGGTATCCGACTTTTGGCGGCGGGGATCTGTGTATGAAGCTTTGCTGTCTGGAAATGATGTGCAATCTGTGCTGTTGCGGCGGCGGATACGGCGTGCGGGGGATGGTCTGCTGCTGACCGTGTAAAGGCTGCATAAATCGGAACGGATCGGAAATCCTTATTCTATAAAAATAGAAAAGGAGAGAGAACGATGAAAGAAGACAGATCGATTGGACCGGAACTGGCCATGAGCGCACTTGACGAGATTCCCGAAGCAAAAAGCGACGCCAGGGATATTGTGGGGCTGGTGAAAAGCAGCGGCCGCATTACCGGGTATCAGCTTTCAGACGGTAACACCGTCTCGAAAGAGGATGGCGTGGCGATGGCTAAAAATGGCGAGATCAAGGGCGTCGGCATCGCCCACCGCAATGACAGTGAATATTTGAAGTCCCTTCCCGACGGGGACGAAGGGAATAATTTAAGTAACCTGCCTTCTGTGAGTCAGGGGCGCGTTGACAAGGATCTTATGTAACTATATTGCGATATCAAGTTTATATTATTAGTAGATTCATTTATTAAGATTGATATTATTGAGATAAATATCGAATCACCTGCTGCATTGGATCCTTTTTTGATCCGGCATGATTCCGCCTGGCAGAGCAGAGAAATTGGCTTGTTGAAGCTTCAATAACCAATATGCGGATGAGTGGATCACGGATCCTTTGGCAGTTGTGATGCTCAAAGATATTGACCGATCAGAGGTGATGGGGATGTATTCGATTGAAAGGATGGAGCCATATTTACAGGCAGTCATGAACGTGATGGAAGGCGTGGAAAATTGAGGCGGGAGGAGATGCGACAGTATGGCAAGGACGATAGGTATCGGTAACCAGGATTTTGAGACGATCAGACGGGAAGGCTATTTCTATATTGACAAGACCGATCTGATACGCCAGTGGTGGGAAAGAGGGGACGGCGTGACGTTGATCACCAGACCGAGAAGGTTTGGAAAGACCTTGAATATGAGTATGCTGGAGAAATTCTTTTCTGTGGATTATAAGGACAGAGGGGATCTGTTTTGTGGTCTTAAGATCTGGGAAAGTGAGAAATACATAGACCTGCAGGGCACTTATCCGGTGATCTTTCTCAGTTTTGCCGGTGTCAAAGAGAGCACTTATGCGGATGCAAGGGAAAGCATGTGCAGGACCATCGAGGAGCAGTATAATAAATATGACCGTCTGCTTAACGGAGATCTGCTCAATGAGAGAGAAAAAGCGTTCTGCCGGAGCATTTCTGCGAATATGTCAGACAGCATGGCGGCGGCATCGCTGAGGGCGCTTTCTGATTTTCTCGGCAGATATTATGGAAAGAAAACGATCATCCTTCTGGATGAATATGATACACCCATGCAGGAGGCGTATGTCAATGGGTATTGGGTGGAGATGGCCGCTTTTACCAGGAGCCTGTTTAACGCGACATTTAAGACGAATCCGTATCTGGAGCGCGCTGTTATGACAGGGATCACGAGGGTCAGCAAAGAGTCGATCTTTTCTGATCTGAACAATCTTGAGGTAGTGACTACAACCTCAGAGAAGTATTCCGATTGTTTCGGGTTTACAGAGAATGAGGTTTTTGCAGTATTAGAGGAATACGGTCTGTCTGATCAGAAGCAGAAGGTAAAGGACTGGTATGACGGATTCTCTTTTGGAAAAAGAAAGGATATCTACAATCCGTGGTCTATCATTAATTTTGTTGATAAGAAGAGAGTCGGTGCGTACTGGGCCAATACCAGCGCCAATCGTCTGGTGGAAAAACTGATCAGAGAGAGTAAACCGAAAGTCAAGCAGGCTTTTGAAGATCTGCTTGACGGTGGAACGCTTCATATGGAAATAGATGAACAGATCGTTTATGACCAGTTATCGGCGAAGAAGAATGCGGTCTGGAGCCTTTTTCTTGCCAGTGGTTATCTGAAAGTAGCCGGCACTGTGTTTGAGGAAAGAACAGGGCGCATGTATTATGACCTGACGCTGACTAATAAAGAAGTGCATATCATGTTTGCCAATATGGTTCAGGACTGGTTTGCGTGGAATGATGATTACAATGATTTCATCAAGGCATTGCTGCTTGGAGATGTGAAAGCGATGAATCTGTATATGAACCGTGTGACAACGGAAATGTTCAGCTTCTTTGATACGGGCAAAAGCCCGCAGGGAGAGCCGGAACGCTTCTACCATGGGTTTGTGTTGGGACTGATGGTGGAACTGGAGGACAGGTATGTGATCACGTCCAACAGGGAAAGCGGTTTCGGCAGATATGATGTGATGTTAGAACCCAGAAGCCTGGCAGCAGCGGAGGCATTGCAGGGAAAAGACGCTGCGCCGCACAAGGACATTCCGTTGGATGCCATTATCATAGAGTTTAAGGTACAGGACACGGAGGAGACAGAACTGACTGAAACAGTACGCAGTGCCTTAAAACAGATCGAGGAGCGGGACTATCAGGCGTCCCTGATCGCCAGAGGGATTCCGGAAGAACGGATCAGGAAGTATGGTTTTGCTTTCTGTGGCAAGAGAGTGCTGATAGCGCAACAGGGTTCGGTGTGTCTCCAGTAATACATAAGATACGCTTCGTCTAAGAGATTTCCACACAATGGATGGCGGGATCGTCTACCAGTTTGACGGCTGATGTTGTCTGTTCAATACCGAGATCATGAAGAAGGCACTGCAAATCATGCAGTGCTTTTGCGGCCGTTTGGAACTAATCCTGCATATTTTCAGAGGCTTACCGCAAATCTGTTTACCAGCAGTTCCTTTTTCAGGCCGATGATATCCGATCCATAATAATCGCATAGACACTGGCCGTACTCATGCGCGATAATTGTACCAGTGAAAATAGAGATCGAGTCGGTACTGAGCATTTTCGGCTTCAAATATCTGAATAAAGGCGGCCTGCTGTTTTCCTGTACCCTTTTCTAATTGTCCGGTAGTGATTGTATAGATCATTGCTTTCCACTCCTCACTTCCACAAATAATATATGATAAAAAAGTTTCTCAATGATGGGACAGGGTTTTGCTTTATCTATATTTTAATCCGGCAATTTGAGACGATCAATCAAAAGTTATCTCCAACCATGCTCAGCTTGCCGTATAGTCATCAATGCATCCATGCTGTGAAAGCCAGAGATTTTCATAGTAAATAATGAAGCAGGTTTGACTTTCGTATTGAAAGATATGACAAAACTTTATCGATTTCTATGTAAATAATCAGAAGCCAGTAGAGTTTCTTGTCTGAAAAGATATTTGAAACGTAAAGTAAAAATTGCGTTTTGTGGAATAAATATAGAAATAAATGGATAAAAATAAAACAATACGAAAAGAAATATTGCGTTATAAAGGAAAAGATGATATGGTATGAATACACTACAAAAGGAAAGGTGCTACGGTATGAAAATTCAGGCGGTTTTGATTGATGGATTCAAAAATCTGTCAAATGTTAAAATTGGTTTCGATAACATTACAGCTTTAGTGGCGTTAAACAATTTTGGCAAATCGAATGTACTTGCTGCTATCGATTTTGGTTTGACATTTATGAAAGCTACAATGGAAGATAAAGCTGATATGATGGCTAATTCGAATTTAATACCAATGAACAGCTATATGGTTAACAGAAATTACAAATTTCAAATGGAGATTTTAACTGAACTGGATGATATTGAATATCGTGTACTTTATGGATATGAATTTGCCTGGAAGTGTGATGAGAGTATCGAACCATATATTGTGTCCGAATATTTGAAGATCAGGCCGGAAGACAGGGGGCAGAAATATACTCAGCTGATCAATAGAGAGGGGCAGACAGCATTATATAAAAGTTCTGAAACGGGCAGATGCTCATCCCAAATAAATGTTGAATCAGCGGAACTTGTTGTAAATAAGCTCCGAGCATACGATGAACTGTTTTATGCTGTAATTATTAAAAAAATGAATAGTATGAGATTCTATATGGAGAATAATCTGGATGCAAAAAGTTTTTATCAGCCAGATCCATTTATTCGCAAAGGCTTAGAAGACATGGCTGTCGATGCAGAAAGCCTTCCACGTGTAATATATCAATTACAGGAGAAAAATCCGGATAAATTTGCCTTGTTGAAAGAAGTATATAAAAATTTATTTCCTGATGTTGAGGACATTGTTGTTAAGCAATACAAGTTTAATGGTGGAGACAATGATAGATTACCTGCCGATTCTCCGTTTGTAATAGCAAATGCCATATACGTCTTATTTGTGAAAGATAAGAATTTAATATACCCCATTGATTTTGCGATGATGTCAGATGGTGCAAAAAGAGTGTTTATGATTCTGGCGAGGATCATATTGGCCAATGAAGGAAATATTTCTCTGATTGCAATCGAAGAACCGGAGAATTCGGTGCATCCAAGTTTGTTTCGGGCTTATGTGCAAATAATCAGTCAGTTGTTGGATGATTGTAAGATAATTGTAACCAGTCACTCGCCTTACGTTGTGAGTTATTTTGAGCCTTCATGGATACATGTAGGCATAAACAGACAACCGGGGGTCGCTGGGTTTTATAAATTCAAAAAATCGGGTCAGCGATTATTACAACAGGATGCTGCGGATTTTAAGATGAGTATAGGAGATTACCTGTTTTCGATGCTGGCGGATGATGAATGTGATTGGGAAGACTATCTGGAGTGTGATATAATACATGAGTAAATGCCTTGTACTATTTGTTGAGGGAGATACAGAAGTTGAGTTTTATAAACGTGTAATATCAAATGCCAGGCAGAAGAGGGCAGATGGAAGATTTGATATTAACATTGAATGTAAAAACGTCAAAGGTGTCGGAGGATTTAAAAATATTGCTCTACGTAAGTTTATAAAGGAAATAAAGCCCAAATATGGAGAGGAATGTGAGTTTAATGTCGCTTTATGTAGAGACACAGATGTTTTTGAACTCTCTCCTAAACCTCCGATAAATTGGAATGAAGTGGAAGCTGCTTTTAAGGAGAATGGAGTCCGAAACGTTATCCACATAAGAGCGGAACGTTCTATTGAAGACTGGTTTTTACTTGATGTGGACGGAATAATATCATTTCTTCATTTGTCAAGGAAAACGAAAGTATCCGGAGGCAATGGATATGATAAATTGAAAAAACTTTTTAAACAGGCAAACAAGATGTATTATAAGGGAATGAAAAGTAATGGTATGGTTGAACGACTGGATATTGATAGAATAGTGCAGAGCGTTTATATGCAGTTAGAACCTTTATACAAGGTGCTGGGAATATAATGAATTATGATAATAATTTGAAAAAGCCTTTGGCTGGAAAAGCAGAGAATGGTTTTCTTTTTCCATTGTAGGTATGACTCTTAAGAAAACTATTACTAAAGATAATGGGTGTATTAGAATTAAAGATTGTGATGTGGTTATCGTAATCTGTATTAATGCATAATGGTAGCTTTATTAAAAAGATATTATGAGAAACGAAGGAGAACTATTTTATGATTACAAGGGTAAAACTTCAAAGGTTTAAGAAATTTAATGATAACGAGGTAATATTAAAGCCTTTTTCTGTCTTAATGGGGGAAAATAACATAAGCAAAGATGATTTATTTAGAAGTCATGGAGACACAGGATATTTTACCAGAAATACAAAGGACATTAAAAAGTCTACAATCTGATATGTTGCAGAAAGAAAATGTTAGTGAATTAGAAGAATATAAAGATGAGCTTGAAGGATTAGAATTTATTATGGATGAAGATACCCTCAGTGAACAAAGGTACACACGGTCGGTAAAGAATCAATTTCATCCCCTGCTGCGTTGCTTTCATTCCGTGTACGTCCAGTACACGTCAATCAAGCGCCTTGCAGGGATTGAAATTGCCTTCTTTCCGACTCTTCGACCCTGACCATGGATATTTGAGTGATTTCCAAGGCGGACGATTGAGGCGTACCGGACGTACGCCGATTGAGGACAACGCAGAAAACCGCTCAAATATCATGGTTCAGGGCGTGTATTCCTTTGTTCACTGAGGGTAATGTTTTAGATGAAATATTACAATTGTCATTGCCACTTGGAAAATAAATTTTTATTTTCTAATCAAAATATATTAGGTGTACTATATTTAGTAGTTGCAACATTTAAGCACTGGAAAAGCACTAAGCCATAATAAATGATGTAATTGAAGTGAAAACAAGGGGTATTTGTATAATAACTTAAATAAAGACAGTTAACAATAATAAAGGACACGTCGAATTCGTATCAGCATTGCTTCTCTTGATATTTTAGATCATAACGGTTAGGAATCGTTCTGAAATCACTTATCATTATAATATAAAAAGCATTACACGAAAGAGCTGTCAATTTGCTGCTTATGCAAAAGGACAGCTCTTTTATGGTTCTATAAGAAATTGTTCCGGATTATGCAAGGCCGTGCAGCAGACTCGAAAATAATTCATGTCCGTTTTTCGATTAACTTCATTTTATTTCTGCCGCTTAAAGGAATATGCCCAGCTTCTGTCTGATCCCGGCAACGGTAACCCGGTAAACTCCGTAGATCAGTATGCTAAGCGCCGCCTCGATTCCCAGGCACGCCCCCAGCGACACGATCTCGCTGTATACGAGCTGCCCGTCATTGCCATACAGCAGCAGGATAAAAAACAGGTAGACAGCGATCAGCGCCACCACAGCCGGCACCCTGAAGACACTGCCGCACTGGCTTCTCACTTCCCTGTCCAGGAAGCCGGGAGATGCTCCCAGTTTCTTTAGATCGTCGAAGATGTAGCGGTTGTTTAAGGCGATGGTCTGACAGCGGGTATAACAGATGATCAGAACCGTCAGGATGCATACGATGAAAATAAACAGGAACATCATCAAAAATACGGACGTGGACAGCAGGAAATCGTTCATGCTTAAAATACGGAACCGGGGAATATATTCCCAGTTCTGGCGAAAAGTGAGGGAATCTGCTTCGGCCGGGTCAATACGCATCATGGGATCGGGTGCCTGCCAGTCTGCGATACCCTGTTCTTCGGCCCTGATGGAGGTGATCCGATTGTGGTACACGGCAGTAAAGCAATTTTCATCAAAGCACGAAACCATGTGGTGAAAAAGGGCGTCGGCAAAGGGATAGCTGTCTTTGCCGTCCACGTTAAAGGATACGATCCTGCCTTTCCAGTCATCGGTCAGGCCTTCCGAGAGCAGTGCGTAGTCCGCATTGTCCACTACACAATAGCCGCGCGCGTCTGTCATCAGGTCGTAATGGAGAAGTCCCGCATATTGGGTGGAGATCTGTGTGCGTGTGACCATATTGGTGATGTGTTTCGTGCTGTTGATCATGGAGTAGGCTGTTTCCTCCTGATTGGTGATACACAGGTAAGTGCCGGGAAGGACATCTATATTCTCGCCGGTGAGCGTGTTCCACGTGTCTTCGGAGATGACTCTTTTTTCTATGCATATGGGGACGTATTCATCATGCCAGTGTTTGCCGTCTTCCTCCATTATGCTGGTGAGGGCTCCGAACGCCAGCGTGATATAGTCGAATTCGCCCCAGTCTTTTAAGGACAGGCCGTATTCTGCGGCGAGCGTTTCTATGGACTCCCTGTCCGGCAGGGTCTGGTCGGCCCGGTAGTGATAGAAATAATCGTAGGGCTGGGCATGATATCCCATGATCGTGCCGATGGATATGATGGGGATATAGAAGATGCCGAAACAGGCGCTGGCAATCAGCAGCGTAACAACGATCATATTGTTTACGGTCTGTTTTCCCTGAAATTTCATCATGCTTCGGGCAATAATATTCTTGTAGGGAGCATGTTTACGGCGTCCAAACCCGTGGACCACGGCATGGAGCATGATCATATAAAGCCCTGCAAATGCCGGCGCATAGAGGAGGTTCATCCAGACAGGCGGCAGAGCTTGAACCTCATGAAAATAGAAAATGGGCGTGCAGTATCCCAGAAGAACCCCGGCGGCAAGAAGGATACAACCCGCCGGCGCGCACCATTTTCCAGGCTCCTTTACGGGTTCGTTGATGTGTTCTTCCCGTATGACCTCCATGATATTGGTCCTGCGCAGATAGTGCCAGGCGAGGAGGCAGGAAAATGCGGCCACCGCCAGCAGGAATGCAAAGGAGATCAGCAGGCATACGGGATCAAAGGAAAGTCTCATATCCGAGCTGTCAATGAGGAGCAGCCGGAAGAGCGACCAGATAATCCAGATAAAAGGAAATCCGGCCAGAATGCCCGCCGTGCAGGAGAAGCCGCTTAAGAACAGGACTTCCCGGAATAAGCCCGGCATCAGCCTCTTCCTGGAAGCGCCCAGCGCCATCAGGATGCCCAGCTGTCTTGATTTATGCCGGAAAAAGAGGCCGGCGGCATAGATGGTAAACACAACGCAGCCGATCAATGTCAGTATAAAGATGGCATTCATCTGCTTGCGGCTGTCCCCGCCCGGCGGAAAAGTGGTCTGTACCGTCGGCGACAGCATCATGCCCGAGTAGGCGGAAATGATCATCAATGCGGTAAAATTACAGAACAGATACAGATGCGCGTGCTTCCGGTCCGCCCGCTGCAGCCTCTGCTCCATTTTTTTCATGGTTAAAGTCTGTGACATATCAATACCTCCGAATTATTCAGTCATCTCTTTGATCGCAATAAGCAGCTGGTCCTGAAATTGTCCGCGCTCACCCTGCCGCTCCAGCTGGCGGTAGATGGAACCGTCTTTTAAAAGGATCACGCGGTCGCAGAAGGAAGCGGCAAAGCTGTCGTGGGTTACCATAAAGATCGTAGCGTCCATGCGTTTCTTTACCTCTCCGAAGCTCTCGATCACGGCGCGGCTGGACTTGGAATCCAGATTGCCGGTAGGTTCGTCCGCAAGGATGATCAGGGGATTGTTGATCAGGCTGCGCGCCACGGCCGCCCGTTGCTTCTCGCCGCCGGAGATTTCGGCCGGGTATTTGGCTGCGATATGCTGGATGCCGAAAAGAGCCGTCAGCCGGTCGGCAAGTTCCTCCGCCTCCCCGGACACTTCGCCCTGTACGATCCGTGGCACCAGAATATTTTCACGGATGGTCAGCCCGTCTAAGAGCATGAAATCCTGAAAGACGAAACCGAGCTGCGTATTCCGAAAGTGCGCCAGTCCGGCATCGTCAAGGCCCGCCAGATCGGTACCGCCGATGGTGATTTCTCCCTTATCGAAGGGAATATAGCAGGAAATACAGTTGAGAAGAGTGGTCTTTCCCGAGCCGGAAGGTCCCATGACAGCCACGAATTCCCCCTTTTCCACACAGAAATCGACACCGTTTAACACTTGATATTTGTTCTTTCCCGTCTGATAGGATTTGTATAGATTCTTGACATATAACATATAGATACCTCGCTTTCCCTGTAATCTGTTAAAAGAATATCACGCGGCATACCGGTCCGGTCTGCAGGGTGTCAAAAACGGCGGGCCTGATTGTCATTTTTGGAGAGCGGAAGCAGGTTTTGTAAAGTTTGGCGGTATTCTCCGTAAAGTTTGGAGCAGAGGAAAAGAGTGGACGTGTACTTTGGGGATTGGGTTATGGTAAGATGTAGACACGGGAAATGGTTCCCCGGGTGATGCTATATGACGTGACGGGAACAGGGACTTGCCTGGACGTGGCAAATCCCGGATTGTTACAGAACGATATGACTGACCGGATCTTCATGGAAGAGGGAGGAGAATTGCATGTTACGGATCGCGATATGTGACGATGAGGCGGATGCGAGAGACGCGCTGCGTTTTCAGCTGGAAAAGGCACTTATGGAGAAGTCGGAAGAGATCGTATATGAGTTTTCCGCCGGAAGTAATGCCGTATCGTGGCTTGGAAAGCATCCGGGAGAGGTGGATTTACTTTTTCTGGATATTGAGATGAAAGGTTTAAACGGCATGGAGACGGCAAAGCAGATCAGGACATTTGATGAGCAGATTATGATCGTTTTTCTGACGGGCTACAGCGAGTTTGTATTTGAGGGCTACAGTGTGGGTGCGCTGGATTACATGCTCAAACCGGTCACGGCGCAGAAGCTGATGGAAGTGCTTTGCCGGGTGCGGACGCGATTGGAGCAGGAGGAAGATAAGGCTTTTTCTTTCAAAAATGCGGATGGAACGTGGCGGTTTTTGCTGCAGGATATCCTCTGTTTCTGTTCCGACAAACGTATAGTCACGCTGGTAACAGAGCAGGGGGAATATTATTTCTATGCGAAGCTGGACGAGATCGAAGCGCGGCTGGGCGGCCGGTTTGTGCGGATCCATCAACGCTATCTGGTGAATCCGGCCCGGGTGGATCATCTGGGCAGTGATGCGGTCATGGTGGGCGGCCGGCAGCTGCCGTGCAGCAGAAACCACAGGGAAGAGGCCATGAAGAAGATTGCCAGATCCATGCTGGGTGGCTGTTAGGACAGCACATAGAGAGGAATGGACAGAAGGAACGGGAAATGATTATAAATTGTTTTTTTATCATAATAAATGGAGCGGCGGCTTATCTGTTGCTGCAGGGAATGAAGAAATTGATCGCCGTATCGGAAAAGCGGTGGAAGCAGGCTGTCCTGTGGGGAAGCTGCTTGCTGCTGTTGGCGATGATTATTTATTTGGGGGACTGGGCAAATATTCTGCCGACAGTTCTTTTCTTTCTGCTTGTGATCAGGGCTGTCTGTGAGGGAAGTATCTGGAAGAAAGCGGCCATCGGGCTGATGTATTCCAGTACCATTCTGTCTTTTAATGTGCTGCGGGATAATTTTGTCTTAACGACTGACGTCAGGTGGAATCATCCGACAGCATGTATGATCATCGAAGGGCTTTTGTCGCTGTCTGTTGCCCTGTGTCTGTATCTGGCGATCGGAAAATATGCGCCGGACAGAGAGTATCATCTTTCCGACAGTCTGTGGAAACTGATTTTGCTGCTGAATGCTACACCTTTTGGGATTGTTCTCAGTGTGGTTCTGCTGACGACGACGGAGGAGGAGAGGATTTGGATGAAGATGCCGGATGGTTTTAAAGGGTATAATATTCTTGTGCTGCTCCTGTTGTCACTGTTGTCTTTCATCGGTCTGTTCCAGGCGGTCATCGTGCTGGCGCGGCAGCAGCAGCTGGAAGAGCAGAATATGATGGCAGAGGTGAACCAAAGTTATTATGAGGCCATGGAACAGCAGCATTTTGCCATACGGCGGCTGAAACATGATCTGGCCAATCATCTGGCGGTGGCGGTCACGCTGCCGGAAGCGCAGCGGGAAGATTATATCAAAAGTCTGATGGGGGACAGCGCATTTGGCTGTTCCCTGCGGTACTGTGCGGATCCGATCGTCAATGCGGTGCTCACGGTCAAGGAAGAGCAGATGAGCCGCTATGGGATCCGGCTGGAGGCCAGGATTGATATTCCGAAAGAGCTTCCCTTTGAGAAGACGGATATCTGTGCGCTTTTTTCCAATGCGCTGGACAATGCAGCGGAAGCCTGCAGACGTCTTCCTGAGGCACAGAGGTATGCCCGCGTGAAGAGCCGGGCAAGGAAGGGGCTGTTTTGTCTGGAAGTCACGAACCCGGTGGAAGTTGTGGAGAACCGCCAAAGCCAGCAGACAGGAACGGCAGGCATTCGTGATGATAATGGAGAAGCTTTTGTCGGAGACAGGGAAGGGGGAAGGTTGGAGAGAGGGAAAGACAGACTGCCGCCGACTACCAAAGCGGACAAGGAAAATCATGGTTTTGGCCTGAGGAGCATGAAGGAGGTCGTGGAGCGGAATCACGGAACGATGGAGATCAGGGCAGAAAGGGAGCGGTTTGAGGTGTTTCTGTATATGCCGCTGGAGATTTGAGAAATATTATATCCATTTATCACATCTGGGCGTATTGATAAGTTGAAATATTATTAAGTTCATCCATGATCTGCATTTTCGTATTTCTGATATCAATATCATCCTGAAGATCAAGAAAATATCTGTCAGATACGCCAAAAAATTTTGCAAGCCTTATTGATGTATCTGCTTTACGTAAAGCAATCTTATACAGCATGATATTCTCCCAGGACAAGCCGGCAGGAAACGATGGGGATAAAACAGCGTCCTGGAATTGCGCAGGCTATTGTGGAAGAGCAGGAAATTCTTATTTTGGATGAAAGTCTGATATAAATGAGGACAGGCTCAAGGCCTGTCCTCTGATCGTAATACACCTGGCGGCGTATTCTTTTAGTTGAAGTTGTCGATGCAGGGCTGGAACATATCCTTGGTTACGCCGCAAAGAGGGCAGCACCAGTCAGCCGGCAGATCTTCGAATGCTGTGCCGGGCTTAATGCCATGCTCCGGATCACCTTTTTCAGGATCATATGTATAGCCGCAGGGATTGCAGAAATATTTTTTCATGAGTAGTATCCTCCATTTTATGTTGTAGTTTGTGTATATCTGTCTGTAATTTTGTCAATGTAACTGCGCATCTGATCATTCGGTCAAACTCAAATGGCAGTTATGTAGAAGTGAGCAGACAGTCATTGAGACTTACCGGAACAATAACTGCCTGCCGTTCCTGCCTGATGATTAGCCGAAATATCTCTTTAAGAGACCTGCAAAAGCCTTACCGTGGCGAGCCTCGTCGCGTGCCATCTCATGAACTGTGTCATGGATCGCATCAAGGTTAGCAGCTTTAGCGCGCTTAGCCAGATCGAACTTACCTGCAGTAGCGCCGTTCTCTGCTTCTACTCTCATCTCCAGATTCTTCCTGGTGGAATCTGTCACAACTTCACCGAGCAGCTCTGCAAACTTGGCAGCGTGCTCAGCCTCTTCCCATGCAGCCTTCTCCCAGTACAGACCGATCTCAGGGTAGCCTTCTCTGTGTGCAACTCTTGCCATTGCAAGATACATACCTACCTCTGTGCACTCGCCGTTAAAGTTAGCGCGAAGGTCAGCCATGATGTCTTCGCTGACACCCTTGGCAACGCCTACAACGTGCTCAGCAGCCCATTCCATCTCGCCGCCCTGTGCCGTGAACTTCTCGGCAGGTGCATTACATACCGGACATTTCTCCGGAGCAGCGTCTCCCTCGTGTACATAGCCACATACCTGACATACAAATTTCATAATCATGTTCTCCTTTTCTTTTTGAAATATATTGTAAGACATTACATAGAAAATATGCCTGTCTTAGTTCGCAATCTTATAATTTGTAATACGACCTGGCAGGAGGTTAGCCATAAGTCATTTTGCCCTGCAAATTAACTTTCCCTGCAGTCACCGCAGATTCCGTGGAAATAAGTGACATGCCCCCGGATCTCTCCGTCAAAACTTCGGCCTGCCAGATCCATGATATGATCCAGGCTGTCCATTTTCAAGTCAATGATCCGTCCGCACCGGGTGCAGACAAAATGGTAATGCGCGGAAGTATCCGCATCAAAATGATCAACACCGTCGTCAAAACGCAGACGCTGTATCTCACCGATATCCGCAAGTAAAGAAAGGTTGCGGTATACGGTGCCAAGGCTGATATTAGGATATTCATTTCGGACATTCATATACACCGTATCGGCAGTCGGATGATCTTTGCGAGTCATCAGGAAGTCCTTGATCACTTGTCTTTGTCTGCTGTATTTGAGTGCCATTTTAACTCCTTAAAAATAGGAATCATTACTATTATGGGATAAATATATCAAATATGGAAGAATCTGTCAACTCTCAATTTTACTGTTCACATATTCTTAGAAAGACTGTTAAATAAATTTTTTCACAATGGAAACTGCGGATCCGGCTCATATTTTATAAATTTTTTATAAGATTATAGGATATGTTTTATTCCTATCCGCAGAAAATATGGTATATTATTTATTAAGTGTATAAAGTACACCTGTGGCAACAGCTCTGCGTCCTGATGCGCCGGAAATGAGCGGGACGACAATGGTAAATAGAAAAGAGGGACATTGCGTTGAAGTTTAAAACAAGACTTATGGTCACATCGGTGGTTATCGTGCTGCTGCCGCTTATGCTGACGTGTGCCGCCTTTCTTCTGGTGGGCAGCCATATCGAGGATGCAGAAGGGGAGTTGGGGCTTTTGGATATGAATAAGGTTCCTTTTACCTATACGATCGAGAATTACAGCCGGATCTCGGAGGAGCTGCTGCATGAGGTGAAGGAACAGATCGCCAGCAATCCTGTCAGGCTCGAAGATCAAAACTATCTTGATGAGATCAGTGCACATCTGAACAGCAAATTTTCCTATATTATTGTGAGAAAAGAGGACGGCATCTACTATACGAGTAATCTCAATGCCGCAAAGAAGATTTTCGATACGCTTCCCGAATATGGAATCGAGATGCCGGATATGGAGACAGGCTATTATTATAACGATATGAAGAAACTTGTCAAACAGGCCGACTTTACTTTTGCGGACGGCGGCCGGGGCAGCTTCTTTATCGTGTCGGGTGTGAGTTCCCTGATTTCCAGGAAGGTACTGCGGAATATGATCATTGCCTTTATTCTGGTACTTGTTTTTACCAGTCTGGTTTTGACGCAGTGGATTCAGAAAGGGATCTTTACGCCGATCAACCAGCTGGATATCGCGATGCAGAATATCGCCGAAGGCAATCTGGAATATATGCTGACGACGGAGGAGAAGGGCGAGATCGGCGAGCTTTACCGCAACTATGAGGACATGCGGCTGCGCCTGAAGGAATCAACGGACGAGAAGTTTGAGCACGAGCAGAAGAACAAGGAGCTTGTCAGCAATATCTCCCATGACTTGAAGACGCCGATCACGGCGATCAAGGGTTACGTGGAGGGTATCATGGACGGCGTGGCGGATACGCCGGAGAAGATGAACAAATATATCAGGACGATCTACGATAAAGCCAATGACATGGACCGGCTGATCAATGAGCTGACCACGTACTCCGGCATTGACAATAACAGGATCCCGTATACGTTCCGCAGGATCAACGTGGCGGATTATTTCGGGGACTGTGTGGAGGAAGTGGGATTGGATCTGGAATCCAAGAACATTCAGCTTAA
The DNA here is from genome assembly GCA_947576945.1 of uncultured Lachnospiraceae bacterium. Lineage (GTDB taxonomy): Bacteria > Bacillota > Clostridia > Lachnospirales > Lachnospiraceae > UBA3282. Next base: position 32,064 of record CANPTH010000008.1, read on the forward strand.
TTATGATGATCTGGTGGAACCTTCCACTCAGATCATTGCGGATCCGGAGCAGCTTAAGCGGGTCATCAATAATATCATCGGCAACAGTGTAAAGTATATGGATAAGGAACAGGGCGTTATCGACATCCGTATTCTGGACGAGGTTGATTCCATCCGGGTGGAGATTGAGGATAACGGCATGGGGATCGCTGCCAAGGATCTGCCCAGCGTGTTTGAACGGTTTTACCGGACGGATGCTTCGCGTAATTCTTCCAAGGGCGGAAGCGGCATAGGTTTATCCATTGTAAAGAAGATCATAGAGGATCACGGCGGGTATATCTGGGCCACCAGCAAGGAGAAGGAGGGCACCTGCATGCACTTCGTGATCCGAAAGTACCAGGCTCCGCCGGAACAGTAAACGCAGGGCGCCGGCAGTATGAGGCTTGTAGAGCGGAGATGTGAAAAAGTATGCATCATGCAGAAATATGACGGGAAATGTGCAGAATGAAAACGAGATGAAAACAGAAAGAATAAACGGAGAAAGGGTGAAAGTCATGAGTAAAATTTTAATCGTGGAGGACGAGGAAGCAATCGCTGATCTGGAGAAAGATTATCTTGAGTTGAGTGATTTCGAAGTCACGATCGAAAATACCGGTGATAAAGGGCTGGAGACGGCGATGGCTGGAGAGTTCGATCTGGTGATCCTGGATCTGATGCTGCCCGGTATGGACGGATTCGAGGTATGCAGGAAAATACGCGAGGAGAAGAATATTCCGATCATCATGGTGTCTGCCAAAAAGGACGATATCGACAAGATCAGGGGGCTGGGACTCGGCGCTGACGATTACATGACGAAACCTTTCAGCCCTTCGGAGCTTGTGGCCAGGGTTAAGGCCCATATGGCGCGTTATGACAGGCTGGTGGGCAGCAGCCAGAAGGTCAACGACATCATTGAGATCAGGGGCCTTAAGATTGATAAGACGGCCAGACGGGTTTACGTGGACGGCGAGGAGCGGATCTTTACCACGAAGGAATTTGATCTGCTGACATTCCTTGCGGAGAATCCCAATCATGTGTACTCCAAGGAAGAACTGTTCCGGGAGATCTGGGATATGGATTCCATCGGCGATATCGCCACGGTGACGGTGCATATTAAGAAGATAAGGGAAAAGATTGAATTTGAGACCGCCAAACCTCAGTATATCGAGACCATCTGGGGCGTCGGCTATCGGTTTAAGGTTTGATTTATGGCGGTAAACCGCGGGGCATGAACAGAAAACCTTCAGAATGTGGGGAAGCAGGAAAGCAGAGATCATATGAATCATAAGAGGATTCTGTACGAGGATCAGGATATTATAGTGTGTCACAAGGCGGCCGGAATTGCCACGCAGACTGCCAGGATCGGACAGGCGGACATGGTGAGTGAGATCGCCAATTATCTGTCGCGGGCAGGGAAGAATGCTGCGCGAAGTCTGCATGGCAGCAGGGGATCGCAGCCCTACGTCGGGGTTATCCATCGTCTTGACCAGCCTGTGGAAGGGGTGCTGGTTCTGGCGAAGCATAAGAAAGCCGCTGCCAGGCTGAGCAGACAGATTGCGGAGGATGAGACGGAGAAATATTACTACGCCATAGTCTGCGGCCAGGGATATGAGAAGCAGGGCGATCTGGAAGACTACCTTTTGAAAGACGGCAGAACCAATACTTCGTCTGTGGTGTCACCGGAAGTAAAGGATGCGCGGCTGGCACGGCTGCATTATGAGATCCTGGCTGAGCAGGACGCTCCAGCAGCTGCAGGGGCTGCGGAAGACGGTGAAGGATACCATGAAGGGCATGGAAGCGGAGACGGCGTTGAAGGATCTGAAGAAAGCGAAACCGGAGGGAGGAAGCTGGCGCTTGCCAGGATCCGTCTGTATAGCGGCAGACATCATCAGATCCGTGTGCAGATGCGCCATGCGGGTATGAGTCTGTTAGGGGACTATAAATATGCCGATGCGCAGACGATCAGAATTTCAAAGCAGCTGCAGGTGAAAGAAGTGGCGCTGTGCGCCTGCCGGCTTTCTTTTTTGCATCCGGAGAGCGGAAGAAGGATGGATTTTCGGATCAGGCCGGAAGGGAAGAGCTTTCAGGCGGAAGAATTTCTACGGGAAATTCAGAAAGAAATAAATGATGCCTGAAACCAATTCTATTCGTATAATGCCCGCAAAATGAAACATAATAAAAGAAAGAAAACTATAAGATCAGGAGAAGCAGAGACAGTAAATTTCTGCTTCTTTTTCAATGCGTTCAATATTGAAAATGGGTGTTGAGAAAGGTACATGGCTGGATGATAGAGAAGAGCAATACATTTTGGGACAATAAGCTGATCCGGATGAGTGTGGTCTGTGTCGGCGTGTGGTTTTTCTTTCGTTTTCTTTTTACGCTGGTGGCGCCTTTTATCCTGGCCTTTCTGCTGATCACGTTATGCTATCCGCTGCTGGAACGTATCCAGAGACGGATTCCTGTCAAAAAGAAATTTCTTGCGCTTGGGATTATCCTTCCGCTTTTTCTGCTGGTAGTGGCTGCTCTGTGGATTGTGGCGCTGTTGGGCGGCAGGCAGCTGGAAGGGCTTCCGGCTTTCTGCACGCAGGTGGGACAGCAGCTGGAGTTCTTCTTTCACAGATGCTGCGGTGGACTGGACGGGAAGTTCGGCTGGGACGGACAGCAGATTGAGACGTATCTGATTGAGCAGATGACGGTGGTCATGGAAAACGTGCAGATACAGGTGGTGCCGCAGATCCTGTCCTCCTCCTACAGCTGCTTCAAGGGAATCTTTGCAGCGGTGGGATTTCTGGCGATCACGTGTATCGCGGTGTTTTTGATGGAAAAGGAATATGCGGGACTGGTGGATCAGCTCAAGAGATCTACGGAACTGAGTCTTGTCTGGTCCGTGGTGGAGGGGGTCTTATCTTATATCATAACCTTTATCAGGGCGCAGGGAGTGATCCTGCTTATTATCAGCATTCTGTGCGCTACAGCGTTGGGCATCGCCGGAATTCCCGGGGGCATTCTGTTCGGGCTGCTGGCAGGTTTCCTGGATATGCTGCCCTTTATCGGTACGGGAATCGTGCTGGTGCCGCTGTCTGCCTGGCAGCTGTTGAACGGAGAATATGTGCGGATGACGGTATGCCTGATTCTGTACGGAGTGTGTATCGTGACCAGAGAACTGCTGGAGCCGAAGCTGATCGGTAAGAGGATCGGCATCGCACCGGTTTTCATGCTGCTTGCCGTCTATGCCGGAGTGAAGCTGTTTGGTGTGGGCGGGATTGTCAAAGGACCGCTGGCGCTGATCGTAATCTATGAAATATGGAAGCGGGAATAACGTTTGACGAAGAAGAGGCAATAGATTATGATAAAATATAGATTCAGATTGTAGAGAGAATGGTATGGTAAATTGAAAGATAAAATCTGCAGGAGTATTCTTACAGCGTACTTTTTTATAATGGCAGTCGTGTATCCTTTGTATGCACCGGGAGGATATTTGCAGATTGGGGAGGTTAAGTACTATTTCTTCCGGAATGTGACGCTGGTTACGTTGGCGGCCCTGTGCGTGGTTGTCGTGCCTGCTGCTCTGGCGGGCCGGGACAGAAACCGGATTGTCAGGCTGTACCGTCAGATGTCAGTTACAGACTGGTGCGTGTACGGGTACTGTCTGGCGGTGATGCTGTCTTATCTGTGTTGTGCCTATAAGGAAACTGCACTGTGGGGAGCAGAGGGCTGGTATATGGGTGTTGTGAGCCAGCTTATGTTTGTGCTTCTCTATTTTTTCTTCTCGCGCTGGTTTTGTTGTAAAGACAGTGCCTTTGCGGCGGGCGGATACGGGAAAACAGGAGCCGGTATTGTGGAAGCTGGAGATGGGGCGGCAGATGGCAGCGCTGAAGCGGGAAGATGGGTGGGACTCTGGCTGTTTACTTCAGCGATAGTCTTCCTTCTGGGGATAAGCAATCGTTACTCTGTCTATCCGATCGCGATGGAAGGGCAGACCGAAACTTTTATCTCTACTCTGGGAAATATTAACTGGTTTTGCGGATACTGGTCGGTGACGGCGCCCATCGGGATCACTCTTTATTGGTGCGGCAGAAGAGGTTTGATCCGGGCGCTGCTGGGGGCATACAGTTTTCTGGCAATGTTATCAGGCATCACGCAGGGGAGTAACAGCGCATATCTTGTTTATCTGTTTATGGTTACCGCATTCTTTGTTTTCTCATGGCGGGACAGGAAGAAGCTGTACCGTTTTCTGGAACTGGGCATGCTTTTCGGGTCAGCCTGTCAGGTTGGGAGGCTTCTGCAGAAACTGCCGGGGTTTACCTATAATTATTGGAATGGCCAGCCAGAGGAAAATCGCGGGATTACGGGTATATTGATCGGTAACAATACCGGGGCAGGCATTCTGTTTCTGCTGGCAGGCTGTTATATAGCGGTTCGCATGCTGGATAAGAGCGGCAGGCTCAGGCCTGACGGAGGGAGGCGGCTGCGGGGTATCCTGATTGCAGCGGCGATTGGCGGTTGTCTTGGAAGCTTCCTTCTGCTGACCAATGACGGGGTCGTGTCTTTTTGGAAAATGGGAGTTTCCATGGAAAGTGACGGTTATCTGAAAGTGATTCCGGATGACGATTGGGGGAATGGCAGAGGCGCCGCATGGAACTGCGGTGTGAATGCCTACAGAGAAATGGATTCTTTGCATAAGATTGTCGGCGCAGGGCCGGACTGCTTTGCGGATTACATCTATGATGTGCCGAAACTGGCGGAAAGAATGGGGGATGAATTTGCAAATCAAAGGCTGACCAATGCCCATAACGAGTGGCTGACGGTTTTGATCAATACAGGAGCGCTGGGGCTTTTGTGTTATGTGGGGATTTATGCGACGGCCATTATGCGATTTGCGAAACGGGCAGGAAGGAAGCCTCTTTTATGCGCATGTGCAATGGCATTGTCAGCGTATATAGTACATAATATGGTCAGTTTTCAACAGATTTTAAGTACACCTTATATTTTCATTGTGTTGGGGATCGGCGAGGGACTGGTCAGAGAAGACGGAGACATCACAGGTGAGTAATAAATTAAGTAAAAAAGCCGGAAAAAAGCGTGAACGAACGAAAACGGACGTTTTACATAGGGAAGCCATGAAGAAGATCATGGAATATGTGCTGGCGGCGGCGATGCTGGTTCTATGTATTGTGGTACCGTTGTACGCCAGGGATGGGTATCACAGGATCGGGAATGCAAAGTTTGAGGCGTATCGCAGGATCATGATTGGCAGTTTCAGTGTGCTTCTGATTTTGGCGGCAGTGTATCTTATTTATTGTATGATTACAGGTCTTTTCCATGGCCTGCAGGATATGGAGAAGGGTACAGGCCAATCTGTCTGCCGACAGCTGTCTGTCACGGATATTTTTGTGCTTGCTTATCTGGTATTGACGGGAATTTCTGTGATCTCCGGCGGATTCTACGAGGATGCGCTTTGGGGATCCGCCGGATGGAACATGGGATTTGCGTCACAGCTTAGTTTTGTTCTGTTGTATCTGTTCCTCTCCCGATTTGGAAAATATTATCGTGTGGTTCTCAGCGTGCTTTGTATAGTGGCGGCAGCAGTATTCTGCATTGGTATTCTGCACAGGCTGATGATTGATCCTGTCGGATTCTATGATGGGCTGACGTATGAGCAGAAAGCGCAGTTTCTGTCTACGCTGGGCCAGGCGACGTGGTATGCGTCCTTTCTGATTGTGCTGCTGCCGGTAGGGATGGGAGTATTTCTTTTTACGGAATATAGAAAGTGGAGAACTGTCTTCGGCATCTATATGCTGATTGGGTTTTGTACACTGGTGACGCAGAACAGCGACAGCGCTTATTTTGCGCTGGTGGGTATGTTTCTCGTCTTTTTTATGGTATCCTGTGAAAGGAGAGAGACATTGCGCCGTTTTATGGCAGCATTGGCGATGTTTTTTGCAGCGGGGAAAGTTATGGGGCTGCTTATGCGGATAAGGCCAAATCCGGAGCTGGAACCGGACTTTGTCACGGAACTGATGTGGCATTCCGGATTGACATGGGGGCTGCTGGCAATCTGTCTGCTGGTCATTTTGGCTCTGTCCAGGCCCGGCCGGTATCCTGTGTCTGTGATCTGCCGGGTTCGCTGGGGAGTGGCGGCTGTGCTGGCGGGGTTGATCATAATGGCAGTGGCGGTTATTTATCTGCAGAGCCAGGGAATGCTGCCGGAAGCAGTTTCCGGTGCGGCTGCAGAGATTTCCTATCTGAATTGGAACAGCGAATGGGGTAACGGCAGAGGGAGAATCTGGAAGTTTGCCTGTAAAGTAATCTCGGAAGAGAGCCTGCGCCACAGGATCTTCGGAGTAGGACCTGATTGCTTTAACAGCTATGTGACAGCGCACCACGGTGAGGAAGTGACTCTTCTGTGGGGAGAAAAACTGCTCACCAATGCACACAATGAATGGCTGAATATGCTGATCAACGGCGGGCTGTTCGGAGCGGCAGCGTACCTGGGGATTTTTGTGTCGGCTGTCTGCAGATTTCTGCGGGACAGAAATAAAAATTATATGCTGACAGGGATTTCTGCAGCAGCGGCGGCTTATATGTGTTATAATTTTTTCTGTTATCAGCAGGTGTTGTGTACACCTTTTATATTTATTCTGATGGGAATAGGCGAGTATATTGTAAGAGAACGACAAGCGTAATGAAGTATCGACTGTTCGAAAAGAGACAGTTAAAAAGTTGACAGAGGAGGTAACAGGTAAATGGAGGCAGTGATCAGAGAGGTTTTGCAGAAATTTTTTCCGGGGGAGGAGATCGTATCTGTCGGGCCGCACGGAAGCGGGCATATCAATCATACTTTTGCCGTGGAGACAGAGGCCGGGAAGAAATACGTTCTGCAGAAGATTAACACCGACATCTTCAAGGATGTGGAGGGGCTGATGGAGAACGTCGTGAATGTGACAGACTATCTGCGCGGACAGATCGCACAGGAGGGCGGAGATCCGGAGAGAGGGACGATGCGGGCGCTTCCGACTGTTGACGGAAAGTACTATTATAAGGATGTGGAAGGCGGCTGCTGGCGGGTTTATCTGCTGATCGATAATGTGATCTCTTTGGATCAGGCAGAGAATGAAGAGGCATTGTATGCCAGTGGACTGGCATTTGGCCGGTTTCAGGCGCAGCTGGCGGATTATCCGGCACAGACGCTGCATGAAACGATTCCTGATTTCCACAATACGCCGAAGCGCTATCAGACATTTGAGAAGGCGGTGGAAGAAGATTGCTGTCAGAGAGCGGCATCGGCCGCCGGAGAGATCGCATTTATCAGGGCACGCAAAGTGGAAACGGAGATACTTACTGACCTGCTTAAGGCGGGAGAGCTGCCGCTGCGGCTTACCCACAATGACACGAAGCTGAATAATGTCCTTCTGGATCCTGAAACCTACGAGGCAGTCTGTATTGTAGATTTTGACACGATTATGCCGGGGCTTACGGCATATGACTTCGGGGATGCGATTCGTTTCGGCGCCAATACGGCTGTGGAAGACGAACCGGACACAAGCCGGGTTTCCCTGTCGCTGCCGTTATATAGAGCTTATGTAAAAGGTTTTGTGGAAGGCTGCGGCGGACGTCTGACTCCTAAGGAGATAGAGACGCTGCCTGTGGGGGCGAAAACCATTACTTTAGAGCAGGGGATCAGATTCCTCACGGATTATCTGCAGGGAGACACTTATTACCAGACATCCAGAGAAGGACAGAATCTGGACCGCTGCCGTACACAGCTGGCGCTTGTCGCGGATATGGAGCGGAAATGGGAGCAGATGCAGATTGAAGCACCTCACTGAAAGCGGTATCCCTGGGCTGAACTGTTACTGAGTTTCATCTGATCTGTGTATTTGGCGGTTGACAAAAAACGGTTCTACGGCTAGAATGAATAAAAACAGTTACAACAGTGACTTTTATACAGCCGATACCTTTGTTTGTTTTTATACGGGCGTTTGTGTCAGGGCAGACAGGGGTGCGGGCTGGATCAGACGTGACGAAGAAGAGAATAGTACGGACAAGGAGCGTGGCAGAGAGAGGATCAATGGTGGAAGGTTCTTACGTGAGATGTTCGGAACCGGCCTCGGAGTCCTGTGTGAGGAGCACAGCGCAGCACCGGCGATAACGGTAAGAGAAGATGAGCGCATAGGCGTTAATTAGGGTGGTACCGCCGAGATTTCGGTCCCTTACGGGATGGAAAGCCCGGCGTTTTTTATTTCATTTTCAATCAGGAATTTGTGCCGAAGCGTCACAAATTCTGTTGACCGCAGAGCAGAATCGGAGTATTCTTTCGGAAAACTTCTGAATTCTGTCCGCAGCGTCAGTGTAAAACGCTTCGGAATGGAGGAAAAAATGGCTGACAGGAAATTAGTTGAAGCGATCACTTCCATGGAAGATGATTTCGCGCAGTGGTACACAGACGTGGTCAAGAAGGCGGAGCTTCTGGACTATACGAGCATTAAAGGATGCATGGTGTTTAAGCCGGCGGGATATGCGATCTGGGAATTGATTCAGAAGCAGATGGATGATATGTTTAAGGCGACGGGAGTGCAGAACGTCTATCTGCCCATGTTTATCTCGGAAAGCCTCTTGAACAAGGAGAAAGATCATGTGGAAGGATTTGCGCCGGAAGTGGCATGGGTGACGCATGGCGGTACTCGGCCTCTTCAGGAACGGCTTTGCGTGAGACCTACGTCCGAGACGCTTTTCTGTGATTATTATAAGAATGTGGTGCAGTCCTACCGTGATCTGCCCCAGGTGTGCAACCAGTGGTGCTCCGTTGTGCGCTGGGAGAAGGAGACGAGACCTTTCCTGCGCAGCCGTGAGTTCTTATGGCAGGAGGGTCATACCGCGCATGCTACGGCCGGGGAAGCGGAGGAAAGGACAGTGCAGATGCTGAATGTCTACGCTGATTTCTGTGAGCAGGTGCTGGCAATCCCCGTGATCAAGGGACAGAAGACGGAGAAGGAGAAATTTGCCGGCGCTGCGGCAACTTATACCATTGAAGCCCTGATGCATGACGGTAAGGCGCTGCAGTCCGGTACCAGCCATAACTTTGGTGACGGTTTCGCCAGGGCATTCGGTATTCAGTTTACGGATAAGGACAATACGTTAAAATATGTGCATCAGACTTCCTGGGGCGCTTCTACCCGCCTGATCGGTGCGCTTATCATGGTACATGGTGACAACTCCGGCCTGGTGCTGCCTCCCAGAATCGCACCTGTACAGATCATGATCATTCCCATCCAGCAGAAGAAGGAAGGCGTGCTGGATAAGGCGTATGAACTGCGAGACAGGCTGAACGGTTTCCGTGTAAAAGTGGACGATGCGGACAAGAGTCCCGGCTGGAAGTTCTCGGAGCAGGAGATGCGCGGAATTCCGATCCGTGTGGAGATCGGGCCTAAAGATATCGAGGCGAACAAGTGCGTGATCTGCCGTCGTGATACGAGGGAGAAGATTGAGGTATCTCTGGATGAGCTTGAGACGAAAGCCGGAGAGATCCTGGAGAAGATGCAGACGGAAATGCTCGAGCGCGCCCGGGCGCACAGGGATGCCCATACCTATACGGCAGAGAATATGGAAGAGTTCCGCAGACTGTTTACGGAGAAGTCCGGATTCGTGAAGGCGATGTGGTGCGGGGATCAGGCATGTGAGGATAAGATCAAGGAAGAACTTGCAGTTACCAGCCGGTGTATGCCTTTTGAGCAGGAGACGATCGCGGATGTGTGTGTCTGCTGCGGCAAGCCTGCCAAGAAGATGGTTTATTGGGGAAGAGCATACTAAGCGTTTGTATTTTTGTACGGATTGGATTAAAATGATATAAACTGCATGTTTTTGTATAAAATATAAAGTAAAGGGGTGGAAGTTGAAATGAATGTTTTGGTGATTAACTGCGGTTCTTCTTCCTTGAAGTATCAGCTGATCAACAGCGATTCGGAAGAGGTGCTGGCAAAAGGGTTATGCGAGAGGATCGGGATTGACGGCAGCGCGATCGTACATCAGCCTGCAGGCGGTGAGAAGGTTAAGAGTGAGATAGATATGCCGAATCATACGAAGGCGGTACAGCTGGTGATTGAGAAGCTGACAGATCCTCAGGTGGGCGTGATCTCTTCCCTGGATGAGATCGACGCGGTGGGACATCGTATCGTACATGGCGGTGAGAAATTTGCCACTTCGGTGGTGTTGGATGATGAGGTTCTGGCCGCCATCGAACAGTGTAACGATCTGGCGCCGCTCCACAATCCGGCCAATCTGATCGGGATCAATTCCTGTAAGGAGATCATGCCGAATGTGCCGATGGTGGGCGTATTCGACACGGCGTTTCATCAGACGATGCCGAAGAAGGCATATCTGTATGGCCTGCCGTTGGACTATTATGAGAAGTATAAGGTACGCCGCTATGGTTTCCATGGCACCAGCCACGATTTTGTTTCCAGGCGGGCTGCAGAACTGCTCGGTAAAGATATCAGGGATCTGAAGATCATCGTATGCCATCTGGGCAACGGCGCTTCCGTATCAGCAGTGCAGTACGGCAAATCCGTGGATACTTCCATGGGCCTGACGCCGCTTGAGGGATTGATTATGGGTACGCGGTCCGGCGATCTGGACCCGGCGATCGTTACTTTTATCGCGCAGAAGGAAGGCGTCAGCGCAGAAGAAGTGATCAATACCTGCAATAAGAAGTCCGGCGTGCTGGGATTGTCCGGCGGTGTTTCCAGTGATTTCCGTGATCTGGGCGATGCGGCGCAGGCAGGCAATGAAGCGGCTAAGACGGCATTGGAGACTTACGGTTACCGCGTCGGGAAATATATCGGCGCTTATGCGGCGGCCATGAATGGTGTTGATGCGATCGTGTTTACAGCCGGTGTGGGAGAGAATAACGCCATGGCGAGAGCAGAGGTCGGAAAATATATCGGCTATCTGGGAACCAATATCGATCCTGAGAAGAATAAACTGCGCGGAGAAGAGGTGATTCTGTCCGATGAAGGGGCCAGGGTTACCGTGATGGTGATTCCCACCAATGAAGAACTTGCAATTGCAAGAGAGACCGTGCGTCTGGTGTAATCATAAGATGTGCGGCCCGCTGAGCGGCAGATTGCGAGACTTTCACAGCATGGATGGCCATGCGGCAGGTTGCGCATGATGGTGGTTTACTATAAGGGGACCTTTATGAGAGAACGGAAAAGAAAAAAGAAAGGTACGGGAAAAATTGTTTTTCTCAGCTTTTTCATATTAATATGCCTGATCGTTCTGGTCGTTTTGGTAAAGGGATCTTTTTCGGCAGACAAAATAACGGACGGAATAAAATCTGCGGTGACCAGGAAAGTGACGGAAACGGTCATGGAGCAGGCTGTTCAGAAGGCATTGGAAAGTTCCGGTGATTCCCAGGCAGCCGAGAAGGCAAAGGAAATTGTGGGAAATATGGATGAATCGGATAAGAAAGAGGCGGAAGCGATTATTGAGAAGTATGCCGACAGCGAGACTTTATCCGATTGTCTGGAGATTATGGGAGACGGTATCGACAGTGAGTCTGTTGCGGAAGTTAAGCAGTATCTTGAACAGAGCGTTTCCGACGAGGATATTCAGAAACTGCAGGAGTTGTATGAGAAATACGGCGGAGCGACGCCGTAGGGATGGTTTCTGCAGCAGATAATGCAGCGATTCGTAAAAATAATAAATATGGCCCGAAATGACCGGACAGCAAGAGGAGCTGCCGCAAATGATGCGGCGCTCCTTTTGTTGTCTGCAGGAAATGAATCTGTTTATATAAGGTTATGAAATGTGATGCGCTGCCGTGTTTATCCAGGGTTTGCAATAAAAGGTTGACAGACGTATACCTTTGCGGTAATATGTGTTTGAAAGGTAAACGATTGTATACCAAAATTTGGCAGGAATGGCAGTATTTTCAGAAGGGAGGATAGGATGGTCAGTTTATCGGACGGAGAATGGAAGATTATGAACAGGTTGTGGGAGAGCGGAGGGAGTACGATTACCGGGCTGACGACCGATTTAGAGAAAGAGACGGGGTGGGATAAGCATATTATCATTACCATGCTGGGACGGATGGAGAAGAAGGAGGCTGTTGCGCACAGGCAGGGCGGCAGGGCTAAGGTCTTCTATCCGCTGGTATCCCGTGAGGAAGTTTCCATGCAGGAGACACGCGGTTTTCTGCAGAAGGTGTACCGGGGCAGCCTGGGTATGATGGTGAATGCCATGGTGACGGATCAGGCCTTGTCTGAGCAGGAGATTCAGGAACTGTACGATATTCTGGAGCAGGCAAGGAAGAGAGAATGAGGGTATACAGTATCTGTTTAAAGGAGAACAGGGTATACGGGTATGAGCCGCTTATAAAGTTGAAAACAGGCAGAATAAAGAGGGATATGTTATGAAGGAGATTGTGATTACAGTTTCATTTTTAATTCTATGCATTATGCTGATCAGACATTTATTCAGGGGCAGGATCAGCAACAGGCTGCAGTATGCGCTGTGGCTGCTGGTGGCAGTACGGCTGATAGTTCCGATATCTGCGCAGATTTATCTTTCACTTGGAGAAATAGATGAATTTCGTATTATGGATCTGGTGAAAAGGCTGGAGGGAGATTACGGCGATATCACGGAACATCTGGAGCAGCCGTTGAGCTTCACGATGAATCTGGATTCCATGGGCGGTGCATGGATTGCAGAGAAAATGCTGGGAGAAGAAATATCGTATTTGGATGAAGCGGATGGCCCGACGAGTATATTCCTCGCCGGATCCGTCGGATTCACGTGGCTGGATCTTCTGCGGTGGATCTGGTTTGGCGGTATGGGCGTGATGGCGGTGTGGATGGCGGCCGTTAATCTGCGGTTTTGCCGTAAGCTGCACAGGGAGCGGCGGAAATTTCTGCTGCCGGAAGGAGTGACGGGCAGGCTGCATTCGAAAGTCCTGGCAAGTCTGCGCAGAGGCAGGGTTTATACGTTGGAGGAACTGGTGTCTCCGTGCCTGTACGGAGTACCAGGGCTGGAAGCTGTCTACCTGCCGGAGGCTGTTACGCAGGAGGAAGACAGACTGTGCCACGTGCTTACCCACGAGATCTGCCATAAACGGCACGGCGATGGATTCTGGTCGCTGCTGCGCAATGCCCTTTTGGTATGTTATTGGTTCCATCCGTTGGTGTGGGTCGCGGCAGTGTTGTCCAGGAGAGACTGTGAACTTGCCTGTGACGAGGGAGCGCTGCTGTTGCTGGGAGAGCAGGAGAGAATCAGTTATGGGAAGACTTTACTTTCTATTATAGCCGGCAGGGGAAAGCTTTCTGATTTTGCCTGTACGGCCACTACCATGACCGGATCAGGCAGAAGCGTGAAGGAACGGATCCGCTGTATTGCCGAGAAACCCAGAGTACTTGGTGCGGCGGCAGCAGCAGTGCTTATTCTGATTACGGCAGCGTCGCTGCTTGTCTTTACGAAGAGTCCGCAGTTTACCGGCGGTATATGGGACAGCGGAACGATCTATGTAATGACGGAGGATAAGCGGATCATGCTGCCCGATTCCATAGCCGGGATCAGCGGATATACGGGGGAGGAGGGTAATCATAAGAATCTGATTGTTTATCAGGTTGCTTCCGACCAGGAGGTGGGCAGGTTCTGTACGGTTTCTTTCGAAGAAGCGGCAGCGCTGGTGGATGCAGGCCGGTCGGTGGTACCGCTTGGAACCTACGGGAAGAACGGACAGCTTCGGGAGTATATGGGGCTTGCGGCCCAACAGGTGACGCAGCATGGGTATTTCCCGTCGGAAGAAGATGCGGTAGATACAGAGGATGGGGCGCCGCAAACAGAAACGAAACGTGAAAGCAGCATAAAACGCAGTGAGAAGGATCCCTTCGCTTTTGACGGCAGGACGGAGTGGGAAGAAGACGAATCCTACGAGAGTGCGAAAAAGCCTTTTGCTTTTGATGGGAAAAATGAATGGGGTATAGAAGAACCGCAGCAGGTTGAGCAGGAAGCGGAACATGCACAAAGCAGCGTAGCAGGAACGGACAGTAATATCGAGGAATCGACAACTTATATCATATCGGATGAAATGGCTGATCCGGACACGGCGGGCGAAGAGGCGGCGACTTATCTGCCGGAGGCGTCAAACCCTGAGGCGGACGGTTCCACGGTTTACCTGCCGGAGGAGCCGGGTACCGAAACAGACGGTTCCACGGTTTATCTGCCGGAGGAGACGATTACAACGACATACTATCCGTATAACACAGGTCTCACGGACTGTTATATTTATCTGACGGCCGATCATTCCAGGGTAAAAGATAGGGATCTGGAAGAAATGCGCTATATTGACGACGAGCTTAAAGCAGCTGCCGCAGCCGTGATTGTAACCGATATCAACCGGGATATCACGGAGAAGACTTTCGAGTCGCTGGCAGAACGGAAGACACAGTATCTGGGCGATGCTTCGGCAGTGGTAGCGTTGGTGAATACGCTGCCTTTCCCGGAAGGAATTTCCTATAAAGGAACGGAGCTTACCACCGCTGCATCCCGGAAGAAGTCCCTGCGTATTTTGTGTGACCTGACGGCATCGGAACAGGATATGCTGTATGTGAATCATGATGTGCTGCGTTTTGACGGGGTAATGCTTTTTGCTACGATAGAGAATCTGGAAGAATGTGTTTTCGCAGTGATGGGTGAGGATGGTTCTTTGCTGGAAGAGATGGTATATGACAGAGCGGAGCTGACAGAGTGGATCGGTGTGGAAAGTCTGTGGCAGGATCTGGAGGGGGAGAAGCTGCAGACGTGGCTTAAGGATCTGCACCAGCGTGTGCTCAAGAGCCTGTATTGGACTCTCGATTAAAAAATAAAGAAATTTTAAGAATTATGAAACTTTTTCTTAACCTGAGGACTCTAATATATAAGAATGAACACGTTCAGTTAGAATTTGCGGTGCAATGTAAGATATCTCTTTTAGAGAAGTTTTAAAGATTTCTCTGATATGATAAGATAGACTTCCATTTCTATAGTATACTGACATGGTACCTTCAGTTGGCAGGAGAATCCATGTGTATGCCTTCATTAAAGAAAGGTAACCGGAGATTCAGGGAAGCGGAAGCTTGAGAGTTGGAACGTAAAATGAGGCACAAAAGAGGGGAAACAAGTGGGACAGGTGCAGAGCAGACGACAGCAGGAGATTGAACTTTGGGAATTGTACCAGGGAGAAGGCAGGGGCGCTGAGAGAGGCAGGCACAAGCGAAATGCCGGCAGAGGCAGCCGGAACGGTGAATATGGAGGATCCGGGCGGAAAGCAGAGGCCGATAGAAACGACAGAAGGGCAAGCCAGAGAAGGGAAGCGGCCGGAAGCGGCAGAGAGGCAGGCCGGAGAAGGGAAGCAGCCGGAAGCGGCAGAGAGGCAGGCCGGAGAAGGGAAGCAGCCGGAAGCGGCCGGAGGCGGTCCGGAGAGAGCGGAAGGCGGGCGCAGACCGGAGAAGGCGGCAGCATAAGGTTGTATGAGATGGAGCGGAACGGATCGAAGCCAGGCAGCCGGACAGTCAGAACTGTGGACAGACACGCGGCCGGTACTATGCGGCAGTCTGGAAATGCCGCCAGAGCACAGCGTATGGGCCGGGCAAAAGATGTCTCCGGGATCAGTTATATTGGGGCTTCTCCGTATCGGGGCAATGCCCGTCCGGTACAGTCCATTAAGCGGCGGCGGGCACGGCGCAGAAGAGAGATTCTGAGTAAGTTAGTGATCGCTGTGCTTATGGTGACGTGTCTTGTTATGATTTATTATATAACCGGCGGGATCTACCGGATGACGCACAAGAATAAAGAAGAAAAGCCGCTTCCCGTAACAGCGGAGCAGGCCTTCATTGATGACAGCAGCGATACCGGGATATCTCCGCCTGAAGTGATACAGGATTTACTGGAAATTAATGAGTATTCCAGGCCGGGAGACAAGATGGGCAGGATCAGCAATATATTTGTCCACTATACGGCTAACCCTGGTACTTCAGCTGCGCAGAACAGAAGTTATTTTGCAAATCTGGCTGAGACACATGAACGGTCAGCCAGTGCGCACCTGATCATCGGTTATGACGGGGAGCTGATACAATGTATTCCCTTTGACGAACAGGCTTATGCAGTGATGACGAGGAATGAAGATTCCATATCGATCGAGTGCTGTTACCTGTCTGACGACGGCTCTTTTACTCAGGAAACATATGATACATTGATACATACACTGGCATGGCTGGTGGACAAATTTGATCTGTCTGCAGAAGATATCTTAAGACATTATGACTGCGGCGGGAAGCTTTGTCCCCTGTATTATGCGGAAAATGAAAGTGCGTGGAACCAGCTGCGGCAGGATGTAGAGGCATATCTGGAACAGGCGAGGCAGGAGAAAGCATAAAATATTGACGGAAACATCTCAGATTGCAGACAATCAACCTTTGCGGCTGGTTGTCTGTTTTTTGGAGCGTTAGTTTACTTATCTCAAAATCAGAGCAATAAAAATCGAGAAGCCCCGTAAAACGACAGCTTCCCGACAAAAATAAAAAGCGGGTGATGGGAATCGAACCCACGTATCCAGCTTGGAAGGCTGGTGTTCTACCATTGAACTACACCCGCATGCTCATATATTTCTTACGAACAATTAACATATTAACACAGGAATTCGGAAAAGTCAATTCATGAAAAGTAACTAAATTTAACCAAATATATCGCAAAATTTGAAAAAAACATAGAAAGACAGACATTACAATGATACAATATAAACAGCAGACAGGCCAGATACACATAACTGGGAAAGGGTGGTGCAGGGAATATGGATGTTGGGGGACAACAGACCACAGCGGATAGAAAGCACATTCTGATCGTAGATGATGATCCGGTTGCGCTTAAGACACTTCGGTATTTTTTACAGGAAAATTATAAGGTGACGCTGATCAGTTCCGGGAAGTCAGCGGTGGATTTTCTGACGAAATATACGCCGGATCTGATCCTGCTGGATTATTTGATGCCTGTGCACAATGGCGCAGCCGTTCTGAAAGAGATTCAGAGTAAGGTAGAGACGAAGAATATTCCGGTTTTCTTCCTGACAGGGCAGACGGATGCAGATACGATCAGCGAGTGTCTTGCGCTGCATCCGGCAGGCTATCTTGTAAAGCCGGTGGCGAAAGCGGCTCTGCTTGCCAAGATGGAGGAAGTGCTGGGATGAAGGGGATTGACATATCTGTGGGTTTGGAATATGCCGGGGATGATGAAGCGTTGTACCGGGAGATCCTGACAGAATATGCGGACTGTATCGAGGAACAGGCGCAGGCAATAGAACGTGCCGTGGCGGCAGAAGACATTGAGCGTTTTACGATAGAAGCCCATTCTTTGAAAAGCACTTCCAGAACCATTGGGGCGCAGGGAGTGTCCGAACAGGCGAGAGAACTGGAGGAATATGGAAAAAGATGTGAGTGGGCGAAGATCCGTGCCGGAATGCCGCAACTGCTGGCATCCTACAGAGGATTACGTTCCGTGATCGTATCATATTGTGCGGATGAGCGGAACGAGGAGCAGGAGAAGCGTCCTCTGGATCGTGAGGCGGTGGAAGAACTTCTGGCGCAGCTTGCGGACAGTCTGGAAGCCTGGGATTCTGTCCGGGCGGAGGAGATCATTGCGGAACTTGCGCGGTATGATCTGGAAGAGGAGTCTGACCTGTACCGGAAGAATCTGACTTTGGCAATGGGAAAGTTTGATTATGAGGGGTGCAGGGCCATTGTGATACAATGGCGTGCAGCCACACGTGTTATGAATAAGAAGGCATAGAATTTATGGAGAAGGCATATAAACTGGAATTTGCCGGAGAGCGGACAGGCAGCCTGTATGTGAACTGCTGCGGGCTTTCCCGAACGGAAGGCCTGCACAGCTTTGGACCGGCACTAAAACCTCATTATCTGGTTCATTATATATTGAGCGGCAAGGGAAGATTCTCTATCGGGGGTAAGGAATATCCATTGGAAGCTGGATATGGATTTCTGATCACACCCGATGAGCTGGCATTCTATCAGGCAGACGAAAATGATCCGTGGACATATGTGTGGGTGGGTTTCAGCGGCACGCAGGCGGCGGAATATGTGAATAATATCGGGTTGTCTGTGAGACAGCCCGTTTTTCGGTCGGAGGATTCACAGCAGCTGTATCAGATCGTAAAGGATATGATGGAGCACAACACTTTCGGGCTTTCCAATGATCTGCGCCGTAACGGGCAGCTGAGTATCTTTTTGTCCGTTATAGCGGAGGGGACAAGAGTGGAGGAAAAGAATGAAACAGACCGGGCCAACACTTACGTCCGCAAGGCAATCTCTTTTATCCAGAGTAATTACTGCAATTCCATCAAGGTGACGGACGTGGCCAGGTATGTCTGTATCAACAGAAGCTATCTGTATACGCTTTTCCAGAATTCCATGGGGATGTCGCCGCAGCAGTTTTTGACGGCGTTTCGAATCACCAAGGCTACGGAACTGTTGCAGCTGACTTCACTTCCGATTGAGAGTATTGCACTGTCATGTGGTTATCATGATCCGCTGGTATTTACCAAGGCCTTCCGGCAGATGAAGAAGATGACGCCCACGGCCTATCGCAGGGAAATGCAGAAGGGGGAGACGAGACGCAATAAGGCGTATCTGAAAGAGGTGGAGGATTTTATCAATCAGATCAACAGCTTAAGATAGTATTCACGAAAAAGGCAGATCGCATTTGTGCGGCGAAACCTTTGCAACATTTTGACAGGTTTGTGTAACAATGAGATATTTAAGTTATGCCGGCTTTTTTATATGATAACAATACCTTCAATTAACAAAGACATATATACTTTAAAGCGGGATAATTTCAGTATTTTCCTGTTCACTGAGGGTATAGTAAACGACATAACATATTTGCAGTAGTTGAGAACAGTGGAAGCCGAAGACGGGAAGACTGTGGGACAGTGAATAAGAGAAGGAGGACATCTGAATGAAAGAAGCAGTATTGAAGAAGTTTGGGGAACTTTATGGGGATACGCAGGGCGTCAATGTTTATTTTGCGCCGGGCCGTGTGAATCTTATCGGAGAACATACGGATTACAATGGGGGACACGTTTTTCCCTGTGCACTGACCATTGGCACTTATGTTGCAGCCCGGAAGAGAGCAGATAGAAAGTTAACATTCTATTCCATGAATTTTGACAGGCTGGGGGTTGTTGAAGGCAGTCTGGATGATCTGACACCGGCTAAGGAAGCAGAATGGACGAATTATCCGAAGGGAGTTATGTGGGCCTTTGCGGGAAGAGGCATGGAGATGGACTGTGGACTGGATATCGTGCTGTACGGCAATATTCCCAATGGTTCCGGCTTATCGTCTTCCGCATCTTTGGAAGTAGTGACAGGTTATGTATTGAAGGATCTGTATGGATTCGATGTGACGAATGTGGATCTGGCGAAGATCGGGCAGTATTCGGAGAATAATTTCAACGGTATGAACTGTGGCATCATGGATCAGTTTGCATCTGCCATGGGTAAGAAGGATAACGCTATTTTCCTGGATACGGCGGATTTGTCTTATGAGTATGCACCGCTTGTGCTGGACGGCGCAAAGATTGTGGTGACCAACAGTAATGTTAAGCATTCGTTGGTAAATTCGGCTTACAATGAGAGAAGAAGCGAATGCGAGAAGGCATTGGAAGAACTGCAGACGGTGGTCGATATTAAGGGGCTGGGCGATCTGACCGAGGAACAGTTCGAGGCTCACAAGGAGGCAATTAAGAGTGAGGTGCGCGTGAAGAGAGCGAAGCATGCGGTCTATGAAAACCAGAGGACGATCCGTGCGGTGGCTGCATTGAAGAACAATGATTTAAAGCTTTTTGGTGAGCTGATGAATGCTTCCCACGTGTCCCTGCGCGACGACTATGCGGTATCCTGTGAGGAGATTGATGTGCTGGTGGAAGAAGCGTGGAAGGTGGACGGTGTGATCGGATCCCGCATTACAGGCGGCGGTTTCGGCGGCTGCACAGTGAGCATTGTTCGTGATGAGGCTGTGGATGCTTTTCAGGAGAAGGTCGGAGCGGCGTACAAAGAACGTGTGGGCAGGACGGCTGACTTCTATGTGGTAGAGATTGGAGACGGGCCGCGCAAATTATAAAGTGCAGAGCAGTGACAGCAAGGTTATTGTTCACTGAGGGTAAGCAGATTTCAAATAGAGTGACTGAGAACAGTGCGCAGAAACGAGGAGAGCTATGATTCAGAAAAATATTAGAAAACTGGTGCGGTATGGGCTGCAGACAGGCCTGATCACAGAAGAGGATAAGATTTATACGACCAACAGGCTATTGGAGCTGTTTCAGCTGGATGAGCTGGAAGAGAGCAGCGATGATGTCAGTATGAGCGTGGAGGAACTGGAAGGGGTACTGGCACAGATGATGGACTACGCGTACGAGCAGGGCATCATGACGGAGAACAGTATCGTATATCGGGATCTGTTTGACACGAAGATCATGAGTATGCTGGCGCCAAGACCCAGTGAGGTGATTGCCGGATTCGAATCCAGATATGAGAAAAGCCCGGCGGAGGCGACGGAGTATTTCTACAAGCTGAGCCAGGATACGGATTATATCAGAAGATACCGGATCAAGAAGGATCAGAAATGGATCGCGCCTACAAAGTATGGAGATCTGGATATCACTATCAACCTGTCCAAACCGGAGAAGGACCCCAAGGCTATCGCGGCGGCCAAGACTGCGAAGCAGAGCGGTTATCCGAAATGTCTGCTCTGCATGGAAAATGAAGGTTATGCGGGCCGTGTGAACCATCCGGCAAGGCAGAATCACAGAGTGATTCCGGTGGTAATCAACGGCAACCGCTGGGGATTCCAGTATTCCCCTTATGTATATTATAATGAGCACTGTATCGTGTTCAACTCACAGCATATTCCGATGAAAATTGAGCATGATACGTTCTGCAAGCTGTTTGATTTCGTGAAGCAGTTCCCGCATTATTTCGTGGGTTCCAACGCGGATCTGCCGATCGTGGGCGGTTCCATATTAAGCCACGATCATTTCCAGGGCGGTCATTATGAGTTTGCCATGGCAAGGGCGCAGGTAGAGAGGACCTTTACGATCAGAGGGTTTGAGGATGTGGAGACTGGAATCGTGAACTGGCCTATGTCTGTGATCCGTATCTCGGCTGAGGATTCCGACAGGCTGGTGGCGCTGGCGGACGTGATCCTGAATGCGTGGAGAGGCTATAGCGACGAGGCGGCATTTATCTTTGCCGAGACCGACGGGGAACCTCACAATACGATTACGCCCATTGCCAGAAAAAGAGGGGATAAGTTCGAGCTGGATCTGGTGCTGCGCAACAACATTACGACTGCGGAGCATCCGCTGGGTGTCTATCATCCCCATGCGAATCTGCATCACATTAAGAAGGAAAATATCGGCCTGATCGAAGTGATGGGTCTGGCGGTACTGCCTGCCAGATTGAAGGATGAGATGGAGAAGCTGGCTGAAGCAATTCTTGCCGGTGCAGATCTGCG
This sequence comes from uncultured Lachnospiraceae bacterium, assembly GCA_947576945.1. Lineage (GTDB taxonomy): Bacteria > Bacillota > Clostridia > Lachnospirales > Lachnospiraceae > UBA3282. The sequence continues at coordinate 53,640 of CANPTH010000008.1, forward strand.
AAAGGATGAATTGCTGGAGAAACACGCTGACTGGGTGGAGGAGTTCCTGCCGGGATATTCACAGGTCAACAAGGATACGGTGATGGATATTATTCATAAGGAGATTGGCAACGTGTTCATGCAGGTGCTGGAGGATTCCGGTGTTTACAAGAGGAATGAGGAAGGCCGGGCGGCGTTTGACAGATTTATGAAGTCTCTCAATCGATAGAAATGATCTGACCTTATGGCAGTTCGCAGGAAACGACGTTGGAAAATAGAAATGAGGCGGGATCTTTGGATCCCGCCTTTTAGACACGCGGCATAACTGCCGGTGCGTAGATCAGTCTTGGCAGAAAAGAAGGTGGTACTTTTCCGGTTTATGGGGATTGCTCTGCCAATCTGATAGAAATGCGTTTTTCTAAGCAAAATGCGTTTTTGTAATATTGTAAATGTGTTGATAAAATCAAAGCTGTATGTCCATACCCAGCATATTTTGTACAAAGCTGTCACATGCCCTCTGCTGCCAGGGATTCAGCTGTTGGTACATAGACATATGATTTTGATATTTTTGCAGGTGGAACTTATCGTTTGCCAGCAGCAGATCTGCGTTAAGACGTTCTTCGGCAAGATACAAAACATAGTCTGTAGAGACATGAAAGAAACGTGAAAGATCACATATAAGAGAGGCATCCGGCGTGGATATCCCACATTCGATCTTACTCAGCGTGGATTGGTTCAGGTTTAAATCCTTTGCCAAGGCCTGTTGCGATAATTTTTTTTCTAAGCGTAATTTTTTAATTCGTGTTTTCATTCTCTTTACCCTTCTATTATTGTAGGTTAATTTGCCGCAAGAAATATTCCAATTTACAATAAGGGTATTATGTAAAGAATATTTTAGAGGAAGAAATCACGAATGGTAGTAGAAAGAGAAATACAGGTATTATATATTGTAGAAAGAACCGTATTACTCGACAAAACAGGCAAGGGGGTAAGGTCGCAGAGCAGAATTTGAAATTCTGCTCGCGGCCTCAGCGTAAAACGCTTCGGAATGGGGGTAATTATGACAGAATCATATGTGTGTATAGATCTGGAGACTACAGGGCTGAATCCCAGGAGAGACAAAATTATTGAGATTGGGGCAGTGAAAGTAGAAAATAACAGGATTGTTGAGAAATGGGAGACTTTTATAAATCCGAATCGAAGACTTGAGGAGCGTATTAGCGCGCTTACCGGAATCTGCGATGAGCAGTTGTCAAAGGCGCCTGTGATAGAAGAAGCGCTGCCAAAGCTGCTGGCATTGACAGAGAATAACATACTTCTGGGACACAGGGTGTTGTTTGATTACTCTTTTATCAAAAAGGCGGCTGTCGATGGGAAGCTGTCCTTTGAGAGAAATGGGATTGATACGTTGAAGATAGCGCGAAAATATCTGATAAATTTAGAAAGCCGCAGTTTGGGTTATCTTTGCAGTTACTATAATATCAGTCATAATGCGCACCGGGCGTTGGGGGATGCGGAAGCTACCGTAGAGCTGTATCAAAGATTGGCGGAAGAATTTTACGAGCAGGAGAAGGCGGAAGGAAACCGAAGCCTTTTTGTGCCGAAGGCACTGACGTATCATGTAAAAAGGGATACGCCGATTACGGTATCCCAGAAAGAACAGTTATATAAATTGAGAGACAGGCATAAACTGATAATAGACTATGATATCGAGAGGCTATCCCGCAGTGAGGCTAGTCGGCGGATTGATCTGCTTCTTGCAGAATTCGGACGATAGATTTCTGCATGGCAGAATTCAGGACTTCTGCGATCGGATAGAGATGCCCGATCTTCTCGGGCGTATGCTGCTCCTTATAGATCTGACACAGCAGACGATAGGTGCTGCTGATATCCGTTCCTGTGGATACGGCGAATTCCAGCATCTGACAGGCCTCGTCAATATGGCCTGCATCATAAAGAGCCTGCGCCCATTGCTGCAGGGTGCGGACAAGAAGCGTATAATTCTGGTCGTATTGTGTCAGCAGGTCAATATTGGGCGCTCCGTAACGAAGCTTTAATTCTGTGTTACTGATGCCGGTAAAATTGACAACAGGCAGGTCTTTTAATGTCATAACAATCTGCCTGTAATCGTCGATCTTTGGAACGTCGGGCAGCAGTGACATGGGAAACTGTTCCACGGGAATATGGATATAATCCAAATCGTCCAGGGATTTGCGTCTGGTGCTGTTGGCTTCCCGCTCTCTTGTCCAGAAATCCTGTTCTATGGCTTCCTGTGTCTTCTTATTCCTGCGGATATTGACGGCAATGGCGATGGAGAGTGTGGCAACACTTGCAAAAAACACTAAATTCATATATAATATCCTTTCAGTAAACTTTTAATATGCGATAATTGTCGAAAGAGGGGCGTCTTATGTTTAACATGAAAAAGAAAACAAAGAAGATCATTTCCTCCATAATTATAGTCATTCTTGTATTGTCAATGGTTATGCCGCTTATTGCGACAACTTTGTAATTTTGTGAAACACATAACAGAGGAACAGATTGTCAGGCTGTTATATTTGATACGATTATATTCTAACATATATTTGACAGCAGAGCAATTTGTGGTTTTTCGGGTAATATCGGGATTATTGCGGCGCATATTGCGATGAGCGGTTGCAGGGCCGTGTATAATAACTATTTTGATGCAGGATGAGGGCGCATAGAAAGAAAGGCAGGTTTATATGAAAAAATGGTCTGTGGCATTGGCGGTGACAATGACAGTAATGTATACTGCTGCCATGCCGGTGCATGCCAAAGGGGATAAAATCGAATCAGGTATTTATGTCAATGACATAAATCTGGCTGGTATGACTGTTGATGAGGCCAGACAGGCGATAGAATCTTATGTGGAATCTTATGGGGATGCGCAGATCACTCTGCATGCCGTTGATGAGGGGACGATTGTTACGACGGCAGCCGAACTGGGACTGAAGTGGGGCAATGAAGAGATCCTGGAGGAGGCGGCCAGATTCGGACGGGATGGTGACATATTACAATGTTATAAGGAATTGAAGGATTTAGAATACCAGAACAGGATATATGAAGTCGGCTTTGATTTTGATAAGAATAAGATCAGGACTCTCATCGAAGAAAATGCCGAACAGTATGATCAGGAGGCGGTGAATGCGTCTCTGACTAAAACAGAGACCGGTTTTCAGGTTACGGAGGGACAGCCGGGTATTATAGTTGATACAACGGCGTCCACGGATGCGGTCTACGAATATCTGCTCAGTGAGTGGAACGGTGCAGCGTGTGACATTGATCTGGCAGTTACGGTGGCTGAACCGATGGGGACTGCGGAAGAGCTGTCGAAGGTAAAAGATGTGCTCGGTACCTTTACCACCAGCTACTCATCTTCCGGCGGAGCCAGGAGTGCGAATGTGACAAATGGCTGTACCCTGATCAACGGGACTACTTTATATCCGGGAGAAGAATTTTCGTGCTATGAGGCGGTGGCTCCCTTTTCGGAGGCGAACGGGTACTATATGGCGGCATCGTATCTGAGCGGCCAGGTGGTAGACAGTCTGGGCGGCGGCATCTGTCAGGTGTCCACTACCTTATATAATGCGGTTCTGCTGTCTGAACTGGAGGTGACGGAGCGGTACAATCATTCGATGATCGTTACCTACGTGGATCCTTCTGCCGACGCGGCGATCGCAGAGTCTTCAGGTAAGGATTTTAAATTTAAAAATAATACGGATCATCCTGTTTATATAGAGGGAATTACGACGCCGGATAAGCAGATCACTTTTACGATCTATGGCGTGGAGACGAGGGCCAGCGGCCGTGAAGTGGTGTATGAGAGCGTTGTTCTGGAAAGAATCCCTCCGGATACAGAGGTAATCTACACAGATGCATCCCGCCCTGTGGGCTACTGTTCCGTACAGTCGGCACATATTGGATACAGAGCGCAGCTGTGGAAGGTAGTGCGTGAGAACGGTGTGGAAGTGAGCAGAGAGCAGGTCAACAGCAGTTCTTATATGAAGGCGCCGAGAAGCGCGACGGTGGGGATCGCCACCGAGGACGAAGGGGCGTATAATGCCATTATGGCAGCGGTGGCCACTAACAGCATTGATCAGGTAAAGGCAGTGGCGGGAGCCTATAAGGCGGCAGCCGATGCCGCGGCGGCGGAAGCTGCTGCAGCAGAGGGACAGGGACAGCCGCCCGCTCCGGCAGATGCGGGAGCGCCGCCCCCGGCGGAAGGGCAGGCACAGCCGCCTCAGCCGCAGGAAGGGGCGCCTGCACAGTAAACTTACATCATGCTTAGCCTGCCGTCGGGCGGGCCGCATGGCCATCCAAGCTGTGAAAGTCGAAGACTTTCATAGTAGACAACAAAATATGCAGGTTATGATAAATCGGAGGCAGGCAGGATACAGCCGGGCGTGAAGAGATGAGATGTGGAAAAGTTTCGGAGAACGTATTGAAACGTTCTGTCCTGAAGTATATAAAGACGCATAGAGAAGAAGTGGTAAGTGGCGCAGCTCTGGGGGAGGACTGCGCCGTTTTATCGTTTGGCGAAGGATATGAGACTGTGCTTTCCACGACGCCGGTTATGGCTGCGGCGGAGCGGATCAGTACATATGCCATTCCTATGGCGCTCAACAATGTAGCCGCGGCAGGGGCGGAGCCGGTGGGCGTGATGCTGGCGGTTCTTTTGCCGGAGGAGACGGAAGAGAGCGGGCTGCAGCTGATGATGGGGCAGGCGGAAGAGGTGTGCCGTGGGTGCGGCACGCAGATTCTGGGCGGACATACGGAAGTAACGCCTGCCGTCGACCGGCCGTTGATGACTGTGACCGGCGTGGGAAAACGGGAGGCCGCACGAGCCGGTTCCCTGCGGGGAATCAGGGAAGAACAGGATATTGTGGTCAGTAAATGGATCGGGCTGGAAGGTACGGCGCGGCTGGCGTCGCGGTACAGGCAGCAGCTGTGCACCAGATATCCGGTCCGCATGATCGACGAGGCGGCAGCTTACGACAGATATCTGTCCGTGATACCGGAGGCCGCCACCGCCGTGAAGTCCGGCGTTTGCGGGATGCATGATGTTTCCAGAGGAGGGATCTTCGGAGCCTTATGGGAACTGGCACAGCGGGCAGGCGTTGGACTGGAGATCGACCTGAAGAAAATACCCTTGAAGCAGGAGACGGTGGAGATCTGTGAATTTCTGGAGCTGAATCCTTATGAGTTGTTGTCGGGCGGCTGTCTGCTGATGGTGACGGATAACGGGCAGGCGCTCACGGATGCGCTGGCGCGGGAAGGAATCCCGGCGGCAGTCATCGGCAGGACGACGGCCGGAAAAGACCGGGTGATCTATAACGAAGACGAGAAACGGTATCTGGATAAGCCAAAGGCAGACCAGATCTATGCGCTGGCCCAAAGGGATAGAGACAGACAGGAAGTTTCATCTATTTTATGATATTGCATGGGAACAGGAAGAATAGTAAAGACAGCAAGAATAGTAAGAACAGTAAGAATAGTAAGGACAGGATGGAGGAAAAGAAAGAGTATGAGAGAAGAATTATTGGCGATCGTGGAAAGGAACAGCCGTATTGATTTAAGAGAGCTGGCTGTCATTCTGGGTGTGGAAGAGATCGATGTGGTAAATGAACTGGCGGCTTTGGAAGCTGAGGGGATCATCTGCGGCTATCATACGATGATCGACTGGGAGAAGACTTCCATAGAGAAGGTGTCGGCGCTGATTGAGGTGCGCGTGACACCGCAGCGCGGGCAGGGTTTTGACAAGATTGCGGAGCGGATCTATAAGTATCCGGAAGTGAATTCCGTGTACCTGATCTCGGGCGGCTATGACCTGCTGGTGACTCTGGAGGGGAAATCCCTGAAACAGATCTCCGGTTTTGTGTCGGATAAGCTGTCCACGCTCGAATCGGTGCTCAGTACGGCAACGCATTTTATCCTGAAAAAGTATAAGGATCACGGTACGGTCCTGACGAAAAAATACGAGGATACGAGAGAGAAGGTGACACCGTGAGAAATCCGTTAGCTGATAAAGTAGTAGAGATCAAACCGTCCGGGATCCGCAAATTCTTCGATATCGTGACGGAGATGAAGGATGCCATTTCCCTGGGCGTCGGGGAACCGGACTTCGATACGCCGTGGCATATCCGGGACGAAGGTATTTATTCGCTGGAAAAGGGGCGGACTTTCTACACGTCAAATTCCGGCTTGAAGGAACTGAAAGAAGAAATCTGTCATTATACGAAGAGAAAACAGGGTGTTACATACGATCCGAACCATGAAGTGCTGGTCACGGTGGGCGGTTCGGAGGCCATCGACATCGGCCTGCGCGCGATGCTCAACCCGGGGGATGAAGTGCTGATCCCGCAGCCCAGTTATGTTTCCTATGAGCCCTGTGCTGTGCTGGCTGGCGGCGTGCCGGTGATCATCGAGTTAAAAGGGGAGAACGAGTTCCGTCTGACGGCGCAGGAGCTGGAAGACGCCATCACCGACAAGACGAAAGTGCTGATCCTGCCTTTCCCGAACAACCCCACGGGGGCGATCATGGAGCGGAAGGATCTGGAGGCGATCGCGGAGGTGATCCGCAGGCATGATATCTTTGTCATGTCCGACGAGATCTACGCAGAACTTACCTACAAAGAGAAGCATGTTTCGATCGTGGAAATTGAAGGTATGCAGGAGCGGACAATTCTGATCAACGGTTTCTCGAAGGCGTTTGCCATGACCGGATGGAGGCTGGGCTATGCCTGCGGACCGCGGGAGATCGTGGAGCAGATGACGAAGATCCATCAGTTTGCCATCATGTGTGCTCCCACAACAAGCCAGTATGCGGCAGTGGAAGCGCTGCGCAACGGGGACGATGATGTGAAGGAGATGCGGATGGCCTATAACCAGAGAAGGCGCTATCTGCTGAATGCCTTTCAGGAGATGGGACTGGAATGCTTTGAACCCTTCGGGGCTTTCTACGTGTTCCCGTGTATTAAAGAGTTTGGCATGACCAGCGACGAGTTTGCCAGCAGATTCCTGGCGGAAGAAAAGGTGGCTGTGGTGCCGGGAACGGCTTTTGGCAACTGCGGGGAAGGGTATCTGAGAATTTCCTACGCTTATTCTCTGGACAATCTGAAAGTTGCGATCGGGAAGCTGGCGGCTTTTGTGGAAAGGCTGCGGGCAGAGAAATAATTATGCATATCATATTACATCAGCCGGAGATTCCGGCAAATACGGGGAATATCGGCCGTACCTGTGCAGCAACAGGTACGAGCCTTCACCTCATTGAACCGCTGGGATTTCGGTTGGATGAGAAGTCGATCAGGCGGGCCGGCATGGATTACTGGGAACATCTGGATGTCACCCGCTATATGAATTACGAAGAATTTAAGCGGATGCATCCGCAGGCCAGAATCTGGATGGCGACAACCAAAGCCAGACAGGTCTATTCGGACGTTGCTTTTGCGCCGGATGACTTTATCATGTTCGGCAAGGAGAGCGCCGGCATTCCGGAGGAAATTCTGGTGGAGAACGAGGAGATGTGCATCCGGATTCCCATGCTGGAGCAGATCAGGTCGTTGAACCTCTCCAATTCTGCGGCCATTGTGCTGTATGAGGCGCTGCGGCAGAACCGCTTTCGGGAGATGCAGACGCAGGGGGAGCTGCACCGGCTGCAGTGGAGCTAAAATTCCTTCGGAGTGACGCCGTAATATTTCTTGAATACGGTATTAAAATGTTTTACGGATACAAATCCGGTCTGTTCTGCCACGGTGTAAACCCGGATATTCGGGTTTTGCCGCAGCAGTCTGGCAGCCTGCTCCATTCTGATGCGGAGCAGGTATTTCGTGTAGGATTCCTTTAACGTCTTATGAAATAGATCGCTTAGATAGCTGCTGTTTATCCCGCAGTATGCGGCCACATCGGAGAGGGAAATATTTTCCTGATAGTGCGACAGGATATATTCTTTGGCCTTTGTGACGATCTCACCCGGTTCTGCGGCAGGCGCTTTGGAAGAGGGAATGAGTGTGCAGATGGTATTGGACAGCAGCAGGGTACAGGCGGCCTCGTCCGGCATCCCTGAGGGCAGGTGGAGGTCGATCTGATGGAAAAGCTCTGTATATGCGCTCCTGCGATAAGCAGGATTTATTTTTGCGCGCTTGCAGATGATCTGGATCAGGTAGGAGCCAAGGCGCAGTAAGGCGGCAAAATTTTCCTGGGCAGGACAGTCCCGGTTCTGGTCTATTGAAGAAGAACCGGTGGATAAGCCCGGGGATGTATGAAAAAAGAGAGAGAGCATTTTGCCGATATCCAGATATATCCTGTCCGGAGAGCCTGTGAGGTAATCGGTATAGAACTGTTCTTCCAGAGCGTGCATGGACCTGATAAAATCATCGTAGCCGGCGGTATCAAAGGAAAGATAAAGGGTACCGCTTCTGAGCAGGGAAAGAGGCGCCATGTGGTTGACTTCCTGCAGGGCATAAGGAAGCTCCATGATATCCTTTACGCACGGGCTTCCGTAGACAAGGTTTTTGGGCATATTTTCGGCAGAGGTTCTTCGGCACAGCTCCTTATGAAGTTCATGGATGTTCTGTGTAAGGGCCGGGAGATCGGAAGCTGTCAGCAGGATATAAGTAGCTCCGTCGGTATTATAAAGCGTCGTATAGCCGAAGTCTGCGCAGATGTCCTGCAGAAGCTGGTTCAGGCGCAGATGATCTGTTGTCACATCAAATGCCGTGCGGTTCTTTAACAGCAGTTCAAGGGTATCCGGCAGGCATTTCAACAGTATATGGTGGCTGGACGGACAGTAGAGTCCGCAGGATTCCAGTCTTTGGAAAAGGTCATAGGTCAGAGCGGTATTGCCTTCCAGAATAGAGCTGAAGAGGGCTTTTTTCAGTTCCTGTTCTGTGGAAACGGACTCACCGGAGAGGAACGCGGAGGCCGGCTGTTTCTCCAGACGCCTGGCGATAGACTCCAGCAGGAGGATCAGATTCTGGTCAACAAGGGGCTTCAACAGATAATCAGTCACCCGGTACTGAATGGCAGATCGGGCATACTCGAAATCATTATAGCCGGATATGATAATGACAATGATGTCCGGGAAATTATCGGCAATATATTTAGCAAGACTTAAGCCATCTACTTCCGGCATCTTAATATCGGTAATGACTACCTCAAAGTGCTGCTTCTTTAACAGTTCGATCGCTTCCAATCCGTCTTTGGCGATACCGTTCACCTGGAATTTGTCAGTGAAGGAAGGAATACTGTTGGCAAGGTAGGTGCGCATCAGTTTTTCGTCATCGACAACTAATATATGGTACATAGTCTTAACCTCCAATCTGTTTATCGGGAATGTGCAGGATAACGGTGGTTCCTCTGCCACAGTCAGAAGCAATGTTGATCCGGGTGTCTTCTCCGAATTTCAACAGCAGCCTTTTACAGATGTTGATCAGGCCGATGCTGCCCTGTGGTGGGGTGGAATCTTCGGCATTGTGTCTGTCATGGGCAGGATTTTTCGGCAGCGCGCTTACCGTACAGATCTGTTCGTTGATCTGTCGGAGCTTTTCGGGCAGAATGCCCGGGCCGTTATCGGTTACCTGAATCAGATATCCTGCGGATTCCGGACGGGCCAGAATCTCAATATGAGCGGCATTTCTGGACTTCTCGCAGCCATGTTTTATGGCATTCTCAACAAGGGGCTGTACGGAAAGAGAAGGGATCTGACAGTGGTACAGCGTCGGGTCGATTTCCATATGATAGGTCAGTTTGTCCTCATAGCGCAGCTGCATGATGGAGAGATAGTCCAGGCAGATCTGTATTTCGTTTTGCAGAGAGATTTCTTTGTCAACATTCATGATACCGCCCAGATAGGAGGAAAAAGCCTCGATGGCGCGGACAGCGCTTTGGCTTTCACCACATTTGACAAGCAGGCTTATGGTATTTAAAGTGTTGTACATAAAATGCGGTTTAATCTGACTGCAAAGGGCGTTGTATTGGGATTCTTTGTATAGATACCGGGTCTCGTAAACCTCCTTGACCAGCTGGGTATTTTTGAGGACGAACCGGCGCAGATTATTGACCATCCGGTTAAAGGACAGGGTCAGATAACCGATTTCGTCCTGTGTCTGTACGGGCGCCTGCACAGACAGGTCTCCATCTTCCACCTTGCGCATCAGCTGTACGATGGTGGTGAGCGGGGATAGAAATCTTCTGATAAAAAAGGTAAAAAATGCAATGGATACCATCACGCAGGCCGTGGTCAGCAGTATGGTTTTCTGCATATTTTCCCGCATCGGTTTCATGAGTTCCCCGTAAGAGTTCAGGGCAATGATCTTAAGTCCCGAAGAGGCGATGGTGTAATGATTCCAAATATATTTCTCACCGTCGGAATCTGTGAAAAAATGTCCGTTTCCGGCCATTTTGGAGGGCGTCAGAAAGGACAGGAAATCGGGGCTGATCTGTTCGCTTGTCTGATATATGATCTGGTTTTCGTCGTTGGTGATGATGAGTGCACCGCCCTTTTCCAGTTCTACGCGGTCGCAGATTTTGCGAATGCCCGAATAATCGGCATCTACTTTAATGACGCCGAGTATCTGTGTGTTATCCTTCTTGCTGCGAATTGGCCTGACCACGGAAAAGACGGGTATTTTCCTGCTGCCGAAGGCCTTTTCCAGATGCGGCGGAATATAGATCGGCTTTGTCTGGGACAGAGCCTGTCGATACCAGTCGCTTTCCTGATAACGCTCGAAATCTTCCATTTCATAAGGTGTCCGGGTATAGGAATAGATATTCTTATCATTCATGATATAGACCCGCAGGATTTCATCGCGGGGCAGCGTCATGGCGGAAGCAAGAAAATCACCGATTGTTCTGCTGACGGACAGCTGTTCTTCCGGAGAGCGTGGGGACAGTTCAAGGCTGTGCAATACGTCGTCATCGTAATAGGGAGCCAATGTCAGACGGTTCAATTCATTGAGATAGACGTTAATGTTGGAACCGGTCTGCTCAATGATCTGCTGGGTCTGGGCGATCGTCTGTCCGGTTACCTGCCTGGAATACCGCTGGTAATTCAGGTAAGAGACAGCGGATATTGCGGCTATATGAAAAAGGCATATCATAGCGACAAGTTTTGTTGTGAATGTTAAATGTATATTTCTTTTCATGGACAGTCTCCTTGTAATCATTATTGAACAGCCGTAGAAAAATAGCAAGCATTAGATGATATATACAAAAAACTGAAACTATCATCCAAAATATATGGTATTTTATACAAACAGGATAGATGCTAAGATGAAAATGCACAATAAAAAGACAGTTTTTGATTTTACATGGAAAGAAGGTTGAAAAATCACACTGATGTGCTGATTTTTCAACTGCGAGTTTGTGCCGGAGCCACAAACTCGAAATTGCAGAGCCAAATTTGAAATTTGGCTCGCAGCCTCCGCAAAAAAACTGCTTCGGCATGGAGGTAAAAATGATTCAGAGCGACTGTCAGTAAGAAGGAGGATATAAGAATATGAAGAGAAGAAAAGCAGCAGCGTTATTTATGGCTTTGGCCATGGCGACAGGTACACTTGCAGGATGCGGCGGTGCGGGAAACCAGCCGGCAGCAGAAAGTAAAGTAAGTGAACCGGTTGAAGAGACTGCCGGGGCGGAAGAAACGGATGATACACAAAAGGAGTCGGAGACCGGCCAGGCGGACAGCGGCGAGAAAGTGAATATCAAATTATTTACAGGGAAGATAGAGACCATTGACGTGATGAACGAGATCATTGAATCGTTTAATAAATCCCAGGACCGGATCACGGTAGAACAGGAGTATCAGAAAGACGCCAGCAATATCATTAAGATCAAGTTTGCGTCTGACGAGGTGCCGGATATTATGACGACCTATGAGCAGGGGTTTGTGGATGAAGGGAAATACATGGATATTTCAGACCAGAATGAGTGGTGGGACCGTATGTCACCGGATATGAAAGCAGCGTGCACAGATGTGAAGACAGGAAAGACTTACCGCGTATGCACCAATATGACGATGGCGGGATTCTTTTATAATAAAGAGATATTTAATGAGCTGGGGATTGAGGAATTTCCCGGAGAGTGGAATGAATTTGTGGCAATGCTCGAAAAGATCAGGACCGAGAAGCCGGATGTGGTTCCGTGGTTCATTTTCGGAAGCGAAGCCTGGCATTTAGGACATCTGATCGAGTTTATCCCGCATGGCTATGTGAAATCAAATCTGGGTACGATCGAAGCAAAGAAAGCGATGCTGGAGAATGATCAGGAGGCATTGAAGTTTGCGGACAGCGATGGACCGATGGCTGTTTTTGCCGGAAATATGAAGGAATTGCAGGATAAGGGACTGATCAATGAGGATATTCTGACGGCTACCAACGATAACTGTGTACAGGATTTTGTCAGTGGGAGAACGGCTATGTTCAGCAACGGCATGTGGGCAATTTCCAGTGTGCTGGAGGCTTCTCCGGAAATGGAAGATAAAATTGGATTCGCACCGTATCCGGCATATATGCAGGGTTCATCTCCGGTGGTGTTAAGTGCGGAAGACTCCGGGTATTCGATTTCTGCAACTACAGAACACAAGGAGGCATGTATCGAATTCATGAACTTCCTGTTCCTGCCGGAGAACCAGCAGAAATATTGTGAAGTGGCAAAAGCGCCGAGCGCCTTTAAGGATGTGACTGCCAAATGGGCACCGGAGGCTGTTGTGAGTGAGGTTTCCGCGGCTTTGGACGGTGCGGTCAATATCGGTTTTACCAATGAAAAACCGGCCGGTTTTTCCGGGGATGACGCTGGAAGGATGCTGCAGGGCCTGTTTGCCGGTCAGTATACGCCGGAGCAGTTTGCGGAAGCCTATACGGACGCGTGGAATGACGGAATGGGCAGTGCTGGAGACGAAGAACAGTAAACTCCGGAAAGGATGGAGACATGAAAAGCCGAAAGATCGGGTTACATCAATTTATGGCGGTTCCGGCCTTTGCGCTGTACGCGGTGTTTTTTATCTACCCGCTTTTGAAGGGAATCGGCCTGTGCTTTACCGACTGGGACGGGATCAAAGCCGCACATTTTGTCGGACTCCGGAACTTTATTGATTTTTTTCATGACCAAAGGGCATTGTCGGACATCAGGACAACCGTTTTGTTTACGCTCGGAAGTGCCCCACTGTTAAATATAGTGGGGCTCGTCTATGCCCTTTTGATGAATTCGGAATTCAGAGGGAAATCGATCGCCCGCATGTGCATCTATATGCCGGCCATTATCAGTCCCCTGATTATGGGGTATATATGGTATTTTCTGCTGCAGCCGGGCAGAGGATTCCTATATCATTTCTTTGATGGACTGGGGCATCCGGAATGGTTTGGTAATTGGATGGGGAATTATAAAAGCGCCCTGTTGGTGATCGTTCTGGTAAACGTCTGGCAGTATGCCGGGATGACTATGGTAATCTATCTGGCAGGACTGCAGGGTATTTCCAGAGACTTATATGAGGCAGCCAGAATAGACGGGGCGCGTTGGGTGGACGGTTTCCTGCATGTGACTCTGCCATTGCTTGGTCCGTCGATCAGGATCAATGTCATCACAAATATCATCGGCTCACTGTCTGTATTTGATATTGTGATGTCCCTTACCGGCGGAGGTCCGGGGTATCAGACAGAAACGTTGAGTATTTATATCATGCGTATGTGTTATGGAAGCAAGACGGGATATTCGGTTGCAGTAGCGATCATTCTGTTTCTGATCGTGCTGATACCGGTAGCGGCATCCTCGTGGCTGATGAGAAAGAAGGAAGAAGATTAAGAAGAAAAGAATCTGGTGCATGACGTTCCGGATCATGAATGAAGGGAAAGGAATGGATATCGAGATGAAAAAAATACTCTGTGGTTTACGGTATCTTATAATTATTATGATCAGTCTGTTGTGTCTGGCGCCTTTTGGAATCCTCCTGATTCTGGCTTTAAATACGCCCCGGCGTAATTTTTATGAAGGTAATATGTTTGTTCCGGATTTTTATTTCCAGAATTTCCCGGACGGATGGAAACAGTCCCAGATCGGACACGCAATGCTGAATTCGGGTTTGATTACGGCAGGGGCGATCCTGTTGATCGTAATTTTGGGTGCGATGGCCGGCTATGCTGTCGCCCGTTGTAAAAATAAATTTAACCAGACGGTTTATCTGATATTCCTTTGTTGTATGATGGTGCCGGGCATTATCAATACGGTGCCGCTTTATGGGCTGATGATCAGGCTGCACGCCGTAAACACTTTGTGGGGGATGACATGCGTGTGCGCTACGCTGGCGATTCCGCAGGCCGTCTTTGTATTTACCGGATTTATCAGGGCACTGCCAATGGAGTTGGAGGAGGCGGCTGTAATTGACGGATGCAGCCAGATGCAGGTGTTCTGGAAGATCATTCTTCCGCTGTTAAAGCCCTCTGTGTCGGCGGTGGTAATCCTGAACGGTTTCGGGATCTGGAACAATTATGCACAGGCTGCTTTTTTCTTACAGGACCGGGCGAAACATAATGTGCCGCAGGCGTTGTCCATTTATTTCCAGCAGTTTGCGGGGGCCAGATGGAATATCATGGCGGCAACGGCCGTGATCGCGATCGTGCCGGTAGTCATAGTCTTTCTGCTCTTCCAGAAGAATCTGATGAGGGGACTGACGGACGGCGCCTTAAAGGGATAGTACCCTCACTGAGGGTAAAGACAGAAAAGTTAGAAAACATAGAAAACGGAGGATGGAAGCGTATGGATTTTTATCCGCGAAAAGCGCAGTATCTGACAGGAGAAGAAGTGTGGCTATGTCTGGAAGCGGCGGATGTTTGTGAGGCACAGCGCTATGACCGGGTGGCGCTCGTGGTTTACTGGCTGGAAACCAAAATCCGTATCGTGGAGATAGACAGGCTGCAGCAGACGACAGAGATATGCGCAGGCAGCTATGACTCCTTTTTTGCGGGATATGGGGTACGGGCGGTGCTGTATGGGAAAGAAAAGCCACTTATACTGGAGACGGCTTTTGACGTATGCCGGAAGCCGGAATATTCCCTGCGGTATGGGTTTGTCAGCGATTTTGCAAAAAAAGATATGGTAAACGGAGCCATGGAGCAGCTGCGAAAATACCATATCAATATGGTACAGTTTTATGACTGGTCCTATCGGCATGATAATCTTGTAGCAGAGCAGGATGATTATGAGGATATGATGGGTAAAAAGATTCACAGGGATACCGTGAGGGAGAAAATTGTGCAGGCAAAGCGATATGGAATGAAACCGATTGCCTACGGGGCAGTCTATGCCGCCTCGAAAGAGTTTTATGAGCAGCACAGGGACTGGGCCTTTTATAATGGGAACGGAGATGTGTTCTGCTTTATTGACAGGTTCTATATCATGAATATACAAAAAGGTTCGCCGTGGAGAAGTCATCTGGCCGCTCAGTATCAGAACGCTTTGGAGAAGATGGGTTTTGCTGGGATCCACATGGATACCTATGGGTTTCCAAAGACTGCTTTTTCCAGGTTGGAGGGTAGGTTTGAAAGGGTGGCATTGCAGAAAGAGTTTGGCAGTCTGATCGATGAGGTCTCTGCGGCCCTTGCGGAAACAGGGCAGGAGCCTTTTCTTATTTTCAATAATGTAGGAAACTGGCCCGTATCGGAGACGGCATGTCATAATGTGAAAGCAGTCTATATAGAGGTATGGCCGCCCTATGAGCGCTATTTTCATATAAAACAGCTGATTTTGGAAACGAGACGTCTGGTACAGGACAGGAAGCCGGTCATCCTGGCGGCGTATCTGGAACCGTTTCGCAAAGAGGACGGTCTTCTGGCGGCTTATGCTGCGCGGATCTTGATGGCAGTCATTGTTTCCAATGGCGCTTATCACCTTTTGCTGGGGGAGAACAATGCTGCTTTGACTCAGGGATATTATGGGGATTACAGCCTGATGGGAGAAGAGACGGCGGCGGTGATGCGCAGATATTATGATTTCATGCTGCGTTATCTTAATCTTTTCTATGATCCGGAAATGGCTGATGTAACCATGACGCATATGGGATGGGATAATTATGAATATCAATGCGGGACGGAAGCTGGGACAGCCTGTTGGAGCGCCTATGGGGAAAGCGGGAAGCTGTGGATCACGATACGGGAAAGCACAGGATGCAAACTGCTTATATTTATCAATCTATGCGGCTGCTCGGAAGATTACTGGAATAAAGGAAAAGAAAAACCGCCGATACAGAAGGACATTCTCTGTACAGTGGCGGTGGATGGAGATATAGAAGGGATTTATTGTGCCAGTCCCGACCTGCCGGACAGTACAGGCCAGGAACTGCCATATGAATCTGTGACGAATGAGAAAGGAAAATTTGTGCGGTTTACACTGCCGAAAGTGGAAGTATGGACAATCGTGTATCTCAGGTGCTGAATTGCCTAATCGTCATCCTCCACATCCGATTTTGGCAGTGAAAAGATAAATTCCGTGCCTACGCCTTCCGTGCTGATCACATTGATGTTCTCGCCGTGGGAGCGGATGATCTCCTTGGTGATGGACAGGCCGAGTCCGGTACCCTTCTTGTCCTTGCCGCGGGACAGGTCGGATTTGTAGAAACGGTCCCAGATCAGTTTCAGGTCGTCTTTCGGGATACCGATGCCGGAGTCCTTTACGCTGACAAAAATTTTATTATGCTTTTCGGTAGTCTCCATCTTGATGATGGAATCGTGATGGCTGAATTTGATCGCATTGTCCAGCAGGTTGTAGAGAACCTGCTGAATCTTGTCTACATCGGCGAATACATACATCTGGTCGCCGGTCAGTACCAGTTCGATGGCGATGGTCCGTTCGCGGCAGGTGCCCTCAAAGGAGGCGGCCACATTGCGGATCACGCCGTTGATATCGAAATCGGATTTGTTCAGCATAATTCCCTTGGTATTCAGATTGTTGAGCGTCAGCAGGCTGTTGGTCAGCTTTGTCAGGCGCTCCGTTTCATTTAACAGGATGGACAGATATTTCTCGTGCATTTCAGGCGGGATCGTGCCGTCGATCATGGCTTCCAGATATCCCTTGATGGAAGTCAGAGGGGAGCGGAAGTCGTGGGAAACATTGGCTACGAATTTCTTCTGGTCGTCCTCGGAGCGGGCGATCTCGCTGGCCATGTAGGACAGGGTAGCCGCCAGATACCCCATCTCGTCTTCACTTTCCACGGTGAATTCATAATGCATGTTGCCGCTGGCGTACTGCTCCGTTGCTTCTGTGATCTTGCGCAGCGGTATATAGACGATTTCCGTAAAGAAGATCAGGATGATCAGAGACAGCAAAAACAGGATTACGAGCATCAGATAGGAAATGGTAAGCATACTGTTGGCTTCCATCTGAATGCTGCCCATGGGCATATGGATGACCACGTAGCCCTTTACTTTATAGTCGGCCGTGATGGGGGCGAAAACACTCAGCATATCTTCTTCAAATGTATTGAAAAAATTTCCCACAACGTAGTTGGAGCCAGCAGTAACCGTGGAATCAAAATTCTCTATGACGATCTCATTTTCCAGATCCAGCGGGGCGGAAGAATCCAGCACAAGGCGTCCGGACGGATTGATGATCCAGAGGACGGCGTTCGTGTAGGCGTCCAGCGCGTCCAGCTGTACTTTGACGGCTTCCAGAGATATCTCATTTTTGTACAGGTCGGTAGCGTAGGTATTGGCGATGAAAGTGGCCTCGCGGTAGAGGGATTCCGAATGTTCCTTTTTCAGATGATCCAGCGTCATGTTGGCCACAAAAGTAGCCACCACCACAAAGCCAAACAGGCCGAAAATAATATATGCCAGTATTAATTTGAGATAAAGGGTCTTTCGCATGGGTAACCTCGTATTGTTTTTTCTTACGAGATTATACCATAAACAAAAGCATGTGGACACCCTTTCATAAGGTTATAATAATCCATGCGTGACGCAGTGCTATCCGACTCTGCACATCAAATTCCCCTGCACTTTTTGATGTGTGCTTTCAGCTTTTTCATGGCCCAGTCGTAATGGCTGGATGTATTGCTGACAAAGTAGGATCCTAACGCGCTGCCGCCCACCCATTTGTATACGCCTTTTGAAAACAGTTCTTCGTTGGAGAAAGTTTCCGCCAGCTGCATGATTTCCCGGTGGCTTTGATCAAGCATTTCTTTTGCTTCTTCCAGGGATGTATTCTGATGCTTTTTCCAGAAAAAGACGTTCATTTCGCCATAGGTTTTCCAGTTATAGGGACGCGGCAGGAACGGTTTTTCCTCTCCGTTTTGATTGGCCTGTACCCAGCTTAAGAGGAGCTGGTGCCACTCATACAGATGGATCAGGACGTCCCGGAGATTTTTGTCCCGTTTCCAGTGTGCTTCTTTCTTTTTCTCATCCGCTGCGAAATCAAATTCGGTTGTCAGTTCCTTTTCTGTCAACCCGTCAATAAGAGTGTTCAGTTTGCGGTAGTTGTCGGCGGCTGCGGTTATTAAGTCTGATTTTGAAGTTGGTCTGCTCATAGAATTCGTACCTCTGTCTTTCTCAGTTCTCAGGTTTTTGTTCCGGCGTAGGAAGCGGAACAAAAAATTGTTATATTGGCTGCTTTGTTTAAAGAATAGCACACATATACTGACATCTGATGTCAGGGTTTATTATCTTGTTGGAAATTCCTTTGTTTATTCAGGATTTATTGATTTTTTGTAAATCTGCAGGGCCTGTTCGGCCACAATCTCTTTCAGGTACTGGGGTTCAAGAATCTCGACCTGCGTTCCGAAGGAGAGCAGATAACCGATCAGCCATGCATCCACGGGCATTTCGGCGCTGGCAGTCAGGCTGCCGTTATCCTGACAGGTGATCTGTGCTGTGTCAAATTCATCGTAGACGCGGTAGGCGGCTTCTCTGGTAAAGGAAAGGACGATTCGCTGGCAGGCAGGCGGCGAAGTCTCTTCCGGCTCCGGATATGGCTTTGGCACGAAGGTCTGTGTCAGCAGCTCCAGGTCTGAAATGCGATTCAGCTTGAAGATGCGGAAATCCTGCTTTGTGAGGCAGAATGCTTTCAGATACCAGGCTTTTGATTTATAGAGTAATTTAAGCGGGCAGACGGTGCGCGGGCTTCTTGTGCCGTTCGTACCGGCGTAGATAAATTTGATTTCCCGGTGCTGGATGACGGCCGTTTTCAGCGTTTCAAACTTTGTGTTGTCGAGGGCGAAGTTGCCCCAGCGTGAGAAATCCACTTCCAGCCAGTTTCCCGTATCCACATGAAAAAGAGCAGACAGCTTTGTCAGCATTTCTTCGCCGGAGGCATACCCTGTGGCCAGGATGCCCTGGAGAGAGGTCAGGATTTCCTGCTTTTCCTTTTCGGTCAGAACAGCTCTGTCTAAAATAAAATCGTCCAGCAAACAGATGCCGCCGTTCCTTCCCGGTTCGGTATAGACCGGAATGCCAGCACTGCTCAATGCGTCAATATCGCGGTAGATGGTTCTTTGGGAAACTTCAAATCTGGCCGCCAGTTCGGGAGCAGTGGCGCGGCCTTTGTCTAAAAGATGATACAGGATCCTGAATAAACGGCTGTCTGACATGACGATGTATTGCCTCCTTTTCGGGCTGTGGTTTTTGGGGCGCCTTTCCTCGATTGACTGGAAGGGCAGGGTGTCGAAAGGTGCTCTTCTGATTCTGTATGTGCATATTAAAATAAGCATACCATAAAAATTTTGACACTGGATGGCAGGTTTCGTATTTTTATGGAAGATAAATATAACTTTCGTATTTTACCGGGGTATGCTACAATTTATTGCAGGAAGTGAAGTATTCCTTTGTAACAATAAAATAACAAATCGTTCATAATTTGATAAGGATTGAGAATTATCATGAATAGTAAAGTATTACGTGTTTTGGAGTACAACAAAATAATCGAGCGTCTGACTGACAAGGCAACCTCGGAGCAGGGGCGGAAGCTGACGGCGGCTTTAGAGCCGATGACAGACTTAGAGGCGATCGAGAAAGCGCAGACGGAGACGGCGGATGCGCTGGGATATCTGTTCCGCAAGGGTTCTACGTCCTTTGGCGGCAACAAGGATCTGGGGATGTGCATCCGGTCGCTGGAGATCGGCAGTACGCTTTCCATCGCGGAACTGATTCGGATCGCGGCTTTTCTGGAAAACGTCAACCGTATCAAGAGTTACGGGCGCAAGGAGCGGGAGGATACGCCGGCTGATTCTCTGGATGAGTATTTCGAGAGCCTGGAGCCTTTGACGCCGCTCTCCAATGAGATCCGCCGGTGCATTCTGTCGGAGGAAGAGATTGCCGACGATGCCAGCCCGGCCCTGAAAAAGATCCGCCGCAGCATGGCGATCGCGAACGACCGCATTCATTCCCAGCTGGCGTCCATGATCAGCGGTTCCTGCCGGACGTATCTGCAGGATGCGGTGGTGACCATGCGCAACAACCGCTACTGTATTCCGGTCAAGTCCGAGTACAAGGGGCAGGTGCAGGGGATGGTGCACGACCAGTCATCTACCGGTTCCACCTTTTTTATCGAGCCGGCGGCCGTCGTTAATCTGAACAACGAGCTGCGGGAGCTGGAGATCAAAGAGCAGGAAGAGATCGCGGTCATTCTGGCCGATTTAAGCGCGCAGGCGGGCGCGTATACGGAGCTTCTGACCGGGAATCAGAAGGCCATGACGGTCCTCGACTTTATTTTTGCCAAGGCTGCCCTGGCGCTGGAGCAGAACGCTGCCATGCCTGTTTTCAATACGGAGCATCAGATCCGCATCCGGCAGGGGCGGCATCCCCTTCTGGACAAGAAGAAGGTGGTGCCCATTGATATTCAGCTGGGCATTGATTTTGACTTACTGGTCATCACCGGACCCAATACCGGCGGTAAGACGGTTTCCCTGAAAACAGTAGGGCTTTTGACATTGATGGGGCAGGCAGGACTGCATATTCCGGCGCTGGACCGTTCGGAACTGTCAATCTTTGAGGAAGTTTATGCGGATATCGGGGATGAGCAGAGTATTGAGCAGAGTCTGAGCACCTTTTCTTCCCATATGACGAATATCGTGTCGATCCTGCAGCAGGCGGACGGCGGTTCGCTCTGTCTGTTCGATGAGCTGGGGGCGGGTACGGATCCCACCGAGGGTGCGGCGCTGGCGATCTCGGTGCTGGATCATCTGCATGGCTGCGGCATCCGCACGATGGCCACCACTCACTACAGCGAGTTGAAGGTTTATGCCCTTTCCACGCCTTTTGTGGAGAATGCCAGCTGTGAGTTCAGCGTGGAAACGCTGCGGCCCACTTACCGTCTGCTGATCGGGATTCCCGGGAAGAGTAACGCTTTCGCGATCTCATCCAAGCTGGGACTGCCGGATCATATCATTGAGGATGCGAAACGGCATATTACGGAGGATAAGGAGAGCTTCGAGGATCTGCTGGCGAATCTGGAGAACAGCCGCGTGACCATCGAGAAGGAGCGGTTGGAGATCGCAGGCTATAAAGAAGAGGTGAAGGCGCTGAAACAGAAGCTGGAAGCCAAACAGGAGAAGATCGATCAGGCGAAAGAGAAGATCCTGCGGCAGGCCAACGAGGAGGCCCGCGAGATCCTGCAGAACGCCAAGGAGCTGGCGGACGAGACAATCCGCGTTTTCCAGAAGGCGGAGGCCGGTATTTCCATCAAAGATCTGGAGAAGTCCCGCCAGAAGGTGCGCGACAAGATTTCAGAGAAAAATGAAAAACTAACGCTTAAGAACGATAAGCCCACGCATAAAGTGCTGAAACCGACTCAGATCAGGCCCGGGGACAGCGTCAAAGTGGTGTCCATGGGGCTGAAAGGGACGGTCAGCTCACTGCCGGATAAGAACGGCAAGCTGTTTGTACAGTGCGGCATCATCCGCTCCAAGGTATCTTTGAATGATCTGGTACTGATCGAGGAGGAGACGATCAGTACCGGTAAGATGCAGCGGTCTTCTTCCGGCAAATTGAAGATGTCCAAGTCCTATTCCATTTCCACGGAGATCAATCTGCTTGGCCGGACGGTGGACGAGGCGCTTTCCGAGCTGGACAAATATCTGGATGACGCCTACCTGGCCCATCTGCCAAGCGTGCGTGTGGTACACGGCAAAGGGACCGGAGCCCTGCGCAATGCGGTACACAATTACCTGCGCAAGAACCGGGTGGTAAAGAGCTACCGCCTGGGAGAATACGGGGAAGGCGACGCGGGCGTTACGATCGTGGAGTTTAAGGAGTAAGAGGGTTTGATAATTGCTTCGGCATGGGGGTAAAGTTGAAAAATCAAACTGATGTGCTGATTTTTCAACTGCGAGTTTGCAGCGGAGCCACAAACTCGAGATCGCAGAGCCAAATTTGAAATTTGGCTCGCGGCCTTCGCAAAAAATTGCTTCGACATGGGGGTAAATATGGTAAACAGACAGAAAATCTTGATCGTAGATGACGACAACAATATTGCAGAGCTGATCGCGCTCTATCTGACGAAGGAGTGTTTCGAGACGATGATCGTCAACGACGGAGAGTCGGCGCTTTCAGCAGTGGACAGCTTCGGGCCGAACCTGATGCTGCTGGATCTGATGCTGCCGGGGATCGATGGCTATCAGGTATGCCGAGAGGTGCGCTCTAAATCCACGCTGCCGATCATCATGCTCTCGGCCAAGGGAGAGGTGTTCGACAAGGTGCTGGGGCTTGAGCTGGGCGCCGATGATTACATGGAGAAGCCTTTTGATTCCAAGGAGCTGGTGGCCAGGGTGAAAGCGGTGCTTCGCCGTTATAAGCCGGCGGCCGTAGAACCCAAGGCTTCCGATGTTAAGAGTGTGGAATATCCGGATCTGATCGTCAACCAGACCAATTATTCTGTTATCTATATGGGAAAGACGATCGAGATGCCGCCTAAGGAACTGGAGCTGCTCTATTTTCTGGCGTCTTCGCCGAACCATGTTTTTACGAGAGAGCAGCTGCTGGATCAGATCTGGGGCTATGAATATATCGGCGACACCCGTACCGTAGACGTGCATATCAAGCGTCTGCGGGAGAAGATCAACGATCATGAGCGGTGGCGGATCGCTACCATTTGGGGGATTGGGTATAAGTTTGAGTCGCGGTAAGACTGAGAACTTTTCATCGGAATCACGTATGCATCAGGTTTGAGGTTAATGCAGAAGTTTTACAGAAAGGAATCCGGCATGACAGGTAACGCAAGGCTCCCCATGGGGATTGAAGATTTTGAGGAAATGCGTACACAGGGTTACTATTATGTGGATAAGACGGGTCTGATCCGGGATCTTCTGGATCACCTGGGCAAGGTGAACCTGCTCACGCGCCCGAGACGTTTCGGCAAAACTTTGAACATAAGCATGTTGAGATGCTTTTTTGAGGTCGGGAGTGACGGCGGACTCTTCGACGGGCTTGAAATCTCGAAGGAGAAAAAGCTTTGTCGGCAGTACATGGGCAGGTTTCCGGTCATCTCCATCAGTTTAAAGGGCGTGAGCGGCAGAACTTTCGATGAGGCCAAAGGAATGCTGCGCAGTATTCTCGGCAATGAGGCGCTGCGGTTTCAGTTTCTGCTTGAGAGCGATTGTCTGTCGGAGCCGGAACGGCAGCAGTACAGAAAGCTCATCGAGCTGAATGAAAAAGGTGTTTTCTCCATGGCGGATGAGCTTTTGAAGGATAGTCTGTTTAAGCTCTCGCAGTTTTTAGAGAAATATTATGGTCAAAAGACGGTCGTCCTGATCGATGAGTACGATGTGCCGCTTGATAAGGCATACCGGTCAGGTTATTACGATGATATGGTGGAGCTGATCAGCGGACTTTTCGGGCAGGTGCTGAAAACAAACAGGAGCCTCTATTTTGCGGTACTTACCGGGTGTCTGCGGATATCCAGAGAGAGTATTTTTACAGGGCTTAATAATTTTAATGTATACACGATCAAAGATGCGCGTTATCGGGAATACTTTGGATTTACGGATGAAGAGATAAGAGCCATGCTTTCCTATTATGGATTTATGGAACAATATGATGCCGTAAAGCAGTGGTATGACGGCTATCAATTCGGTAATACCGGCATTTACTGTCCGTGGGACGTGATCAATTACTGCGGCGATCTGCGTGACGGGAATGTGGCAGAACCGCAGAACTATTGGGTAAATACAAGCAGCAACGATATTGTCAGAAAGTTTATCGGCAGGGCGGGATCGGCGGCCAGAAATGAGATGGAACTGCTGATTGACGGCGGCAGCATCCGGAAAATGATTCGGCAGGAGCTGACTTATCGCGATCTGGATTCTGATGTTGACAACCTGTGGAGTATCCTTTTTACAACAGGTTATCTGACGCAGCGGGGACAGCAGCAGGGCGACATGACGGAACTTGTCATTCCGAACAGGGAGATACGCTGGATCTTTGTGCAGCAGATCCGCAGATGGTTCCAGGAAGAAACGAAAAAGGATACCGCGAAGCTGGAGCGTCTGGGAAGGGCGTTTCAGGAAAATGATGTGAAAGCGGTTGAGGACACTTTTACCGCCTATTTGGGGAAGACCATCAGTATCCGCGATACGAATGCCAGAAAGGACAGGAAGGAAAATTTCTATCATGGCATCCTGCTGGGGCTGTTAAGTAATCTTGACGGCTGGTGTGTGAGATCCAATGCAGAGTCGGGGGATGGCTACAGCGATATCATGATCGAGATCGAGGCGCAGGAGATCGGTATCGTGATCGAACTGAAATATGCCGAGAACGCCGCCTTTGATGCCGGCTGCCGGGAAGCTCTCAGGCAGATCCGGGAAAAGAAGTATGAGCAAGCGCTTGTCAGAGACGGAATGAAGACAATCTACCGGTACGGCATTGCGTGTTATCAGAAACGTTGCAGGGTTATCTCAGGTTGACCCTGCATACAAATATAGTAAACGAAATTTCTAATATCATTACCTATAGAATGACTGTGCGCAGCCGGAAGCTGTGAGGAAGGAGTACACGTTACGCGTGTACTTTTTTTGTGTAAAGATTTAAAACAACAAAAGTCATTAGGCAAATCAGCCAAAAACAAGCACCTGAAATTGTAAAAATACAACAAAACGTATTTACTTTTCACAAAATCGGACTCCAGTCCTATGTTTCTATAGGGACATATGTCATGATATCGGCATACAAAGTTCACCCTTCCTGATTTCGATGACCCGGGCTTTCTGAAATCTCAGGGAGGGATCTTAACGGTATGACGTGTTGTGCAGGATTAAGGTAATAAGTGAGAAGAGACAGGAGGAAATATTTTTATGAAAAGAAAGATGATCGCCATGTTTCTGGCGGCTGCAATGACATTTTCCCTGACGGCGTGCGGCGGCAGCGGCAATGCGGCAGACAAACAGGCCTCGGCTAAAGCGGAAGAGTCCGGCGGCGGTGGGGAGGAGACGTCCGGTTCGGATATCAGCCTTGCCATGATCACCGACTCCGGTGACATTACGGACCAGAGTTTTAACCAGACCACCTATGAAGCCTGTAAGGCGTGGGCGGAGGCCAACGGCGTTGATTTTACCTACTACAAACCGGACAGCGATTCCGACGAAGCGCGTAACGCAAGTGTTGATCAGGCAGTAGCGGGTGGAGCGAATGTGATCATGATGCCGGGATATATGTTTGCGGCAGCGGTGGTGGCGCAGTCGGATCTGTACCCGGACGTAAAGTTTGTCGCGCTGGATGTGAGCGCGGGCGATATCTGTGAAAAGGGTGTGGGCGAGGGTTACGATTACAACCCGGATAACTGGGACGTGACGGAATACTATAATACGGATAATGTATACTGCTGCACGTACCAGGAGGAGATATCCGGTTATATGGCGGGATACGCGGCTGTCAAACTGGGCTATAAGCATCTTGGATTCCTGGGCGGCATGTCCGTACCGGCCGTTACCCGTTTTGGCTACGGCTATGTGCAGGGCATCAATGATGCGGCGAAGGAGCTGGGAATCGCCGGGGAAGTGGAAGTTGAGTATGTGTGCGGCGGCCAGTTCTACGGCGACGCGGACATTACGGGAGCGATGGACACCTGGTATGGAACAAAGGGTGTGGAAGTCGTATTTGCCTGCGGCGGCGGTATCTTTACTTCCGCAGCCGAAGCGGCAGTCAAAACCGGCGGTAAGGTGATCGGTGTGGATTCCGATCAGGCGCCGATCATCGACCAGACGCAGGAAGGGCTGACGGTCACCTCCGCCATGAAGGGACTTTCCACCACAGTAAATACGGTGCTTACCGACATTCAGGACGGCAAGTGGTCGGATTATGCGGGCAAGATCGACAATCTGGGAATGGTTTCCGAGACCCCGGAGGAGAATTTTGTGCAGCTTCCCACAGCAAGCACGCAGTGGGGAGACGGCTTTACGGAAGAGGATTACAAGACGCTCGTGAAAGCGATCTATAACGGAGAAGTTAAGATCTCCAATGATATTTCGGCTATGCCGGCGACAGATGTCAAAGTGACTGATTACGGCAGTATCAAATAACACAGCGGTATCCGGCAGCAGCCGGACAACGGGCCGTACTTGGAAAGAAACAGTCCAGAAGACCAGAGGAGCGGATATAGTCTGCTCCTCTGTTGTCTTTTTTGGGGGAATCAGGGAAGCGGAAAAAGCAAAAAGCGAAAAAAGAAAAAAGCAGAAAAAGCAAAAGCAGCAAAAGCAGAATAACATAAAAAAGCAGAAGAAAATGTAGAAAAAAAGTAGAAGAGGAAAGAGTAGAAAAGGGAGAGGAGGCAGAAGGAGAATGGCTGAGTATGCGATTGAGATGCTGAACATCACGAAAAGGTTTCCGGGGATCATTGCCAATGATAACATTACCCTGCAGCTGAAAAAGGGTGAGATCCATGCCCTTCTGGGTGAGAACGGGGCCGGAAAATCCACACTGATGAGTGTGCTTTTCGGATTGTATCAGCCGGAGGAGGGCGAGATCCATAAGGACGGGAAGAAGGTCACGATCAATGACCCCAACGACGCCAACGATCTGGGAATCGGGATGGTGCACCAGCATTTTAAGCTGGTGGAATGTTTCAGCGTTCTGGACAACATTATTCTGGGAGTGGAGACTACCAGGGGAGGGCTTCTGCAGAAGGATGAGGCGAAGAAGAAGGTCATGGAGTTGTCCGGCAAATATGGCCTTTCGGTGGATCCGGATGCGCTGATCGAGGATATCACGGTGGGGATGCAGCAGAGGACGGAGATCTTAAAGATGCTGTATCGGGACAATGAGATCCTGATCTTCGATGAGCCGACGGCTGTGCTGACGCCGCAGGAGATTCAGGAGCTGATGACGATCATGCAGAATCTGGCGGCGGAAGGCAAGAGCATTCTTTTCATCACGCATAAGCTGGCGGAGATCATGCAGGTGGCGGACCGCTGCAGTGTGCTGAGAAAAGGCAGGTACATAGGAACGGTGGATATCAAAGACACGACGCCGGAAAAACTTTCGGCGATGATGGTTGGACGTGACGTCAATTTCGTGGTGGAGAAGGAACCTGCCACACCGGGCGAGGTGGTGCTGGAGATCAAAGATATGACGGTGGCCTCGAAGCGGCATAAAAACAACGCCGTGAACAATGTATCCATGCAGGTGCGCAGAGGGGAGATCGTCTGTATCGCCGGCATCGACGGCAACGGACAGACGGAATTCGTCTACGGCCTGTCGGGACTGGAGCCTTTAAAGAGTGGCGCCATCGTGATGAACGGGCAGGACATCACCCACATGACGATCAGACAGCGGCTGACTTCCGGCATGAGCCATATCCCGGAGGATCGGCATAAGCACGGGCTTGTTCTGGATTATTCACTGGAAGACAATATCGTGCTGCAGCGGTATTTTGAGCCGCGGTTTACAAGTAAAGCGGGTTTCCTGAAAAGAAAAGAGATCAGGGAGTATGCCAACGGGCTGATCGAACAGTACGATATCCGTTCCGGTCAGGGGCCGATCACCAAATCCCGTTCCATGTCCGGCGGCAATCAGCAGAAGGCGATCATTGCCCGCGAGATCGACAAGGATCCGGAGCTTCTGATCGCGGTGCAGCCCACCAGAGGACTGGATGTGGGAGCCATCGAATACATTCACAAGCAGCTTGTGGCGCAGAGGGACGCGGGCAAGGGCGTGCTGCTTGTCAGTCTGGAGCTGGACGAAGTGATGAATGTGTCGGATCGGATTCTGGTGATGTATGAAGGCGAGATCGTGGGAGAATTTGATCCGAAAGAGGTTACGGTGGAGGAATTGGGGCTTTACATGGCCGGTTCCAGAAGAAAGGAGGCAGGCAGACATGCATAAAAATTCCGGTAAAAAGGAGAATATTCTGAGAAACAGCGCTTTTCAGACGATCATCGCATCGCTTCTGTGCATCGTTCTCGGGCTTTTCGTCGGCTATATTGTGTTGCTGATCATCAATCCGGCCGGTGCGGGAGAAGCTATTGTGGCGATCATGAAGAATTTCCTGTACTACCCGAGCGCTGCGGCTGCGACCAAGTACCTGGGAACCACGCTGGTAAAGGCATCGGCGCTTTTGATGTGTTCCCTGTCTGTACTGTTTGCCTATAAGGTGGGACTTTTTAATATCGGCGCTGCCGGGCAGTATGTTGTGGGTGTGGGCGCCTGCCTGTATTTTGCGCTGCGCTTCAATATGCCCTGGTATGTGTGCCTGATCGCGGCCATCGTGACGGCGGCGCTGGTGGGCGGTATCTCAGGAGCCCTTAAGGCGTATTTCAACGTGAATGAAGTGATCTCCTGTATCATGCTCAACTGGATCGGCCTCTACAGCGTCAACATGCTGTTGTCGCAGGTCAAGGAGCAGTCCACGCCCTACACGAAAGCGCTGGTGAGCGCCAACAAGAGCGCCCTGCTGCCGAATCTGGGGCTGGATCAGATTTTTTCCAGAAATGAGTTCGTGACGTTGGGCCTGCCGCTGGCAGTGGTGATGGCGCTGGCCGTATGGATCCTGCTGGAAAAGACGAAATTCGGTTATGAATTAAAGGCTACGGGTATGAACAAGCAGGCTGCAAAATACTGTGGTATGCGTGAGAAGAGAAATATCATCCTGACCATGATGATCGCAGGAGGTTTGGCGGGCTTCGGCGCGGGCATCTTCTATCTGACGGGGATCGAGCAGTGGATGGTGCAGCAGACGGCGGTTCCGGCCATGGGCTTTAACGGAATCGCGGCGGCGTTCCTGGGCGGGCTGAATCCCATCGGCACCGTTTTTTCCTCTTATTTTATTCAGCATATTACAAGCGGCGGCACCTATGTGGATAAGACAATGTACTGTACACAGATCTCGGATCTGATCTCCGCCTTTATCATCTATCTGTGCGGATTCGTACTTTTCTTCCGGCTGTGGCTGAACAGATTCCTGGATAAAAGGGATGAGAAGCCGGGCAGGAATGGGCAGAAAGGAGGGAAAGCATAATGTTGTTATTGATTCAGTATACTTTGATATTCGCTTCTGTTCTGGTGCTGGTGGCGCTGGGCGGATGCTTTTCGGAGCACAGCGGCGTGGTGAATATCGGTCTGGAAGGTATCATGGTCATCGGTGCGCTGGGCGGCGCCCTGATGATGAAATATGTGCCGGCCGGTCTGGCGGCCCCGGCGGTGATTCTGCTGGTGATCCTGTCCAGCGTTCTGATCGGGATGCTTTTCTCACTGCTGCTTGGCGTTGCGGCGATCCGGTTCAAGGCGGACCAGACGCTGGTGGGAACGGCTCTCAATCTGCTGGGACCGGCAGCGGCGGTGGTTCTGGTGCGGGCCATCAATACGGCGGAGAGCGTGGACAACGTATCTTCCACCGTGGCTTACGGCACGGCAAAGAAGGCGTTTATTGTCAATATCGGAAGATTTGAATTTAACTGGTTTATGGTGATCGCGTTGCTGCTTCTGGCCGTATCCTATATAGTATTGTATAAGACCAGATTCGGACTCAGACTCTGTGCGTGCGGGGAACATCCGCAGGCGGCGGATTCTGTGGGCATCAATGTGTATAAGATGCGGTACGCCGGTGTGCTGATCTCCGGCGCGCTGGGCGGCCTGGGCGGGCTGGTGTACATAACGGCGGGCGTAAGTGAGTGGAAGTTTGAAAACGGTGTGGCGGGATTTGGATTCCTGGCGCTGGCGGTTATGATCTTCGGACAGTGGCGGCCGGTGAATATCGGTCTGGCGGCGCTGCTGTTCGGGCTGTTTCGGGCGTTGTCCAACGTCTATACTGGATTTGACGCGCTGGTGGCCTTGAAGCTGCCAAGCACAATTTACAATATGCTGCCCTATATCATATCGCTGATCGTACTGGTGTTTGTCTCCGGTAAGTCGAGAGCGCCGAAGGCGGAAGGAATCCCCTACGATAAGGGACAAAGATAGGGAGCAGAAGGTAAGAAATAAACTGATCATTTTAAGAAGAGAGGCCGGACAGAAAGGAAAGTCGATCAATGAGTAGAAAAAGCATGAAAATAGTCCTGGCGGTAGTCGGGATTGTGATGGTAGGTATGGGGGTGGCATTCAATGCCGCCGCCGCGCTGGGAAATGATCCGGTGGGAATCGTGTATGACGGGATCAGAAATACGGCGCAGCTGTCGGCGGGACAGCTGGGAATGGCCTCCAATATCGTGAATATTGTGCTGATGATCCTGGTATTTTGTCTGGACAGACATTATGTGAATATCGGAACTTTTATCTATGTGGTTCCCTACGGTGTGGCAGTGGATTTGGGCGGAAGGCTGTATGCCGCTTTGTTTCCGGCACAGACGACCGCATTCCAGATCGCAGGAGCGGCGCTTGGCTGTCTGCTGCTCTATACGGGTGTTGCCCTGTTTATAGCGGCGGATATCGGGCTGGACCCTTTTACGGGCGTGGTCATGGTGATACGTGATAAGGTCAAAGGGCAGTACCGGACGGTGAAGATCGGTTTTGATATCTGCTGCATCATTCTGGGGGCCGTGCTGGGCGGAAAACTGGGGGTGATCACGATCCTGACGGCACTGTCGGCGGGACCGGCAATCCAGTTTTTGTCGGACGGCATGAAGAAAAGAATGAAAACGGACGGCTGACACGATTAGAAAGATATGCCTGAGAAGGGAGGAAGACTCATGGAACAGAAAGCCTTGTATGAAGAATTTCCGTTTCTGAGGGATGTTGGCAGGGAAAGGCAGGAACAGTTTGAGGAATATTTTAAGAGTGCGCCCGGATGGCTGATGGGCGCGCTCCATAAGGAAGAGTTGAAGAAGGGCACGGTCTTTATCAGGGAGGGAGAGCAGGCGGACACTATTTATTTCCTGGTAAAAGGCATTGTGGGAGCGACGGATTACCGCATCTACGGGACACCCTATGATTTCATGCAGTATGACAAGGCCTATGCCTTCGGCGGTATGGAATTTATTATGGATTACGACCTTTACAGGACGACGCTGCGGGCTATGACGAACTGCACGGTGGTGAAGATCTCCCGGGTCATGTTTGAGAAATGGATGTATTCCGATATCAGAGCCATGAAATACGAGGCCAAGCAGGTAGGGGAATATCTGCTGGAAGAGGGACGAAACAGCAGACTGTTCCTTTTTATGCAGGGGGCGGACAGACTGGCGCTGCTGCTTGTGGAACGTTATGAGAAATACCAGAAGAACGGCTGCCTGCACATGAAAGGCAGCCAGCGCGATCTGGCTGATGTGACGGGCCTGTGCGTGAAGAGCATCAGCAGAGGGATCAAGAAGTTTATGGAGGACGGCCTATTGACAAAAGAAGGCAAGCAGATCGTGATCAACAGGAGGCAGTATGAAGGGTTGAAGCAGATGGTGTCGGAAAAGGTCGATCTGGAGTAAGTGGGAAATTTTGAATGTTTCGAAATGGAGGTTAAAAATGAGTAGGATTTATGATAAACTGGAAGTGTGCATGAAGAGCATCAGGAAGCAGACGGACTTTAAGCCGGAGACAGCGTTGATCCTGGGATCGGGGCTGGGAGACTATGCGGATGAGATACGCATCGAGCAGACAGTCGCCTATACGGAGATCGAAGGGTTTCCCGTATCGACAGTGGCGGGCCATAAAGGAAGATTTGTATTCGGCTATGTAAAAGAGAAGCCGGTGGTCATCATGCAGGGAAGAGTGCATTACTATGAAGGGTATCCCATGGCGGATGTGGTGCTGCCCACAAGACTGATGGGACTTATGGGGGCGAAGAAGCTGATTCTGACCAATGCGGCCGGCGGTGTGAATCCTGACTATCGGCCGGGAGATTTCATGCTGATCACGGATCATATCACGACAGGTGTGCCCAGCCCGCTGATCGGCGCCAATGCCGATGAACTGGGCGTAAGATTCCCGGATATGAGTGAAGTATACAGCCTGCGGATGCGCGGAATTATAAAGCAGGAAGCGGCAAAGCTGGGCATCGGATTGAGAGAGGGTGTCTATGTGCAGCTGACCGGACCGGCCTATGAGACTCCTGCGGAAGTCCGTATGTGCAGAGGCTGGGGAGGCGACGCAGTGGGTATGAGCACGGCCTGTGAGGCGATGGCAGCCAGACATATGGGAACGGAAGTGTGCGGTATTTCCTGCATCACCAATCTGGCGGCCGGCCTGTCGAGTGTACAGCTGGACCATAAGGAAGTGCAGGAGACGGCGGACCGGGTGGCAGGGCAGTTCAAGGCGCTGGTCACGGCGGTGGTCAGCAGTATATAGCAATATGTGGAGTATAGACGGATATACAGTGATGTGCCGCCATATGCAGCAGCATACGGCATACGGCGGCGCTGATCGATGTATTGTGGGTTATACCAGGGGAGGTATGTATGGAAAAGGCGTCAATACAGGCGTTTCGATTTGTGGACAGTAAGACGTACAGGCGGAAGGAACATTTTGAATATTTCAGCGGACTGGCTTACCCGTATGTGGGACTTACTGTCAATGTGGATATCACGAAGCTGCAGGACAGGATCAAGGCCGATCAGCTCCCTTTTTTCCTCACAATCTGTTATTGTGTATCCCGGGCGGCCAACAGAGTGCCAGAATTCCGGCAGAGGATTCTGGACGGAAAGATCGCAGAGTTTGCAAGATGCAAGACCTCCCATACGGTGGCATTGGAGGACGGCACGTATTGTTATTGTACCTTGGAGGATGATATGCCTTTTACAGAGTATATCGTTTATGCGGCCGGGGCACAGGAGGAGGCGAAGAGACAGGGGTCGATCGCAGAGACGGAAGAAGATATTTATGACAGATTCTTTATCTCCACACTGCCATGGGTTTCCTATACTTCTTTGATCCAGCCCGTACCGATCCCGGCGGACAGCAACCCGCGCATTACCTGGGGGAAATATTTCCGGCAGGGAGAACAGACGCTGCTGCCGGTGTCAGTGCTGTGCCATCATGCGCTGGTAGATGGACGGCATATCGGGGATTTCTATAGATACCTGGAAGAGGAGATGTCTCTGCGGCTGCCTGACTGACCGGCACAAATTCTGTGTCCGGCGGATAGAGCTGAGCCTGTCAATTGAAGGCAGTATTATCGGATAACAATGGTGTAGGCTGAGAAGAAGGGGGTAGAGACAAGTGGGAAGTTTTACTTATCTGGATGATTTCCTGAAAGAACATGTGAAAAGAGGACCTGCAGGATGCGGCTGTGCCGTGGCCCAAAACGGTGAACTGTTGTATGAAGGCTATTACGGCTATGCAGATCTGGAGAAAGGAAAACCGATCACGCCGGACAGTATTTACAGGCAGTTTTCCATGACGAAAGTAGTGGTATGCACAGCGGCGATGATGCTGTTTGAGCGGGGACGGTTTCTGATGAACGATCCGATTTATGAGTATTTTCCGGAATGGAAACATACGATGGTAGCGGAAGAGGGCGAGGACGGCGCATTCGTAATCAGACCGGTCAAAAGTCCCATCAGGATCAAGGACTGCTTCTCCATGGCGATGGGAATCGGATATGACGGGGAGGATTATACCCACAGGATGATGAAGCAGGTGCGCGCCAATCTGGCAGAAGCAGTGGGAGATTATACGCTGCGTCAGGATATTCATGCCATGGCACAGGTGCCTGTCAGGTTTGATCCGGGTACGCATTTCCTCTATGGTTTCGGACATGAGCTGGTGGCCGGGCTGATCGAGGTGGTATCGGGCAGGAAGGTCAGCGAATTTCTGCAGGAGGAGATTTTTGATCCGCTGGAGATGTGCAGCACCGGATACCGTTATTTTGGTGATACAAGAGAGCGGATGGTGACGCCTTACAGCATGACTGAGGACGGAAGCCGGGTGCCGGTAACGGCTATGTTCGATGAGCGGCATGAACCGGATGCGAAGTATGAAGCGGGCGGAGCAGGATTATTTTCCACGGTCAGGGACTACCTTACCTTCTCACAGATGCTGGCCTGCGGTGGAAGCTTTAAGGGACAACAGATCGTTGGGCGTAAGACCATTGACCTTATGCGCTCCAACCTGATGAATGAACAGCAGATGAAAGACTTTACCAACTCTTATCTGGATGGATACGGATATGGGTACGGTGTGCGTACCATGATGCATCCCGGCGCAGGCAGCAGCACATCGGTGGGAGAGTTTGGCTGGACCGGAGCGATGGGCACTTATGTTTCCATTGATCCGTCGGAAAAGGCATCGGTAGTCTATATGCATAATCTGGATCCGAATATGGAAGAGTATACACATATCCGTGTGCGGAATATGGCATATGGAGCCTTAGAATAAAAGGGAAAGACAACAAGATCTGGAAAGCCGCAAAAGTACGTGATTATTACGTTATGCGGCTTTTCTTTTTGTTGAAAGACACCGTTCTTTACAAGGCAGGCAAAAAAAGATATACTATTAGGCAGGAAATGACAGGTAATATTTTCTCTGCGGCAGCAGGGTGGGAAGGTTGCAGACCTTATGGCGGAATGGAACAGGGAACAGAACAACATAGGGCGGAACGATAAAGAACAGGCAGAGTATTCGCCGCCAATGCAGTCGGATTTTCTGCGGGAGACCATCAAGCAGAAGCCGGTCAATAAGAAGAAGCTTCTCAGAAGAACTGTGATTACGGTAGTGATGGCTGTGGTTTTCGGCCTGGTGGCCTGCTTTACCTTTCTGGTGTTGGAGCCGGTGATCAGTAACCGCCTGTATCCGGAGGAAGAGGCCGAGGAAGTGCGGTTTCCGGAGGAAACGGTGGCGGAGGAGATGAAGCCGGAGGATATGCTGGTGGAGGAAGAAGAGGAACCACCGGAGGAGGCGCCGCCGGTGGAACTGGAGGATGAGCAGATCGAAGAACTGCTTTCTCAGGTGCTTTCCCAGGTGCAGTTCGGGCTGGAAGACTACAGGAAGCTCTATGAAGAGCTGGCACAACTGGCGCAGAAGACGGGACGTTCCGTGGTTACCGTGACCAGTGTCGTGTCGGATGTAGACTGGTTTAATGATATTTATGAAAATGAGGCTTCCGCATCGGGCATCATTGTGGCCAACAACGGCAAGGCTGTTTTGATTCTGGTAAGCGCCGGTGTGTTGAGTGATGCAGACAGCATTATCGTGACTTTCTGTGATCAGAGTAAGGTGAATGCGGAACTGGTGCAGAAGGACATCACAACCGGGCTGGCGGTACTGTCTGTACCTCTTGTGTCCATCGGGGAGGAGACCATGGATGTGATCGATATTGCGAAGCTGGGCAGTTCCAACAATGCAAATCTGCTGGGAAAACCGGTGATGGCGCTGGGCAGCCCGATGGGAACGAGCGGAACGGTATGCTACGGTATTGTGACGTCTGTGGGAACGGTGATAGACCAGCCGGATTCAGCCTATAAGTCTATTATTACGGATATATACGGCAGCCGGAATGCGACGGGTATTCTGGCTGATCTGAACGGAATGGTGCTGGGGATTATCGATAATGTGAATACCAGCAATGATATGGGCAATCTGCTGACGGCTTATGGTGTGACGGAGCTGAAACGTACCATTGAGAAAATGTCCAATAATCAGGAGAGGGCTTATCTGGGGATACATGGCGCAGATGTGCCGGAGGAAGCGATCAGGGATTCAGGGATGCCCACCGGAACTTATGTCAAGGAGATCGAGATGGATTCTCCGGCAATGAATGCGGGCATCCAGAGCGGCGATGTGATCATATCAGCTAACGGGACGCCGATTGAAAACTATAAGGATCTGCTGAATGTGCTGAATATCGGAAAACCGGAGGATACCATGGATGTGACGCTGGTGCGCCAGGGACAGGAGGTGGGCGTGCAGGTGACACTGGGCAGAAGGTAGATGGGGCTTACAGTAGGAAGAAAGCGTTGCCATCGGATTCGGGATACGGTCCGTAAGAGCGGCAGAGCATATGAGAATGGAGGAATCTATGAAATATATTAAAGATTTTAAAGAGGGCGACCGGGTATTTGACATTTATCTGTGCAAGCATAAGCAGGCAGCGGTCACCAAGAACGGCAAGCCCTATGAAAATGTGATTTTGCAGGATAAGACGGGTACTGTGGATGCCAAAATCTGGGATCCGAATAATGCAGGGATCGAAGATTTCGATTCCCTGGATTACATAGAGGTGTATGGAGATGTGACGAGCTTTCAGGGAGCTTTCCAGGTAAATGTGAAGCGGGTTCGTAAATGCCGTGGGGAAGAATATGATCCGGCGGATTATCTTCCGGTGAGCAGGTTCCCAATCGATGGCATGATGAAAGAACTGCTGGAACTGATCGGAAGCATTGAGAATCCATATCTGAAAAAACTGCTGCGTGCCTTTTTCGTGGAGGATACAGAGTTCGTGAAGGCTTTCCGGCAGTCTTCGGCGGCAAAGACTGTGCATCACGGTTTCGTTGGCGGCCTGTTGCAGCATACGCTGGCGGTTGCCAGGCTGTGCGATTATTTCTGTACACAGTATCCTGTTTTAAAAAGGGATCTGCTGCTGGCGGCGGCAATCTGTCACGATATCGGTAAGACGAAAGAGTTATCCCTTTTCCCGCAGAATGATTACACGGATGACGGTCAGTTCCTGGGGCATATCGTGATCGGCAGTGAGATGATCGGGGAGAAAGTGAAGCAGATTGAAGGCTTCCCGGTACTTCTGGCCAGTGAATTGAAGCACTGCATTCTGTCCCATCACGGGGAATATGAATTTGGTTCGCCGAAGAAGCCGGCGATCGTGGAGGCGGTGGCGCTGACCTTCGCGGATAACACGGATGCCAAGATGGAGACCTTCACGGAATTGCTGGATAATACGAAGGAGACGGGATGGCTTGGATTTAACAGGCTGTTTGAGTCGAATGTGCGGGGAACCAGACTGGAGTAGGAAGATAGAATAATGCGGGATAGATATAGGATTGACATCAAAGCGGACTGCAGGAGCAGGACGGCGGAAGCGGCAGAGAGGTATATATGGAGCGCGGGCAATACAGAAAAAATGACATTGTCACAGTGACGATAGAGGATATGGGCAGCGAAGGAGAGGGAATCGGCAAGAGCGACGGCTATACTCTTTTCGTTAAGGATGCAGTCATTGGTGATACGGTGGAGGCGCGGATCACCAAGTGCAGGAAGAATTACGGTTATGCGAGAGTAGAGAAGGTGGTGACGCCTTCTTCTTTTCGTGTGGAGCCGAAATGCGGTTTCCACCGGCAGTGCGGTGGGTGCCAGATCCAGGCCATGTGCTATGAGAGACAGCTTGTCTATAAGGCGGATAAGGTGCGGAATAATCTGATGCGGATCGGGGGATTCTCCGGGGAACTTCTGGGTGAGATCATGGAGCCGGTGGTGGGCATGGAAGAACCATGGCATTACCGCAATAAGGCACAGTTCCCGGTGGGGTATGACAGAGCGGGAAATCTTGTGGCCGGATTCTATGCAGGCAGGACGCATGATATTATTGCCAATACGGACTGCGCGCTGGGAGCGCCGGAGAATAAGATGATACTGGAAACGGTGCTTTCCTATATGCGGGAAAACCATGTGAGCGCTTACCGGGAAAGCGACGGAACCGGATTAGTGCGGCATGTGCTGATCCGCACCGGTTTTGCCACAGGTCAGATCATGGTATGCCTGGTGATCAACGGGAAGAAGCTGCCGGCGGAAGAGAAGCTGGTGGAGAAGCTTGGAAAGATCGATTTTGCAGAAATGGAGAAGGGGAAAGCGCCGGCGGAGAAGCCAGGTTCCGATAGGTATATAGCCAGTATTCTGATCAGTGTTAACAGGGAGCGGACGAATGTTATTATGGGACAGGAGATCCGGGTGCTGTGGGGAAGCGGGAGAATTACGGACAGTATCGGAATTATGGAACATGGGAGAGCCGAAAACGAAACGGAGCGGATAACATTTTCCATATCTCCGTTGTCCTTTTATCAGGTGAATCCACGACAGACCGAGCAGCTGTACAGTCTGGCAGTAGAATATGCGCAGCTTACCGGCAGGGAGACAGTCTGGGATCTGTACTGCGGGATTGGGTCGATTACGCTTTTTATGGCGAAGCAGGCGAAGAAAGTGTATGGAGTTGAAGTGATCCCGCAGGCTGTGGAGGACGCACGGGAGAATGCGCAGAGGAACGGGATCGGGAACGTGGAGTTTTATGTGGGGAAGGCGGAGGAAGTGCTGCCGGCGTTTTACGGTCGAAAGAAGAAGCGGGATGGCGATGTGAGAGATGCGGCGGCAGACGGGGATACGGTGCAGGAAACGGAAGGAGAATCCGAGGAGGAGAAACGGCATCCGGACGTGATCGTGGTTGACCCGCCCCGGAAAGGCTGTGATGAGAAATGCCTTGCAACAATGCTGGCTATGCAGCCGCAGCGGATCGTGTATGTGAGCTGTGATTCGGCTACCCTGGCACGGGACTTAAAGGTGCTGTGTGACGGTGGGTATGAGTTGAAGAGAGTGCGGGTGGTGGATCAGTTTGGGCATACGGTGCATGTGGAGGTAATAATAGTGATGCAGTATTGTGGAAAAGAGAAGAATTAGGCGGCATAAACCACAAGATATTGTGCTCCCCGGGCAAAAATTGGACTGAAAAATGACCAGTTTTTGCCCGATTTTATAGATGCATGGGTAAAAACTGGTTTTGGGGAAGATTTGGATATATTTACAAAAATGGAAGGAGGTGGCGGACATTAATTAGAAGCCTTGTGAGTGAGTTGCAAAAGAGGCATATTCATTACGATGTAATAAAATGCTGTAAGGAAGAGTATCTGCAGGAGAATTATTTTCATGCAGTATTTGAAGCAGCAAAAAGTCTGTCGGAAAAAGTAAGGGAAAAGACAGGCATACTGGAGGATGGTTCGCCTTTATTTAATACGGCTTTTTCAGTCAATAATCCGAGACTGGCAATAAATTCCCTACAAACATCTACGGAAAGGAATATACAAAATGGTTTGAAGGAGATGTTGAATGGAGTAACACATATGGTCAGAAATGTAACGGCACATGAACTGAAGATTAAATGGGTAGTGAATGAGTTGGAGGCAATTGATATATTGACAACAATTTCCTTTTTACATAAACAGCTGGATGAGTGCTTTGTTGTTCCACA
>CANPTH010000009.1 GCA_947576945.1 uncultured Lachnospiraceae bacterium
CCAGGGCGCGTTCAGAGGATGTAAGGCGTTAAAGCAGGTGACGCTGCCGGATCAGTTGGTAACGATGCCGAAGCATACATTTTACGACTGCACAAGTCTTGAAACGGTAACGTTTGGGACAGGACTGAAGGAGATCAAAGGCTGGGCATTTGAAGGCTGCAGCAGCCTTCAGGCGGCGGATTTTCCGGCATCGCTGGACAGCATAGGGGAGGCGGCATTTAACGGCTGCACAAGTCTGGCGCAAGTGCATCTGAATGAGGGGCTGGAGACGATCGGAGCCGGTGCATTTTACGGTGTGGCATTTGGCAGGAAGGATCTTTCGGGCGCCATCACCAGTGAGCCGTTGACGATCCCCGGGAGTGTGACGATGATAGGGGGAGCGGCATTCCAG
This sequence comes from uncultured Lachnospiraceae bacterium, assembly GCA_947576945.1. GTDB lineage: Bacteria > Bacillota > Clostridia > Lachnospirales > Lachnospiraceae > UBA3282. The sequence goes on from CANPTH010000009.1 coordinate 392, forward strand.
AACAGTGCGTGCCTCGAAGTGGTGGAGTTTGAACACGGCATGGCGGAACTGGTCATGGACTGTAATTATGCTAACCGTAGCGACCAGGGCGCGTTCAGAGGATGTAAGGCGTTAAAGCAGGTGACGCTGCCGGATCAGCTGGTAACAATGCCGAAGCATACATTTGACGGCTGCACAAGTCTTGAGGAGGTGCAGTTTGGAGTTAATCTGAAGAGCATCGGGAACAGTGCTTTTGCCAACTGCAGCAGTCTGCAGTGGCTGTATCCGCAGGATTCTTTAGAAACTATCGAAGCGAATGCCTTTACGAATTGTAAAGAGTTAACGATTTTATACATTCCGCAGAAAGTGACAAAGATAGGGGATAATATTCTGAAGAATTCTCCTAAAGCAGTTATTTACGGGTTCAGCGGTTCAACAGCGGAAACCTATGCGGAGAAAAACAAGATTCCCTTCCGTGAGGCAGGAGGAGCGGGTTGGTCTGTGACGGGAATTTCCCTGAATCGCAGCAAAATTACGGTGGCGGGAGACTCGTTCAGTGATTCTACGATTTTGCTCAGAGCAACGGTACGGCCGAGTTCGGCGCGGAATAAGCGAGTCAGCTTCACATCCTCTGACGAAGGAGTTGCGAGTGTAAGTGCGCAGGGCAAAGTCACCATAAACGGTTACGGTACGGCGGTGATCACGGCAACTACAGAAGACGGCGGCAAGACAGCCAGATGTACTGTAGAAGTACTGAGGAAGTGGACTGAAGCAGAGAAAGAAGCGATCAAGGCCAGATTGCAGGAGCTGAATGCATCGAAACTGACTGTTGTGACAAATGTGTGCCAGACAGTTGCGGATATTGAACTTGCTCTTCCAACTGAGTATGAACTGAAATCAGCGGAGTGGCGTCTCAAAGAGTATGCAATTGCAGACGGCGCACGGCCGATTTACGATGTGATCGTGAAGAGGGAAGGCTATCAGGATGCAGTAATAACAGGACTTACGATAACGGGCATTACGGTAGAGGACATCTCTATAGCTGGTGCAGCTAAGCTGCAGAATGGTGCAAATACAGACCTGATGGCAGAGATAGAGACCGCAGGAGGGAACCTTCCTGAGGGCAGCTATGATCCTGTTGAGTGGAGTATCTCCGGTTCTGCTGCACGGCTGGAGAATAAAAGCGGCAATACTGCAACAGTGAGCGGAGTTTCCAGCGGTTCAGTGTCAGTAACTGCGAAACTGACCGTGAAACATGGTGATAAGAAAGTTACCATTAGCAGCCCTTCGTTCAGGATCAATGTGACCAACGACAGGCTTGCGAGCAGCATCGATATTACAACAACAGAGAATGGCGCGACGGTACCGATCGAGTCTCCAATAGAACTGGAAGATTTGAAGGAAGTGAAGGAATATATATTGTCTGCGTCGGTTCGTGACGGCAAAGATGAAGTGATAGATAATCCTTCCCTCCAGTGGAAATCCAGCAACACCAAGGTGGCGGAGGTTAAGGGCCAGGGCAGTGGGGCGACACTTAAGATAAAGACGGAGACAGGAGCGGCAGTTATTTCTGTCACGGCGAATAAAAACGGCGGTTATACGAAGACTTTCCGTGTTGTAGTCAAGGACAGTACGCCGAGACTGGAAGAGACTGGCATTAACCTGAATCTTAACCAGAATACACCCACGGCAACGGTTCATATAGTACCGTCTTATGGGTATGAAGTGTCAGGCGAAGGCCTTTCGGTAGTATTGGCGGATGGCAGTCGCTCTGGCTTTACGATTGAGAAGATGCCGGATTCTGCTACGGAATATCAGATCGGAGGAGCGAAAGACCTCAAGACAGGAAAATATAAAGTACAGGTGCGAGTGAAGACGGGAACCGGTGAGAGCGCGAAGGAGCATACATTACCACTCACGATCTCCGTTGTTAAGCAGATTCCGAAGGTTACTCTGACCCAGGATAATATCGTCAATCTGTATGAAGTGGATGCGGAAGAGACGAAGATATTGATCAGTGCGGAGGCAAAGATTGACGAGGTCAGATATACACCGTCAGTAGGGGTGAATTCAAATAAGCCAAAGCTTGTTCTGGGCAGTGATCTGAAAGCAGAATACATAACACTGAAGACGGAAAATCTGAATAAGAGTAATTACGGGAGCACATCGCTGAAAGGAACCTTTGAGATTACCTTTGAAGGATATGATAAGTCTGTAGTTTACAAGAAGTCATTTACGGTGAAAGCCAATAAGAAAGTTCCGGCAATTCAGGCAGTTCCGGCGGGCACGGTTTTGTATACCGGTTCTGCATATGAGGAAGTGGGACTGAATACAACGACAGTTTCCTTCAATCTTAAGGCAGATGGCAGTGAGATCACAAAGGAAACCGGATGGAGCATGGAGCTGCAATCAGGGATAAGCGGTGCCGAGCAAGTTGAGGCATCCTCCCAGGCGCAGCCGTTAACGGTAAGACTTCTTGACAGGGCCAAGAAATCTACTACACTGAAGTTTAAAGTCAGGAATAAAGGATGGTTTGAAGGGGTAACAGCGACGGCTTCCTGTACGGTCAAGAAAGGAAGCGCGCCAGAGATGGGCTTTTCCAATAATAAGGTTATCCTGAACGATGCAGACAGGGCTGATCCGTTGAAGATCGATCTGTTTGTCAAGAATCAACCGGAGCGGAAGATACGCAGTGTCATTTCTATCGAGGGCAAAAATGAAGCAGCAGATGATGCGCTGAGTGATAGAATTAACATTTCGTTTGAGAATGGCAAACTGGAAGTAAGTATTCGTGATCAGGCGTCCTTCAGTAAAAATACGAAATATACTTATACAATCACCGGCAGAGACCAAAAGGGCGCTCAGGTAAGCGGTCGACTGGATGTCACGGTGAGCACGCAGGCTATGAAACTGACCCTTAAGCAGAGCGGAAGCATCGATCTGCTGAACAGGGAAGGAACGCAGATCACTCTTAAGCCTACCCTTAAGAATTATACCGATACAGTAAAGAAGGTTGATCTGTATGGCAGCTATGCGGATAGATTTTCTGCTGTATGTGAGAATGGAAACATAGTCATCAAGGCAGAGAACGACAGTATCCTGAAAGTAAAGACTACTTATAATCTGTCGCTCAGAATAGTTTTGGAAAGCGGTGTGGTTCAGTACGGTAAAGTGAAGATCACGCCGAAGCAAACCAATCCGAAGCTGGCAGTGAATCCGACTAAGACAGTGTTATTCGAGAGCGCTGCCGGAGACACTTATGGCAAGGAGATTGAAGTTAAGGCGGCGAAGGGAGTGCTGCCGGAAATCAAGAGTATCGAATTGACGAACGGCTCAGACAGCTTTGTGTACAAGTATGAGGGAGACGGAAAAGGAACATTGCATGTATCTCCCAATGCTTCCTCAAAAACAAACAAGACCTACAAACTTAAGTTTGCAGTCAGATTCAAAGACAGCGGGTCTAACGCAGCGCCTGTCTACGTGACAGTATCAGTGAATTACAGAAAGTAAGAAAGAAGTTAACAGAAGGAATCCAACACCGGAATACCGGCAGAGGATTCCTTTTGTATTATGGGGATTTTCAATCTATGCATAGTCAGGAGGTTGGCTGTATCAGTTTATACGTTCCTTTGCCAAGCTTTTTGACTAATCCGGCAGATTCGTTCTGATTCAGGATTCTTTGCAGGTGCCTTGCGCTGCAATGCAGATGAAAGGCAGCCTGTTCTATACCTCTTAAAGTTTCATCGGCGCATTTATACCTCATATAAGAGAAAAGACGTTCTGTCAGGGAGGCGGGAGCGGCTTCCATGGTAGTTATTGAGCCGATCTTGGATGCAAGGCTGTGGCAGATCAGCGTCAGGAATCCGGCATTGGCAAGCAGCGTTTCCCTGTGTTTTTCGATGGAAAAGGAAATACAGGTCAGGTTTTCGGCGGCTTCTGCATAAATATTGTTGTTTATGGGATAGAAGATATCCATGTCGCCGAGAAAGTAGTCTGTAGTCCCGTTTGACAGTGCATAGCGTGTACCGTCATCGCGGATGAAGTAAATGTTGATGGAACCCTGCTCCACAATTTGAAACAGGACTTCGTTCTGAAAAGGTGAGCATACCAATTCGCCTTTTTCATAGCTTATCAGGTAGAAATCCACATCCAGAGTGTCAAGTACAATATGGTATTTACTGCCTGCAATGCAGGCGGCAATTTTCTGCTTATCATAGATTCTTTCCATAAAATCCCTCATTTTTGCTCCGGCTGTGAAAACAGGATGCTGGCACGGATGTGCGTGTGAAAAGTTGGCACATCAGAGTTTTTCACACGACGTTTCATTAACAGGACATATGTCCTGATTTTTTTGTTTATTTTACAGTATGATGGAAAAAAGCGCAAGGGAGGAAAAGAAAGAGATGACATCCGTTTTTGAAGAAAAGAATCTAACTAAAGCGATTATGAGAGTTGGGCTGCCGGCTATGCTGGGGCAGCTGACGACATTGATCTATAATATTGCCGACACTTTTTTTGTTTCGCTGACAAAAGAACCTGCCATGATCGCCGCAGTCACATTGTGTGCGCCGATCCTGCTCATTATTATGTCTATCGCCTGTATTTTCGGCATGGGTGGCAGCAGCGTGATTGCAAGGCTGTTGGGAGAAGGCAGGAAGAAAGAAGCCGGTGCGACCATGAAATTCTGCGTATATGCGATGGCGGTATCAGGCGTTGTCACGCTTGTCCTGGGGCTGATATTATTGCAGCCGCTGGCAAAATTATCCGGCGCAGATGCGGATAATATGATCTATACTTGCGATTATCTGAGATGGATCTTTGCAGGAGCGCCTTTTATTATGCTGTCGAATGGGTTCGTTCATTTGTTCCGTTCGGTGGGACTGATCAGGGAAGGCACCATTGGACTGATGCTTGGGAATGGGATCAATATGGTGCTGGATTATGTTTTTATAGCGGTTCTGCAGTGGGGAACGGCAGGGGCCGCTCTGGCAACCTCATTGGGATTTGTGTGCGCGACGGTCTATTATCTTGCCTGCATGGTTCGTGAAGGAAAGAAGGGCAATCAGCTGGTGCAGCTGAGCCCTAAGGGGTTTGTATGGAATGCATCGATGATTCGCAATGTCGTAAGCATCGGCATTCCGGGTGCGCTCATTACGGTACTTATGAGTGTCTCCAATATTGTTCTTAACAACTATATCGGCATTTACGGATCTGACGCAGTGGCTTCTTATGGGATTGCCTATAAACTTGATATGATTCCGATTCTGCTGTCGGTGGGGTTATCGCAGGGCGTTGCCCCTCTGGTGGGCTATTGCTACGGAGGGAATGCGAAAAAGAGGATGTCGGATATCGTAAAATATGCGGTGCTGTACGGAGTTTGTATGGGCGTTGTGTTTATGGCTGTCTTTATGCTCTGCGGAAAGCCGCTGGCCGCAATATTCCTGCAGGACGCCGCTTTGATCGAACAGACGGGGTACTTTCTTAAGATACTTTGCCTGTCGGCTCCCATGCTGGGAGTCATCAATATGATGACCAGTTATTTTCAGGCATTGGGCAAAGCAGCAAGGTCGCTTACCATTACGGTCTTGAGAAATGCTGCTCTGTTTATCCCGGGGGTGATCATTTTGAATCATATTTGGAAACTGAATGGAGTGATCGCGGCGCAGCCTGTTGTGGAGACGATCTTAACGGTAATCTGCCTGTTTATGTATAACAGGGATTGCAGCAGGGCAGATATTGATAGGATATAGGGGTGAGAAATTCTTCGGTGAGCAATTTGTCCCTCACGGGAATTGGAGCGGAAGAGAGTATAATCATAACAATGTATGGAGAACAATTGAATTTCCGGGCATAATATCCTACCCTGGCATGAAGTACAGCCAGGGTAGGATAGCAGATCATAAACGTTTTACCGGGATCCAAATAGCACTGGCATAGTCGTCGCTGTCGGTATCTCCGTCTGAGTACCATTCAATATTCATTGGCATTGACATTTCAAATTCCTGGTTCCCCGGAAGCCATTCACTGAAGATCCGGGTATTGACTGTCTGCAGGCTTTGCGGTATGCGGCCGATACAGTTAAACTTGGCCCATTCGCTGGCGGGAATTTCAAAGACAGACATGCCTTCCGGCACGGCGCCGCCCTGGTATGCACCTGCGATATAGTAGTGGAAATGTTCTCCGTCATCAATGTCTTCCACGCAGACGCCGAATTCTCCTACGATGCATTCTGCGATCGTCTGCCGGATGGCCTGTTCTTCCGACGAGGCCGGTGTATCCTGCATACAGTATCTGCTGCAGAATTCACCCCAGAATTTGGGGATATCCTGATAAGAGGTATCATAAGAAAAGATTCGTCCTAATCCGATCATCTGCATGCTTTGTCTTTTTTCTAATTGAAATTCCATTTTGTTTCCTCCTCGTATTGAGATTTCTACGATCAAAGGCAGAAAAACTTTAATCTTTGTAGGCTGGGACTTAAGCTGCGTAGGCGACATACCGTGAAAGCGGGAAAAGGCTTTGGTAAAACTTTCCGGTGTATCATATCCGTACTTGTAGGCCAGCTCCAGCACGGTCTTGTCTGCAAGCGCTTTCGGGTTCTTCTGCAAAGGGCTGCCGTCTGTCGGGGCGGCATTCAACATATCCAGTCCGGCCAGGTAAAGCCTGCGATTCCGCAGATATTCCCCAATGGAATAACCGGTTACGATCTTAAAACTCTTTTGAAAGTAAGAAGGCGATATATGAACCGCGTCTGCCACATCTTTGGCGCTGATATCCGAGAGCATGTGCGTTTCCATATAATCGATCGCTTTTTTGAAACTTGTCAGCCAGTCCATTTTTCCTCCATCCGAAGCGCTTTGCGTTGAGGACGCCTGCCCTCCAATCCAAAGCGCTTTGTTATCGTCTGCCTTGATGAAGTGATTGTAACATATACCTATGTGGAAGTCCTGACATTTTTGGCTTTTATTTGTCCAGAGTCTTTGAAATGGACGTCCGTGAGCGAGGCAGATCTAGTACTCCGTACTGAAAACCCTTGTGCAAATATTTCGGTCTATTTTCCCGATTGCACAAGCCCAGAATACTCAACGTAGCCCGCTACGCCTCCGTTTCTGAACTTGTACACTCGAAAAAATATCCTCGAAAATTTGCACAGGAACTTCAAGTACGGAGTACTAGTTTGTATTTCTGACAGAACTCTTAAACAATATCCATGTGCTCATAAAATAACAGATCAGTAAAATTGCAAGAATACTTATTGTTGCGCCGATCTGTAACAGTAACGCGTTCAGTCCTATATAGGCGGAAACTTCTGCCGATATAGCCTGTATAAAATAGGTGATGACAACGGCCGCAACGACCACTGCAACTGTAAAAGGCAGTCCAAACCAGATACCAAGCTGTTTTAGTATGAGCTTTGTGATACGCTGTTCTTCCACACCCAATTTCCGCAGTACCAAGAAGCGGTATCTGTACTGTCCGGCGTCTAAAAGCTGCTGTAAAGAAAGTACCGTAAGACAGATTACCATCAGTACGATCGCGCCATAAAGCATAGAAGCCTGCAGTACAAAAATCTCGGCTTTTGTGCTGTTGATCTGTAAGGTACGCAATCGAATTGCATAGGAGACGCCGGTGTCTGTCTGTTCCGGGTACTGCGCTGTAAAGAACTGTTCCAACGCAAGCGCATACCGGTAAGAGATCGTTTGCGCCGTGATGATATAGCGGTTTCGCATAACAGGCAGCAGTTTCTCACATACGCTGTCCGGGAATATATAGACAACATTCGTATAGGAATTGTAAGCCGTTTCCCCGATCGCTTCCTCGTAATAAGAGTGTTCGGTAAGTGTCAACTCTCCCGCATCCGTGATGACACTGGTATGTGCTGTGAGAAAACTATCCCTTTCTTCTTCCGTGGCAATGGACTTCCAATGTGTTGTAAATTCGTTTTCCGATAAAGATACCGGCCCATATCCTAACATTTCACGGATCATGTTGTAGTCGCTCAAAGAAATTGCCGCAATAGGAAACGTATATTTTACCCGGTTATCAAAATCTGCTTTCTTCGGCAGATATAAGCTGAAGATACAGTCATAAGCTGTTTCAATCTCATGTTCGACAAGGAAATCCGTGATGATCTCGTAGTCGTCAGTCGGCAGATATTTTTCCTCATATACGTTATTATATTTGGAAAAGATCTGTACGTCATATATGGAGCGCACATCCAGATAGCCGGAAGCCCAGGCTGTTAAAATCGGAGCAGCGATAAACAGGAAGATGGCAAGCACTAAGGTTATGCAGATGAGCGTCATGGTCTTACTGGTCGTATTTAGTTTAGAAATGATCTGCCCGAAAAAGAACAGGTTCTCGTCACTGTATCGGTGCTTGGGGGATTTCTCTTTCCATGCGGCAATAAGATTTCCCGCAAGATATATCGAAGCACAGATAAAGAAAAGCAGATCGACCAGAATAAGCATCATATATAGATTGATCGTTCCGGTTCCCCATGATAAATAGTATCTGTTTGTGAATAACGGAACACTTGCCGCCGTAAAAGCATTGAGAACGGAAAAGCCTGATAATACGGGAAGCAGCGTATAAAGATCTGCTTTTCTCTTTGCGATCAGATGGAAGACAGAGCAAAGGAGAGTAACGGCCGGAAAGAAAATGTTACCCCAAAACATCATTCTGACGGGCAACGCAAAACGGCTGTCATAGTAAAATATGACTTTATCTATTCCTGAGATCAACGCATAAACCGTAAATATCTCAAAAAGTATCGAGGCGGCGATGATCCAACGGCTCTTTTGCAGGGCAGGATCGTTTTCCCGGTCTGCCAAAAGCATATCTATGATCTTGGTCTTCTGAATGGTATGGGTATTGAATAGCCCTATCACCAGAAAGCTCAAAATAAAGAAGCCGGCTGTCAGCATGAGCGTATCCGGGAACAGCGTCCATGTCAGCGCATAGTCTTTTCCGTAAGATGTCAGCAGCATTGCCGTAATAAACTGTGAGAAGAATGCACCGAGGAAAATTCCCAGTACAATAGAGAAGATTCCCATGATCAATGTTTCGGCGAAGAAAAGCCTTGCAATGGTTTTTTGTTCCATCCCCATGATGGACTGAACCGCGAACTCTTTCTGCCTGTGCCGCAGCATGTAGTTATTGACAAAACGTATCAAAAACAGCAGGCACAAAGTGATCAGACAGACTGCCATTTTCATGCCGTCACTAAGCATCGTGAAATCATATTCGCTTCCGATATCCGGTCGATAATATCTGCTGGAAATGGACAGGAACGAATAGAACAGAGTGACACATATTGTCATGGTCACGATATAAATGAGGTAATCCTTTAGGGAGCGTTTCGCATTTTTGAGGATCAGTTTAGCATACATGGCTTTGTCCACCTCCGATCATGGTAAGGACATTCAGAATTTTATTGAAGAAGCTGTTTCTGGTATCGTTACCTTTGTGTAATTCCGTGAAAATTTCTCCGTCCTGCAAGAACAAAATACGATTCGCATAGCTTGCCGCAAAAGCGTCGTGCGTTACCATTAAAATGGTTGCACCCAGCTGTTCGTTGATACTTTGGATGGTAGATAAGAGCATTTGTGATGAATGACTGTCTAATGCGCCTGTAGGTTCATCAGCTAAAAGCAGCTTCGGGTTATTAATGATCGCTCTGGCGCAAGCACACCGCTGCTTCTGCCCGCCCGATACCTGATACGGATATTTATGCAGCACATCGCTGATATTCAGCTGCCTCGCAATATCCGTGATGCGCGTCTCTATGGTCCATACAGGCGTTTTATTGATCGCCAGTGCCAACGCGATATTTTCAGAGAGCGTCAGCGTGTCCAGGAGATTAAAATCTTGAAATACAAACCCTAAGTTTTCCCTGCGAAACCGGGCCAGCGATCTTGGCTTTATCTCAGTCACATCCGTTTCCTGCAAGTAGATATGTCCGGCACTTACCGTGTCGATCGTCGAAATGCAGTTGAGCAGCGTTGTTTTCCCGGAGCCGGAAGCGCCCATGATGCCCAGGAATTCGCCTGCCTGTACGGAGAAGCTGATATCGTTGATCGCTTTTGTGATATTCCCCTCATTGCCATAGTATTTCTGTATATGCTCCAATTTCAAAAGGGTGTCCATGTTTCCTGCCTCCTTGTCTTTTATGTTCTTATTGTAAACAGTGCGGATTGGACTTTGTATCAGGTTTTCTTACGCAGTTCTTACAGAAATGTAAGAAGTGCAGAGCGTATCAGCCCTGCACTCCTGTAACGAAATCGTTGATATAAAAGGACAGCGTGATCGTGGTGCCATTTCCTTCTGAACAGGCAGCCAGTCCTATTCCGAGTTTATCACAAAGACGCTTGCAGAGATATAATCCGATTCCTGTTGAGTTCTGAATGATCCGTCCGTTCTGCCCGGTAAACCCTTTTTCAAAAATACGGGGCAAGTCGCTGCCTGCGATACCCATTCCATTGTCTTCTATGGATAAAAGGATGCGGTCGTTTTCCTTCACTGTAAAGAATCGTAGGATCGGTTTTTGTGTACGGTATTTTATGGCATTGCTGATGAGCTGGTTTAAGATGAACCGCACCCATTTATCATCCGTGTAGACATTGTTATCTATATTTTCTGCTGTAATGACCACGTTGTTTTGCCGCAGAAGATATTTGTTATCTGCGATCGCAGAATGTACGACATCACCAAGCCCGATCTCTCTGATAAGATAATCTTTTTCTGTATGCTCGCTGCGGGCATAATAGAGAGCCTGTTCCGTAAAACGATTGAGAGTTTCTAACTCTGCCAGCATTTCTCTGGTGAACGGAGAGCCGTTATTTTCGCAGAGCAGTTTCATTGCCGTGATGGGCGTTTTGACCTCATGTATCCATTGTTCAATATATTCTTTGTATTCTTTTCGTTCCCGCTGTATCCTGCCTGTTTTTTCCAGCATGGATTTTTCAGCCATTTTCAGAATATGATAATATACCGCTTCATCAGCTTTTTCCGGGATTTCCATAATTTCCGGCAATAAGTATTTTTCTTCCAATTGCTCGGCCATATCCAACAACTTACACAGATGCCTTTTTTGTGTGAGGAAGCGAATGACACCATACAGGCTCATAACAACGATCCAGACGATTATGATAAGAAGGCTAACAGAAATAGGATTGCCGTTAGCGGTCAAAAAAAGGACAAGGGCAAGCATGCCGGCAAAGTTGATCAGGAGGCTGGGCAGTTGATTTTTCAGAAATAGATTCCCGTTCATAATGTGTACCCCTGTCTGTGTTTTGTTTTGATAAAGCCTGTCAGGCCGATCCCTTCCAGTTTGCCACGGATCCGGGTCATGTTCACGCTCAGAGCATTGTCGTCAATGTAAAGCTGGTTGTCCCAGAGAAAATCTACAATAGCATTCCGGGCGCAGATCTTCCCTGCGTTCTTAAAAAGATAATAGAGGATCTTCAACTCATTTTTAGTCAGTTCTGCTCTTTGCCCGTTATATTCTATCGTACTGCTTTCCAAGTGCAAAGCCACGTTATTCCATGTCAAAACTTCCGCTTGCCCCAGGTTATATGCCCGCCGTAACAACGCTGCAATTTTAGCAAGCAGGATGGCGGTGTTGTAGGGCTTTGTGATAAAGGCATCCCCGCCAAGCATGATGCTTTCCAATTCGTCCATATCTGTATTGCTGCTCGTTACAAATATGATAGGCACATCCGAGTAAGCGCGGATTTGGGAACATATGTCAAAGCCGCTGTTTCCAGGCAGCTTTATATCCAGTAAGAGCAAATGAGGTGAAAACGATCTCACCTGCTCGATCACTCTTGAAAAATCTGTGGCGACAGCGATCTCATAGCCGTTTCCGGCTAAAAGCGTTTGGAGTTGTGCCTGTATCGTAGTATCATCTTCGACGATCATGATCCGAGATTGATTCATTTTTACCTCCAATCCGAAGCGCTTTACGCTGAGGCCGCGAGCAGAATTTCAGATTCTGCTCTGCGATCAACAGAATTTGTGACGCTTCTGCACAAATTCTTGGTTGAATAAATTGCTCATCAGAGAATTTATTCAACCTTACCTCCAATCCGAAGCGCTTTGTTATTGTTTGTCCTGATGAAGTGATTGTAACATATATGTATGTGGAAGTCCTGACATTTTGGGCTTTTATTTATCTTTATTATGGAATGGAAGTTTCAAAGCAGGCAGTATAGCAAGCTGCCGGGTGATCATTGCTTGCTTTTTTGCGCCTGACAGATTCTTATCTCTTCTTGTCATATGCTTTATAATAGGGATAACGTAGTACAAGGACGAGAAGGGAGTGAGGTTAAGATGAATACGAATCTAATAGCGGGGCACTTGCAATACCTGCGGAAAAAGCATCATTACACGCAGGAGGATCTGGCTAAAAGACTGCACCTGTCGAGACAGGCTGTCTCAAAATGGGAGACGGGAGCGACGATCCCAGACCTGGAGATTCTTCTGCAGTTGTCCAGCCTGTATGATATCTCCATCAACGACATATTAGAACCGGACATACAGCCCCGGACGATAACGGATTTTGAACAGCTGTCCGTAATTCCGGAAAAAGAGCTGGAAGAGAGTCTGCGACTGTTTGACGAGAAGGCGCTTGTAACAGCCCTGATGGGGGCATCGCCGGGGATCAATGATTTGTGTGAAAAATTGTTTCCTGCCATTGCGTTTGAAAAAATAAGAAATGACATTGGCAGAATCAGGATCGAGGAGGTGGAAAAGAGGCAGAAAGAAATCATTTCCATGATCAACCTGAGAGAGCTTGAGAGGAGGGGATAGGAGTTGCTATTTACGGTGCCATGCATCCTGTTGCAGCGCAGGAAATTTCATCGGAATTGCATTTTTCCTCCTTTTATGGCATCATTAAGTAATGAAAAGGAAACAAGGCTATCAAGGGTTACGGAATCATAGAAAGAGGAGGTTAGGCAGGATATGAAATTACTGGTAATTGGCGGGGTGGCGGCCGGAACGAAGGCTGCGGCGAAATTCAAACGGGTGAATCCGGAAGCGGAGGTGACCATCGTCACCAAGGGAAAGGACATTTCCTATGCGGGCTGCGGACTGCCCTATTATGTGGGCGGATCGATCCCGGAGAAGGAGCAGCTGATCGTGAATACGCCGGAGAAGTACAGCGCGTTGACCGGGGCGATGGTCTATCCGCAGCGGGAAGTGGTGGCGCTTGATCCGGCCGGGAAGAAGGCGACGGCGAAGAATCTGCGCACGGGCGCGGAGGAAGTCTATGAGTACGATGCCTGCATCGTGGCGGTGGGTGCATCGCCGGTGGTGCCGCCGCTGCCGGGTCTTAATCTGCCGGGTGTGTTCGTGATGCGCACGCCTGACGATGCGATTGAGACAAGGGAGTATATTGCCCGCGACGGTGTGAAGCGTGCCGTGGTTGTTGGCGGCGGTTTCATCGGTCTGGAAGTGGCGGAGAACCTTCTGGAAAAGGGACTGTCCGTGACGCTGATCGATATGGCTCCGCAGATCATGCCGGGCTTCGACACGGAGATGGCGAATTTTGCAGTCTGTCATCTGGAGAAAAAGGGAATTACGGTGCTTACCGGAACGAAGCTTAACGGCGTGACGGGCGAGGAGAGAGCGGAAGGCGTGCAGACGGACAAGGGACTGCTGCCGGCAGACGTGGTGATCCTGTCCATCGGTATTCGGCCGAATACGGGCTTTTTGCAGGATACGGGCATGGAGATGTTTAAGGGCACGATTCTGGTGGATGATAAGATGGCGACCAGCGTGCCGGATGTGTATGCGGCAGGTGACTGCGCGATGGTGAAGAACCGTCTCACGGGTGAGCGGCAGTGGTCGCCCATGGGGTCTTCCGCCAACATGGAGGGCCGGACGCTGGCGCTTTCGCTTGGCGGCAGAGATGTGAGTTATCCGGGCGTTCTGGGAACGGGCGTGGTGAAGCTGCCGGGGCTTTCGGGCGGCCGGACCGGGCTTTCCGAGGAGCAGGCGAAAGCGGCGGGCTATAAGCCGGTCTGTGTGCTGGCGGTGACGGATGACAAGGCGCATTATTATCCGGGTAGCGCATGGTTTGCCATCAAGCTGGTGGCGGATGCGGACAGCCATAAGCTGCTGGGCGTGCAGGTATTGGGCCCGGGCGCGGTGGATAAGGTGACGGACATCGGTGTGATGGCAGTGACCTTTGGCACCACGCTGGAGCAGATGACCTGTCTGGATCTGTCCTATGCGCCGCCTTTTTCCACGGCGATCCATCCATTCGTGCAGGCGGTACATATGCTTCTGAATAAGATCGAGGGCGATCTGGACAGCTTCACGCCGGCGGAGTATCTGGCAGGCGCGGCGGAAGGCTATCGTGTGATCGATGTGAATCCGGCAGGGCCGACCATCGCGGGAGCCACCTATGTAGATCTATTAAAAGTAAAGGGTGAAGTGCCGGGGCTTGGTAAAGACGAGAAGCTTCTGCTTGTGTGCGCGAAGGGCAAGAGGGCTTATCTGCTGCAGAACAGGCTGAAACGCTACGGCTATACGAATACGAAGGTTCTGGAAGGATCTTCCTTCTTCAATGTGGTGAAGGCGGCAGATAAGCCGGGGGTGGTGACGGTGCCTGCGGAGGAGATCACCCGTGTCAAGGCGCTGGGCTGTCTGCACAATAAGGGTACCAATAAGTTCAACGTGCGCGTGATCACCAGAAACGGCAAGATCACCGTGGCGGAGCATAAGAAGATCGCGGAGGCGGCGGAGAAGTTCGGCAGCGGGGATGTGGTGATGACCACACGTCTGACGCTGGAGATCGTGGGTGTGCCTTTTGACAGGATCGAGGCGCTCCGGGCATTTCTGGCGGAGGAAGGTCTGGAGACCGGCGGTACCGGATCCAAAGTGCGTCCGGTGGTGGCGTGTAAGGGAACGACCTGCCAATACGGCCTTTTGGATTCCTATCGCCTGTCGGAGGAGATTCATGAGCGGTTCTTCCACGGCTATGCGTCCGTGAAGCTGCCCCATAAGTTCAAGATCGCGGTGGGCGGGTGCCCGAACAACTGCGTGAAACCGGATCTGAACGATTTCGGTATCGTAGGACAGAAAGTGCCGGTGATCGATCCGGAGAAATGCCGCGGCTGTAAGATCTGTCAGGTCGCTCTGGCGTGCCCGGTGGAGGCATCTTTGGTGGTGGACGGCAAGCTGGTGATCGATCCGGATCAGTGTAACAACTGCGGCCGCTGCGTGGGCAAATGTCCGTTTAAGGCAGCGGAGGAGAGCGCTTACGGATACCGTGTTTACATCGGCGGCCGCTGGGGCAAGCGTGTGGCCCAGGGGCGGAAGCTGGATAAAATTTTCTTAAGCGAGGAAGAAGTGCTTTCCGTACTGGAAAAGGCGATCCTGTTGTTCCGGGAACAGGGCAGGACGGGTGAACGCTTCGCGGATACCATCAGCAGACTCGGATTCGAGAACGTGCAGGCCCAGCTTATGGCGGATGATCTGCTGGCCCGCAGGGAAGAGATCATCGGGGCGAAGCTGCATCTGAAAGGCGGGGCGACCTGCTAAAAGACAGACTTCACTTAATGACATTGCCGGCAGGTCATAAGGCAGAATTTTTTCAGAGGTAAATTTTTTGACTGACAGGGAAAAGAGAAGGTTGTAAAAAGATGGAATGCATCAGCATCAGCCATAAAACGGCAGAATCTGCGGACAGACAGAGATGTTTTATCGTAAAAGAAGAAAGAGAGGACTGCCTGCGGGAGATTCTGGCGGTCTGCGGAATGGAACAGTGTGTATTGGTGTCCACCTGTAACCGCACGGAAGTTTATGTGCCGGGAGAGGCAAACCGTTTCCGGGCATTGGAAGAAGCGCTGGCCGGAGCGACCGGCTGTGACGGCGAGTGGATCAGGGGACTGGTAAGACGCTATCAGGGGCGAAAGGCGCTGCAGCATCTTTTCCGGGTAGTCTGCGGGATGGAGTCCATGGTGATCGGTGAGGATGAGATCCTGGGACAGGTGCGGGATGCTTACATTCATGCCAAAGAGGCCGGCTGTACCGGCTATGAGTTGAATTGTATTTTTCAGGCGGCGCTGGCGTGCGCCAAACGGGTGAAGACGGAGACGATGCTCTCCAAAACTTCCGTTTCCGTGGCTACGCTGGCGGCAAATGAAGTGTTCCGTCTGCCGCTGCCCCATAAAACGGTGCTTTTGATGGGGAGCAGCGGACAGATGGGCGGCATCATCCTCAAGAACCTGCTGAGTCAGGAAAATATCCGCATCATCGCCACGATCCGGTCGCACAACGGGCTTCTCCAAAGCGGCAGTCCACGGGTGGAAAATGTGCCCTATCAGGAGCGGTATGCTTATCTGCAGGAAGCGGATGTGGTGATCTCCGCCACGGCCAGTCCTCATTATACGCTGACGGCCGGCCGGGTCGGGGAAGTGTTGAGAAGGGACAGAGAGATGAAAGAGAGGCTTTTTGTTGATATTTCCATGCCGCCGGATATGGATGCGGAGATTGGGCGGCTGGCGCATTGCCGCCTTGTGGCGTTGGATGAGATTAAGAGCCTGGCCGAAGAAAATAACAGGTTAAAGCAGCAGGCGCTGGCGGATGCGGAGGAGATTCTGGCGGAAGAGCTGGAGATGCTTGGTAAGACGCTTTCATTCCACCGGTTTACGGAGGCTGATCGGAACTGGAAGGAACGCTATGCGCAGTGTCCGGCGGAAAAGCTGCTCTATTTGCTGCGGGATGAGCTGGACAGTGCATCGTTTGAAGCCGTTGTGCAGGTGCTGATGAAGCAGGCAGTGTATGAGGTACAACGGTGAGCGCATCAGGACATCAGATCATCAGGATACCTGGCGGGAAATGACAAGGTATCCTGAAAGCGCGCAGGGAAGGCGGCAGATAGTATGGGACATTTTCCTTTTTTTATGGAGATAGGCGGAAAAAAGGGTGTGATCGTGGGCGGCGGCCGGGTGGCGGCGAGGAAAGTGGAGAAACTGCTTCCTTTTGGCCCGGTCCTGACAGTGATCGCCCCCAGGATCGAGGATTGTATGAGGACATTGGAGAAGCGGCCGCGGGAGCAGGAGCATGGGGCGGCTTCTCTTCTTTTTGCGGAGCGGCTTTTTTACCTGGAGGATCTGGCCGGAGCGGATTTTGTGATCGCGGCCACGGATGAGGAAGCGTTGAACGGTCGTATTGCGGAGTACTGTCAGGCGGCGCGTATTCCGGTCAATGTGGTGGATGACCGGGAGAAGTGTACCTTCTTTTTTCCGGCGCTGGTGAAGGAGGGAGCCTTGACGGTGGGCATTTCCACGGATGGCAAAAGTCCGGTGGCGGCGGCCTGGGTGCGGGGAAAGATCGCCGGTGCGCTGCCGGAAGGGCTGGGCGATACGATTGACTTATTAGGTCAAATTCGTCCGCTGGTGATGGAGCAGGTGTCGCAGGAGGCTGACAGGAAGCGGATTCTGGAGAAGCTGTTCCTGTACTGTCTGGAGAAAGAAGGCAAGGCGGCGTTGGAGGAACTGGCAGCGCTTCTGGCGGGAGAGATTCTGCGGCAGGACAGTTGTGCGGGAACGGAGAAGAACAGCGGCCGGCAGGGAAATGGAGAGTGTGATGAATAAGATCAGGATCGGAACGCGGGGAAGCAGACTTGCTCTGAAACAGGCAGCCCTGGTGCAGGAAGCGCTGCAGGCGGCGGATGACGGGCTGAAGACGGAGATCGTGATTCTGCGGACAAAAGGGGATATCATACAGGATAAGCCGTTGGCGGAGATTGGCGATAAGGGAGTTTTTGCCTCGGAGTTTGAGCAGGCGCTGCAGGAGGGGCGCATCGATCTTGCGGTGCATTCGGCCAAGGATCTGCCGATGACACTGGCCGGGGGCCTGACCATTGCGGCCGTGCTGCCCAGAGCGGACGTGCGGGACGTGCTGGTGGTTCCAAAGCAGGGGCGGATGCCGCTTCTGGCGGGAGGGAGCGAAGAGGCCTTCTGCAGGAGCGGGTGGAAAACAGATAGGCGGAGCAAAGAGACGGGAAACGCCGGGAATGACAGGGAACGGAACGATTACCGGTGGATGAGACAGATGCAGCAGGAGCAGGACGACGGCGGCACGGTGTTTCGGATCGGCAGCGGCAGCAGGCGGCGGCAGCTTCTGGCCGGAAAGCTGTGGAAGAATGTAGTATGTGAGAATATCCGCGGCAACGTAGATACGCGGCTGCGTAAGCTGCAGGAAGGCGGCTATGACGGGATCATTCTGGCCAAAGCCGGGCTGGACCGTCTGGGGATCGGCTGCAAAGGCAGCGACAGCAGTGGAGATGATGCGTCGGCATTTTTCTTCTGTTCCCTGCCGCCGGAAATGTTTCTGCCCGCGGCCTGTCAGGGGATGATCGCGGTGGAGACCGCGCAGGGCTCGGAGGCGGAAGGCATCTGCCTGCGGATCACGGATGCGGAAACGATGCTTTGTTTTCAGGTGGAGCGGGAAGTGCTCCGGAAGCTGTCCGCGGACTGCAGCGAGGCAGCGGCGGCCTGGTGCAGACAGGAGCAGGACAGACTGATTCTGGATGCCATGTACGCCGGGCGCCATGTGAGATATAGCGGCAGCGTGAGCCTGCAGGAAGGCAGGCGGCTGGCGGAGCGGGCGGCCGGAGAGTTGAAGGAAAAGAGTCAAAGTTGAAGAAAAAGAGTCAGATTTGTGCCGCTTCGGAATGGAGGAAAAGATATCTTGAATAAGGGCAACGGAAAAGTATATCTGACAGGCGGTGGGTGCGGCGACATAGAGCTTCTGACCATCAAGGCGGCGGAAGTACTGCGCAGGTGCGATGCGGTGGTCTATGACAGTCTGGCGCCGGAAACGCTGCTGCGGTGGACGAAGCCGGACTGCGAGAAGATCTATGTGGGGAAGCGTTATGGCAGTCACGCCATGAAGCAGTCGAAGATCAACGACCTGCTGGTAGAGAAGGCGCTGGAAGGTAAGACGGTGGTGCGCTTGAAGGGCGGCGACCCTTATGTGTTCGGCAGAGGCGGGGAAGAGTTTCTGGCGTTGCAGGCGGCGGGCGTTTCCTGCGAAGAGATTCCGGGTATTTCTTCTGCCATTGCGGTGCCGGCGGCAGCAGGCATTCCGGTCACGCACAGAGGACTTTCGGCGGCGTTCACGGTGGTGACGGGAACGGCGGCCGGGGAAGACGGGCAGGGGCAGGAGGAGGAGCCGGGACAGGAGAATAAGCCGGGACAGGAGAATAAGCCGGTCCGGAAGACGGGTTTGCGCCTGGATTTTGACACGCTGGCGCGGCTTCCCGGCACGCTGGTGATCCTGATGGGGATGCATCATCTGAGAGAGATCACGGCGGGCCTGCTCTCGGCCGGGAAAAGCCCGGACACACCCTGCGCCGTAGTAATGGAGGGAACGACCGACAGACAAAGATGCCTGCGGACGGTGCTGGGCAGGCTTTATGAGGAAGCAAAGGAGCAGGGCTTTACCTCGCCGGCAGTCATCGTTGTGGGGGCGGTGGCAGGGCTGCAGCTGACAGATGGGTTGCCTGCCGTGGCGGAAGGTAAAAGGATAGAAGGCTGCCTGCTTGCCGGCGTTACGGTGGGCGTCACAGGAACACCGCATTTTGCGGGGAAGCTGGCGGCGGCGCTGGAACAGGAGGGGGCCGCGGTAAAGGACATGAGCTTTATGGAGGTGCGGCAGACAGGGGAGCCGCTGCCGGAGCCTGCGTCGTTTCACTGGCTGGTCTTTACAAGTCCTAACGGCGTCAGCGTCTTTTTCGATAAAATGAGAAGGGAGCGGCGGGATGTGCGCAGTCTTTACGGCAAAAAGATTGCGGTGATCGGGCCGGGAACGGCGGCGGAACTGGAAGAAAACGGATTATATGCGGATTACATGCCGGATTTCTATGATGCGAAGCATCTGGCATGGGGTCTGACAGAGAGGATCCTGCAGGAAGATGCGGCCGGTGAGGGGGAGTATTCGGCGGCAAAGACGGAAGAGGCGCAGGTGCAGGCGTTGTTTCTGCGGGCGCGGCAGGGGAGTGACAGACTGCCTCTTGTTTTTCAGGAAAAAGGTATTTCCTACGTGGACTATCCGCTCTATGAATTAGGAGTCTGTGAGGAGAAGCGTATCGGGGCGGTGATAGAGAAGCCGGATTATGTCGTGTTTGGTTCGGCGCTGGGCGTGCGGGCTTATTTTGAAGGACTGGAACGGGACCAAACGGCAGAAAATGATGCGGCAGGCTGCAGCGCCGGGGAGGTGCTTTCCGGCAGGGACGCTTGTGCCGGGAGCAGTGTGAGACAGAAGTATGTCTGTATCGGTGAAAAGTGCGGGGAAGAATTGCGAAAGCATACGACGGCCCTCTGTCTGACGGCGGAAGAAGCCAGTGTAGAAGGAATCGTGGCATGCATCAGGCGGGACAGAGCGCAATGAGATTGGGATGGCGTATGAGATTGGACAGGGCGTATGAGGAGCAGTGCATGCAGCAGGACAGGAACAGCAGCGGCCTGATTCCCGGAAAGCGCCAGCAGTAAAGGGCACACGGAGTATGACTGTGATATATAGAATCGAGTGATGCGGGAAAGCAAAGCAGATATCAAGAGATGCACAGGGCATGGCTTTGTCAGAAAAGAAAGCAATAGAGGAGAAAAGCGATGTATCGATTCAGAAGGTTAAGGCGGGATGAACGGATTCGTTCCATGATGCAGGAGACGAGACTGCATCCGAAGAATTTTATTTATCCTGTATTTGTAATAGAAGGAGAGAAGATAAAGAATCCGGTGGCGTCCATGCCGGGTGTTTTTCAGTATTCGGTTGACCGGCTGGATGAGATCATGGAGCAGGTAAAAGAGGCGGCCATCGGCGGCATCATATTGTTTGGCATTCCGCAGCATAAGGATCCGCAGGGGAGTCAGGCTTATTCTGCGGACGGTATCACCCAGAGGGCGGTCCGTTTTATCAAAGAGCATTATCCGGAGATCTATATCGTGGTGGATGTGTGCCTGTGCGAGTACACGTCTCACGGACATTGCGGCATGGTGTGCGGGAATGAGATCCTGAATGATGAGACTCTGCCGTATCTGGTGAAAATGGCGGTAAGCCTGGTGGAGGCCGGGGCGGATATGGTGGCGCCTTCCGATATGATGGACGGCCGGATCGCAGCGATCAGAGAGGGGCTGGATGAAGCCGGCTTCACGCAGGTTCCGATCATGGCCTACAGCGCCAAATTTGCCTCTGCTTATTACGGCCCTTTCCGGGAGGCGGCGCATTCTGCGCCGGGGTTCGGCGACCGCAGAAGCTATCAGATGGACTGCGCCAACGGGCAGGAGGCGCTGCGGGAAATCGGGGCGGATATCGAAGAGGGAGCGGATATCGTGATGGTAAAGCCGGCGCTGGCTTATCTGGATGTGCTGCGGGAAGCGGCGCTTACCTTTGACCTGCCGCTTGCGGTGTATAATGTCAGCGGCGAATACGCCATGGTGAAAGCGGCCGCCGCCAACGGGTGGATTGATGAGCGGCGGGTCGTTATGGAGAATCTTACGGCCATGAAGCGGGCCGGAGCGAGGGTCATTATTACCTATCATGCATTGGATGCGGTGCAGTGGATAGAATATACATAGTAAACTTACATCATGCTCAGCCTGCCGTCGGGCGGGCCGCATGGCCATCCATGCTGTGAAAGTCGAAGACTTTCATAGTAAACTACATAACAAATTTCTAAAGTCGTTAACGATAAGAATGTTTCGGCAGGGAGGACAATATGGAGCAACGCAGATCAAAACAACTTTTTGACAGGGCGCAGCAGTTGATACCGGGCGGAGTAAATTCACCGGTGCGGGCTTTTCGGGCCGTGGGCAGACAGCCCTTTTTCGTGGAGCGGGCACAGGGACCATGGCTTTTCGATGCGGACGGAAACCGGTATCTGGATTATGTCTGTTCCTGGGGGCCGGGCATTCTGGGACATGCACATCCGAAAGTGGTAGAGGCGGTACAGAGAGCCTGCGGCGGCGGGCTGAGTTTCGGAGCGCCGACAGCCGGAGAAGTGGAGCTGGCGGAACGGATCAGCGCCTGTGTGCCGGATGTGGAGATGGTGCGTCTGGTCAGTTCCGGAACCGAGGCGGTGATGAGTGCCGTGCGCGTGGCCAGAGGATTTACCGGCCGGGACAAGATAATCAAATTTTCCGGCAACTACCACGGCCATTCGGACGGTCTGCTGGTGAAGGCCGGTTCCGGGCTGATGACACAATCGGTGCCGGACAGCGCAGGCGTGCCGGCAGGATATGCGGCCTGTACGCTGACGGCAGTCTACAATGATACGGAGTCCGTGCGCAGGCTGATGGAGGAAAATGCCGGTCAGGTGGCGGCAGTGGTGGTGGAGCCGGTGGCGGCCAATATGGGTGTGGTGCCGCCAAAGCCGGGATTTCTTGCGTTCCTGCGGCAGATCACACGACAGATGGGTGCGCTTTTGATTTTTGACGAGGTGATCACCGGTTTTCGACTGGCGCTGGGCGGGGCTTCCGAATACACGGGTGTTCACGCAGACCTGTATACCTTCGGAAAGATCGTGGGCGGCGGTATGCCGCTGGCGGCCTACGGCGGCAGACGGGACGTGATGGCCTGTGTTGCGCCTCTGGGAGCCGTCTATCAGGCTGGGACGCTGTCGGGGAATCCGGTGGCGGTGACGGCGGGGATCGAGACATTAAAGATTTTGATGGAAGATACGGGAATCTATGAGCGGATCAACAGGCGCGCGGGGAGACTGACGGAAGCCTTTCGCCGCAGGGGGCTGACGGTAAACCGGGCCGGGTCGCTGCTTTCGGCATTCTTCACTCCTGGCTGGGGAGAGCGGGAAGGCAGTGTGACGAATTATGAAGAGGCCTGTCAGTGTGACAGAGAGGCATTTGCAGCATACTTTAACAAAATGTTGGAGAGGGGGATTTATGTGGCGCCGTCCCAGTTTGAAGCCATGTTTGTGTCGGATGCCCATGAAGACGAGCTGATCGAGAGAACCTGCGAGGCGATTGGGGAATCGGTTTCGTAGGGAGATAAAATTGTAGAAAACGAAAAACCGTATATAAAATTGCTCATCAGAGAATTTATTCAACCTTATTATGGAGCAAAAGCGCTCCTGCCGGAGAATCTGCCCCTCGCCGAAGGGCACTAAACGTCCGGGGGACGTTTGCTAAGCGCCGACCGGAGTGGAACGTAGACACTTGGAATGGGCAGCTTCCGTAACAGAGAAGCCGAAGGCTGAACAGTTACGGAAGCCGTATGATTCGCGGGCACATGCATTGCAAACCCTGATTTCCTGTGCTATACTTAGGGGCGGTGCAGCAGAAATGATTTCGGAGGAAAACTGATGTTAAAAGATAAAACAATATTGATAACCGGCGGTACGGGTTCTTTCGGTAAGTGCTTTACCAGATACGTGCTGACACATTACGAGCCGAAGAAGGTCATCATCTATTCCAGAGATGAATTCAAGCAGTGGATGATGGCGGAGGAATTTAAGGAATTTGCGGAGAAGCTGCGATTCTTTATCGGAGATGTGCGGGATGGAGAGCGTCTGCACAGAGCCTGTGAGGGAGTGGACTATATTATTCATGCAGCGGCATTAAAGCAGGTTCCGGCCTGTGAGTATAATCCCAATGAGGCGATCAAGACGAATATCCACGGCGCCATGAATGTGATCGATGCGGCGCTGGACAGCGGTGTGCACAAGGTGGTGGCATTATCCACGGATAAAGCAGTCAATCCCGTCAATCTGTACGGCGGCACGAAGCTTGTATCGGACAAGCTGTTTGTGGCGGCCAACGCCTATGCCGGTGTGAAGGACATTAATTTTTCTATCGTCCGCTATGGAAATGTTGCCGGCAGCAGAGGTTCTGTGATACCGCTTTTCCATAAGCTGATCAAGGAGGGGGCGAAAGAGCTTCCGATCACGGATGTGCGGATGACCCGTTTCTGGATCAGCCTGACGCAGGGTGTTGAGCTTGTCATCAAGGCTTTGGCGGAAGCCACCGGCGGAGAGACTTTTATCAGCAAGATCCCGTCCTTCAAGATCACGGATCTGGCAGAGGCGATGCTGCCGGGATGCGGTATCAAGGAAACCGGCATCCGTCCGGGGGAGAAGCTGCATGAGATCATGGTCACTACTGAGGACTCCTTTACGACTTACGAGTATGATAAGCATTTCATCGTTTATCCGCAGATGACCTGGAATAACAGGCAGCAGCCGGACTTAAGCGGCAGGAAAGTAGAGGAAGGGTTCTCTTACAGTTCCGGTACGAATACGGAATGGCTGTCAGTGGAGGACATCCGTGAACTGCTGAAAGATGTAGAATTGGAGAAATAGCATAACAGTTCAGCCCAGGCCTTTGCATTTACTGCAAAGGCCGTGAGAATGCATAAAGGTTGAGAAAGATCCGGGATACAGACGGTCTGCAAGGTGAGTGTGCAGGAAGAAAACAGAGGGGCATGCACGAAGGTGCGTGTCCCTTTTAAACAAACGGTAATTTTACAGGCGCAGAGACAGCGGCATTCTTTGCAGACAACAAGGAAGAAAGGAATACAAGAGAAATGAAGAAACCGGCGATCGAGGGCGGCACACCCGCCAGAGAGACAAAAATATATTATGGCCATCAGTATATTGACGATGCTGATATACAGGCTGTGGTGGATGTTATGAAAAGTGCAGATCTGACCTGTGGTCCGAAGATCGGGGAATTAGAAGAGAAGCTGTGTCAGCTGACCGGTGCGCGGTATGCAGTGGTGTGCAGCAACGGCACGGCGGCTTTGCATATGGCGGCGTTGGCAGCAGGCGTGGGAGAAGGGGACGAGGTGATCACCACCCCCATTACATTTGCTGCATCGGCGAACTGTGCACTTTACTGTGGCGGAAGACCGGTCTTTGCCGATATCGATCCGGAGACCTATAATATCGACCCGGAGAAGGTGGAAGCGGCGATCACCGAGCGAACGAAGGCGGTCGTGGCTGTGGACTATACAGGGCAGTCAGTGGAGCTGGACCGGTTGTCAGAGATATGTAAGAAACATGGACTCGTGCTGATCGAGGACGGGGCCCATGTGATCGGAACCACCTATAAGGGCAGAGCCAACGGTTCCATCTCAGATATGACGACGTTCAGTTTCCATCCGGTGAAGACCGTTACCGGCGGTGAGGGCGGTGCGGTGCTGACCAATGATGAGACTCTGTATAAGAAGCTGCTCTTATACCGCACCCACGGGATCACAAGAGATGAGACACAGATGGAGCATGAACCGGACGGCGCCTGGTATTATGAGCAGGTGGCGCTTGGCTATAACTATCGCATGACAGATATGCAGGCGGCGCTGCTCATCAGCCAGCTGGACAAGCTGCCTCTTTTCCGGCAGAGGAGAAAAGAGATCGTAGCCAGATATGATGAGGAATTCAGCAGGCTGCCGGGCCTTTTTGTGCAGAGGGAGATTCCCGAATCGGATACCACAAGGCATCTCTATATCCTGCGCATCGTGCCGGAGAAACTGACCATCGACAGGAAACAGTTCTTTGCAGCGCTGGCAGCGGAGAATGTGTGCTGTAACGTACACTACATCCCGACCTATTATTTCCCGTATTATGAGAAACTGGGCTATAAGAAAGGCCTGTGTCCGAATGCGGAGAAACTGTATGAGGAGATGCTGTCGCTGCCCCTTTATTATGCCATGACGGACGAGGACGTGGAGAGTGTGATCGAGGCGGTGACGAAGATCGCGGTGTATTATGAGAGAAAGCAGTGTTTAAGATAGCGCCTGTTTGTTTCTGATTTTGAGGTTCCGCAGGGCGGAATCATGAGGGTTAGTGTAAATGAAACTATCGATCATCGTGCCCGTCTATAATATGGCGGCCGACGGAAAATTAGAATACTGTCTGCATTCTCTGGTGGCGCAGACGATAGCGGATTATGAGATCATCGCGGTGGACGATTGCTCTACCGACAATTCCTGGGAGATCCTGCAGGATTACCAGAAGCGTTATCCGGAGAAATTCCGCGCCATTCATTCGGAAGTCAACCAGAAACAGGGAGGCGCCAAGAATATCGGTATGGCGGCAGCGCAGGGGGAATGGATCGGTTTTATTGACAGCGACGATTGGATCACGCCGGATTTCTATGAGCGTCTGATCGGGAAGGGTGAGGAGACCGGAGCTGATATGGTAGGCTGTGACTATCATATGACCGGGGAACACAGTATGAAGATCGGGCAGGTAGTGCACAATAACAGGCCGGAGCAGACAGGGATACTGAATGAGGAGAAGTACCGTTCTCTGATTCTGGACGGCGGCAGCCTTGTGGTGAAGGTGTACCGCAGGGAGATCGTGATCGACCATCCGAGCCGTTTTCCGACCGGAATCTTTTATGAGGATAATGCGCTGGCCAATTCCTGGATGCTGCGCGCCCGTCATTTTGAATATATCGAAGAACCGCTGTATTATTATTACCAGCATGACACATCCACGGTGCATACGATCACGACGCGCAGATGCGAGGATCGTATGGAAGCGGGGCGCATCATGCTGCGGGAAGCGGTAACATATGGGTATCTGGAGAAATACCGTGCGGAACTGGAATTTTGTTTCACCACACTTTTCTATGTCAATACGCTTTTTACCTACATGCAGGGGGTAAGGCCGGTGCAGTACGGATTTGTAAAGAAGCTTGGACAGGAGATGCGGGCAGCTTTTCCGGATTTCCAGGAGAACATATACTATCGGGAGCGCATGGGAGCTGAAGAGAAGAAGCTGGTGCGGATGCAGATGGCGTCAACAATTCGTTTTATCGTGTATTATAAGCTTTTGTGGGGATATCGCGGCCTGAGAAAAAGGCTGCGTGGAAAAGCGTAAGCAGCGACGGGATACTTCTTAACGGCAGGCCGGTCATGATCAGGAAGCCAGAAGTCAAATAGCTGTAAAAATGTAGGATTTCAAGAGGAACATTCATGGAGACAAGAGAACTATCATGGAAGAGCAAAGTAGTCTATATCGTGACGGTGTGTTTGATCACTCTGTTGATCTGGCTGGGAAATGAGGGGCGCAGCCCGTTAGTTTATAAGGGATCTGAGATGCAGCACTCGGTGGGTGTGATCGATTCGGAATATGCGCTCGTGCTCCGGGATGCGGTGGCCAGAAACGGTACGGTGGCAAACACTCTGCAGTATGTGATGAACAGAGGCAGCTACACCGCCAAACTCCGCTACCGTGCGGAGGAGGGGGATTCCGCGCTGGAATTATGGGAACAGGGCAGAAAGATAGCGGGATGGACGATCGACCCGTCTGAGAAGGAGATGGCTGCAGAGTTCACTCTGTCCAAGGATGCCAAACAGCTGCAGTTTAAGATCAACTACAGCGGTAAAGGAGAACTGGTGGTCCAGGAACTGCAGCTTGTGCCTCATGCGCTGTTCTATACGGATACCTATTTCTTTATGGCGCTTTTTCTGCTGGGAAGCCTTGCCGTATGGTGGTATCTGCAGAAGGAAGGCAGACGGCTCACAAAGGAGCAGATCGTAGATTACAGCGTTATTCTGGGAGTGGCGCTTCTGGCGACCACGCCTATGATGCAGACTTATCTCTATAACGGCGACGACTTGTGTTATCATCTGGCGCGCCTGGAAGGCTTGAAGGATGGGATCCTGGATGGGCAGATTCCGGTCAATATCCTGCCGGACGGGCTGCGGGGAAATGGATATATGAATGCCATGTATCCCTATCTGTTCCTCTATATCGGGGCATTCTTAAGAATCTGCCGTGTCTCGCTGGCTCTTTCTTATAAGGCGCTGATATTTTTGGCCAATCTGTCCTCGGGGATCAGCGCTTACGTGGCGGTGAAGTCCATGTGCAGATCCAGAAGAAGCGTGATATTGGCGGTAGTGCTGTATACGCTTATGCCATACCGGTTCACTAATATTTTCTCCAGGGGCGATCTGGGAGAGACGCTGGCCCTGATCTTCTGGCCGCTGGCGATCGCCGGCCTGTATCATGTGATCTTCGGAGAGCGGAAGCGCTGGTATTATCTGGCGATCGGCGTCAGCGGTATGCTGCAGAGCCATATCTTAAGCGCAGTATTTGTGGTAACATTCAGCGCAGTGACCGCGCTTGTGTGGTGTGCGCGCATTGTGAAAGAAAAAAGATATGTCGAGATTGGCAAAGCGGCTGCTATGACGCTGCTCTTAAATCTCTGGTACCTGGTTCCCTTCCTGGTATTCTACTTTAAAGGAGAGCTGAGTACAGAAGTGCTTCGGTGGAGCGGCTACTTCGAGCAGTCCATCAATCCTTCCAATCTGACGCACAGTATCAGCCTGTATAATAAGCAGTATTTTTCCCTGGGGCTGGCGCTGTTTGGCTGCGTGGGGATCGGTGTGATGCGGCTTCTGTGTGAAAGCCGGGAGAAAAGGTCGGACATGGACAACTATATGCTGTATTTACTGGCATCAGGATGTGTGTTTACCTATATGATTACCGGCTACTTCCCGAATCGGGCGCTGCTTGCCAATGATCTGTTTGAGAATATTGTGACGATGATACAGTTTCCATGGCGCTTTCTGGGACCGGCCTCGGCATGTTTCATGTTCGTGGGTGTGATCGGCCTGGCTAAGTCAGAACTATTGCGGCCCTACCGGAATCATATCTTTACGCTGCTGGTGGGCCTGAATCTGTTGGTGATCCTGTCTGTACCTACGGATAACAGCCATATGCCTTATGATGATGTGGAAGCAGTGGCCTCCAAAGGGCATGAGAGCAAGATGGCGGCTAATATCGGATTATTTTATCCCCATGAGTGGCGTCTGAACGGTGTCTCTGACGACAGGCTGGTCACGGATGTGATCGTCTCCGACCCCTACGGCGTGACAGTACATAATTATGAGAAAAAGGGAACCAAAGCGGCGGTGGCTTACACTGCGGCAGAAGATGACTGCTATATCGAACTGCCGATCCAGAACTATCTGGGTTATCGTGCATACGATGAGAACAAAAGCCGGCTGGAGATCACCCGCGGAGAAGGCGGCCGGATCAGGATTGCGGCCATCGGGGACGGCGTACGGCATACGGTATATGTGCGCTACGGAAGAGTGCCGCTCTTCATGGCGGCTAACCTGGTTTCTGCGTTGACGGCTGCGGCCATCGGATGGTGGCTGTGGCGCAGACACAGGAACCGGCAGCAGTATGTGCCGGCCGCCGGAGAGTGAATACGGCGTTGCACTATGGACAAGGATGCTCTGCCATAAGGGCTTCTGCGATCTGGCGGGCGCCGGTACCGTCCAGGTAACTTCTCATAGCAGCGGAGACAGCAGCGCGGGCCGGATGATCGTGTGCCATCCTGATAAGAAACGAAGCGATATGGTGCAGGGTGGATGGGCAGGCGGAAACTGCGGATGCATCGGCAGGCTGTCCGGTGTTGGCAGCGGCTGCAGGACGGATGTCGCCGGCGCAGGGGATCAGGTCTTCCTTTGCGTAAGCTTCTGTGGCGACGCGCTGGTTCTCGGCCATAAGATAACTGACGGTGGGGACGCCGACAGCGCATAGCTCACACAGGGTAGTGCCGCCGGCGGAGACAGCCAGATCGCAGGAAGCCATCAAAGCCGCCACATTACTTACATTGGTATGAATGTGGAGGAAAGGATGGGTCTGCGCAAGGGCAGCCAAAGCCGCATAGCGTGTGTTTGCTCTGCTGGTCAGGATATGATAATGCATGGATTGCAGCACGGACTTGTCCTGCGTGGACAGCTGTTGTAAAGATATATCCTGTAAAGGCCCATCCTGTATAGCGCAGTGATCCTGGCGGCCGTGAGCGATATTCTGCGACGGAGCGAAGATGTCGGACGGATCGTCGTAGACTATCTGCAGCAGCCCTTCCGCCACGCGATAAGGATCGGTGCCGCCTGTCGATAACAGCACATGCTCGGCTTTGCGGCGGACTTGATAGGCAGGTGAGAGGAACTGTTCCCGAAGCGGCGTATACTGTATTCCCAGCAGCTTGCGGCCGGCATTGTCATAAGCGGCGCAGTCTTCACTGGTATCATAATTGACCACCAGGTCTACGGCGCAGTCGAAACTGCGCAGATCGTCCAGATAAGCCGTTTTGAAATAGCGCCGAAGGACCGCGAAATAGGACGTAGTGGCAGAATAGGAATCTATGAAAAGCCATGGCATGTTGTGTGAGGCGTGGGAGCCATCCCTGGCAGGACGGTCATTTTCTGTGGGCATGTCCGAGGCAAGACAGGAGAGCAGGGCGGGGATCTCCGAGTCCAATTCCCGGTAGCTGTGTTCCAGACAGAAGACCGCAAATTCCCGGGGTGCGGTAAAGCGTTCTTCCAGAAGCGTAAGACTTTCCTTATCGGATACGATAAATTTAACATCTGCGCCTATCTTCACGCAGGCGCGCGCGATGGCGAGACATCTTACAAGGTGTCCGGTCGCGATCTTGCTGTTTCCGTCTGTTCTAAAGTAAATGTCAGTCATTATTACCTCCCTTATATCAGACCATTTTCAGGATACTTCACTGTTATGCCCACGGCAGATCTGTCTGACGCTTAGTATAATACTAAAGTATTTGCCTGAAAGCCGCAATCTGGTCAAATATTCAACAGGTCAGCCATATTTGAGAAGTTGATAAGCAGATCATCGTAGATGCCAGCCCTTACAGAATCAGCAAAGGTATAATCTCCGGTATCCTCTGATTCAAAATTGTAAACAAGGACACGGTTCTTCTCCGGGTCAACGATCCAATATTCCCTGACGCCTGCAGTGCGGTATTTAAAGAGTTTTGTGAAATAGTCCATACGCCTGCTGCCGGGAGATACAATCTCTATGATCCAGTCCGGTGCTCCAGTGCATCCTTTGTCGTTAAGCTTGTCGGGATCACAGATCACACTGATGCCTGCGATTGGGCGGAATCATATAGTATATCTGGCCGTCAACCAGTTCGGCTCTGCTGCCCTCCGGCAAACTGTAGATATCGTCGATGGTATAAAGCTTTTCTTGTGCCAGTGGTGGTGACATAGTAACACTTCCTTTCCTGGTTATTGTATGTGGTTTAGCGCTGCTTATTCTCCAGAGCCGGCAGCAGGCTTTTTAATATCGTCAATTGTCAAGGTAACAGATTGGCCGTCAGGAGCTTTACATTGGAGTTTCCATCCCATTCGTTAGCCACCTGTTCATTAGTTCTGATGTTAACATACCATAAATGATTATAAAGTTCTAGATAAAGAAATAAAGTAATCAAAAATGAAATAAGAACTGAATATTTTTTATCTGGGATTTTTCAAAGGAATGATGATTGACAGCATTGCGTCAGCATTATATACTTATAACGACTAATAATAATAGTCAATTAGAAAAAGGAGAGGTACAGATGAAAAGCATTTTCAGTATTACCAATGCGGAACGAGAAGTGATGGAAAAGCTTTGGGATCAGAAGGAAAGCATCAGACAGTCTCAGCTGCTGACGCT
This sequence comes from uncultured Lachnospiraceae bacterium, assembly GCA_947576945.1. Taxonomy (GTDB): domain Bacteria; phylum Bacillota; class Clostridia; order Lachnospirales; family Lachnospiraceae; genus UBA3282. The sequence goes on from CANPTH010000009.1 coordinate 31,830, forward strand.
GTTTGAGGAAGACGGAAAGGAGTGGAAGCGGCAGACGCTCAATACTTTCCTGGTAAACCTGGAAGAAAAGGGATTGGTCGTAAGAGAAAGAAGGATGGTCAAAGCCGTATATGGCAGGGAAGAGTACAACCTGATGCGGATGAAAGAAGAGATTGACCATATGTATGGCGGTAAGTTGAGTAATTTCGTGGCTGCCTTTACCGAGAAGAATGGGATTGATGAGGAGGAAGCTCAGGTGTTGCTCAAAATTCTGGAAAACAAGTAAGGAGAGACGATGGGATATCTGATGGTAATGTCTTTGTCAGGGACAGTCATGACAGGCATCTGCGCATTGATAAGAGGCTGGCGGAAGCATAAGATCAGTGCCAGATCAGCATATTTTCTGGCCAAAGCAGCAATTCTGTATTACCTTATACCATTGCCTGAACTCGGAGAACGGTACAGCCGGATGCTGATGTATGTAACAGGCATCGGATCCCGGCATGTGTCTGACTTCTCACCCCGTTGGTCTTATTATATGATCCGCGCAAATGGGGATCTGTATATCAACTCTTATATGAAAATACAATATATGGCAGCCACCATATGGATCCTGGGAGCCGTGTCTGTTTTTCTGGCAGAGCTGCTTGCCCATTACAGGAGTGGAAGGAGACTTGTAGATTGCATGGATGAGGCAAAGGTATCTGCCGAAACATGGGGGATCAGGAGAGGCGGCAGATTTTGCCATATACAGCAGAGAGTCACGGTATATCGGGATGTGCCGGATGGACAGGATATGACATTCGGATTGTTTCGACCGGTTATTCTATGCACGCTGAAAGACGGAAAAAAGCAGGAAGAGTATGCACTGCAGCATGAACTGGTCCATGTCAGGAGAGTGGATATTTTCTGGAAGATGCTGCTGCGTCTGGCGACGATCCTGCACTGGTGGAATCCGGCGGTGTGGTATCTTTACCATGATTTTGAACGGCTGTGCGAATGTTCTTGTGATGAAATAGTTCTGCAGGGAAAGACAGAGGAGGAGAAGAAAGATTATCTGCGCCTTGTGGTCATAGAAGCAGAAAAAGTAAAAAAGGGTAAAAGAAAATCAGAGAACCCCCGCTGGGGATTGGGGTTTGAACTGGGAAAAGAAGCAAGAAGAATAGAGGAAAGGATGGAAAACGCAATGCGGACGAAGAAATGGAATAGCGCGGCAGCCATGCTGCTTGTAATAGTATTGACTATGATCAATTCAGCAACAGTTCTGGCATATCCGAAAGTATATACGGAAACACAGAAAGAGGGGGTATCGGAAGAAATAATCGAAATGGAGTTGAATGGGGATTCCATTCAGTTTGTTCCGGACGACGCCAGTGAGGAAGAAGCGAAAAAGGATCGTGGGTATATAGTAAGGCAGATTCAAGTCAGATATGAAGAGCAGTTTACGGATATAGACGGGAATATTTTTCCGGTAAATGACATTACAAATGAGAATATGTATAGCAGCTGCAGCCATACTTATGTCTCCGGTATAAGAAGCAAGCATGGTAAGAATAAGGATGGGACTTGTACACTTGCTGTGTTTTATGCAGAAAGATGCAGTAAGTGCAGTGATGTGGTAATGGGAAATAGATTGTTTGTGGCAAATTTCGATCTATGCTCACATTGATCTGGATTAGATCTGTTTTCAGGTGAGTGGGGATGGAGATGTTTAGTAGTCTGCTATTCTGCAATTCATGTTGACAGAAGAAAGTAAGGATGATAAGATGCATATATGACTATAAAAAATAGTCGTATATGCATCTTATATTATGTTAATCCATGGTATAGCATAAGACGTAGATTATTTTTATCATTTGGCGTATCAAATAAAAATGTGAAAATGAACAGTGTGCTGATTCAAAACCGAAAAGGGGGATTTTGCTATGGAAATGGGAATTGACTATCTTGCGGCAGGAACGGGCGGAGTCTATTGGGACAGAGTACAGAAGAAAAACCGTGCCGAGTATAAGTCGCCGGACAATTCTTCCGAAGATGTGAAACGTGCAGGGGAAGTGAGGGAACAGTTAACGGGGGTTACGCTTACAATGTCACCGGAGTCTGAAGAATTCACAGCAAGGTTGGCTGAGAGAAAGGCATTAGAGCGCGCGCAACAGTTACGTTTCCAGCAGGAAAATGATCCTTTGCAGATGCAGAATCCGTTCGACAGGATTGGCACGCAGTTCGCAACGATCAGCAAGGCATTGTCAAATATGGGCTATTATGATAACTTAAGCGATGAAGAGGTTTTAGAGACAGAGACACTTCTTGCAAATATTACGTATGGAATGAACAATCTGTGTGGCAACTTAAGGGTGGAAAATGACGACCAATTGCAGGAACTTTCGTCTTATGCGGCGCGATTTGAACTGGAATCTTCAACAGCGGCTTTGAGACAGTTTGCGAATAAGTATCTGCCGGAGCATATGCAGGAACGTTTTCAGGGATTGGTTGATAAGTATTATGAGCACAATTCCAGGGCATTGGAAGGGTATCGTTCCAACAAAGAGATTATGAGCGAACTGCAGGCACGTATTTATGACAGAACAGAAAATGCCAGAGTCATTGGACCGAGTGAGGCAGAGCGAATGAAGCATCTTTACGGAAAAGTAAAGGTAAAGGATGAGGAGATAAACAGTGCTGTTAATGACTGGCGTGCTTGTTTTCGGGATCTTTCGGAAGGAAATCAGCCCGTTAAGGATGTGATGGGGAAGATTCAGGGTATATTGAATCGGTTGGCATCCGGGAACAGCAAGAATAAGATGTTTTTGCAGTATGTGAACGAATGGAACATATTTCCGATTGAAAATGCAAAATTGTATTGGTCTGCATTGGTATGAGCATACGCTAAAAAGGGTATGTAAGGCGATAACAGAATAGCAGATAGGGACGAGGGAGTGGTTGCAGATTCAATCTGCTGATAAAATAGAAATAAAGAGATTGTCAGAAAGAAACGATGAGTATGCAGATAAAACCCAAAATACTATATTTAAGCATTATAATGTTTATATTTCTTTTGGCTGCATGCGGTCAATCAGAAATGCATGCGAATAATAACAATATATTGGAAAGCGATAAAGCGTTAGAAGAGAATGCATTAACAACTGAATTACGAAAGAGTGAAGAAGGTAACAGATCCGTACGATTAGAGAAGGTTCCCTTTGAAGTAGAACTGCGTGACGATCAATTTGTCACGGTCTGTGATATCAGGAATTTCCGCATATTATGTTACGTTTGGCATTGGAACGAAGGTTATGCTTTTGCGTTGACAGACGAGATTCTTGTATGGAATATGAATACCCATGAAACAGAACGAACAATTGATATGAAGCAGGAATATCTGTTCTCGGCAGTATTGGATGATGATGGAGGAATCTGTTTGAGCTGTGCTGATGTGAACGACTGCAAGGGCAAAAAATGGGAGCTGCGTTACCTGAAAAATGGCACGGAGAAGTTTACCGTCCTGGAAAAGGAAACAAGCACTCTGGAAGCAGGCTGGGGGAGCCCATGGCTGGTACACTTTGGAAACCAGGTGGCGGGAATCTGTGAAAAGGAAGCGGAAGGCGGACAAAGCAGTTTTGAATGTTTTACTGTAGAGAATGGAATGCTGGAAACGGTGGAAGCAGTAGAATGGAATCAAGATGCTGAATATACATCCAATGGAATATCCGGCGGAAAGGATTTTTTAACATACCTGGTGGAGAGAGAGACAGGTCTTTCTTTTCAGATTGTGAAATCGGATAGGAGCGTTATCGAAATTCCCTGGGAAAATGAGGGGTATGGTTTCGTGACCACAGGGCATCTCCTGATTCAAAGCGGTCAGGGTGAAAAGGACGGGCAGCATGTCATTTACGTGCATAATATAGAGACGGGAGAAGAAGAAAAATATCGGGTAAGAAGTCATGGATTTCGGATGCTGGCAGACGGTGAAGACTCTTTTTATTCTGTAGACAGTTTTTATAACATTTTTCATACAATACTAAGAAATGGCGGTGCAGAGGAATCGTTTTTGAATATGCCCAAAGAACTGCAGCATAAGAATGTTACTTTTCTGGCGGATGAAATGGGAGCCGTTTATTTTGTTTATGAGGACCTTCCGGAGAAAGATTTTCCGGTGGAAATATATAAAGCGGAAATACACTGAATATAGGTATAATTTATGTTATACTTGAGAAGTAACCATCATTCGATCAATGTTCTGCAGTCAAAATGCTCATCCATCAGATGCAGCAGGAAGAGGGTTTTTCGTGGATCCTGCCCGCACCCGGTCTTCAGCCTTTCCTTTTCCAGATACCAGGTAAGATGCTTCAATAGAGCATATAGATTTTCAATTTCTATATGCCCTAACGCTGTTACTATAAAGGTCTAAAAACACACTATTCTTTGCGGTACGCTTTGCTTTAACTTCCTGCGTCTGTCTTTACAATAAAATTCGCATTAAATTTCTTTCGCCCTCCGTTTCATTCTGCTCTGTTGCCTGTTATGCTGACGGCCCTCGTTCTGAAGTTCCCTCACAAGGTTCTTTTATTGTAACTGATTACCTCGGTATAGGCTAAGTTTCGTAAACCGCAGAGATTGTAAACGGCATACTATGCCGTTGGAGATCCTGACATGGATGCTGAGCGATCGGCCATTAACGGACAGATCCTTTATAACAGCTGAAGTCTGATCCGACATTAGCTTTGTGGAGGCGATGACCTCCTCCTGATCCCATACTTCCATAACACCGATGGAAGTTTGCTGGCTGCTGTCCGCTGTACTCTCGTAGGATAACGCGATATGATAGGTTCCTGTTACCGGTGAGAGCGCGCTGCTGCAAACGGCTTCTTCCCCGTTGCCGTTCACTTCCAGTTCTCCGGCGTCATTGACAGTACTGTTGGCGGAGTTAGCCGTATAGCCGGGGGAGAAGAAGAAATCCATAGAATCCCCGAAAGCGGAGAATCCGGAGAGATTATCAAAGAGATTGACGGGGGCATAGTATACATCATACCATCTGATTTTTCCGATCTTTTCGTACTGAGAACTGATGTAGGCAGGGAGATACAGGTCGGGAGTCTCCCACTCATACACCAGGATCAGATTGCGGTCGCCGTGACTGCTCCTGTCCAGATAGGACTGGTAATAGTCATACACCACAAGCCCATCGCCGGCATTGTATCCGCAGTAAGTGCGCGTAGGATCCAGAAGACGACAGATTTCAGGAGTCTTTTCGTCAGGAATGAAGAAGACGCTTTCCACATCCTGCTCCAGTCCGTCTATGTAATTACAGATATCGTTGGCATAGAGGGAGCTTTCACGGTTCTCCAGGATCCGTCTGTCGCTGCCGGACGCGAGAAGAAGCAGGCAGACGGCAGTGAGGGCAAAGAGACATGAGCGAAACAGGCGGTTGGTGGATCTGGCCCATTGTGCGATCTGCATGGGAAGAAGCACCATGAGAGGAATGAGGGCGATCAGGTAGTAACGGTATTCCATGGTCAGATTCCCAGGGCTGTATCTGGTGTCAATGAAAAGCAGAATTATCAGGTTCCAGGGAAGGAGGAGCGCAAGAAGAGGTCTTGCGCTCACTGTCTCTTCCGGGCGCAACAGCACACACATCTGGCCGGCACAGGCAATAAGAAGCAGGAACAGGAGCAGCATTCTGAGCAGATACAGCACGCCGTCAACAGAGACGGCGGCAATATCCTGTGTAGGGATAGTGTCCAGTGCCTGAAAAAGTCCCAGGAAGACAGCATTGAAGTTCAACTGCCAGTTCTCCGGTTTGGTCAGAAAGAGGATATTGCCTCTGGCAATGATACCGCTCATTTTACCGGCCAGGGAGCCTGTCAGGAAGGCAGCCAGACTGAGAACGGCCAGAGCGAGATGATATCTGTTGTATTTCCGGATCTCCCGGTGATACAGGAAATCGAACCCTGTATAGAGTAACAGCGGAAGGATGCCGCAGAACATCACGTAGAAACCGCTGGACAGGGATGTGAGGAAGAGAAGCAGGAAATAGGCTGCAAGGAGCAGGAGATTTCCTATCCTTCTCCTTCTGCCTGCAGGAACGGTGAGCAGCAGGATACAAAGCAGGGGCAGCATCACTTTGATCGTGTACTGGGCGCCGTTGAAGAACATCATGTTAAAGTATTCCAGCATACCGTAGGCGTAAGGCGTCAGTACGAGGATCACGGCCGCAAGCGCATGGCTTCGGTACGGAGTATGGCGGAAAATGCCGTAGATGATGCCGGCAAAACTGCAGACCATGACAAGATTTCCAAGCCCGAAGGAGAGAAAGATGTTATGCGTGAGTGCATAGAAGGGTACGGCCAGAAGCAGAGAGCAGTCCAGTTCCATGGTTGTGATATATTTCCAGTCAGGAAGGAAGAAGGATCCGTTCCGGCACATTTCCAAAGCATGCATATACAGCTTTGCGCCATCGTAGTCGATCATCTTCGGAGATTCGACAAGATTCATATAGGCAAGGAAAAGAATCTGGCCTGCTGCGATCAGCAGAAGAAATAACTTGTAGTATCGCTCGGCATGTTTTCTCATTTATGTTTGTCTCCTTTCGGGTGTCAAAGCTGTTTCCGGTCACGAATCAGAACTGCATACCTGCTATGCTGTTCGTGATAATTTAAAGAATAATACATGAACCTTTCAATAAGATGAAGATAATATTACAGTTTTGTAATAATGGGTCGTCGGACGCCTTGCAGCGGGGTGCAGTGACGAACGGTGACCATTTGGATGTGGTGGATTATACTAAGCGATCATGGTTTTTGTATCTCTTCTTTTTGGGAATTGTGTACCCATAGAAAGCGGGATTGTAAATATACATTGCAGGCATTAGGCACATATTTTATAATCAACTATATAAATTGACATTTAAGGAGGCAGGCATGTTAAACAAGAATGACTTTGACCTGTGGGCAGATGGATATGACATAACGGTGGGGATTTCCGATGAAGAAAATACATATCCGTTTGCCGGTTACCGGGATGTGCTTGGAAACATCTTTCATGCCATTATGGAAAAACCAAACGCAACAGTGCTTGATGAAGCCGTTGCGTGATTGATACAAGGATTTCTGCCCGTTTTCGTTAGGGCGTTTGAGGTTACATAGAAAATACCGCCTTTCTCATACTGAGGGGTGTGCAAAATGCAGTGTGAAACAGAATGATAAGCAGAAAACCTTGCGTTCATTATTAAATACGCATATGCTGAAGACAGTTTTTGCATACACTCATAACGAAAAGTAAATTACATAACGAAAAGAAAGTCCTATCGTTATGTGCGTGAACACGCCAGAAATATCGAATCGGGAGATAGTGGCTATGCGAAGAAAGGATCGCCAATTTGGCGAGGTGTCCGAGAAGACAAGAAAGAATATGCAGAAAATCCGTAGCAAAGACACAAGCATTGAAGTGGAACTGCGAAAGCGTTTATGGCATGACGGATACAGATATAGGAAGAATTACAAGAAACTACCAGGCTCTCCTGACATCGCAATTATGAAACATAAGATAGCTGTTTTCTGCGATAGCGAGTTTTTCCACGGAAAAGAGTGGGATCGGCTGAAAACTCGATTGGAGCGCGGTAAAAACCCTCAGTATTGGATAAAGCATATTGAGGAGAACATGGAGCGTGACAGAAGAGTTGAAAAAGAATTAGAGGCTCTGGATTGGACAGTAATTCGGTTCTGGGGTAATGATATAAAAAAAGATCTGGAAGGTTGCCTGCAAGTGATAGAAGAGGCTGCATTTGACAAAATGATAAACAGTTGTGCTTCTGAAGGCAATTATGATGATACCTGATTCCCGGCAAAGATGATATCTTGTGTCGGGAATTTTTAGACAGCACAATTCGCCAATAAGCGTATATGCGTATATTTTGGACCCACAGGTGTTTAAAAACACAAAAATACGGTTCTCAAAAAAATCCGCAAAAAAGTGTAATTTCTCTATTGCCTTTTTCGTTCAAGTGTGATATGATATGTACATCATAACGATTGGAGGTTCATACATGGCGGAAACTAAGGCGAAGAAGCTGTCTTATGACGAGATGTTCAACTCGACCACAATGTTCTACATTAATGATAGCTGTGAAGAATCCATTAGGAAAACAATAGATGCTCAGACTGCGGATATCCTTGTGGGGCTTAAGACTATTACCAGCAAGGAAACGCTGAAGCAATACATTATCGATCACAAGGATTCTCTGGACAGGCTCACCTCTGTTGCAGAAATCTCCGAAGAAAGATTCAAGCGGATGGTTTCGATGATAAGGAAAGACCGCGGTTTCGTATTCGCAACAGAATGGGGCCTCAGTAAGATCCGTTCTGCGATGATGGAAAGCCCGGCGATGATGGAAAGCGTCTTGAATCTCATTTGGGACGGGAAACACGATCCCAAGATGCAGGCCTGTATCCCTCCGTTTTATTTGGAGAATATGGCTATGGACGATAGTACCCTCGCCAAAATCCAAGACGAGGGTAGCGTCCGCCAGTTGGTGAAACGTGGGTTAGAAGGTACCTACAGCAATATGATTGGCGATGCAATACTGGCAGATATAGAAAAAGAATTGAAAAGGGTCTGTGCGAAACATGGGCTTGAATATCAGAAGAATGTTCGGGTTCCTAAGCTTGATCGGGCAGTCAGTTTTGTCTTGGAATCTCCTGCCAAACCGAAGCTTATCCTCGATGTTTCATATAGCGTTACTACTTCAAGTAGCCAAGGAAGCAAAAAGGAAGCCGCAAGGAAAACGGAAGCCGTTATAAAAGCAGAACGGGATGCTGGGAATAATATCATTTTCGTCAATTTCTTGGATGGTGCTGGCTGGATCGGCAGACAGGCCGATCTTCGGGAAATTCATAGATGTTCTGATTATGTTTTGAACTTTCAGAATATGGGGCTCTTGGAAGACATCATTGACGCGCACATTGACGAATTATAACTGTGGAGGGTTTGAAATATGAACGCTACTGAAAGAAAAGCAAAACTGAAAGAGTTCACCGATCATCCGGAAAAGGCGTGTCGGACAGGCATTCCTATCGTTTATCATGGCAGCATCATTACTCTCGATGCTTTCGAGATTCCGCTTGAGTATCTTGTATATAACCCATACAACGGTAGAATAGGAAGCGTTGTTAAGTCTTATGAGCGGCAAAACCATCAGCTGAACCCGGAAGATCCTGACGACAAGAGGATTATTGAAAAATTTCTGTGGGACTCCAAACCGGAGGCTAATAAGAAAACCAAGGAGCGCCTTCTGAAAGAGCACCAGCAGAGGCATGGCATTGTGACTGCGGACGGCATGATAATTGACGGTAACCGCCGCGCAAGTTTACTGAACAATATAATGGCGGATGAAAATATCCCGTTTAATGAAAAGGGACATTGCCAGTATTTCATTGCTATTATTCTCCCCGAGGGTGCCGATAAAAAAGAGATCCTTGCGCTGGAAACCACCTATCAGATGGGTGAAGATGCTAAAGTCGATTATAACCCTATCGAAAAGTATCTGAAGTGTAAGGATTTAAAGGATGCCGGCTTCACCGATGATGATATTGCAGGGATGATGGACTGCAAACCCGGAGAAGTCCGTACAATGCTCTCTGCTCTGCGCTTGATGGATGAGTATCTGGATGAGTATGGCTATTCGGGTATGTACACACAGTTGGATAAGAGCGAAGACTCCTTCCTTAAGTTAGATTCTGCCCTTAAGAAATATAAGGCGGGTGTGGCTTCAATGTGGGCATATGATCCTGAAGCTGACGTTGCTGACTTAAAGCTGATTGCTTTTGACTATATCAGAGCTAATTTTGAGCAGACCCTTTTCCGCGATATTATTTCGGTGCCCTCTGCGAAGAAGCCGGCATCCAGTTTCTTTGCAAAGCAGGAGGTGTGGGAGCAGTTCCGTGACCAGCATTTCGCCACCACTGATTCTGTCCAAGAAGAATCAGTAGAGGATATTATGGCTAAGAACCCGCCGGACCTGGGACGCGCTTTGAAGGCCAGGGATCAACAGTGGAAACAGAAGGTCGAGGAGCCGTTTGACGATAACTATATTCAGAGCATGGATATCTTGAATAACCATGCTAATGCAGCAAAGCCGTTACAGCAGCTCATGAAGGCTTGCCAGGCGCTTGAAGTCGTAGATGTGAGCCAGCCGAGCTTTTTGAGTGACAGCAATGTGCGTGGCTGCGTATCATCCTTGGATGAATTTGTATCAAAGTTCAAGGAAATACTCGGTTTATAAAGGAAGTAGAGTGAATGAAGAAACTGTGTCTTGAATCAAATGAAAACGGCAGTTCTCTGATTATCACTGGGGACGTTGATTCCATTTTTAGCAATAGACGTGCAGCTCGGTACTTGAAAGATACGGTAAAATTCGCTAAGACAGACGATAGCGTTGTTGTTGAGGCTGATGATGACATCAATAAAAGTATCGACCGAATAAAGAAACTCTGTGAGTATATTGGTGCTGACCTTGTTTTCTCCGGAAGGGTTTCTGAGGCTGTAACTAATTATGCGCTTGAAGAAGAAAAATTTGGTGAGTTTGCGGAAAAGGCGCGCCTGATCAGAGACAATCAATGTGACAAAGAGGACTTTGAGCGGTTCGTTGATTCAGTTAGTATAAATCTGTCTAACAGAAGCCTATATGAATTGCAGTTGTTATCTGCATACCACCTCGCTTTTTCGCAGAATGCGTGTAACTTCTCTGTACCTGGAGCAGGTAAAACAAGCGTGGTATATGGGGCGTTTGCTTTTCTTTCAAATCTGCCCCAGGATGATAAAAAGTATGTAGATCGACTTCTTATCATCTCACCACTCAGTGCATTTGGTCCCTGGGAATTAGAGTATGAGGAATGCTTCGGCGAAAAGCCATCAACAAAAAGATTGAATGGGAAAGTCCCAATTGAAGAGAAAAAACAATATCTGTATTCGCTGAATCCTGCCAGGATCACGCTGCTCTCTTATGCCTCTGTACCATCGCTTAAAGAGGAACTAATATATTTTCTTAGGAACAATAAAGTGATGGTTGTCTTGGATGAGGCACACAAGATTAAAAATACAAGTGGTGGAGTAACTGCGGCAGGAGTGTTAGAAATAGCAGCTTACTGCTCGTCAAGAGTTGTGCTTACAGGTACACCTGCGCCTAATGGATATGAAGATTTGTATAATCTTTATAAGTTCATTTGGCCTACCAAGAAAATAATACCGTTTGAGGTTTATCAACTCAAGGATATGAGCAAGGCTGAGAATGATCCGAGAGTAGATACTTTGCTGCGATCAATAGAGCCTTTCTTTATACGTGTAAAAAAGAGCGATCTTGGTATCCCACAAGCAACAGAGCATGAACCGATTGTCGTTCCTATGGGAGAAACACAGCGCAGAATATACGATGTAATAGAGAAAAAGTATATGAGCGATATTGTCTCGAGCAAGGACGATTGGTTCAGACAAGATCTGGTAAAAGCACGGCTATTGAGAATGATGCAAGCTGCTACCAATCCCAATCTTCTTAGTGTACCTCTTAAGAACTTTGCGTCATTTGAGGGATTTGATTCGGATGCGGTGGCAGAAGATGCTTCTTTGATATCGGATGTTCTGCAATATGCGAAATTGGAAACGCCTGCAAAGTTTGTAAAAGCACGTGAACTTATTGAAGGGATTATTGCATCTGGTGGGAAAGTCGTAGTTTGGGCAATCTATATCAAAAATATTCTCGACTTTGAGAAGTACCTACTTTCATGTGGTATTCCGTGCAAAACGCTATATGGAGCTACTCCTGTAGCTACAGGTGAAGAGGACGAGGATGAGGTCGAAACCAGGGAAAAGATTATAGCTGAGTTCCACAAGCCAGATTCATCGTTCAAGGTGATTATCGCTAACCCATTTGCGGTTTCCGAATCGATTTCTTTGCACAAGGCTTGTCATAATGCCATTTATATGGAGAGAAGTTTTAATGCAGCACATTTTATACAGTCAAAGGACCGCATCCACAGATACGGATTAAAGTCTGGAACAGAAACAAACTATTATTACCTGTTATCGGAAGAGTCTATCGATGAGGTGATCCATAACAGATTAATCGAGAAGGAGACAAGGCTTCGTGATATTATCGAAAGTATGCCAATTCCATTGTTTGAGAACGCAGGACTGGAAACCGGCGATGATGATATCAAGGCTCTAATTGCAGAATATGTTAACAGAACTAAAAAGATGTAATTCCATCGGTAATGTTGATGGTATTCTGTTTCTCGTCTCGATTATGGCTGGGAAGGAAAGAATCAGTAGAGACGAGATTCGGAACAGGTGTGCCTTGGAAAACAACATTACTGTAAATTGCCCTGGCGCAGTAGCATTTTTTGAGTATCTGAGGTTGGTGGATACAACCTCAGATACCGTTATGCCTTTGCCTGAGCTTGATACACTCGCTACGAATAGTAACGGCGAGATCATCGAGCAGTTGGCCGCCATGAGCATCAATAGGCTTGTTGAAGAAGGTATTTTTGATAAGGATGCTACTGGATTTGATGCCGAAAAAGGACACCTAACAATTAAGCGATCTGCTTTTCCATTGGCTTATGCTGCTGTCCGTAATTTCCTCACTATGGCCGGAGCGCTTGATAAGGAAGAGAACGGAGAAATATGTGTAGCAGGGAATTATGAATCTGACTGGACGGAGCAATTACGTAACCGAAGGAAAAAATTCACACTGGAGCAATTATTAAAGCAGCAAGAAGACCAAAGTAGACGCGGTCTTGAGGCAGAGGAATTTGTGCTGGGACTTGAGAAAAAACGCCTTCCAGAACTTGCACAGAAGATAAAAAGAATCTCTGACTTTGATGTTGCTGCCGGTTATGACATAGTTTCCTACGAGAACAATGAAACCGAGCATTACGATCGGTTCATCGAAGTGAAATGCTACATGGGATCGCCGCACTTTTTTTGGTCGGAAAATGAGTCGGATGTTGCCAGAATTAAAGCGGACAAATACATTCTATGTCTGGTTGATTATTTGAGAATGGGAGAGCCAGGATATCAACCTGAGTTTATTAGAAATCCATATGAAACCATTTTTGACAGTGATGAATGGCTTGTAAATGCATCCTCGTATAGGATACAAAAAATATAGAGACGGGCGCATTGGGTGCGTCCGCCTCTGTTGCTGTTTTGTTTAGTTAGCATACATATCTGCTAACCGTTCTGAAATGGCTTTGATAACGGGGATACATACTGTGTTGCCGAGCAGGTCGAAAGCTTCACTTTCCTTCAAGAATGAAAGATCGTAATCTTCCGGGAATCCACATAAGCGTTGCCCTTCCCTGATTGAAAGTCTGCGTAAGCCATCTCCGTCAACAACGCCTAAATGCGAAACATCCATAGCTACCAGTGTTGGCGCAAGATCGGCAGGGTCGAGGATTTTGGTAAACTCAAATGAGAGTTTCCCTGCAACAATGTTATAGCCTTTAGGTTTTGTTTCGTCAGGCACACGTCTGCCGTTCTGCTTCTTGCGGGGATATTCCAGTGTTAGGTATCCCATTTCAACAAGCTCATCAAGGAATTCCTTAAGATTATCATGATGAAAGAATGTTGAAATCTGCTTTTCTGTAAGGGGCATTCCATCCATCCAATCAATACCGATTTCTGCCGCCCATTTTCTTTTCCTTCTTTCAAGTAAAAGGAGATTCAAAAAATCAGATTGTTCTGCTGTTGTGTTACCCTTCAGCCCAATTTCCCAGCTGTGGATGTTATCGGTGCCGCCTCGTTTATCTTTGATTGCCTTGCCGACAACTTGTTCTGGGGTGAAATGAGCAAATAGTTTTTGCGTGAATTCAGAATCCACCGTGGGTAGTCCGTGTTCCAAGATGTCTCCCAAAACCGCAGTATGTTCTTCGAAGTTGTCCAAAGATATGTGGGCATCCCTTGTCCCAACAATATATACCCTTTTTCGAGATTGTGCTAATCCGAAGAATTGACTATCAATCAATCGATAGGAAACATAATAGTTTAGCTTCTTTAGGTGGTCGATGATGATGGATAGCGTCCTACCGTCATCGTGATTAATTAATCCTTCGACATTTTCTAAGAGGAAGCCATAAGGTTGTTTCTCCTTTAGTATACGTTCAATTTCAAAAAAGAGAGTACCTCGAGTATCCTCGAAGCCAAGGCCTAATCCGGCAGCAGAAAAGGGCTGACACGGAAAGCCTCCGAGCAGGAAATCAAAATCCTCAATGTCGGTTGCTGATATTTGAGTGATGTCACCAGCTACTTCTTCATCATTAAAGTAGTTCTTGTATGCTTTAATGGCGTAATCCTTAATCTCACTACTGAATACGCAAACAGGATTAAAGCCCTTTTCTCTAAAAGCGTTCTCGAAACCGAGCCGGATGCCGCCAAGTCCTGCAAAAAGATCAATAAACTTGACGGTTTTATCTTGCGTTCGTTTTCTGCGGGAAATTTGTGCGCTAATGAGATCGATGCATTTTTCAGAAAAGCTATTACCAGTTGCAAACTGATCAATGTCGCTTTGCAAAGTTGGTGTTATGTATATTGTTTTTGCGATTTTCTTTTCGCTTTCTGGAAGTGGGGTTCTACCTGATCCTTCCCTTTTACCTCCGTGCTGTGGCATGGCTGTGTCTCCTTCCTATAATCCGACAAGTTTATTATAACACAGCTGATTTGATTTTGCAATGCCCAAAATCAAAAATAATGCCCAAAATCAAGTGAAATATGTACTTGAGGAAAATTATGCAGATCTATTGACATTTTCCGGGGATTCATTTATAATACAAGTACGCTTAAAAGCGTAATAGCGAAAGGAGGAAAACAAGTGGCAGGTGAATTTGGTGCTTTCATTGCACAAAAGCGACTTGAAAAGGATGTCAAGTTAAGACCGATTGCCGAGAAGTTGGGGGTTTCCGTAACCTATCTTTCTGACATCATAAAAGGTCGGAGGAATCCGCCGGATATTGATGGACTGGAGGCCTTGGCGAAGGTATTAAACTTGAGCGAAGAAGAACGTGAGGAAATGCTCGATCTTGCTGGTCGTGAGCGTAAACAGGTATCTCCTGACTTGCCTGAGTATATCATGGATGAGGCTCTCCCCAACGCACGTGTCGCACTTCGCAGAGCAAAAAGTCAGGGGCTTGGAGATGATTTTTGGCAGGAAGTCAATCAGATCATCGACAAGAGAAATGGAGGCGAATGATGGACTACAATAGTCGCAAACTCGTACCATACATTCCCCCGGCTGAATACGATAAGGTTGCACGTGAGTTTCTGGAGCAGTTCTATCCAGATGCGCTGAAGAATCCGATGCCAGTTCCGATTGAGGAGATTGCCAAAACCGGTCTTGGTCTGGATGTTCAGTATATCTGTCTATCAGAAGAACTGGATATTTATGGGATGACAATCTTTACTGATGGGGCCGTAGAGGTATACGATCCCGATGAAGGACTATACGATACCAAGTCATTTAAAGCAAAGACAGTCCTGATCGATCCGGAGGCGGTGAAAAAAACAAATACCGGTTGCCGTAACAACACGATTGCCCACGAATGCGTTCATTGGTACAAGCATCGATATTATTATAAGATGCAAAAGTTTTCTCTTCCACGATATGCGAAGTATTGCAAGTGTCGTGTGGATCAGCTGCCTGAGTCAACGGACGAAGAAAACATCATGGAATCACAGGCCATCGGTATTGCACCAAGAATCCTGATGCCGAAGAACACGTTTGTTGAAGCGGCGGAGCATCTTGGCGTAGCGTATGGTAAGGACAACAGGAATGCCATCTGTGCCCTGGCGGATTTTTTTGATGTATCCAAGCAATCTGTAGAAATACGTCTCGAAGAATGCAGCTTACTTTGACTCTTGCTGCAGTAATGCGGTGAGAGTCTCTTTTTTACCTATTGAGTACGCAATTGAGCGTAACAGCTAAAATGAGGAGGTGATGCCTATGACTTGTTTGAGAAAGGAGGATGCGATGGGTGATTCCATTCCATGATTGTCTTGGGCGGTTAGCTTGTATGGGAAATCCTGAAACGGGGCTGGTTGAATGTCTCTACAAGGGAAACAAAACCAGTGCAGTTCTCGCGGTCGGGGAAACCTTTACTGTTGAGCGCCAAGACATAGTAACCACTATCACAAGAGTTGCCACACACGACTTCAAAGTTGAAAGTCGAAAAAAAGCGGCATAAATCACAATTCTATACTGAGATCCGCAGAGCTGCATGACGGCCTGGATTTAGTTCAAAACCCACTACGGGTGAACTATATCCAAGCCGTCTTTCTTTGTCTCTACGGATGAAAACGGCTCCTGCGGATTCCAACGAATCTGAAAGGAGCCATTTTCATGCAAAGAAACAACGATTCAAAGAAACGCAAGAGCGGGTTCAATCCCAACCGTACCTGTTATCTCACGGCGGACGGCAAGTATTACTGCTACGAACGCTGGGACGATGGCGCAAAGTGCGTGGTCACACAGAGGCTTGAGGTCGGCAAAGACCTGTCGCTCGAACTGACTATCATGCTCGATGAGTCCGACCACGACATGGATCTGCAGGATCGCTACGAGGGCGAACTGCGCGATCCCCTGTTTGATGCCAAGGTCAACAGCTACAAGGCCGATTCCGACAACGAGGATGCGGTCGATCCTTGGGACACGCTTGCCGACAAGAGCGGCAGCCCGGAAGATGCGATGTTTGCCGAGCCAGAGCCGGAGAATCCCCAGGCGGCACAGGTGCGCCGCGTTATTGACGAGGAATGCACCGAGTCCCAGCAGGATTTCTTCTTCGAGCATTTCGGCGAGGGTACGCAGCTTGAGGAGATGCGCCAAGCTGAAGTCGAGCAGACTGGAAAGCTGCCGTCCTCTGCAGCAATAACCAACCGCAAGAACAAGATCATTGACAAGGTTGCTAAGTCTTTCGGGGTCGAGCGTGTGAAACGCCACAAGTACCCGAAAAAAGACTGAGCCGTGAGCGGCGGCAGATACGGCGGTCGGAGTCCTCCCCGACCGCACCTCTTCGGAGGGTTGAATTTCCCGGTAGTGAGTGAGGAAGGAAATACATCCATCCTCCGCAGCAATGCAGATCAGGAACAGGAGGACGAACCTATGAGATTAAAACACAAAGTACGAATCAATATCGCCGACAAAAGCGGCAACAAGCAGGAAGTCCTGCAGAGCGAACACAGGAGAATTCCGAAAAGGCTGCTCACCTTTCTCTTCGGAGAATTTTGCGAGGTTCTCGTGCTGACGCCGGGTGAATCCGTTCAGGGCATCGAGATCAAGGAAATGCGGGGTGACGGCAATGAGTGAGAATATCGAACTGATGATGCCGATCAAGGCAACGCCGTATGACCATCAGAAACGAGCCTTTGCCTTCGCCTGCGATAAGTTCGGCGTATTTGACGAGCGTCTTAAGAGCCGAGGCACGGCTTTGCTGATGGAGATGGGCACCGGCAAAACGATAGTGAGCATCGCCGTGGCGGGATGTATGTACCAATACGGCAAGGTCAACCGTGTGCTGGTAGTAGCGCCGCTTTCCATCCTCGGCGTCTGGCAGGAGGAATTTGAAAAGTTCGCCGACTTCCCATATTCGCTGACCATCCTCAAGGGTACATCAGCAAAGAAAAAAGAGCAGCTGACTAAGTTGCCGGACGAGGGCTTGCAAATCGTAGTCGTGAATTACGAGAGTGCGTGGCGGCTCGAAAAGGAATTGCTGGCATACAACGCCGACTTGGTGATTGCGGACGAGGCGCACAAGCTGAAGGAGAACCGCACCTCCCAGAGCAAGGGAATGCACCACATTGGCGATAAGGCAAAATACAAGCTTCTCCTCACGGGAACGGTCATTACGAACCGCGAACTGGACGTGTTCTCGCAGTACCGCTTCCTTAATCCGCAGATATTCGGCACATCGTTCTATGCCTTCCGTAACCAGTATTTTGACATGGGCGGCTACGGAAACCACACGCCGATCTTCCGTAAATGGATGACCGATGATTTCCTGCGGAAGCTCCACTCGGTGGCGTTCCGCGTGACGAAAGCGGAGTGCCTTGACCTTCCGGCGATCACCGAGGAAGTCCGCACCGTGGACTTGGAGAAGGACGCCATAAAGCTGTACGACAGCATCGAGGACGAAAGCTACGCTGAACTTGACGAGTCGGAGGTCACCACGGCGAACATCCTCACAAGGCTCCTGCGCCTGTCGCAGATCACAGGCGGTCACCTTACCGATGACGATGGCGTGGTCAATACCGTAAGCCGCGCCAAGCTGGACGCTCTTTCCGACATTATCGATTCCGCTATGGCCGAGGATAAGAAACTCGTCATCATGGCTCGTTTCGTGCCGGAACTGGACGATATCCAGGAACTTCTCGAAAAGAAAAAGATCGGCTATGCCGTGGTTCGCGGCGGCGTGCTGGACCGCGACAATGAAATCCACCGTTTCCAATATGACGATAGGTGTCGCGTGTTCGTGGGGCAGATTGCGGCGGCGGGCTTGGGCATCACGCTCACGGCGGCAAGCACGATGGTTTTTTATTCCCTCGACTACAGTATGAGCAATTTCGAGCAGGCGAAGGCTCGTATCCACAGAGCCGGGCAGAAAGAGAACTGCCACTATATCTACCTCGTGTGCAGGGGTACGGTCGACCGCAAGGTCATATACGCTCTCCGTCAGAAGAAGAACCTTGCAAAGATGCTCGTGGACGATTACCGCAAGGGCAGGAATCCCTTTAAAAACTGACCTTTCACGGAGGGGGGTTGAATTCCTCGGTAGTAAGTGAAAGGAGGTAGTCACCAATGGAGAACACACAAATCTTTGAAATGGCTGACAGGCTCAAGACTCTGCAGGAACAGAAGAAGGACCTCGAAGCGCAGACCAAGGCTCTGGGTGCGGAGATCGCCGAATTAGACGAGCGGCTCTCCGATGTCATGACAGAAGCCGAACTTGACCGCTTCTCCCGCAACGGTAGCACGTTCTACTTGAAGAGCAGACTGTTCGCGTCCCCGATGTCAGGCCGCAAGGACGAGATGATGCAGACTCTGAAGGAAAACGGATACGGCAGCCTGGTCGTGGAGACAGTCAACGCAAATACACTCGCATCCTTCATCAAGGAGCAGCGGGAAACCACAGGCGAGGATATCCCGGCGTGGCTCGGCGATACCGTCAGCACTTACGAAAAAGTGTCGGTCGGCATCCGCAAGTCGTAGGAATGCTGATTCACTGCAATAACGCAAAACGCAAAACTTATTTCATTTAACAGGAGGACATGGATCATGTCAGATAAGAAGAACACTGAAATCGCAGTGAACGAGGGTTTCGCTGCTCTTGCAAATAGAGACATATTGAACGAGGCTATGGCGGACGATTGCCAGGGGCTTGAGTTTTCCTTTGACCGCGTGAAGCTGCCTGCGGGCGGTGGAACGGCTTTCGAGATTCCTTCTGCTGAGAGCAATGAGTCTGAAATGGCGAAGGACATTACCGGCGTTATCGTCTACAACCATCCGGCTTATGCCTACTACCACGACAAGTACATGGGCGGGAACAATCCTCCCGACTGCGGTAGCTTTGACGGCGTGACGGGCATCGGCACTCCCGGTGGGAACTGCCAGAACTGCCCGTATAACAAGTTCGGAAGCGGCGAGGGACAGAGCAAGTTGTGCAAAAACAAGCGTATGCTCTACATCCTGCGTGAGGGAGAACTGTTTCCCATTACACTTTCCCTGCCGACCGGGTCGCTCAAATCCTTCACGAACTATGTGAAGAGCCAGCTTTCCCGCGGACGCAAGCTGAACCAGGTGGTCACGAAGATCACGCTGAAGAAGGCTACAAACGCATCCGGCATCGCATTCTCCCAGGCGGTATTCTCATTCGAGCGAATGCTGACCGCAGAGGAGCGCAACGCCGTGGCTGGCGTATCGGAAACGGTCAAGGCGTATGCCGCGAACCTTACTCCAGCGTCCCTCATTGACGATGAGCCGCTGGTCGATCCCGAAACGGGAGAAATCATCGAACCTTTGAAGTAAAGCACACGAAAGCCCGGAGGGGTGCAATGCTCCTCCGGGTATTTTCCATAGGAGTGATTACGTATGAATATAAATTATAAATGTGTGACCACGGTGGATGGGATACGGGATTACATCGGCGGCAGGCGCATTGTCGCGTTCGACTTTGAGACTGCTCCCGATGATCCGTACCGTGAGGAGGACAAAGCGGCTCTCGATCCCGCAACGGCACATATAGTCGGCTGTTCCTTTTCCGTGAAGGAAGGCACAGGCATCTATGTCCCCGTTGCCCACCGTATCGGCACAAATATTGATAAGGACGCCTTTTTTGCATTTCTGACGGCGTTCCTCATGGATAAAACCATCATAAAGATCGCCCACAACATCGCCTTTGAATCATCGGTGGCGTATTCGAAGGGTATCGTGATACAGGCTCCCGTGTATGACACGATCTGTGCGTCACAGATGAGCCTTAAGAGCATATACGAGTTCCGCAAGCTGAACGAGAGTGGACTGAAACGGCTGGCGGAGGAACTGTTCGGAGAACCGCTCCCGTCATTTTCGAGCGTCACGGACGGAAAACATTTTGACGAACTGGATGCGCAGGATGCGGAGACTGTACGCTATGGCTCCGCCGACTCGGACTTTGCTCTGCGTCTCTATCACAAGTTCAACGACTGGTTCGACCGCTTTCTTCCGAAACACAGGTACATCGTGGAGGAGATTGAAAGCCCAACCGCCGTGTATCTCGGCATCATGAAAACGAACGGCATCCCGGTTAACCTTCCGCTCATGCAAGAGCGAAAGACGGAAGCCGAAGCCGAGATGGAGCGTATCCGCAAGGAAATCGAATTCATCATCGGCGATGTGAACATCGGGGCGAACTGCTCCACGCAGGCGTTCAAGAACTATCTGTATAAAGACCTGGGGCTGCCTGTCCTAAAGACCACGGAAACAAACCGCGAGGCGGCGGACGATATGACCATGACGCTCCTTAAGGAGTGGTGTGATGCGAACCGACCGGAACTGTCAGGGCTTTTCACGCTGGTGCAGGAGTATCGCAAATGGGGCAAAATCAAGTCCACCTATATCGATGGGTATCTGAAGTACCTCAATCCAGTGACAGGCTGCATCCATCCGGAACTGTTCGCTCTGTCAACGGATACGGGCAGGATGAACTGCCGCAATCCCAACGCGCAGAATATGCCTAGGAAGACCAACGATCCCATCGGCGTCCGCAACTTTATCAAAGCACCGGAGGGATGCCTTATCCTGTCGCTGGATTTTTCGCAGATCGAACTGCGCGTGGGCGCTTTCTACTGCCGCGATGAGGTGATGATGGATACCTACCGCAAGAACGGCGATATCCACGCAGCCACGACCAGCGTCATTTTCGGCGTGAGTTATGAGCAAGCCCAGGACAAGCATTCGGAAAATTACAAGGAACACAGGACGATTGCCAAGAACGTGAACTTCGGCACTTTCTATGGGCTGTTCCCACGGGGGCTTCAGAAAACGCTGAAGTTCAAGGCGGGGGTTGAAAAAACCGTGAGTGAGTGTGAGGAGATACTGGAGAGCCTCAAGCACGGATACAAGGGTCTGACTGCTTGGCAGGATGAGACGAAGGCAGAAGCCGCAAGGCGTATGTACTCGGAAACCTGGCTCGGCAGGCGCAGATACCTCCCCGGCATCGCCTCGGACAACTGGGGGCAGAAATCCTTTGCTGAGCGGTGTGCATTGAATACGCCTATCCAGGGGACGGCGGCGGATATTCTGAAACTCGCCATCACGAGGATTCTTGCCGGACTGCGGTCGCGTGAATGGTTGAGGCCCATTCTTCAGATACACGATGAACTGACTTTCATTATCCCGGAGGACAGGCTGTCGGAAGCGGTAGCTTTTATCCGTGCCTGCATGGAAGAGAAGCCTTTTCCAGAGTTTGACCTTCCGCTGATTGCGGAGGCGTCTGCGGGACAGACCTTTGGAATGATGGAAGAACTGGAGGACTGACTATGTACAAAAACAGTGAAGGCTACGCCGATCCTACTGCAGGATTGGCGATGAGCCAGGTCATGAAGGAGTACCGACAATGGCAAAAACAGCGGTATGCTGACAAGAACCGCAGGAAGGTCTATGTGGCTTCAAAGTATGCGGGCGATGTGGATGCGAATGTAGCGGCGGCGATTGGTTACTGCCGCCGGGTGATCGATGAAGGCTATATGCCGGTGGCAAGCCATCTTCTGTATCCGCAGATACTTAACGACAGCGATCCCGAAAAACGGGAACTTGGGTTGATGTTCGGCCTTGCGCTTCTTCGGATGTGCGATGAAGTGTGGGTATTCGGCTCTGTGTCTTCCGGCGTCGCACAGGAGATTGACGAAGCCAGACGGCTGAAGAAGCAGATCAGGTATTTTGAGGGGGTGGATGCATGAATGTAACGGTGACCGATGTACTCGGTTCTCTCTTTAATCCGACCGATACCGTCTGCTTCCGCGTCTTTGACGATAAGAAAGGCGGCGTGTTCCAGGGGTCGAAGATGTCCTGCGAATGCGGGAAGTACAAGAGCATCGAGGATATGCTCAGGAACCATAACGCCATGAACCGGGGCATCTTTTTTGTGGTCAATTATGGCGGGCAGGATGATGATTCCATTACGAGAATCAACGCGCAGTTCGTGGAGATGGACAACGACAGCTTTGACGATCAGCAGAAAAAGATTGACGCGTTCCCGCTTCCTCCGTCAATGGTCATAAAAACGCAGAAATCCTACCATGTGTACTGGTTCATGGATTCGACCGCCAAGGTGGAGCGGTTCCGCATGATACAGACGCAACTTGTAAAGCAGTTTGACGGCGATCCGATGTGTGTGAACGAATCGAGGGTTATGCGCCTTCCCGGTTTCATGCACTGCAAGAAGGACACTCCCGTGGAAGTGACCTGCGTCAGCTTTCACCCGGAACGCAAATACACGCAGGATCAGCTGTCGGATGTGCTGCCGGAGGTAGACCTCGTACCTGTGGAGCGTAAGAGTGGTACGGAAAAAGGTATCGACCAGGTGATGCGAGAGTGTGTTTTCATGCAGCACTGCCGCGATGACGCGGCATCTTTGCCGGAGCACGACTGGTATGCCATGATTACGAACCTCGCTCCCTTTGAGGGCGGCACGAAGATGATCCACGATCTGTCCGCTCCGTATCCCGGTTATAGCGAGGGCAACACGCAGAAGAAGATCAATCATTTCCTTGAGAGCGGCACAAATCCCATCACTTGTAAGACCATCTGTGAGAAAGGTTTCCAGTGTCCGAAGTTCGCTGCCGGGGAATGCCCGGTCAAGTCTCCTGCGGCGTGGTGCTATCAGCCGATGAGCGCAGACTCCTTGCTTGATGTCCTGCACGGCATCTCCGTGACGGGCGAGGCAATCAAGGACTTGCAGGCGGCAAAGCAGTTTGTCTCGGATTATCTGTATAACCAGGATGTGGTGACAGCGGACGTCATCATCAATTCTGAAATCCGCGACCATTTCAAGCTGAAGGCGTCGTTTCTTAAATCGCTGAACATGGTGTTCAAGGATGCCAACAAAGCGTACCAGGCAAGCAAGAACGCAAAGAGAGCCAAGGCGGGAACGGCAATTCCCGATTGGTACGAGCCGACCGACAAGGGGCTGCGTTTTCTGCCAGGTGTGCTTGCAAAAGATATGTCGGGCGGGCAGCAGGTGTTCTATGCGGCGGAGCAGCACTTCAGCTACCGGGGTGGCGTGTATGTCGAGATGTCCGAGATGGAAGCGCAGCGGCTTGTGCAGGAAAAGATGCTGATCCGTGAAACGAAGATGTCTCAGATCATTGACGCGGAGAAGCAGTGGCGGCTTCTGGTGCAGCGGGATATCCGGGAACTGAACGCAAATCCCTATATTATCAATATCCGCAACGGCTTGTACAACGTGCTGGAGGATACGCTGACGGAACACACGCCGGAATATTACTCTACGGTGCAGCTGAACGTGGGCTACAACGAGAATGCGGATTGTCCGCTGTTTAAAAAGTTCCTGGAGGAGTCGATGGGCGGCGATATGGAACAGGTCGCTCTGATCCAGGAGATGCTTGGGTATTTCCTTATCCCGGTCAACTCGGCGCAGAAGTGCTTTGTTATTGTGGGTGTGGCGTCTGCCGGAAAATCGGTGTTGCTCCGTGTTTTGAACGATGTGCTTCTCGGTAAGCAGAACGTGTCGAATGTGTCCTGGCAGGCTCTGAATGAGCGTTTCAAGACGGCAGAGCTTTTTGGCAAGCTGGCCAACATTTTCGCCGACCTGCCCACGAAGAACATTGACGATAACGGTATCTTCAAGGCGCTTGTCGGCGAGGACTATCTGACCGTGGAGAAAAAGAACAAGAACCCGTTTTCTTTCCAGTCCAGCGCAAGGCTTCTGTTCTCGTGCAATAGCATACCGAAGAACTACGGCGACAAATCGGAGGGCTTTTACCGCAGGCTCATCATCATCCGTTTCAACCATACCGTACCGCGGGATAAGCGTGATCCCGAACTTTTGGAGAAGTTCCGCATGGAGGCGGACGGTATTTTCCTGTTTGCTTTGGAGGGACTCCGCAGGCTGATGAATAATCACTATATGTTCTCCGAGACACAGGTCAATGCAGACGAACTGCAGCAGTACCGCGAGGAATCGGATTCGGTGCTGTCGTTCGTGAAGGATTACTGCGAACTGGACGCAGGATACAGCGCCGGGTCCACGGAACTGTTCAACGCATATAAGGGATATTGTGAGGAATGCGGTTTGAAACCGTACTCGCAGAAGAACTTCGTGCAGCAGATTACGGCAGCGTTCCCCGATGTGACGCGGGACATCGACCGCATGGCGAAAAGGCGCATCCTGTCCGGGATCAGGCTCGGAGAGGTGCTGGGATGATGAATCCCGGCGGCCTTACCACGAGCATCTTCGGAACACGAGAACACGTTGGAACACCAAAATCCTATCTTCCCATATATAATACACATATTTTTATATACCCTGATTTTCGCCACAAAAAATATGTAAAGATGGGATTTCTCGTGTTCCATGTGTTCCAAGTATTGAAAATACGGAGGTTTTTGGAACAGATGAAAGAATCGGAGATTGTAAAAGCAATCATGAAGTACCTTAAGACCGTGCCAGGGTGCTTCTGCTGGAAAGAACACGGCGGTATGTACGGGACGGCGGGCATTCCCGATATCATTGCCTGCATTGGCGGACACTTCTTCGGATTCGAAGTAAAGACCGAAAACGGCAAGCCTACAAAACTCCAGGAGGCAACAATCCGAAAAATCCTCGCAGCGGGCGGTACTGCCCTGGTGGTATGCTCGGTGGACGAGGTGCGAACCGTGGTAAACGGCTTCCTGCGCTGATACCAAGATACATCGCTTCATTGCAACGATGCCTATTTCCGACAGAGGGAGGCAAAAGCATATGAGCAACATCACAAATTACGAGAACCTGGCGAACGCTATCATCTTGCAGGCTGTGAAGGATTGCCGCGTAGCTCTGAAATGTCTCAGGGCAAATCCGAGGAACAGGACGGCGGCAGCGGACAAGGATGCAATCGAGAGATTCTTCCGTTCGCAGTGGTTCACGGTACTGACGAGTGTTGACGGCGGAATGCTGATCCGCTCCCTGCAAATGGAGGTGGATGCATGACCGCTAAAGAATATCTGAACCAGGCGCAGCATCTGGACGCACTCATCAACTGCCGCCTGCGTGAGATTGACTATTGGAGGGATTTATCGAGCAGCGTCTCAGGCAGTAACTTTGAAACCCATTACAATCCGAACCGTCCGACAGAGGCTTCCTTCGTCAGATGTCTTGAAAAGATAGACGAGATTCAGCGGAGCGTGGAAGAAAAGGTCGCGTACCTTGTACGGCTCAAGGAAGAAATCAACGCGGCAATTGATATGCTTGAAAACCGTGACGAACAGCTGGTACTCCGTTACCGTTACCTTGACGACTGTACTTGGGAGCAGATTTCCCGGATGCTGAACGTATCGCTCCGCACAGTGCATCGCGTACATGGATCGGCTCTCCAGCATTTTTCTGTCCCGGATTGAAAGTTGGCACGGTTTGGCACAGTATGGCACACTGGACCTGTGGTATGATTATAATAGCAAAGTAGAGTAAGACGAGCCTCGCGGGAGCAATTCCAAGAGGCTTTTCTCATGTCCGGAAAGTGAGGTGATTTGTATGCCGAGGAGACCACGGCGCGGGTGCGCTTACAACGGTTGCCCAAGGCTGGCTGTCGAGGGCGGTCAGTATTGCGAGGAGCATCAAAAGCTTACTGCGCAGCAGTACAACAAATACACACGCAGTCCCGACACGAACAAGAAATATGGTCGGGCTTGGAAGAGAATCCGCGACCGCTATGCTGCGGCGCATCCCCTGTGTGAGCGGTGCCTTAAGGAAGGACGGCTGACTCCCGTGGAGGAGGTACACCATATCCTCCCCATTTCCAAAGGCGGCGATCATCATGAGAGAAACCTCATGTCGCTCTGCCAGTCCTGCCACACCAAAATGCATCTTGAGATTGGTGACAGACAGATCCGCAGCTGACCGGGAGGGGCGGGTCAAATCTCTACAACCTTGCCCAGTGGGGAACGGCGTGGGGTCACACGCGCAAAAATCGGAAATCAAACGGGGAATTAACCCCTGTGGTGATTCCCTAAAATAAAGGCTTTTTACGGTGCTGCGGCGTTTGATTTCCACAGCATTTTTCAAACGAAATCAAAGAAACGGGGTGAAAACAGTGGCAAAAGACGGCAGCAATCGTGGCGGAGCAAGATTGGGGGCAGGGCGCAAGCCAAAGGCGCTCACGGAGAAGATTGCCGAAGGCAGGTCGGCGGAGGTCATGATGGAGCCGGCCGAGCTGGAGGGCATGGATGTGCCACCCGTGAAGGACTTCCTGAAATCCCCGCAGAAGAGCGGGCGGAAACTGGTGGCGGAAGAAGTGTACCAGGAAGCCTATGCCTGGCTGAAAGCGAGGGGATGCGATAAACTGGTCACAGTCCAGATGGTGGAGCAGTACGCCATGAGCGTGTCCCGGTGGATTCAGTGTGAGGAGATTGTTTCATCCACTGGATTTTTAGCGAAACACCCGACTACAGGAGCCGCCATCACTTCCCCCTATGTTTCCATGAGCCAGTCCTACATGAAGCAGACCAACTACTGCTGGATGCAGATTTTCCAGATTGTAAAGGAAAATTGCTCAACAGCGTATGATGGCGGCACGCCGCAGGATGACACAATGGAAAGGCTGCTCCGTGCGAGGAAAGGAATGTAGGATTATTTGAAAACAGTTTTCTGTAAAAATCTTGATAATTATCCTGCAGGTGTTATAATGTAATGATTTAGCAGTTTGATGCTGAATGGGAGGCTTGGGAATAAATAAAAAATATGGAGGAGAGTAAAGCTATGCAGCACGATTTTCATTTTATTTCTAAGAAAGACCCGAAAGTAAAAAAAGCATATAATGACATCCTGAATATCCTCAAGGAAGCCCAGGGCTTGGTAGGAAAGAAGTTTACATTTAGGTTTGATGTGGTGGGCAGTTATAAACGGAATATGATAACCTATGATTCAAAATCAAATGTGGGGTATGATTTTGATTTTAACATTGAAGTTAATGATGGAAACGGCAGATATAAACCAAAACAGCTAAAGAATATGCTTCAAAATGCAATAGATACTGTTTGTGTGAAATATGGATATGATCATCCGGAGGATTCAACCCGCGTCTTGACAATCAAGATGAAGAACAGGAAAAAATCATGCATTCTCCATAGCTGTGATTTCGCAATCGTAAACAACTATATTGACGATGACGGATATGAAGGACAGGAATATATCCATAATGATAAGCACGGGAACTATACCTGGTGTGAACAGTCGGAAGGATATTATAGGCTGCCGGATAAAATTGACTGGATCAAGGAGAATGACCTATGGGATGATATGCGGGATTTATACATTGAGAAGAAAAATAAAAACAATGATCCGAATGTGCATTCAAGGACTATTTTTGCTATAACAGTTCACGAGGTGTGTCAGAGATTCGGCTTTTATGAAGATGAGAATTAAATAAAATGTGGCAATTGAGTTTATGCCGTCCAGCAGGAATGTTGGGCGGTTTTTCTATGCGGTTATTTGGAGGTGGAAAATGAAAACTACGACTGATATGCAACTTGTCTCTGTTGGTAAGCTGATACCATATGTGAATAATGCAAGGACACACTCGCCGGAGCAGCTAACCAAGCTCCGCTCATCCCTGCGGGAGTTCGGCTTCATCAACCCGGTTATCATCGACCGGGATTTCAATGTCATTGCGGGTCATGGCAGGATTGCGGCGGCAAAAGAGGAAGGAATCACGGAAGTCCCATGTGTGTTTGCGGACTATCTGACGGAGGCACAGAAGAAAGCCTATATCCTTGCCGATAACCGCATGGCCCTGGATGCCGGGTGGGATGAGGAACTGCTCAAGATTGAGATTGAATCCCTGCAGGGCGCAGATTTTGATGTATCCCTGACAGGCTTTGGCGAAGATGAAATCGCAGACCTTTTTGCCGGAGACAGTGAAAAAGATGTGAAAGATGATGATTTCAACCTTTCCGTAGCACTGGAGAAAGCGGCGTTCGTGGAAAAGGGAGATATCTGGACGGTGGGCAGGCACAGGCTGATGTGCGGTGACGCTACCAGTGCGGAGGACGTGGCGGCGCTCATGGACGGGAAAAAGGCAAACCTTATCGTGACGGACCCGCCGTATAACGTCGCATTCAAGAGCGGAAGTGGGCTTTCCATCCAGAACGACAGCATGGAGAACGGGGAGTTCTACACTTTTCTGTACAATTCCTTCCAGAACATGGCGGAGCATCTGGAAAAGGGCGGCGCGGCGTATGTGTTCCATGCGGACACGGAGGGGCTGAATTTCAGGAAAGCGTTTGTGGACGCAGGGTTCCACCTTGCCGGGGTGTGCATATGGGTGAAGAATTCCCTCGTGCTTGGGCGCTCGGATTACCAGTGGCAGCATGAGCCTGTGCTGTACGGCTTTCTGAAGAACGGGAAGCACCCGTGGTATTCCGACCGGAAGCAGACCACCATCTGGAACTACGACAAGCCGAAGCGGAATAAGAACCACCCGACATCGAAGCCGCTTGACCTGCTCGGATACCCAATCTGCAATTCCTCCCAGGAAAACGCCATCGTTCTGGACACTTTCGGAGGGAGCGGCTCCACGATGATGGCATGTGAGCAGACAAACCGTATCTGCCATATGATGGAGCTGGATGAAAAGTACGCATCCGTCATCCTGCGGAGGTATGTGGAGGATACCGGGGATTCGGAAAATGTGTATGTGGTGCGCGGTGGGGAAAAAATCCCATACTCCGCGCTGGTGAAGGAGGTGGAGATGGAATGAATGCAGACGCTATATATATCCATAGTAGGGAGTCCAGCACTGGCGGCGGAGACACACCAAATCCGCAGTCTGCGGATGCCTGCCTGACCCTCGGCAGCCTGTTTGACGGCTCCGGGGGTTTTCCTTTGGGCGGGCTGCTTGCAGGCATCACCCCTCTATGGGCTTCGGAGATTGAGCCGTTCCCCATCCGTGTGACCACAAAGCGGCTGCCCTCCGTGAAGCACTTGGGCGATATTTCTGCGGTGGATGGCGCAGAGATTGCCCCGGTGGACATCATCACCTTCGGCTCGCCCTGCACGGATATGTCGGTGGCCGGCAAGCGGGCGGGGCTTGGCGGGCAGCAGTCCTGCCTGTTCTATCAGGCAATCAGAATCGTAAAGGAAATGAGGTGTGCAACAGATGGAAAATATCCAAGGTTTATCGTGTGGGAGAACGTCCCCGGCGCTTTCTCCTCCAACAAAGGGGAGGACTTCAAGGCCGTCCTCGAAGCGGTCTGCTCCGTCAAAGGCGAAGGTGTTCCTCTTCCTAGACCTCCAAAAGATAAGTGGGCAAGCGCAGGGAGCATCGTGGCAGACGGCTTTTCCCTCGCATGGCGCGTTTTTGACGCCCAATTTTGGGGAGTTCCCCAGCGAAGAAAACGCATCTACCTTGTCGCAGATTTTGCAGGCAGGAGTGCCGGAAAAATATTATTTGAGTCCGAAGGCGTGTCTGGGTATTCTGCGGAGGGCTTCCGTGCGTGGCAAGGAGCTGCCGGAGGTGCTGCGGATTGCGCTGGAGCGGCAGGCGGCATCTGCTTAAACGACCAGGGCGGGCAGCGGATGGATGTGACGGATGACGTAACCTGCACATTAAGGGCGGAGGCGCACCATCCTCCGTGTGTATTGGAGTCGGCAGGTTTCTGCACGGAGCATTCCGCACAGGCGCGGGGGCTTGGGTACGGGGAGGAAACTTCGCCCACGCTCCGTGCCGGGACGGTTCCCGCGGCACTGGCTTTGGAAAACCACCCTGCGGACAGCCGTGTGAAGCTGTCGGAGGACGGCAAGGTGCAGACGCTGACCTCCCGGATGGGAACCGGCGGCGGGAATGTACCTATGGTCATGGATGCGGAAACGCCAAAGACGCTGAAAATCCGCTCCGGCTGTGAAGGCGGCGGGAAAGGGGCGATCATCCAGGACGACAAATCCGCAACGCTCTCCTGCAACAATGACCAGACGGTGTTCGTGCCGTTCTGCAAGGGATACCGCGCCCACTACAAAGGGGATGCGCCGACCTGGAAGGACGGGAAGGTGGCAAACACGCTGAATACCTTTGATGTGGGTGAGAGCCGCTGCAATGAGCTGGTGGTGCAGGCATATGGCATCTGTTCCAAGGACAGCAACGCCATGAAATCGGATAACCCCCACAGCGGATTCTATGAAGCGGATACCTCCCGGACGCTTGACGGGAACGGCGGGAATCCCTCCTGCAACCAGGGCGGCATTGCCGTGGTGTCGGTGCAGGGCTCCATGATCGGCAGGGAGGATAAGAACGGGCCGCAGGGCAGCGGCGTGAATGAGGATGTCTCCTTCACGCTGAATGCCACGGACCACCATGCGGTGGCGTACCCGACCTACTGCACGAGCAAGAATTCCCATTTCACGCGGGCGGAGAAGGAACTGGCGAACACGCTGGTGGCTACGGATTATAAAGACCCGCCCGTCGTCAACGATGTGCAGGCGGAGCCGGAGTATATCGTCCGCAGGCTGACCCCTACGGAATGTGCGAGGCTGCAGGGCTTCCCGGACTGGTGGTGCAGCGGCCTTGGGACGGAAGAGCCAACGGAGGATGACCTTGCCTTCTGGCGGGAGGTCTTTGAGACCCACCGGAGGATCGCGGGGACTTCCGCCAAGCCAAAGACCGATAAGCAGATCATCAAGTGGCTGAAAGAGCCGCATTCGGATTCTGCTGAATATAAGATGTGGGGCAACGGCGTGGCGCTGCCGAATGTCTATTTCGTGCTTTCGGGCATTGTGTATTACGCACAGTTCCCGGACTTTTTATTGTGACATTTTTTCTCACATACTGCTTGCTATTCCAGTCGCTTAGAGTGATTAATGTAGTACCGAAAGGGAAAACGCAAAAAAATGGAGGAAAAGCACATGAGGATTGAATTCAACAGGACAGGGGCGGAACGGAAAGCGCTGGTGCAGGCGATGGGAGAGATTTTAGAGGTAAAGCCAAAATACCTCGGAATGCCGACGGCGGCCTACCAAGTGGATTACTTCCACATAGACAAAAACGGCGGGATGGAATTTGACGATCAGGCAGACAACGAGGAGATCCGCAACCTGCTGGAGCGTCTTGCAGAAAAAGGTATCCTTGCGGTCCCGGCAGAAACGGTGCAGGAAGCTTCCACCGAGGAAGAAAGCGCGGATGCGGAAAACAATGCGGAGGAGCCGGAAACTGCGCCGCAAGAGGAGAACACAGGGCTTACGGTGGCGGTTCCGCTTAGCATGGTGCTTTGCGGAAACCTTACCAGGCTGCTGGATGCAAAAGGCAGCCTCATCAAAAAGGCCCTCGGCATTGATGACTTGCGGATTGAGATTGATGAGGAAAAGGTTTCCTTCCCATGGTTTTCCGAGACACTGGATGCAGAGTCAGCCAAAGCATACACGCATTTTATTTCCGCGCTCTGCGAGATGAGCCGGAACCAGAAACGCATCACGGCAAAGGAAAAAGCGGTGGCCAACGAAAAGTACGCATTCCGGTGCTTCCTGCTCCGGCTCGGATTCATCGGCACGGAATACAAGGGAGAGCGGAAAATCCTGCTGAAGAACCTTTCTGGCAGCTCGGCCTTCAAGAACGGTGAAAGGAAGGAGGCGGTCAGCAATGAAGTTTCCGAATAGGGAGATGGTGGAGCGTGTCCGCAGGGAGTATCCTGCAGGGACACGGGTGGAACTGGTGCGGATGGACGATGCGCAGGCACCGCCCATAGGGACACATGGAACGGTCGAGGGTGTGGATGACACAGCGAGCATCATGGTCGCATGGGACAATGGGTCGCATCTCCATGTAATTTACGGCGAGGACAAAGTCCGCAAAATATAACTGCCAACACGCAGGGAGGAAATGGTAAGGATGAAAGCATATGGGAGGAACCTGCGATGGATTGAGGACCACCAGTATGGGGACGAGATACACACCGGAATTGCAATGCCCGCATCGGGAAAAAGGCGCGGGCAGCGGAGGAGACGCTATAAGCGGCCGTTCAAAAAGTCGGAACGGCAGCATTCCAAGCACATGATCCGCAGGGAGCTTGGCTGGGATTAGTCCTCTGCCATAAAGTACACAATCCGCAGCGCACATATTTGTGTAGTTTATGCCTGTAATTGACGACGGCCACGCGATGGCCTGGGCATTGAAAGCGGCAGAGTGAAAATGTGGAACTGAATATCCTAAGTGCAGAGCCAGACGGCTCTGCATCTTGTACTGATAGATTTTAGGCTTGCCACTGGCAGGCCATTTTTCATGCCACTCCAAAGGAGGTGACCGGAATGACAATGCGGAAACTGAAAAAATACAAGCCGACGAAGTTCAAAGCGAAAGACAGCCGCTATGACAGGGATGCCGCTGATTTTGCCGTGATGTTCATAGAAAGCCTCTGCCACACCAAAGGCACATGGGCGGGAAAGCCTTTTGAACTGATCGACTGGCAGGAACAGATCATCCGTGACATTTTCGGAACGCTCAAGCCGAACGGGTACCGCCAGTTCAACACGGCATACGTTGAGATCCCGAAGAAGCAGGGCAAGTCAGAGCTGGCGGCGGCCGTGGCGCTGCTCCTGACCTGCGGGGACGGGGAGGAACGCGCCGAGGTGTACGGCTGCGCCGCCGACCGCCAGCAGGCCACCATCGTCTTTGACGTAGCGGCGGACATGGTGCGGATGTGTCCGGCCCTGAATAAGAGAGTGAAGATACTTGCCTCGCAGAAGCGGATCATATACATGCCGACCAATTCCTTCTACCAGGTGCTTTCGGCGGAGGCGTATTCCAAGCACGGCTTCAACATCCACGGCGTGGTGTTTGACGAGCTGCACACACAGCCGAACCGGAAGCTGTTTGATGTTATGACCAAGGGTTCCGGGGACGCCAGGATGCAGCCGCTGTATTTCCTCATTACCACGGCGGGGACGGACACCCATTCCATCTGCTATGAAACGCACCAGAAGGCAAAGGATATTCTGGAAGGACGGAAGATTGACCCCACTTTCTATCCTGTAATCTATGGCGCGGATGAGGCGGACGACTGGACGGACCCGAAGGTGTGGAAGAAAGCCAACCCCTCGCTGAATATCACAGTCGGGATTGACAAGGTGGAGGCGGCGTGTGAGTCGGCAAAGCAGAATCCGGGGGAAGAGAATAGTTTCCGGCAGCTCCGTTTAAACCAGTGGGTAAAACAGGCGGTGCGGTGGATGCCCATGGACAAATGGGATGCCTGCGCCTTCCCGGTTCTGGAGGAGGACCTGGAAGGGCGTGTCTGTTACGGCGGGTTGGACTTATCCTCCACCACGGACATTACGGCATTCGTGTTGGTGTTCCCGCCGCTGGACGAGGAGGATAAATACTGCATCCTGCCGTACTTCTGGGTGCCGGAGGAGACGCTTGAACTGCGTGTCCGTCGCGATCATGTCCCTTACGATGTGTGGGAGCGGCAGGGGAAGCTGATGACCACGGAGGGGAACGTGGTGCATTACGGCTTTATTGAGAAATACATTGAGCGGCTTGGGGAACGATTCAACATTCGGGAGATCGCCTTTGACCGGTGGGGCGCGGTGCAGATGGTGCAGAACCTTGAGGGGATGGGCTTCACGGTGGTCCCGTTCGGGCAGGGCTTCAAGGATATGTCCCCGCCGACCAAGGAGCTGATGAAGCTGGTGCTGGAGCAGATGATTGCCCACGGCGGGCATCCGGTCCTGCGGTGGATGATGGACAACATCTTCATCCGCACCGACCCGGCAGGCAATATTAAGGCAGATAAGGAGAAATCCACGGAGAAGATTGACGGGGCCGTGGCCACGATCATGGGGCTTGACCGCGCCATCCGCTGTGGGAACGATGCAGGGGCCTCCGTCTATGACAGCCGGGGGCTGCTTGTTTTTTGACTTTTCACCAGTCTGTACACATTATCTTTGTCGGTTCCTTATATGGCTATTTTCCGCAGATTCCTTTATGCTGTCTGGCGAAGGAGGTGGAAGGATGGATGAGAAGGATTTCCTTGAGCTTATCATTTCGGAACGGATGGGGATGCACCATGACGCCTTTAAAAAGGAATATCCCCTTACGGAGGAGCAGGCGGCGGAAGCGGAAAAAGCAGACCAGGCACACGAGCTGCTGTTTGAGCAGTTAAGCGCGGAGCAGCGGGAAATGATGGAGCTGTGCGAGGATGTGGCAAATTCGGAAGCCACGCGGGAAAACGAATACTACTACCGTGCAGGATTCCGGGACGGGGTGAGCCTTGACAGGCTGATAAAGCAGATCAGGGAAGATAATAAATAAAAAACACATAACACGGGCAGCAGAAAGGCATCGCTTTGGCGGTGCCTTTCTGCTGTCTGTCTTTTGGAAGGGAGCGTGGTTCCTATGGGATTATTCAGTGGATTGTTCAGGGCGAGGGACGCACCACAGAACAGGACTTCCGGCAGCGCCTACAGCTTTTTCATGGGCGGCAGCACGAGCGGGAAGCGTGTCAATGAGCGTTCCTCCATGCAGATGACGGCGGTGTACTCCTGCGTCCGGATACTTTCGGAGGCGGTGGCGGGGCTGCCGCTGCATATGTACCGCTACACGGATAACGGCGGGAAGGAGAAGGCAGCGGAACACCCGCTGTATTTTCTGCTCCATGACGAGCCGAACCCGGAGATGACTTCCTTCGTGTTCCGGGAAACGCTGATGACGCACCTGCTCCTTTGGGGCAATGCCTACGCACAGATCATCCGCAACGGCAAGGGGGAGGTCTTGGGGCTGTACCCGCTGATGCCGGACCGGATGGGCGTGGAGCGTGACAGCAAAGGGCAGCTCTATTATGAATACACGGTGAGCATGGATGACGCGCCGACCGTGAAGGGCAGCACGGTCATCCTGCCGCCGTCGGAGGTGCTGCATATCCCCGGACTCGGCTTTGACGGGCTGGTGGGCTATTCCCCCATTGCCATGGCAAAGAACGCCATCGGCATGGCGATTGCCTGCGAGGAATACGGGGCGAAGTTCTTCGCCAACGGCGCACAGCCGAGCGGCGTGCTGGAGCATCCGGGGACGCTGAAAGACCCGTCAAGGGTGCGGGAGAGCTGGCAGTCCACGTTCGGCGGCAGCCACAATGCAAACAAAGTGGCAGTCCTGGAAGAGGGCATGAAATACACGCCTATCTCCATCTCGCCGGAACAGGCGCAGTTCCTGGAAACGAGGAAATTCCAGATCAATGAGATTGCCCGCATCTTCCGTGTGCCTCCGCACATGGTGGGCGACCTGGAAAAGAGCAGCTTCTCCAATATCGAGCAGCAGAGCCTTGAGTTCGTGAAATATACACTTGATCCGTGGGTGTCCAGGTGGGAGCAGTCCATGGCGCGCGCCCTGCTGACCCCGGAGGAAAAGAAGCAGTATTTCATGAAGTTCAATGTGGACGGTCTGCTCCGAGGAGATTACCAGAGCCGCATGAACGGGTATGCCGTGGGGCGGCAGAACGGGTGGATGTCCGCAAACGACATTCGGGAGCTGGAGAACCTCGACCGCATCCCGGAGGAGCTTGGCGGCGATCTGTACCTTATCAACGGGAACATGACAAAACTTGCGGATGCGGGCATATTTGCGAAGAAGGCATCCGCACAGGATGGGAAGGAGGAATCCGATGAAAACGAAGAAGTTCTGGAGCTGGAGGAAGGCGAAGAACCAGGAGCCGGAAGTGACAGAGCGGATACTGGAACTGAGCGGCACCATCGCAGAGGAAAGCTGGTTTGACGATGACGTCACACCGCAGCTTTTCAAGGATGAGCTGAATGCCGGGAGCGGTGACATTACCGTGTGGATCAATTCACCGGGCGGTGACTGTGTGGCAGCGGCACAGATCTACAATATGCTCACCAACTACAAAGGAAAAGTCACGGTAAAGATTGACGGCATCGCTGCAAGCGCCGCCAGTGTGATTGCCATGGCAGGTGATACGGTTTTGGTATCTCCTGTTTCGATGCTGATGATACACAACCCCGCCACCATCGCCTGGGGCGACCATGCCCAGATGCAGAAAGCCATCGATATGCTCTCCGAAGTGAAGGAGTCCATCATCAACGCCTATGTGTTAAAGACGGGGCTTTCCCGTCCGAAGCTGTCGCACCTGATGGATGCGGAAACGTGGATGGACGCAAACAAGGCGGTGGAGCTTGGCTTTGCGGATGAGATCATGACGCGGGCAAAGGCGGAGCCGGAGGAAGGGACAGCGGATGAAGGGGAAGAGGAAAAAAAGCCGCCTGCCCCAAGTTCCATGCTGTTCTCCCGCAGGGCGGTCAATAACACACTTTTTAACAAGATGGCGGCCAAATATGGAGAAACAAAACCGAAGATAGAGGAGCAGACACAAATCCCTGCACCGGAAACAGAAACCGGCCGTTCCGTGGACGCACTCATGGAGCGGCTTCATTTATTGAGACATTGAGAAGGAGGATTTCATTATGACGATTCTTGAACTGCGTGAGAAACGCGCGAAGGCATGGGAGGCGGCAAAGGCATTCTTAGATTCCCACAGGAAAGAGAACGGCGTTCTTTCCGCGGAGGATGACGCCGCATACACAAAGATGGAACAGGAGATCACCGACCTTGGGAAAGAGATTGAAAGGCTGGAGCGGCAGGAGGCTTTGGATGCAGAGCTGAACCGCCCGCTGAATAAGCCGCTCACGACAAAGCCCATGAACGGCGGCATTGGAGATGATGGTGAGGATAAGACGGGGCGGGCTTCTGATGATTACCGGAAGAATTTCTGGAACGCCATGCGCTCCAAGGCTCCGATGCCGAACGTGACCAATGCCCTGCAGGTCGGCACGGACTCCGAAGGCGGCTATCTGGTGCCGGATGAATACGAGCGCACACTGGTGGAGGCCCTGGAGGAGGAGAACATCTTCCGGCAGATGGCGAAAGTCATCCGTACCTCCAGCGGCGACCGCAAGATTCCCGTTGTCGCATCCAAGGGCACGGCATCCTGGATTGATGAGGAGGGCGCATACCCGGAGAGCGATGATTCCTTCGGGCAGGTTTCCATCGGCGCTTACAAGCTGGGCACCATGATCAAGGTTTCCGAGGAGCTGTTGAACGACAGCGTGTTTGACCTGCAGTCCTATATTTCCCGCGAGTTTGCCCGCAGGATCGGGGCAAAGGAAGAGGAGGCATTCTTCACGGGGGACGGCAAGGGCAAGCCGTTAGGGGTGCTTGCGGCCACTGGCGGCGCGGAAACGGGCGTGACCGCGGCATCTGCCACGGCAGTGACGGCGGATGAGCTGATGGATCTGTATTATTCGCTGAAATCCCCGTACCGCAAGAAATCCGTGTGGGTGCTGAACGACTCTACCATCAAGGCCATCCGCAAGCTGAAGGACAATAACGGGCAGTACCTGTGGCAG
Organism: uncultured Lachnospiraceae bacterium; assembly: GCA_947576945.1. Classification (GTDB taxonomy): domain Bacteria; phylum Bacillota; class Clostridia; order Lachnospirales; family Lachnospiraceae; genus UBA3282. The sequence continues at coordinate 69,932 of CANPTH010000009.1, forward strand.
CCGTCCCTGACAGCCGGGGCGCCGGACATGATCTTAGGCCGCCCCATCAAGACTTCTGCCTATATGCCGGCCATTGCCGCGGGAGCGAAGACCATCGCTTTCGGTGATTTCAGCTACTATTGGATTGCTGACAGGCAGGGGCGCAGCTTCAAGCGCCTGAATGAGCTGTTTGCAGCCACCGGGCAGGTGGGATTCCTCGCCTCGCAGCGTGTGGATGGGAAGATGATCCTTGCGGAGGCAGTGAAGGTGCTGGTGCAGAAGGCCGCATCCGCAGGTTAATGAAAGGGGGCGCTGCAGGCATGGCGGTGACGCTGGAAGAAATGAAGAACTACCTCCGTGTGGATTATGACGATGATGATGCCCTGATTGAAAGCATGGTCAGGGCATCGGAAAAAATCTGCATGGATGTGGCGAGGATGGATGACACGCAGGAATTTTACGCAGTGGAAAATGCAGAGATAGCAGTACAGTATACGGCCGCCTATCTGTATGAACACCGGGAGGATGCCGACCACCATGCCATGATGCTGACGCTCCGTGCGCTTCTTTCCGGCAGCCGGAAGGAGGCGTTCTGATGGAGGTTTCCCTTTTGAATGTCCGCATCACCTTTCAGAAGAATGCCGTGGAGGTGGACAGCATCGGCAACCACAAAAACACATGGGCAGATTATTATTCCTGCCATGCTACAGTAAGCGGTGAGGCCGGGAAGCAGACCAGTGAGACAGATGTGGCCGGAACCGTGGCGGATGAATCGGAGGTTTCGTTTACTGTCCGCTGGTGCAGGAAAGCGTCCGCGGTTGATTCCACGGGGTACCGGGTGGTTTTTGGCGGGGAGCTGTACGACATCCTCGCCATCGACCACATGAATTATAAAAAGAAATGCATTAAATTCAAATGCAGGAAAGCGAGGCGGTGACGATGGCGAACGGCGTATCTATCGACCGGATGGCGGAGGAGATCATGAAGGGGCTGACGGAATATGCGGACCTTGCCACGGAGGATGTGAAAAAGGCGGTGAAGAAAGCCGGGACAGCGGTGCGCAAGGACATAGAAGCCAACGCGCCGAAGGACACCGGGAAGTATGCAAAGTCATGGGCGGTGAAGACCACGAAGGAAACGTCCAATTCGCTGGAGGTGACGGTGCATTCCAGGAACCGCTACCAACTGACGCACCTTCTGGAACACGGCCACGCCAAGCGGGGCGGCGGGCGCGTCCCGGCAAAGCCGCATATCGCGGCGGCGGAGCAGGCCGGCATAGAGCAGCTTGAAAAAGAGATACAGAAAGCATTGGAGGGATAAATTGTGAAAACATTACTGGCGCTTTTAAAGGAAACCGGCATCCCCTTCGCCTATGACCATTTTGCGGAGGGCGAATCGCCGGAGCCGCCGTTTGTCTGCTACCTCCTGCCGCAGAGCGACAATTTCGCCGCTGACGGCATGGTGTACTTCAAGGCGAGCGGCGTGAAGATAGAGCTGTACACCGACACCAAGGACCCGTCGGTGGAGAAGAAACTGGAGGACGCGCTGGATAAGCGGCGCATCTTCTACAACAAGTCGGAGGTCTGGATTGACAGCGAGAAGCTGTACGAGGTCCTCTACCAGTTTGACATGGAGGTGGTTTACGATGCCGAAGAAGAATAAAGTGAAATTCAACATCTGCAACGTGCATTACGCGCTGCTGACGCTGGGGGCGGACGGGGCGGTGTCCTTTGGCACGCCCGTTGCGATGCCCGGCGCCGTTTCCCTTTCCCTGGACCCCAACGGCGAGCCGAGCAACTTTTACGCTGACGGGTACGCCTATTACACGGTCAGCAACAACATGGGCTACGAGGGCGACCTGGAGCTTGCCATGGTGCCGGAGAGCTTCCGCACCGACGTGCTGAAGGAGGCGCTGGATGAGAACAAGGTGCTTTTAGAGAACGCCAACGCGGAGACGGAGAACTTCGCCCTGCTGTTCGAGTTTGACGGCGATGTGCGGAAAATCCGCCATGTGCTGTACAACTGCTCGGCAGCGCGCCCGACCATTGAGTCCCAGACCAACGAGGAGGAGATCGAGGTGCAGACCGAGACGCTGTCCATCACGGCAGCGCCTTTGGCGAGCGGTTATGTGAAGGCGAAGACCGGGGACAGCACCACGGACGAGGTCTACCGGAACTGGTACAAGAGCGTGTACCTGCCGGATGCGGCAGCGGGCGGAACGGTTGACACGGAAGGGGAGGGTTAACGTATGAGTATGAAGCAGAATATCGAGATCGACGGGAAGCAGGTGCCTTTCAAGGCATCCGCGGCCATCCCGCGCATTTACCGGATGAAGTTCCACCGGGACATTTACAAAGACCTGCGTTCCTTGGAGAAGTCCATTGGTGACGGGGATGAGGAAAGCTCCAACCTGGATCTGTTCTCCCTTGAGATGTTCGAGAACATCGCCTATGTGATGGCGAAACACGCAGACCCCAAGATCCCGGACAGCCCGGAGGAATGGCTGGATGAGTTCAATACATTCTCCATCTACCAGGTGCTTCCGAAGCTGATACAGCTATGGGGGCTGAACGTGCAGACGGATGTCCAGTCTAAAAAAAACTTCGCCCAACTGACCGGGAAATGACAACGCCGCTGTTCCTGCTGCGGTGCGTACAGCTTGGGCTTTCCATCCGTGACCTTGACCTGCTCACGATAGGGATGGTCAACGATATGTTCGCGGAGAGCAGGAACGACGAATACAAGGGCTATAAGGAAATTGCCACCCAGGAGGACTTTGACCGATTTTAGGTTCGTATAAATCAAAAAAATAACTTGATATATCCGGTATGTTATCGTAAGATGACCACCAACGAAAAGAGGTGATTTATATGGCAGTATGCAATACGGTAGAAGATTTCCTGGATGATATTGTCGAAAAACATCTGGCAGAACTACGCGCCAACGATCAGGAATATATCGAACTGAACCGGAAGCTTGCTGAGGGGAGCGATGAGATTGAGAAAGCATTGCATTTGCTGGACAGAGAACGGAAGAGGGCATTCGATGAATATGAAACCTTAAAGAACCAGGAGGAATCCATAGAAAACCGTTTCCTGTACCGGGCAGGGATTTTGGATGCAGTCAAGCTGCTGAAAGGGATCGGTGTAATATAAGCATAGGGAAACACGATGGCATATGGTGTCTCTAAGACATACCGTTAGAAAAGTCTGGATTTATCCGGGCTTTTTTTATTGTTTTGAGGGGAGGTATTTGCCGTGGCAAACCGGATTAAAGGTATCACTGTTGAGATTGGCGGCGATACCACCAAGCTGCAGACTGCATTAAGGGGAGTCAATTCCTCCATCAAGGATACGCAGGGCCAGCTCCGTGACGTGGAGAAGCTCTTAAAATTAGACCCCGGCAACACGGAGCTGCTGGCGCAGAAGCACAGGCTTTTAGGCGAGGCAGTGGCGGGGACGAAGGAAAAGCTGGAAACCCTAAAGACCGCCGCAGAGCAGGCAAACACGGCTCTTGCCAATGGGGAGATCACGCAGGACCAGTACGATGCCCTCCAGAGGGAGATCATCGAAACGGAAAACAATCTGCGTGACCTGGAGCGGCAGGCAGGGCAGTCCGCTGTGGCATTGCAGAAAATCGCCGCCACGGGGGAAAAGCTGAAGACTGTCGGGGATAACATTTCCTCTGCCGGTCAGAAGCTGCTCCCTGTCACGGCGGGCGTTACGGCTTTGGGGACGGCGGCAGTCAGCACGGCGGCAAATTTTGAGTCGTCTATGTCGCAGGTGCAGGCGACCATGGGCATCACGAAGGATGCCATGTCCACGGTCAACGGCGAGAGTGTCAATACAATGGATACGCTTTCCGCACTGGCAAAGAAGATGGGCAGCGAGACGGCCTTCTCCGCTTCGGAGTGCGCGGAGGCTTTGAACTACCTTGCCCTTGCCGGGTACGACACGCAGCAGATGTGCGACACGCTCCCTACCGTCTTAAACCTTGCGGCGGCCGGCGGCATTGACCTTGCGGCGGCATCGGACATGGTGACGGACGCCATGTCCGCCCTGGGCATGGGCGTGGATGAGGCGGGGACGATGGTTGACCAGATGGCGAAGACCGCATCCACCACCAATACTTCCGTGGCGCAGCTTGGCGAGGGCATCCTTACCATCGGCGCGACCGCAAAGACCGTGAAAGGCGGCACTGCCGAACTGAACACGGCGCTGGGCATCCTTGCCAACAACGGCATCAAGGGAGCGGAAGGCGGCACACACTTAAGGAACGTCATCCTCTCTCTGCAGAACCCCACAGACAAGGCGGCGGACTGCCTGGATGAACTTGGCGTGTCCGTGTATGACTCCGAGGGGAATATGCGTTCCTTAAATGACATCCTCGGAAACCTGAACACAAGCATGGACGGCATGACGGCGGAAGAGAAGTCCAACATCATCGGGAAGATTTTCAACAAGACTGACCTGTCCTCCGTGAACGCCCTGCTTGCCAATACCGGCGATACCTGGGATGACCTGCAGCAGTCCATCATCGACAGTGGCGGTTCGGCGCAGCAGATGGCGGACACACAGCTTGACAACCTGCAGGGGCAGATCACCATCTTAAAGTCAGCCTTAGAGGGGCTGGCTATTTCTTTTGGCGAACTGCTCATGCCTGCGATAAAGACCATCGTCGGGTGGGTGCAGAAGTTTGTAGACTGGCTGAACGGCATGGATGAGGGAACAAAGAAGGTGGTGGTCACCATTGCGCTCCTTGCGGCAGCACTCGGCCCCGTGCTGATTGTGGTGGGTAAAGTGGTGTCTGCGGTCGGCATGATCATGACCATAGTGCCGAAGGTGGCGGGTGTCATCAATACCGTAAAGACTGCCTTTGCTGCTTTAAACACCACCATGCTTGCCAACCCGATCTTCCTTATCATTGCGGCAATCACGGCGTTGGTGGCGGCCTTTATCTATCTGTGGAACACGAACGAAGATTTTCGGCAGTTTTGGATCAACCTTTGGGAGAATGTGAAAGAGGTTGCCATTGCCGTATGGGAAGCAATCAAAAATTTCTTTTCAGCGGCATGGGAGGCAATATCCTCCACGGCGCAGGCTGTGTGGAACGGGATCAAGGATTTCTTTTCCGGTCTGTGGGAAGGAATCAAGGGTGTCTTTACCGCGGTAGTCACCGCTATTTCGAATTTCCTGACCACCGCTTGGAGCGCAATCTCGACTGCGGCACAGGCAGTCTGGAATGCCATCAGCAGCTTTTTTAGCACAATCTGGGAGGGAATCAAAAATATCGTCACCACGGTCGTGACGGCAATCCAGACCTTTATCACCACGGCATGGAACGCCATAAAAACAACGATAACCACAGTTTTAAATGCCATCAAGACAGTGATCACTACGGTGTGGAATGCGATAAAGGCTGCGGTCACGACAGTGGTAAACGGCATCAAATCCACCATTTCCACGGTATGGAACAGTATCAAATCCACCGTTTCAAGTGTCGTGAACAGCATTAAAAATACAGTCACCACAGTGTTCAACAATATATGGAGCGGTATCAAAGGCACAATGGGGAACATCGTGTCCTCTATCAAGGAGGGATTCAATCATGCCATCAGCTTTATTACTTCCTTGCCATCCAAGGCCCTGCAGTGGGGCAAGGATATGATCATGGGCATCGTGAACGGCATCAGGAGCTGTATCGGAGCTGTGGGTGATGCTGTGAGCAGCGTGGCGAACAAGATCAGATCCATCCTGCACTTTTCTGTCCCGGATGAGGGACCGCTGACGGATTATGAGAGCTGGATGCCGGACTTCATGAAGGGGCTGGCAAAGGGCATCGAGGACAGCAAGGGTATGGTAGCAAAGGCGATGGATGGTGTGGCGGCGGATATGATCCTGAATCCATCTGCATCCGTATCTTACGCAGACAGGCACAGCATGTCATCAGGGGATGGAACTGCGGCAGACAGCCCATACGGGTATGTGGCCGGGCCGCTGGTGGAAGTGCGGGAAATGGTGGTCCGCAGCGATGATGACATCCGCAGGATATCACAGGAACTGAACACCCTCATGAAAGCCGGGAGGCGGGCGAGGGGAGTTGTTTAAAGGAGGGATTTTATGGGCTTCACATTCAACGGCATATCCTCAAGGTCGATGGGGATAGAAACACGCATGGCGGTGGAGAACCGCATACCTTCCCCACGCAACCAGACCGGAACGCTGGCGGGGAGGCACGGCATCCTGGACTTCGGGGAGACGCTCTCGGAGCGGGAGATCGAGGTCACCTGCTTCATCCCTCCGGGGAAAAGTGACAGCGGCCTGCTCGCGCTGAAGGATTCCATCATGGGATGGCTGAACCCGGACAACGGGCTGTGCAGCCTTGCCCTGGACAGTGAGCCGGGGCGGGTGTATTCCGCAAGGATCAGGGACGGCATCTCCTATGAGCGGATGGTACGCAACACCGGCACCTTCAAGGTGCTTTTTTTCTGCCCGGACCCGTTCGCCTATGCCGTCCCGGACGAGGTGTTCGGCCTTACGTCCTCGGCCACCGTCATAAGGCGCAAAGGGAACTGTGATTCTGCGCCGCTGTATAAGATCCAGGGGATGCTTGCGGACAGCAGCATCATCCGCATCACGGTCAATGGGGAGAAGATGGAGATAAAAGGCCCGCTGTCCGCTTCGGAAACTTTGGAGGTCGATGCCGGGGACATGACGGCAAAGGCTGTGTCGGCAGACGGCACGGTACGAAATGCCCTCGGCCAGATGGCTGTACTTAATTTCCCATACCTTAAGCCGGGGGCAAATACGGTGACCATAGGCGTGGACGGCGGGACGCTGTCGCTCCTTACGGTAGAGGCACGGAGCAGATGGCTGTAAAGGGGGCGGCTCTATGAACGCGGATAGATTTGTGGTCGTGTATGAAAACGGCGTCCCTGCCGCCATCCTGCAGGAGGCGTTCCATGTCATACAGACGGACGAGGTCAATGCGGAAAGCACACTGGAATTTGAACTGTATTTCACAGACCCCAAGCGGGGGTTTGTGAAGAACCAGGCGGAGGTGCGCCTGGGCGGGCAGGCATACAAGGTCAAGACGGTGACGGACAAAAAGGAATCCGGCGCGGGCAAGATCACTTCCGTCTATGCGGAGAACCTTTATTATGACCTTGCGAGGGCGGCGAGGCTGGAAACGGCAGTCTTTGACGTGGTGAAAGCCGGGAGCGCCATGAGGTTCGCATTGCAGAACACCTCCTGGGATATCGGCATCGTTGGGATCAGTGCCACAAGGTCTTTTGAGAGTGATGCGGATAACCCGCTGGCGCTGCTCCAGCTCATCGCGGATGTGTATCACGGGGAGCTGGTATTCCATCCCGTGGAGAAGACGGTTGACCTGGTGAAACAGACAGGCGGCGACAATGGCATGGTGTTCCATTTCAAAAAGAACATGAAGTCCATCGAGCGGACGGTCAGCACCACATCCCTCATCACGAGGCTCTATGCCTTCGGGAAGGACGGCATGACCTTTGCCTCCGTCAATGGCGGGCTTTCCTATGTGGAGGATCACTCCTATACGGACGAATTACTCATCGGGAGTCTGGACTGCAGCAATTTCACATCCGCGGAGGATATGCTCGCCTATGCGAAGATGCGGGCAGCGGACTACTGTAAGCCGAATTATTCCTACCGGCTGTCCGTCCTGTATCTGCAGGACCTTGCAGGCCATGGACATGAGAGATACGGCCTTGGCGATGTGGTGCGAGTGGTGGATGAGGAGCTCGGTCTGGATATCCGTACACGGATCGTCCGCATGGAGAAGGACATCCTGGAGCCGTGGAACACGGTGGCGGAGCTTTCCACCACCATCGGGACGCTGTCCCTGGACAGCGGCTTTGTGCAGGACGCCATCGACAGCGTGGTGAAGTCCTTTGTCGCGCCAAGGCTCGTGCAGGCGACCATCGACACGGCGCGCGGGGAAGTCAATGCCATGTACGAGCTTGGCGTGCCTGTGAGGTACCGGTATGAGGAGACGCCGGATGGCATCATCTTCACGCACCCGGACGGGCTCACCTGCGAAATAAAAGTGATCTGAGGAGGGATATCATGGCGCTTACGAAACAGGGCAGGATCAGCCTGGTGGAGATGGCGATGAAGAAGGTCAATGTCGTGCCGTATGAGGAGAACCAGGTGGCATTTGGCACAAACGTGAAGCCGGTGGAACTTTCAGCCAATGATACGGCTGTCTGTGACTGTTATATCAATGTGGTGAATGAAGACCGCACCTGCCATGTCGGGTTCTCCGCAGTTCTTTCCCACGCCGTAAAGTCAGAGTTTTACCTGGAGGTGGACGGTTCGGAGCGGGCGAAAAAGTATCCCAATGCAAACGCCACCATGCAGTTCATGGACTTCTTCCTGCTCGGTGTCGGGCTGCACCACATCTGCGTGAAAGCGAGAGCGGAAAGCCCTGCGGCCATCGCACCCAGGGAAGCAAGGCTTGGGGTGTACCTTTAGCTACCCGAAGCTGGAATATGAGATGGCAGGAATTGTGGAGGAAGGCGGGCGTTTCATTCTGGATAAGCAGTATCGGCAGCCGGCCCCGTTCATGATCTATTACGGGATGCTCCAGTATTCGGGGCTGACGGATTATTCCGTCTACAGCATCCTGGTGTCGGCGGACGATACGGCGGACGAGGTGGCAAAGGCCCGTGCCTGCGGGACGAAGATCTTCCAGTACATCCCGTTTGGGAGCCGCTTCAACACGAGGGATTTCCTGTCGGAGATAAAATCCACCATCAGCGCCCTCGCCTCCAACGGGCTTGCGGACGGCATCTTCCTGGATGAGTGCGAGGTCGGCTATTGGGGCGACTATTACGAGGATGAGGAGATGGCATCCGTTTTCGAGTCCGGGCTGAAAGAGGTGTGCGGCTACTGCCGCAGCCTTGGGCTGGAATCCCTGGTCAACGGCGTGTCGGCGTATTCCGATTTTGGGGACTACTTCCTGTGGGAGTCCTTTTCCGGCTACTGGAACACCAACAAGGTCAACTGGAACGGCATAGGGCGCGGGCAGCGGACGGTGAACGCGGACACCACGGTGGAATACACCTACCCGTTCTCCGACTGGAGCATGACGGGAAGCCTGAAGATTAAAGACGGCATGGTGGTGGACGGCACGGAGGGGACGATGTCCATCACCCTGGATATGTCACGCCTTATTCTTTCTAAGGAACAAAAGGAAGTGTATCCGTGGGTATATTTCGAGTGGTTCGGCAGCGGCGCGGATGATTATTCTCTGGAGATTTACGCTTTTGTAGGTAACTCATGGCCGTACAGCAAAGACACATGGGAGGAACTGCCGAAGCTGTGGAAGGGGGAGCCTGCGAGCTGGAACGGCATCAACAAGGAGACGCGCTACCTCCGGCTGGAGCTTCGTTTCAAGGGGGCGGCCGCCCTACGGATGGAGCGGTGCTTCATCGCCTATGATTATGTGTACCCGTATTATGACATGACGCAGCCGAATGGAGCAGCGGACACGAATCCCCGGTACTGGAACTATAACATGGCGCAGTGCGAGTACCTGTGGCAGAAGAAATCCCATGTGATCTGCCACTGCTACGGGACGCCAAAAGACACAAAAAGGATGATGTACACCTTTGCCGCGTATAAGACATTCGGGTTCTATGCCTGGGACTATACCCATCCGCTCCACCAGGTCATCCGTTATACGGATATCCTTGATGACCCGTTCGGTGCATTCCTAAAAAGGGAGAAGCTGGGCAATGGGAAATACAGAGGGATGTTTACGGGCTGTGACACGGTCATCGATGTTGGTAAAAATACTTATTCTGTCATACGGAATGAGCCGGATTACTGGTTCGACCGGGGGCTGGATGCTTTTGAGGATATCGATCTGGTCTACACCAATCCGATGTCCTTCACGCGCCATGTATTTTTAATGCAGGCGGAGATCCCGGACGGGGAGCGGATACCGGGGCTTTCGGACGGATGGTATGTTACAAACGTGATCGAGCCGTACTACCAGTATGATGAGGAAGGGAAGCTCATAGAGGACGATTATGTATATACCGTGCAGTATTACCCGCTCCTGAAGGACAGCCTGAATATCCGAAAAGTATGGGTATTTGACGATATCTTTTACTTTTATTTCGGCATGAAGTTCAAAGGGAAGGTGGACTTCCTTGCGGATAAGCCGGACCGGTACTATGTCTACATCGGTTCGGAGGAGCTGGACTATGGGTTTAAGGGGGAATGGTACGACGCGCCGTTCAAGTCGCAGTTCATGATATACAACCAGTCCCTTTTCAAGTGGGACAGCACGGCGGAGGACGAGCGGGATTACACCAATTTCCATTATATCGGGAATGCCTTCTTAAGTTACGAGCTGACAGAAGGTGGCACGATGCTTACCTACACGCTGAAGAAATCCGTCCTGGGCGAAGCGAGCAGGCTTCATATGTGCTTCTTTTTCGTGGCGGAGCAGACCTCGGATAATTTTGTGGCGCTCATCCCCAGTGAAGGCATCGACATCACAGTTGACCCGGTGGGGTTCCCAAATAGGGTGCGGTACACGCAGAAGAAATTCGGCCTGTACAGTCCGCACGGTTATTACCTTTCCGAAGAGATCAGGTTCCGGGAGCCGGTAAAAGGGGCGCTGCTGCAATGCCTCGCTTCCGCCGGGGAAGGCACGGAGGTGAAGCTGTTCGCCAGGGTGAAAGAGAGAGGGAAGGAAGGTTTCAATGATTTTGAAAAGGCGGCAGGGCTTATCTACCAGACGGATAAAAACATCACGCACATCCAGTATGCGGTAGCGCTGAACACCACGGACGGAAAGAAGACCCCGTCCTTTACGGATGTCCGCATCACACCGGGAAACGAGCTTCCTCCAGAGCAATATACAGAGAAAACGGCATCCGCTTATCTGGCGGTCATGGTTTCGGAGAAAGTCTGCTATGAGCATGGGGAAAAGAATGGGCCGAGCGACTACAGGCATGCGGCATCCTATTATTTTGCGTCCGCACAGATGGAACGGGTCAGCTATGAACATTAAGGAGGGAAAGAGATATGGGAGTTTGGAAAAGCGAGAGTACCGTGATCACGGATGCCGGGATGCAGCTTCTTGCTGACATTGCCGGAAAAGAGCCGCTGCGCCTTTCCAGGGCAGTGGCGGGGACGGATTATACAGCCCCTGCTGAACTGGCGAAAAAAACAGGCATCAGCCATGTGGCGATGGACCTTAATTTTTCCGAGATCGGGAAGGATGAGAACCGGACAGCTTTTGTGGATGTGTACCTTGAGAATTCGTCCGTGACGGAGGCGTTCTACCACCAGCAGATCGGGCTCTATGCAAAGGACCTGTCGGGGAATGACGTCCTCTTTTTAGTGGCCCAGGCGGACAGCCCGGACTATATCCCGGTAAAGACCGCGCACGTTTATATCACGCACAGGATATTCATGAAGTTCTCCGGCAATGCCCAGGTGGAGGTGTACGCGGACTTTTCCGGTGTCGTCACGCAGGAGACGCTCCGGGAAGCGCTGAAGAAAAAAGAAAATGCCTTTGACAAGAACAGCGCGTTCAACCGGAACTTCTCCGGGGAGGCATCGGACTATATGCCCCTGGGGAAAAAGGCGCATCCGGGCGGCTCGTCCTCTGTGGCGAGGGCGGACCATGTGCATCCCTTGGGGACGATGCTGAAATTTGCGGAGAATAACTGGGACAATGGCGGTATGACGAACCTCCTGCCAGATACGAACCGCTGGGTGATGAGCAACGGGCGGACGCCGGATGTGTGGAGCGGTTATGCGTTCGAGGCAACATTTACATCCGCATGGGAGGGTTTTTCCTGCTTTTTCGATTCGGATTTATTGGCGGTCATCAGGGGAAAGACCGTAAGATTCGGTGTGGGGCATTTGACCGGTGCATCCTCACGCCTGGAATTGATCGTGGATGGGAGCGTAGTCAATTATGTGCTTGCCTCCAAGACAGCGGTATCTGCAGAGGCATCAATCCCGTTAACGGCTGCGGAAGTAACACTCCGAATTATTATTTTCTCCGCGGATGACCTGCACTGCGCGTTTGATGGGGTGTATCTCTATGATAAGGCAGAAGAGGAGGCGGCAAACGATGACGGAAAGGAGATATACCTGGCCGTAAGGAAGGTCCAACAAAAGAAACTTCCTTCCTCTGGGGTGAGCGGGACACTGTATATCACGGAGCGGGGTAACCTCTACCTTGTCGGGGACGATGGGGCACTCATCCCGCTGGCCGGCAGCGAGGCCATATAAAAACTTAATATTTCCATGGATACAGGGCTGTCCGCCGTTTGGCGGGCGGCCTTTTATCATACAAAAAATCTTTTCAAGGAGGGTTTCAACATGAAAGAATTCTGGAACACGATCCAACTCATCTTTACGGCCACCGGAGGGTGGCTCGGTTATTTCCTCGGCGGCTGTGACGGCCTGCTGTATGCGCTGGTCACTTTTGTCGTGGTGGATTACATCACGGGCGTGATGTGTGCGACCATCGACAAAAAGCTGTCCAGTGAAGTCGGCTTCAAAGGTATCTTCAAAAAGGTCCTGATCTTCCTGCTCATGGGGATCGCCAACATCCTCGATGTGCAGGTCATCGGCACAGGCAGCGTCCTGCGGACGGCGATCATCTTTTTTTATATCTCCAACGAAGGCGTGAGCCTTCTGGAGAATGCCGCGCACCTTGGCCTGCCTGTTCCGGAGAAGCTGTGTGAGATTTTGGAGCAGCTCCACGACAGGGCGGAAAACGGGAAGGAGGACGAGTAAATGAGACTGGTAGAAAGTATTCTGACAAGGAACCCCTGCTACACGGCAGGGAGGAAGATCACGGTAAAGGGGCTGATGCTCCATTCCGTGGGCTGCCCGCAGCCGAAGGCGTCCGTATTCATCAACTCATGGAACAGCCCTGCGCATGACACATCCTGCGTCCACGGATTCATTGACGGGAACGATGGCACGGCTTACCAGACATTACCGTGGAACCACAGGGGATGGCACTGCGGCTCCGGCAGCAAGGGCAGCGGCAACAATACCCATATCGGGGTGGAAATGTGCGAACCGGCGTGTATCAAATACACATCAGGCAGCAATTTCACCTGCTCCGACACGGCCACGGCAAAGGCGGTGGCGAAAAGGACTTATGAGACGGCGGTGGAGCTGTTCGCCATGCTCTGTGAAAAGTACAGCCTTGACCCGCTTGCGGACGGCGTCATCATCAGCCACAAGGAAGGCTGTGCGAGGGGCATTGCCAGCAACCACGGCGACCCGGAGCATTTATGGACGCAGCTTGGCATGGGGTACACCATGGACGGGTTCCGCAAGGCGGTGAAGGCGGCGATGGGCGGCGCATCCTCCGGTACAGGCGGATACACGAAGATCATGGGGAATGCCGTGGCAGCGGC
>CANPTH010000010.1 GCA_947576945.1 uncultured Lachnospiraceae bacterium
TATATCTTATCACATAGCACAGGAATGTACAATTAATTAGAATGTATTATACTAGCGGAGTATGTCAGAGGGTGGATAAATTATTACAAACTTGCAGACATGAAAGGACTGATGACGGAGACAGATGAATGGCTCCGGCGCAGGATACGGGCAATCTATTGGAAACAATGGAAAAGGGTGAAGACGAGGTACCGAAATCTAAGGGCGTTAAAGCTTGAGGAATGGCAGGTGCATCAGATAGCCAACAGCAGGAAGGGTTACTGGAGGACAGCGCAGATATTAAGTGTTGCCCTCACCAATAAAATAATAGCCAAGCTGGGTTATATCTCCATGCTTGACTATTATCTGAAAGTTGCGTGAAAACTATTGAACCGCTGTATACCGAACGGTACGTACAGTGGTGTGGGAGGTCGGCTGCTCAACTAATGGGTAGCCTCCTACCCGATATGATCTGTATGCCTTTATTTGTGTGCTTCTTTGCCGTTTCTATCTTTCGGTGTGTTCCTCATTGATATCCGGAAAGACAGAGAGGAGAGGCTTCACGTCCTGCCTGCGGATAACGCGGTCCACATAGTTTTTTGTAATACGCACGACGAGCGGCGACAGGCAGAGCACGCCGATCAGGTTAGGCATGGCCATCAGCCCGTTAAAGGTGTCGGACAGATCCCAGGCCAGACTGAGGTTCATGGTGGCGCCCACGTAGATGATGAGGATAAACACGATCTTGTAGGCGATGGTGGATTTTGTGCCGAATAAATATTCCCATGCCTTAGAGCCGTAATGACTCCAGCCAAGCACCGTGGAGAAGGCAAACAGCAGGATCGAGACGGCGATGAACATCGGGCCGAAGGAGCCGAATATCGTGGCAAAGGCCTCGCCCACCAGGGCGGAGCCGGAGGCTTCGCTTAAGACTGCGCCTGTCTCCAGATCTACAAGTCCGGACGAAAGAACGGAAAAGGCAGTCAGTGTGCAGACAACCATGGTGTCGGCAAACACTTCGAAAATACCCCACATACCCTGCCGGACAGGTTCTTTGACATTGGAATTGGAGTGCACCATCACGGAGGAACCAAGGCCCGCTTCGTTAGAGAACACACCCCGCTTCATGCCCCAGGTCAGGGCCAGCTTGACGCCGGAACCGACAATGCCGCCGCCCACGGCTTTTAAGCCGAAAGCGCCCTTGAAAATGGCGGAAAAGACAGCGCCGCACTGTCCGATATTGGCTAAGAAGATGACAAGCGCGCCCAATATGTATGCAATGGCCATAAAGGGAACCAGTTTCTCAGTAACGGAGGCAATCCGTTTCAGGCCGCCGACAATGACCAGAGCCGCCAGGATCATAAGACCGATGCCCGTAGCCACGGTGGGAATGGAGAAGGCCGCTTCCATATTGGCGGCGATGGAATTCACCTGACTCATATTGCCGATACCGAAGGAGGCCAGCAGACAGAATACGGAAAAGAGTACTGCCAGAACCGCGCCGATCTGCCTGCATCCCTTATAGGAGCCAAGACCGTCTTTCAGATAATACATGGCGCCGCCGCACCACTCACCTTTCGTGTTCTTGCGGCGGTAATAGATGCCCAGCACATTTTCGGAATAGTTGGTCATCATGCCGAAGAAAGCCACGATCCACATCCAGAAGATGGCGCCGGGGCCGCCGGCGATCAGCGCGCTGGCTACACCGACGATGTTGCCCGTTCCGATGGTGGCCGCCAGAGCCGTGCACAGCGACTGAAACTGGGAGATGGCTTTGTCCTCTTTGTCGGTGTGTTTCGTGATATGCCTGTCACGGAAGATACCGCCGATAGTATTCTGGAACCAGTGCCCGATATGGGACAGCTGGAAAAATCTGGTCAGCGCTGTCATCAGGATTCCCGTTCCCACCAACAGTACCAGCATGGGGATTCCCCAGACGAAATTGTTGACGGCGCTGTTGACGCTGGTGACAGAATCAATAAGGCCTGCAAAAAATTCTTTCAAAATAATCTCCTCCTTCACCGTTTCCGTAAAAAAGCGCAGACATGACAGAAGATGTCTGCGCTGACATTTCGGAAAGTATTTGGTTCAATGCTTAAAATTCACTTTTACAGTATAGCACAGTAAAGTGTTACGGGCAAGAAAAAATGTATACATGCATATTTGGATGTAATACAGAGTTGCATTTTGTCCGTTCATGAATTGTTCATATTTAATTTAAAAAAACTTCATGCAGGTAACATTCTTTAGACATTTCTCATGCGTATACTAAGACCATAAGATAACAACAAGGCAACACAACAAACCGACAACATCAAGTTTACTGATTAACTAAAACTTTTTCATAATAATGCCAGGTAGAGTTCGCTCTGCCTGGCATCCTCCCTTTTCAGGGGCAAGGAAGATCAGGGAGGCAGGAGTTTTGAAGCGTGTTCATGAACTGTTCAAAAATGCTTCAAAAAAACTTCACGCAGGTAACATTCTTTAGACATTTCTCGCGCGTATACTAAGACCATAAGATAACAACAGGTCAATGCAACAAGCCGACAACATCATGATTGCTGATTAACTAAAACTTTTTCATAATAATGCCAGGTAGAGTTCGCTCTGCCTGGCATCCTCCCTTTTCAGGGATATATTTTTCGTATGTTTTTGTAAAATAAAGATAAACTATAGAGGAAAGGGTTTTATTCCGGTTGACTTCTATCCTTAACCTTTCTATAATTTAGAAGAAATTATTGGCACAATAGTATCATTTTTTCGGAGAAATATTAATGACAGGATCATATTTTGAAGATATAGAAGATGGCGAGACAGAAAATAAAGAAACAGAGGACCTCGACAGCAGAGAAGTAGAATATTCAGATGACGCAGAAGAAATCGAAAGTATAGAGGAGTTTGGAGAAGAAGATTACAGAGAATACTTTGCCCGCTATGAGGAGCGGAAGCGTATACGGTCTGCCCGGCAGCGGCGGATGAGAAAACAACGCGTCTGGAAGCGCTGTCTGTGTCTGGGGGCGCTTGGTGTCATTATGGGCATTATGATCATGGTCAGGGCGCTCGGTGGAAAACCGGAGGCGGAAGAGATGCAGAATCGGCTGCAGGCAGTCAACAATGTGCAGCCTGCTGGCGGCGACAGCCTGAGGGTAACCGGCGGGGTACAGGGCGGAACAGAGGAGGGCGGCGACGGCGCTGACAGCGAAATCGATACGGCGGCGACGAAAACGAATCAGGACAAGCCTGTTTACAGTTTTACATCCGCACCGAATATTACGGGTATCTACAGTGAGGAAGTGATCAGCAGCCATGCGATCCTGGTTGACGAGAGTACGGATACGATTGTTGCAGCGAAGGGGGCAGACGAGAGGATCTATCCGGCATCCATGACGAAGGTATTGACGGTACTGGTGGCTGCGGAGCAGATCGCGGAGGAGGATCTGGATGATACCTTCACCATGACGCTGGAGATTACGGATTATGCCTATGTGAATGACTGCAGCGCCGTTGGATTTCTGGATGGAGAAAGGGTGACGGTGCGGGATCTTTTCTACGGAACCGTGCTGCCTTCCGGTGGGGATGCCGCACTGGGACTTGCGGTTTATACAGCGGGTTCGCAGGAGGCGTTTGTGGAGATGATGAATGCGAAACTGGAGGAGCTTGGGCTGGGAAACAGCGCACATTTTACGAATTGTATAGGACTTTTTGATGAAAATCATTATTGCACTGTTTATGATATGGCTGTTATCATGAAAGCCGCCATACAGAACGACCTGTGCAAAGAGGTATTGTCTGCGCATACCTATACGACCAGAGCTACGGCCGAACATCCGGAGGGCATTACCATTTCCAACTGGTTCCTGCGCAAGATCGAGGATAAGGACACGGGTGGCGAAGTGCTGTGCGGAAAGACCGGTTATGTAGTCCAGTCTAAGAACTGTGCCGTGAGCTATGGCACTTCCGCGGGCGGAACGCCTTATATCTGCGTGACTGCGGGGTCCACCAGCGGATGGCGGTGTATTTATGACCATGTGGAAATCTATAACAGATATGTGCCAACAGGAGGATAACGGGATTCAGATCCTGCAGGCTGAAAAGAGCCGCACCGGTATTGTGCCGGGGCGGCTTGAAATATTCTGTATGTCAAAACAGCATTTACTGAAGTTTTTCCGGTTCCGGATATTCTACGCCGAACGTATCAACCGTGACAGTCTTCATGATCTGGTCTTCCAATGGCCTGTCGGAATAATCGGTAGCCGTCTCGGCAATCCTGTCCACCACATCCATTCCCTCGGTTACCTTGCCAAAAGCAGCATATGCGCCGTCTAAGTGCGGGCTGGTCTTGTGCATGAGGAAAAACTGGCTTCCCGCTGAGTCAGGATGCATGCTTCTGGCCATGGAGAGGACGCCGGGAGTGTGCTTTAAATCGTTGGGAAATCCGTTCTGTGCGAATTCGCCGCGGATGGAATAGCCCGGGCCGCCCATGCCGTTACCCTCAGGGTCGCCGCCCTGGATCATAAAGCCCTTGATGACTCTGTGAAAGATCAGGCCGTCATAGAAATGCTTCTGGATCAGGCTGATAAAATTGTTGACGGAAGCGGGGGCAATCTCCGGATAAAGCTCGGCTTTGATGACGTCACCGTTTTCCATCGTAAAGGTTACAAGTGGATTTTGTGCCATATTTCTAAGTCCTTTCTTAAAATGTATGATTTCGTTTGTATATTTTTCCTATCTATTATATTATTATATATAAGAAAATACAAATAAAAAATAGGGATATACAGATAGAGTAACAGTTTGAGCGGAATGGCCGGGCATGTATTACTGCGGAGCCAGAATCGGAACTGTTACTGCCGGACAGGAAATTATGCAAGAGCATGATTCTCATGCGACCCGCTGACCTATGGTGCGCCGCAGGATGGAAATTGACTGTAAAGAACGAGACGTGGAAGAGCCATCGCGATGCGATCTTGAATGGCTGAGTGGCTGGATGGATGTGACGGGGAAAGGAGTTGAACCGTCATGTAAGATGAGTGGGGTGGGATTATGCTGAGGAAAGTGGTTTTTGCATTGAAAGATGGGACGGGAAATCGATTACAGTTATCGTTGCGCAGCCTGATCCAGGAGTTGAAACAGCATGAAGTGGAGGTGGCGTATGCCATCTGCCTGGAGGATAGAAGGGAGACGACGCGAAGCGGTGCCGCTGTATGCAGTAAAGACTGTCTGTTAAAGAAGCATGGCAGTATCTGTGCGGCTGATCAGGAGGAGCCGGATACATTGTATATTACGGATTCTTCCATACAGTACAGGATCTGGAAGCAGTATGGGAAATATGTACTGCCCTACAGGCATCAGTGGAATCAGGAGGATGTCTTTGCGGGCGCGGAATATATGATAGAGCGTCTGGAAGAGGTGGATTACGAAGTGGTTGACATGGCCTACCGCCGGCTGGCCGGAATTCCATGGGAGATCTTCAAGACAGAGCGTTGTATCGTGCGGGAGACGATTGTGGAGGACGTGGACAGCCTGTACGGTATTTACGAAGAGCCGGCCATTACGGAGTATATGGAAGATCTATATAAGGATCGGGACGAAGAGATCGCCTACATAAAGGATTACCGAAGAAGAATGTATGGCTTCTACGGCTATGGTATCTGGAGCGTATTGTCCAGGCGGGACGGACAGGTGATCGGACGGGCCGGGATCAGCTGGCGGGAGGAATTTGATGTACCGGAGCTGGGATTTGTGATCGGAGTGCCGTGGCAGCGTCAGGGATACGCTTATGAAGTGTGCAGCGCGATTCTGCGTTACGCCTGGAAGGACATCGGTTTTAAGCAGATTCAGGCGCTTGTCATGGAACACAATGAGAAGTCTTCCGCGCTGTGCCGGAAGCTGGGGTTTGAGGATAACGGAATCACGGTACTGGAGAATGTGCGGTATATTCTATATAAAATGCAGTTGAATTAAAACTGTAATTGCGCCATGCGGCGAAGAGCAGGAGAGGGAAACAGCGGCGGGGCAGTTTTCTGCATTATAATAGCTCGTGTTATTGTTTGATACAGGACAAATAACAGGTGTAATTTTACGATATATACGAACGAGGACTACCGCATTTTTTGGGATGCAATCTGAAATGCTTTAGTGTATAATAGGCCTGTAACAGCAGTTATATAAAGTAAAAGAGTTATTTGTTTTGGAGAGTGAGGAGGACAGACAGCATTGAAAAGCAGATTTTTGATCGCATTGGTAACGTTAGGTATGATTCTGCAGTCTTTTACTGTGCCGGTTCTGGCGGCGGAGTATGGACGGACAGATTTTGCGGTTGAGCAGCCGGCGGGTGCAGAGAATCTGTCTGACGCGGAGGAATCAACCGATCCGGAAAATCCGGCGGATGCAGAGAATCCGTCCGATAACGAGAAACCATCGGATGGGGAGAAGCCGTCTGAGCCGGAGAATCCCTCGGACTCGGAAGAGCCGTCCGATAACGAGAAACCATCGGATGGGGAGAAGCCGTCTGAGCCGGAGAATCCCTCGGATCCGGAAGAGCCGTCCGATGCGGAAGACCCTGCTGATGGGGAGAAACCGTCTGATAACGAGTCTCCCTCTGATCCGGAAGACTCGTCCGATGGGGAAGAGCCTTCCGACGCGGAAGAACCGTCTGATGCGGAAGAACCGGCCGATCCGGAGGAACCCACAGATTCTGATCCGGAGCAGCTGTTGGAGGAGGAGGCCCGAAATCAGTCATTATCGGCGGATGAGGAGCTGGAGACGGAATCTGTCAGCGGCGGAGAGGGTGTATATCAGGAAGGCTCCTTTACGGTTCTTGGGGAGGGAGAGTCCGACAGTTCGATATCCGGATACAGAGATCCGCTGCTTTCAGAGAGCGACCGGGCGGATGCGGAGGAATACCTGTACCGCCAGATGCTGGCCAGGAACAGCACAATCAGTATGCAGAAATATAATATTACGAGACAGGAAGCCGCCGGCTTTATATCCGGGGTGATCAATGAGCATCCCGAATTATACTTTATATCCGGGTTCAGCTACACTTATACGACAACAACTCAAATGCTGGTGGCTGTTAAACCAAATTATCTGAGTGGATTTGATGACAATACTTTCTGGGTAATGGTAGAAGATGCACTGTCTACAGTCGACGATAATATGTCAGATTTGGAAAAGGCCATCGCCCTGCACGATTATATTGTGATAAACTGTGAATACGATTATGAAAATTATCTGGCCAATAAGCTGCCCAGAGAGGTGTACAGCGCTTATGGAGTCTTTGTCAACCGCAAGGCTGTATGTCAGGGATATGCGCTTGCCTATAAACTATTGTTGAACCGGGTGGGAATAGAGTGCTATATGGTGAGCAGCAGTGCGATGAACCATGCCTGGAATCTGGTTAAACTGGACGGACAGTATTATCAGGTGGACACAACATGGGATGACCCTGTATGGGATCGGCTGGGACTGGTTGGCCACAACTATATGTTTCTCAGTGATGAGGTGTTTCGGACCGAATCTGATGTAAGGAGCGACCATTATGACTGGGTGATCACCAAAGGAAGCCTGACGGTGGATCTGAAAGCGGAAAGCACCAGATTTGACAATGAATTCTGGATCGGCTGTAAATCGCCATTTATTCTGGATAATGGCAGGTGTTATTACATAGAATCCAGCGGAAATTACAGTGGTTATGGAATCATCAAGGAGAGAGAGCTGTCGACAGGGACGGAATCGACTCTGTTAAATCCGATTGGCCGTTGGACGTCAGCAAACGGCGGGTATTGGAAGGGAGCTTATTCCGGCTTGTTTGCCATAGGCGACAGGCTCTATTATAACACGCCGACAAACATATGCAGTATTCCGCTTGAGGGCGGTGAGGCGCAGACGGAGACAGATCTGCTGTCAGATGGAAACAAATATGTATATGGAGTTGCTTTCCGGCAGGGAAAGATCGATTATGTTCTGAAAACGTCACCCAACGATCAGACAGGAGATATCCGTCCGGCAGCTTTAAAGCAGGATGTGCAGGTGCCGGTGACAAAGATCGTTCTGGATCGTGAGGAAATCGCAATGAAGGCCGGGGATACTGCACAACTGAGCGCTACGATTTATCCCAGCTACGGGAATCATACGGAAGTTACCTGGACTTCCGATGATGAGACGGTGGCGACGGTAAAGTCAGGCCTGATCACAGCCGTGGAGGAAGGAAGCTGTACCATTACGGCATCTGCAGGAGGAAAAAGTGCGGTGTGCCAGGTACTGGTAACAGGCAAACCACGCAGGCCGGTGTTCTCTGCGACAGGGACAGTTGACAAGGGAAGCCAGGTGACAATAAGCGCAGATCCCTATACAACGATATATTACACAACCAACGGCAAAACACCGGAGCTTTCTGACCAGAAGACAACATTTCAGTATAAGGCGCCTATTACGATCAATGAAGATATAACCATTAAGGCAATCGCGGTTTCCGATCATGATAAAACACTTGTCAGTGATACAGCCGAAGGAAAGTTTATTGCATGTACCAATCTGCTGACTCTGGAAACAGACATGGTGACTTTGACGGAAGGGGAAGAACAGATCATTGCCATTCGGGAACTTCCCACGACAAGATCGGCGGAAGATGTGCGATGGACATCGGCAGATACCAGGATTGCTGCGGTCGACAGGAATGGTAAACTCAAGGCGCTGTTGGAAGGGGAGACTGCTGTCACTGCTGAGGTGGAAGATCATAAAGGGGAAAAAGTTACGGCCGTCTGTAAGGTGACCGTGGAGGCGCCTGTCTATCAGGTTACCTTTACAGGATTTCGGGATCGAGTGATCAAGACAGAGCAGGTGAAAGCCAGACGTAATGCGACGCCGCCCAGATATAACAGCGAGAAACCGGAAGAATCGGATTTCAGGTTCCCGGAAGGATACCGGTTTACCGGCTGGGAAGGGAACTATGAGCATATCCTGCAGGACACGGTGATCAGGGCCGGATATGAATTGATTCCGTATAAGATCACCTATGAGCTGAATGGCGGCGAGAATGCGGCAGGAAACCCCGCGACATACACGGTTGAGAGTGAGGATATCCAGCTTGCGCCTGCCGGGCAGAAAGAAGGCTGCCTGTTCACCGGATGGTACGAAGATGAGGCATGTCAGGGCAGCCCGGTTTCCGTAATCGCGCAGGGGCGGCGGGGAGACATTACATTATATGCGGGCTGGCGCGATGAGAGAGGCCTGTGGATGCAGGCTGAGGGAAGTGATGCGATAAATGATATTCCATCACAAGAGTACACGGGGAAAGCAATCAAACCTGTTATTGAGGTATGGTATGGGGATAAGCCGCTCAGGACAGGGAAAGATTATACGATCAGTTATAAGAATAATACCAGGGTTAATTTGTTAAATACGGAGGCAGAACAGCAGAAAGCGCCTGCCATTACCATCAAAGGAAAAGGCAATTTTGCGGGAACTTTGGTCTGTACCTTTGCGATTACGCCAAAATCTCTGCAGATAGACGAGGAAGACGTACAGATTGATCCCATGGCGGCAGCCTATAATAAAGGAAATCTGCTGAAACCTGTTCCGGCCGTGATCTGGAATGGCAGAAAGCTGGCAAACAAAAAGGATTTTACGGTGGAATATCCCGATCTGGCGTCAGGAGGTGAGGGAGCTTACAGGGAGCCTGGCGTTTACTCCGTGCTGGTTCAGGGATGCGGCAATTATACAGGCAGCAGAGAGATAGAGTTTACGATCACAGACCCTGCGCAGGGAGAGATTCCGATTAGCAAGGTAACAGTGTCCAGGATACCGGACCAGATCTATACAGGGAAGCCGGTGGAACTGACAGAGGATATGCCCCTTCTCAAAATGGGTTCGGAGACATTGACCATGGGCATAGATTATACGCTGGAACACGGAATCTGTACGGAGATCGGCGCCTATCAGGTACTGATCGTTGGTCAGGGAAAGTATAAAGGGGTACGGCGTGTCAGCTTTAAGATCACGGGTATTCCGATCAGGACGGCGAAGGTCAGTAAACTGCAGAATCTGACCTATTCGGGAGAAGCTTTGGAGTATGATCCGCATGCGGATGCGGGGGCTAAAGACGCTGTGGTTATTACGGACGCGTCCGGAACCGTATTGCAGGAAGGGGAAGACTATGTGCTTACCTACAGCAATAATCGTAATGTGGGGACTGCGAAAATGACGATAGCCGGCAAAGGAGCCTACTCCGGAACGCTGACAAAATCATTTAAGATCGTTCCGTATTCGCTGGAAGAAGGAAGACAGGGGATCACAGCCAGACTGGTGGACGGTGAGGAACAGGTGTGGCAAAAAGGCGGTGTTGTGCCGAAGGTAAAAGTGACTTTTTACGGTATGGAACTTGTGGAAGGTACGGATTATGTCTTAAGCGGCATAAACCATACGGAGAATGCTGTGAAAAGGGGCCTGGAGCCGGCAGTCGTCATCAAGGGAAGAAAAAATTTCAGCGGCAGCAGGAAGCTTGCGTTCAAGATTGTGCCCAAGGATATCTCGAAGGTAGAGATTGCGGTGCAGGATATGGAAGAGAACAGCCGGGCGGGTAAGTATATGAGTAAACCTGTCCTGACGGATACCAGCGGTAAAAAGTTAAAGGCCGGGGTTGATTATGAGAAGACGTATGTCTATCAAGACGAAGTCGGCAGAATTCTGGAGAAAACAGACAGGCCTGAAGCCGGGACGGTATTGAGCGTTACGGTAACGGGAAAGGGAAACTATCGGGGCAGCATTACGGAATCTTTCCGCATTGTAGCCAGGGGCAGCCATTTATCCAGAGCCAGGGTAAAGGTAGAAGGAAAGTTCTATTATACAGGCTTCCCGGTTGCGCCGTCGAAGAGCGATCTCACCGTTACGCTTGGGAAGGAGACGCTTACCGCCGCAGATTATGATATCATCGGTTACAGCAATAATATAAACAAAGGAACCGGAAAGATTACGATCAGGGGTAAGGGAAGTTATGGCGGAACGAAACAGGTGAGCTTCAGGATTTTATCCCAAAGCATGACGTGGTGGGAGAAGGCGGCGGCTTATATACGCAGCGGAGGAACCGCAGGCTGAATTTCCCGCGTTGGCTGCGATATGAAATATGAATAGTATGACCGGGGTTTAAAGATAACGAAAAGGCAGGATCATTTCCATGAATATCACAGTAGTAGTGCAGCAGATGGTCATCATCTTTATTTTGATCTGCGTCGGTATGTTTCTATATAAGAAGGAAATGCTCTCGGAGTTAACTTCCAGACAGCTGTCGGGCCTGATCGTCAATCTGACCGCCCCGGCGCTGTTGATCTGCAGTGCGCTGCAGGACGGACCCAGAATGTCTCTGCGTGAGCTGGGAGCGGCGGTTACGGTGACCGGGGGCGTCTATGTGATTTTGCTGGCGGCGGGCTTTCTGATTCCGTATATTCTGCGGGCGCCGGATCAGTACCATTATGCCTATCAGATGCTTACTGTTTTTGGTAACGTAGGGTTTATCGGGATACCGCTTGCCTCTGCAGTGCTGGGACCGGAGTGTTTGATTTTTGTGTCCATCTATAATCTGTTCTTCAATCTGCTGCTCTATACTTTCGGAATCGCACTCCTGCAGCGGGCGGCGAAGCGGCAGGCATCCGGGCATGAGAGGATTTCAGATAAACAGACCACAGAACCGGGCTGGAAGAAGATGATCAATGCCGGGACGATTTCGGCGGCAGTGACTATTATTATTTATCTGGGTGATTTTTCGGCGCCTGTCATCCTGTCTTCGACGCTGAACTATATCGGACAGACGACCACGCTCTTGTCCATGCTTGTGCTTGGCGTTTCCGTGGCGCAGATGAAGCTGCGGGATATTTTCTGCCACCCGAAACTTTACGGGTTTGTGCTGCTGCGGCAGATTTTACTGCCCGTTGGCTGTGTTCTGCTGCTGCGGCCCTTTATACAGAACAGGCTGCTGCTGCATACCATGGCGCTGATGGTGGCTGTGCCGGCCGGAAATATGCCGTTGATGCTGTCAAAGCAGCTGCAGATCGACACGGACACGATCTCACAGGGCATCATACTGACAACGGTACTCGGCCTGGTGACGATTCCGGTGGTAAGCCTGATTCTGTGAACCTGTAGAAAGTAAAAATCTCGCAGCCGGCAGCAGCCGGTCCGCGAGATTTTTACTTTCTATAGTTACACGATCTGCACTTTCATCATATTGGTGGTGCCGGACACACCGATGGGCACGCCGGAGGTGATGACGGTCAGATCACCGGCCTGCAGGAGTTTCATCTTTACGGCCGCCTGGATGGCCTTGTCGAAAAGGTTGAAGACTTCCTTTTCTTCCTTGATTACGATGGGAGTAACACCCCAGGTTAAGGACAGCTGGCGGCATACCTTCTCCGTGGTGGCGCAGCTGATGATGTCGCTCTCCGGGCGGTATTTGGCGAGCATCCTGGCGGAAGTGCCGGATTTGGTGACAGTCACGATGGCTTTGGCATTCAGATCCAGCGCTGTGGTGCAGGAGGCGTGGCAGATGGCGTTGGTGATGTCGGTATCTGTCTCCCGGGCGTTCTGGTGGAACCGTTTGCGGTAGTCTACGTCCTGTTCCGTGCGCTCAGCAATCCGCACCATGGTCTTCACGGCTTCTACCGGATAGGAACCGGCCGCTGTTTCGCCTGAAAGCATGATGGCGCTGGTGCCGTCGTATACGGCATTGGCAACGTCGGTGGTCTCTGCCCTGGTGGGGCGGGGATTCTTGATCATGGATTCCAGCATCTGGGTGGCGGTGATCACCTGTTTGCCTGTGCGGTAAACCTTCTTGATGATCTTCTTCTGAATCACGGGCACTTCCTCGTAAGGAATCTCCACACCCATATCGCCGCGGGCTACCATAATGCCGTCGGACACTTCGATGATGTCGTCGATGTTGGTAACACCCTGTGCATTCTCGATCTTGGCGATGATCTTAATGTCGGAGCCGCCGTTTTTCTCCAGCAGCCTGCGCAGCTGCAGGATATCTTCCTTCTTCTGGACAAAGGAGGCGGCGATGAAGTCTACGTCCTGACTGATACCGAAGAGGATATCTTCTCTGTCCTTATCGCTGATGTAGGGCATGGAGAGATCCACGTCGGGTACGTTGACGCCCTTATGGTTGGAGACGGTTCCGCCGTTTATTACGCGGCAGACGATATTGGTGCGGTCTACCTGTTCCACCTGCATCTCGATCAGGCCGTCGTCGATCAGTACGCGCATGCCGACTTCCAGATCTTCGTAGAGCCGGTTGTAGGTCACGCTTACCTTGTCTTTGGTACCCTCAACCTCGTCGGCGGTCAGGGTGAAAAGCTGTCCGTCCTCCAGCGTCACACGTCCGTCCTTAAAATTTTTGACACGGACTTCCGGTCCTTTGGTGTCCAGCAGGATCGCTACCGGCTGCCCTGCTTCTTTACGCAGCTTCTTTACCATATCCATTCTCTTCTTGTGTTCGTCGTAGGTTGCATGGGAAAAGTTACACCGCGCGACGTTCATGCCTGCCAGTATCATCTGTCTTAACACGTCCTCATTGTCCGTTGCCGGTCCCAGTGTGCATACAATCTTCGTTTTTCTCATAGGCTCCTCCTGTCTGAATTCTGATTTGCATGAAATGATCTTATTCCTGTTAGGAAACGTCATAAGGAAAACTCATAAGGAAAACATTTATGAGGTCTCCTATAGTCTGAACGGAATTACAGATTCTTAAACCTTGTTGTGCATGCCGCCATGCGGCATGCACAACATTTATCATATCATATGCGGGCTTTTGAGAACAAGGGAGGATTTTGTTAAGATTTTATGGTAAGGTGTTTGAAATCACTTTACATAAAGGAGAGTTCAGAATACAATAAAACTGTTTTACTTGATAGAAGTAACTGCTAATCAGAACTGTGCACCATGTTCAGGGAGATAGAGCGGCGATGAGGAAGGCTCCGGTATTATGCAGTGATATGGAGTACATTTTTCGGAAATGGACGTAGGTTACTGTAAAAAAATTTCAGAAGAGAGAGGGAGAAAGGCGATGTGGTTCAGGAAGAGAATATTCGCGGGAATTCTGGCTGTTGTGGTGGCGGTTTCGTCTATGCAGCTTCCGGCCGGAGTTGTCTATGCTGAAGAGGCAGCTGTGGTATCAGATGAGAAGGGAATGCATGCTGAGACGGAGCCAGACGGCAGCGGAACCGAGGAGACGGAAGCGGCCGGCGGCCATGAGCCGGGGAAAGCGGACAATGCGGACAATGGCGCGGATCGCTCGGAAGAGGAGTCGGACAGCGAAGAGCAGGCGGAACCGGAGGAAGAGGACGGGCAATCGGAGGGGAAGGATGACAGTCCTGAGTCAGGGGAACAGCAGCCGGACGAGGATCGACAGGAGGAGCCGGACGGCAGCGGTACGCCGGAAGCGGATGAAGAGCAGCCGGCAGAGTCGGATAACGACAGTGATAAGCCGGAGGAGCCGGAAGAAAATAATGACGGCGATGGGTCTGAGATAACAGACGGTTCCCAGGAAGAGGACGGGAAACAGGACGGCTCTCCTGACGGGACAGAGGAGCCGGATACAGATGACCAGCAGGTTTCCGGCAATGATATTTCGGAATCCGTACCAGCGGAGGCTGTGCAGGAAGAAGACGGAGAACGCAATATTGCGGCGGTATCAGGAGAAGGGCTGAATCTGGCAAACCCGATAGGGGAATATACTGCGCTGGATGGCTCAACGATCAGTTCCACGGCAATGGGAAAGCCGAAGATGCTCATCTTCTACAGCAATACATGCGGGAACTGCCAGCGTACCATACGGGGAATCAGCCAGAATATCGAAGACTTTTGGGGCGTAGACATCCATGCATTGGAAACAACGAAAGTGAGTATGGAGGATGTTGCGGATTTCCGTAGGAGATTCGGATGTGAGGAGATCCTATTCTCCTACGATACCGGAGGGAACAACGGGAGCAGTATGTGGGACTATGCATTTGCGGCGGGAATCAGCAATGGAATTGCATGGCCGCTGATCGCCTATATTGATGCGGATAACCGCCTGCAGTATGTGACAACTGCGTACAAAACAGTGGACGAGGTGCTGGCTGACCTGAAACAATACTGTGATTTCCCCAATGAGAACGAAGAGAGATTCAAGATTACCTATGTTCTGAACGGCGGTACAAACAGCAGAGAAAATCCGGCGTTCTATACTTCGCAGACGGACACGATCATCCTGCAGGATGCAGCCAGGGCCGGCCATCCGTTTGAGGGATGGTATAAAGATCCGAGATATTCTGTCAGGGTGAGGGAGATTGCCAGGGGCAGTACAGGAAATATAACGCTTTATGCGAAATGGGGCGCTGCAGCGGAAGCGGAGATACCGAAGATCGACATAACGCCGTCCGAAGACGGCATAGTCATGGGATTTTCGGGGAGTTATTACACGGAAAGCGTGGATAAGATTCTGAACCGCCTGAATGATATCAGATGGGAAGCCTGTAAGCAGGGGGTACGAAATCCGTTGACGGGAAATCCGCTGACAGAGGCGGACTATGTGCCGCTGCAGTGGTCGTCGGATCTGGAAGCGATCGCAAGACTCCGGGCGGCGGAAGCGACCGTCAATCAGGGGCATACAAGACCGAACGGGCAGTCATGCTTCAGTATATCCACTTCCAATGGCGAAAGCTCTTATGGGGAGAATCTGGCATGGAACTACAGTGGATTGATGGCCGGAATAGAGCAGTGGTATAAGGAGAAACAGGATTGGGTCAATCAGACAGCTGGAGCGGTAACGGGACATTACACGAGTATGATCAGTCCCGGATTCTGCAGTGTCGGTGTGGGGGCGTTCCGGCTTTCCAGCGGAGGCTGGTATGCCGTTGCCCAGCAGTTCAGCTATAAAGACACATTGAATGCCTATAAGAACCCCGATCAGGGTAAATGTGTACAGGACATAGAGGTAGAGGGAAGCAATGTGACCGGATTTCAATTTGATAAGGACATTGCCACATTCCTCAGAGAAGGATCTGTTTACCGGATTCCACTCAATATTTCGGTGAAGTATAACGATTATTATGGATCGGCCAAAACTTACAGCGGCCCTTACCAGGCAGGCGGTACCTGGTATTCTTCCGACGAGGCGGTCGCTGCGGTAGACAGTAAGGGCATGCTGCGTGCCGGAACGAAAGGAACGGCAGATATTTCCATCAAAGCCGGGAAAAAGGAGGCAGCGGTTACAGTTACGGTATATGGCCGGGACGAAAGCCTCTTTACGATTCAGAGTCCTGATACCACTACTTATAAAGTCGGTGAAAAGCTCAAAACAGCAGGCGGAAAAGTTACCTATGAGCCTGTGCCGGGTAAAGGAACCGTGACAACGGACATGAAACCGGATATGGTCAGCGGATTTGATTCTTCAAAACCGGGTATCTGTACGGTAAGTGTCAGCTTCGGCGGTTATGTAGCCGATTTTGATGCATTGATTGTGGAGGAGCCGGAGATGCAGGCGGCTTACGGGCAGAGACTTGACGAGATTGCCCTGCCTTCCTGTGAGTATGGAACCTATTCGTGGCAGGACGGTACACAGGTATTGGATCAGGCCGGCGTTCGGACTTATGCGGCAGAGTTTACGCCTGCGGATCAGGAGAAATTTCAGAAACTGACAGATATACAGGTGAAGGTTACGACGCGGATGATGTTGGGAAGCGGTACGGAAATAACCTTTAAAAGAAATACATTTATCTATAATGGGACGCAGCAGGAACCGAAAGCAGTAGTGGCGGCGGCAGACAATGTGCTGACAGAAGGCCAGGACTATGTACTGTCTTATGAAGACAATAAGAATGCAGGGTTGGCCACGGTGACCGTGCAGGGAATCAATTATTATCATGGCAGTGTCCGTAAAACTTTCGAGATCAAACCGGCGCCGGCGGTGATTAAGGCCAGGGATATGACGATTCTGATCGGAGGAGAGATCCCTGCCTATAACGGCTATTCTTATGAAGTAAGAGGGCTGATGAAGGGGGACCGGCTGGTAGAGCCGCCCATTTTCTCCTGCCGTATCATCAGCACGGAAGAGACCGGATGTTATGACATTATTCCGGGAGGGGCAGATGCCGGGCCGAACTATACTATATCGTATGAGAAAGGAAAGCTGGTTGTAGCCAGTGAATTTGTTTCCGGCAGCGTTACATTTGACGTACAGGGGCATGGCACGGCGCCGGCAGATCAGGTTGGCATTAAGATTGGCGGTACGGCCAGGAAACCGGCCGATCCATCGGCGGCCGGCTATCGGTTTGACGGCTGGTATAGTGATGCCGGGTGTACGAAAGTGTGGAATTTTGATACGGATATTGTACAGGGCGATGTAACCTTGTATGCGAAATGGCTTTACGAGAGTGAACCCGGCGGCTTTGCTATGCAGGAAATAGCCGATGTGTATTATACAGGGAAGGCGTGCAAACCGGCAGTAACGGTTTATGACGGCGAAACGCTGCTCAGGGCAGGCAGGGATTATCAGATCAGATATTACAATAATGTCAATGCCAATAAAGACAATCTGCGTAAGCAGGGTAACGGCGGAGGGGCCTTTTTCAAAGAGGAGCTGCCCTATGTGGAAATTACCGGAAAAGGAAATTATACGGAGAAAGTCAGGGTAAACTTTAATATCCTGCCGGTATTGATCGGAGATGACAGCGGGAAGCCGGCTGACGGTGTGACATTGAAGCTGTCGGATCAGCTTGTGAAAACGATGAAGGCGCAGAAGCCTTTTTCCTCCATCAAGTGCGGCAGGACGATGAGGAAAGGGACGGATTATACCGTTTCCCTGTCGGTGGAAAACGGCCGCGATCAGTCCGGTAAGAACCTGCCGATGGGAACGGCGCTGGAAGACGCTGTCATTCCTGCCGGATATGAGGGAGAATTTCTGCTGACTATCCGTGGCCTGGGAAATTATGAGGGAAGTATCAGCAGATCGATCTACGTTGCGGATAAGGCGCATCTGATGAAGAATGCCAGGATAACGTTTGGCAGAAACCTGAAAGATATCTCCTTTAACGGTGAGCCGATAGAACTGAGAACGGCGGAATATGATTCTCCGGATGTATTAACGGTAAAATACGGCGGAAAGTTTCTGCGCTGTGACAGGGATTATACAGTAAGCTACCGTAACAATGACCGGGTGGGTAAGGCAGAATTGATTATCACCGGGATCGGGGAGTATGTGGGTGAGAAAAAAACCACATTTGAGATCCGCGGGAAGTCTTTTAAATCCGGAACGGTGCAGATAGACGGGATAGAAGACAAGGTGTATACCGGAACGGCTCTGACCCAGAATGATGCTTTTGTGCTTTACGGAAAAGGAACGGAAGGTGAAAAAGCGCTGGTCTACGGAACGGATTATACGATCAGCTATGCGAAGAATGTTAACGCGGGTACTGCGGTTATGACCTTTACGGGAATAGAGCAGGCGGGTTACAGCGGAAGCTTTAAGAAATCTTTCCGTATTAAAGCTGAGGATATCACGCAGACTGAACAGGCTCCGGGAATGGAGAATGTGATTGTCAGTTACAGTAAAGCAGGCGCCATGCCGGCGGAGAAGATTGTGCTTACCAACAAAGCGGGCATAAGACTGGTTAACGGGAAGGATTATACGCTTCGGTACAGGAATAATAAGATGGTGGCGGACAGGACGGCGGAGGAACCGCCTACGGTGCTCGTGAAGGGAAAGGGAAACTATACGGGAGAGCTTCCGGTCTCTTTCAGTATTGTCAGGAAAGATCTGACGGAAGACGATATCACAATCAGGACGTCTGCGGCAGCTTATAAGGAGAATAAAGAAGACAGTTATGCATATAAACCGTCGGTAAAGCTGATGGACGGGAAGAAACAGCTGCGTGCAGGAGTGGATTACGAGATCGCGTATGAGAACAATACACAGGCCGCCTATAAGGCCTATTTACAGAGCCTGGAGGGAAGCGGGCGAAATACATCGGCTTTTGGTGAGGCGATGGAGCAGGGCGCCGGTGTGCCTGGAAGGCCTCAGGCTGTTATCACACAGAAAGAAGGAAGCAATTACACGCTGCAGGAACCCCTTATTGTGCCGCTTACCATTTATCGCGATAAGCTGACGAAATCGAATCTGACGGTGGAGATTAAGGAGTCTGTTTATACAGGGACGACGGTCAGGCCTGCGGTGACGGTATATTATCAGAACAAGGACGGGGGCAGCAGGATACTGCTTGTGGAAGGAGAGGATTATTCACTTACCTACGGAAGCAACATCGTATCCGGCAGGAATAAGGGAAGCGTTAAGATCAGTGGTATCGGGCCGTACTATGGCGGAGAAGTGACTGTGCGGTTTGATATCGGGAGGAAAGCGATCTCTTATCAGTGATTAAATAAGAGGGCAATTCCAGTGAAAACGAGAGGAGAAAAGAGAATGCAGATTAATTACAACGAACAGAACAGGGTGTTTAAGATAGATACGGAACATACCAGTTATTGTATCGGTATCGTGGACGAGGAGAATTTTGTCGGACATATTTATTATGGAAGGAAACTGTCGGATGACAATCTGGTCTATCTGATGCGGACTATGGAGCAGCCTTTTGTGCCGTCGAAGAATAACCGGGACAGGACTTCCTTTCTGGATACCTTTCCGATGGAGTATACAGGCCACGGACTGGGAGATTTCCGGGAAGGCACTTTGATGGTGCGGACGGCGGGCGGTCATTCGTGCGTGTCGCTGTCTTATGTCTCCCACAGGATTTACGACGGAAAAGAGGAACTTGCGGGGCTGCCGGCGACTTTCGGGACGGCGGATACGTGCAGGACGTTGGAACTTACCTGTGAAGATAAGGCGCTGGGGCTGCAGGTAATCTTATCCTACAGTATTTTTGCAGATAACGACGCCATAGCGCGGAGCGTGCGGGTGGTAAATGGCGGGAAAGAGGCGCTTTATCTGACGAAGGTTCTCTCGGCCTGCATCGACATGGACAATGAGGAGTATGAGATGATCACGCTGCCGGGTTCCTGGGCAAGAGAGCGGATCATTCAGACACGTCCTGTCTTAAAGGGCAAACAGGGGGTCTCTTCGGTGCGGGGAGAATCCAGCCATCAGGATCACCCTTTCCTGGCCTGGAAAAGGAAGACGACTACGGAAGAGGCAGGGGATATCTATGCCATGAATTTTGTCTATTCGGGTAATTTCATGGCGCAGATCGAAGAGAACCAGTTCGGCAGTATGCGGGCGTTGATGGGCATCCATCCGCAGGATTTTTGCTGGAAGCTGGAGCCGGGGGATGCTTTCCAGGCGCCGGAGGTGATCTGTGTGTATTCCGCGGAAGGCATCGGCGGCATGAGCAGAACCTTCCATGACCTGTACCGCAGGCACCTGATCCGGGGCGAGTATAAGGATAAAAAGAGGCCGATTCTGATCAACAACTGGGAGGCGACTTATTTTGATTTCGATACGGACAAGCTGCTTGCCATCGCAAGGGAGGCGGCCGCGCTGGGCATCGAGATGCTTGTGATGGACGACGGCTGGTTTGGCTGCCGCAATGACGATAATTCCAGTCTGGGAGACTGGCAGGTCAATGAGGAGAAGTTAAAGGGCGGCCTGAAATATCTGGTAGACGAAGTCAATAAGCTGGGGATGAAGTTCGGCATCTGGCTGGAGCCGGAGATGGTATCGCCGGATTCCAACCTGTACAGAGAACATCCTGACTGGGCGTTTGCCATTCCGGGCAGGACGGGGAGCCTTTCCAGAAACCAGTATGTGCTGGATCTGACCAGACAGGAAGTGCGGGACTGCGTGTATGATATGATCGCATCGGTGCTGCGCAGTGCGAATATTGAATATGTGAAATGGGATATGAACAGGCAGCTGTCCGATATGGGAAGCTGCGGCCTGCCGGCGGACAGACAGGGAGAGCTGTTCCACAGACAGGTACTGGCGGTGTATGAGCTGCAGGACAGGATGACGAGGGAATTCCCGCACCTGCTTTTGGAGAACTGCTCCGGCGGCGGGGCGAGATTTGATCCGGGTATGCTCTATTACAGCCCGCAGATCTGGTGTTCCGATGACACGGATGCGGTGGAGCGGCTTTCCATTCAGGCGGGTACGGCGATGGTATATCCGCTGTCCACCATGGGGGCGCATGTATCCGACTGTCCCAATCATGCGCTGGGAAGGACGACACCCTTTGAGACGAGGGGGTATGTGGCGCTGGCAGGCACCTTCGGTTACGAGCTGGATGTGACGAAGATCCCGGAGGCGGACCGGGCCATGATCCCTGCGCAGACGTCCATGTATCATAAGTACAATGACCTGGTGCGTGAGGGAGATTATTACCGGATCGCGCATTATGCCGAGAATCATTATTATGACTGCTATGAGGTGGTGGCGAAAGATAAGAGCGAGGCGCTTGTCACATACGTTCAGGTGCTGAACCGGCCGAGCCATCACAGCCGGCGGATCAGGATTCCGGGGCTTGACCTGTCTGCGGTCTATGTGATCGAGAATGCGCAGGACTGGCCGGAGATCGGGCAGACGGAGTATCGCGGAGATGCGCTGCAGTTCGCGGGGATCAATGTGCCGCCGCTGTGGGGGGATTTCAAGGGGAGATTACTGCATCTTGTGAGGAAATAGGCGATGCAAAGCCGGTATGACAGTCAGAACAGAGAATGATAATGAGGGAAAACCTTACGAGTCGCATGAAGAGCAGGGTTTATGACAGTCAGAACAGAGAATGATAATGAGGGAAAAACCTTACGAGTCGCATGAAGAGCAGGGTTTATGACAGTCAGAACAGAAAATGATATAAGGGTGAAAGGCAGGAGTGACAGAATATGGTGGTACAGAAGTATAAAGATATGTTACAGGGCAAATCGGTGATCCGGCAGTTGTCGGAGTTTGCGGTGGCCAGGGGCGCCGAGATCGGGTATGAGAATGTATTCGACTACAGTCTGGGGAATCCGTCGGTGCCGGCGCCGCAGGCGTTTACGGAGACGATGATTCGTCTGCTGCAGGAAAAGGATCCCATGGAGCTGCACGGCTACAGCCAGAGCCTGGGAATCCCGGCAGTGCGGGAGAAGGTGGCGGCGTCGCTGAACAAAAGGTTCGGGATGCAGTATACGGGAAATCACATTTTCATGACCACGGGAGCGGCGGGCGCCATTGCCCATGCGGTGCGGTGTGTGAGCCAGCCGGGGGATGAGATCCTGACATTTGCGCCCTATTTCCCCGAGTATGGACCTTATATTAACCTGACGGGGGCCACACTCAGAGTGGTGCCTGCGGATACGGAGCATTTTCAGGTGAATCTGGAAGCGTTTGAGGAGATGCTCACGGAGAAGGTGGCGGCGGTGCTCATCAATACACCCAACAATCCTTCGGGGACGGCCTACTCCACCGAGACGATCAGGCAGATGACTGCGATTATGACGAAGAAGCAGGAGCAGTACGGGCACGATATCTTCCTGATCTCGGATGAACCCTACAGGGAGATTGTTTTTGCAGGGGTGGATGCGCCGTATCCATCGAAATTCTATGACAATACGCTGTCCTGCTATTCTTTCTCCAAATCTCTGTCCCTGCCGGGAGAGCGGATCGGGTATGTGGCGGTGAATCCGGCGTGCACGGACGCGGAGCTGATCAGCGCGATGTGCAGCCAGATTTCCAGAGGGACGGGCCATAACTGCCCGCCTTCCATCATACAGCTGGCGGTGGCGGAGGCGCTGGACTTAACGTCGGATCTGTCGGTCTATGAGACGAATATGAACATTTTATATAAGGAGCTTACCAACCTGGGTTTTACGTGTGAGAAGCCAGGCGGAACGTTCTATATGTTCCCGAAAGCGCTGGAGGAGGATGCGGCGGCGTTCAGTGAGAAAGCGAAGAAATATGACCTGATCCTGGTGCCCGGCGACAGCTTTGGAGTGAAGGGGTATTTCCGGATCGCCTACTGCATCGGCACGGAGAAGGTGGAGCGTTCACTGGATGCCTTCAGAAGATTTGTGAAAAACGAATATTAAAATGCGAGCGAGAAATCTGTGGGGAGTAGGACTTTCCCGCAGATTTTCGTTATGGTACGGGATATAGAAATGTACTATAATTCTTTGTATTGCGGCATAAATAAATATAGTATGGAAGTAATTGGCAAAAGATGATAAGATGATACTGTTTGCGGCTGCTGCCTGGCAGAAGGCTGACAGGTCTGCTTATGGACATATCACAGGTATCATGGACGATGGGTGAAAAGCGGCTGCAACGGACAGAATCTGGCATAACAGGAGGTAGACAGGAATATGATAAGTATCATAGAGATTCTTAAGACGATCTTATTTGGTATTGTGGAGGGCATTACGGAGTGGCTGCCCATCAGCAGCACGGGGCATATGATCCTGCTGAATGAATTCGTGAAGCTGGATGTGTCGGAAGAGTTCTGGGAGATGTTTCTGGTGGTGATTCAGCTCGGGGCGATTCTGGCGGTGGTGCTGCTGTTCTGGAACAAAATCTTTCCTTTCCGGTTCAAGGAGAAACCGGTGATCAGGACCGATATTTTCGTGCTCTGGTTCAAGATTCTGGTGGCATGTATCCCGGCGGCTGTGATCGGGCTGGCGTTCGATGATGTGTTTGACGCGCTGTTCTACAATCCTACCTGTGTTGCGGTGGCGCTGATCGTGTTCGGTATTGCTTTTATCGTGATCGAGAACCGGAACAGGAATATGTCGCCGAAGATTACGCAGCTTCAGCAGATCACGTTCCAGACGGCTTTTATGATCGGGGTGTTTCAGCTTCTGGCGGCGGTATTCCCGGGCACATCCAGATCCGGGGCGACCATCGTTGGCGCGCTGCTGATCGGGGTATCCAGAACGGTGGCGGCGGAATTCACCTTTTTCCTGGCGATCCCGGTGATGCTGGGAGCCAGCCTGCTTAAGATTGTGAAGTTTGGATTTGATTTTACCGGGGCGGAGCTTACGATCCTGCTGGTGGGGATGGTGTCGGCGTTCGTGGTATCCGTGGTCGTGATCCGGTTCCTGATGGGGTATATCAAGAAGCATGATTTCAAGGTGTTTGGCTGGTATCGGATCATTCTCGGGGCGGCAGTGCTGTTGTATTTTACGCTGGCCGCATAACATACGGAAGTAATGCATATCCGGAAGACGGGATTGCAAAAGTGGGTGTAAAGCCAGGCCTTCCGGTGTTTCTGTGCGGTGCAGGCGCAAAATCAGACATTTTTACGTCTTACTTATGTCATTTCGTATAAAATACAAGAGGAAAGAGTAACTATTTGCTACAGATTGTAGATTGACAGTGCCTCGATATTGCGTTAGAATCCCCATAGAGTCCCGGACTGCAGGGGTTTAGGGATTATGAAAAAGTGAGTATTGTAACATGTTACGTCCGACAGCTCGGACATGTGGGAAGGAGATTTTTCATGGCAGCAGCAAAGAAAACAACGGCAGCGAAGGAAGAAGCGGCTAAAGTTGCAGATACAAAGACGGATGAAGTTAAGACAGCTAAGGAAGCGCCTGCAGCAAAGACAGAAGCAGTAACAGAGACTACAACAGAAGTTAAGAAGCGGGGCAGAAAGCCAGCAGCGGAGAAAACGGCAGCTAAGAAACCGGGCAGAAAGCCTGCGGCGGAGAAGACAACCGTTAAGAAAGAAACCGTGAAGAAGGAACCTGCAGCTAAGAAGGAAGCGGTTAAGGAAGCGGTTCATATTCAATTTGGCGGAAAGTCCTATGCATCAGAGGATCTGGTTAAGATCGCGAAAGATGTATGGGTTTACGATCTGAATCAGGAAGAAAAGAATTTCAAGTCTGTTGAGCTGTATGTGAAGCCGGAAGAAAACATAGTTTATTATGTGATCAATGGCGAGGTGCAGGGGAACTTTAATATTTAAAGCCCGAATTTACATATTTTGATCTTTTCCCGGAGAAAATAGCTTTGGGATAGCTCTGAAGAAGAATGCAGCCAGAGTGCCGGAGGCCGGTCTGCTGCAGTAGAAGATGGCGAATGGACAGTCAGTTTGAGAAGAATCTCAGATTGGCTGTTTTCTTTACGATACAGGAAGTTTCTTTGTTCGTTTCATATTTTTTTAATAATTATTTTGCATGGAGATGTTGACAACAAAAATCTTAAGTGATAACTTACTACTAGAAGATGTTAGCACTCTTAAGGGTTGAGTGCTAACAATGGGAGAAATGGTATGCAGTTAGATGAAAGAAAATATACAATATTGCAGGCCATCATCCGCACTTACTTGGAGACGGGTGAGCCGGTAGGAAGCAGAACGATTTCTAAATATACCGACTTGAATCTGAGTTCAGCCACCATCCGCAATGAGATGGCGGATCTGGAGGAACTGGGTTACATCTTACAGCCGCACACTTCTGCGGGACGCATTCCATCCGATCAGGGGTATCGCCTGTATGTGGATAAGATGATGGAAGAGAAGGAACGGGAAGTGGAGGAGATGAAGGAGATTCTTCTGGAGAAGGAAGACAAGATGGATCATCTCCTGAAACAGGCGGCGAAGCTGCTGGCCAACAACACGGAGTATGCCGCCATGGTCTCGGCGCCGCAGTATCACCGCAACAAGCTGAAATTCATCCAGCTTTCCCGGGTGGACAGCAGACATATCCTGGCGGTTATCGTGGTGGAGGGCAACGTAATCAAGAACACGATGCTGACAGTGGCGGAGGAATTGAGCGACGAGACGCTGCTTAAGCTGAATATCCTGCTGAACACACATCTGAACGGTTTATCCATGGAGCAGATCAACCTGGGGATGATCGCCGCGATGAAGCAGCAGGCAGGTATTCACAGCGATATCGTGGCGGGTGTCATCGATGCGGTAGCCGAGGCTATCAAAGCCGACGAGGATCTGGAGATCTACACAAGCGGTACGAAGAATTTCTTCAAATATCCGGAGCTGGCGGATCACGAGCGGGCCAGTGAACTGATCACCACCTTCGAGGAGAAGCAGCTTTTAAGCGAACTGGTGCAGGATAACCTGGCGGATGAGAACAATACCGGCATACAGGTCTATATCGGCAATGAGACGCCGGTACAGGGGATGCGGGACTGCAGCATCGTGACGGCTACCTATGAGCTGGATGAAGGTATGAAAGGCACCATTGGCATCATTGGGCCGAAGAGAATGGATTATGAGAAAGTGGTCAAGAATCTGAAACTGCTGAAAAATCAGCTGGATGACCTTTACAGGAAATAGTGAACAGATAGAAGAACAGACATGACAGAAAGGAATGAGAATCATGGCAGAGGAGAAAGATATCCTGCAGGAAGAAGACAGGACCAGTGATAATACGCCGGAGACAGAGACAGATGCCGGGGAAGCCGTGACTGGCGAGGAGACAGCGGGAACCGCGGAAGAAGAAAAGGAAAACACGGAGGAAGAGACTGCACAGGAGACTTCCAAAGAGAGCCGGAAAGAGAAGAAGAAAAGGGAGAAGGCCGACAAGAAGCAGGACGCCCTGAAAGAGAAGATCGAGGAGCTGGAAGACAGAGTAAAACGCCAGATGGCGGAATTCGACAATTTCCGCAAGCGGTCCGAGAAGGAGAAGACGATGATGTTCGAGACCGGCGCAAAGAGTGTGATCGAGAAGATCCTGCCGGTGGTGGATAATTTCGAGAGAGGGCTGGCTTCGGTACCGGAAGAACAGAAGGCGGAGGGCTTCGCACAGGGCATGGAGATGATCTACAAGCAGCTGATGACGGAGCTTGAGAAGATGGAAGTGAAGCCGATTCCCGCTGTGGGGGAAGAGTTCAATCCGGATTTCCACAATGCGGTGATGCAGGTGGAGAGCGAGGAGTACGAATCAGGCGTGATCGCACAGGAACTGCAGAAAGGATATACCTACAGGGACGGCGTGGTGCGGCACAGCATGGTGGCGGTAGTCAGCTAGTACGCCGTACCGGAAGCAGTCTGCAGGGAAGAAGCGCAAAAGCGTGCTCTGACCGACAGGAAAGATAGGATAGTCTGTGAAAAGAAGCCGGGTGAAAGAAGCGGTTACTCTTTTCAGATGATCATAGATAATCAATGTAAAAGTAAGGAAAGGTATCTTTATCAGGAGGAAGAAATTATGAGTAAAATTATCGGAATTGACTTGGGAACAACCAACAGCTGTGTAGCGGTTATGGAAGGCGGTAAGCCGGCAGTCATCGCCAACACAGAAGGCGCAAGGACGACACCGTCCGTAGTGGCTTTCACAAAGACAGGCGAGAGACTTGTGGGTGAACCGGCGAAGCGTCAGGCGGTTACCAACGCCGACAAGACCATCGCATCCATTAAGAGAGATATGGGTACGGACAGAGGCCGTACCATCGACGATAAGAAATATTCCCCGCAGCAGATTTCGGCTATGATCCTGCAGAAGCTGAAGGCGGATGCCGAGAACTATCTGGGCGAGAAGGTGACGGAAGCTGTCATTACCGTTCCGGCATACTTTAACGATGCGCAGAGACAGGCGACCAAGGACGCCGGCAAGATCGCAGGCCTGGAAGTAAAGCGTATCATCAACGAGCCTACGGCAGCAGCGCTTGCCTACGGCCTTGACAATGAGAAAGAGCAGAAGATCATGGTATACGACCTGGGCGGCGGTACTTTTGACGTATCCATCATCGAGATCGGCGACGGCGTGATCGAAGTGCTCTCCACCAACGGCGATACCCGTCTGGGCGGCGATGATTTCGACCAGAAGGTGATCGACTGGATGCTGGCCGAGTTCAAGGCACAGGAAGGCGTGGATCTGTCAAATGACAAGATGGCGCTGCAGAGACTGAAAGAGGCGGCTGAGAAGGCGAAGAAGGAGCTTTCTTCCGCGACAACGACCAATATCAACCTGCCGTTCATCACGGCTACGGCTGAGGGTCCGAAGCATTTTGACATGAACCTCACAAGGGCGAAATTTGACGAATTGACACATGATCTGGTAGAGAAGACAGCCATTCCGGTACAGAATGCGATGAAGGATGCGGGCCTGACCAATTCCGATATCGGCCAGGTACTGCTGGTAGGCGGTTCCACACGTATCCCTGCGGTACAGGAGAAGGTAAGAATGCTGACAGGCAAAGAACCCAGCAAATCCCTGAACCCTGACGAGTGCGTGGCGCTGGGCGCTTCCATCCAGGGCGGTAAGCTGGCAGGCGACGCGGGTGCAGGCGAGATTCTGCTTCTGGACGTAACGCCGTTGTCCCTGTCCATCGAGACCATGGGCGGCGTAGCTACCAGACTGATTGAGAGAAATACAACCATCCCTACCAAGAAGAGCCAGATCTTCTCCACGGCGGCAGATAACCAGACAGCGGTTGACATCAATGTGGTACAGGGTGAGAGACAGTTTGCGAAGGACAATAAGTCCCTCGGCCAGTTCAGACTGGACGGTATCCCGCCGGCAATGCGCGGTGTGCCGCAGATCGAGGTTACTTTCGATATTGATGCCAACGGTATCGTGAACGTATCGGCCAAGGATCTGGGAACAGGCAAAGAGCAGCATATCACCATCACGGCAGGCTCCAACATGTCTGACGATGAAATTGATAAGGCGGTCAAGGAAGCGGCTGAGTATGAGGCACAGGATAAGAAGCGGAAAGAAGCCATCGACACAAGGAACGAAGCGGATTCCTTCGTCTTCCAGACAGAGAAGGCTCTGGGTGAAGTAGGCGATAAGATCGACGCTTCCGATAAGGCAAACGTAGAGGCAGATCTGCAGGCAGTTAAGGATATCCTGGAGAAGACCAAAGATCAGGAGATGAATGACAGCCAGATTGATGAACTGAAAGCAGCAAAAGAGAAACTGACAAATTCCGCACAGGCGCTGTTCACGAAGATGTACGAGAACATGCAGCAGGCACAGGGCGGCCCGGATATGAGCAACATGGGCGGCGCAGCTGACGCAGGCGCACAGGGCGGTGCAGCAGATGATGTGGTAGACGGAGATTACAGAGAGGTCTAGTCTTATGGCAGAACAGAAACGAGATTACTATGAGGTGCTCGGCATAGAGAAAAATGCCGACGACGCGGCGATCAAAAAAGCATACAGAGTTCTGGCTAAGAAATATCATCCGGATATGAATCCCGGCGATGCGGAGGCGGAGAAGAAATTCAAAGAGGCTTCCGAGGCCTATGCGGTCTTGAGTGACCCTGAGAAGAGACGGCAGTATGACCAATATGGTCATGCTGCTTTCGATGGTGCAGGCGGACCCGGCGGTTTCGGCGGTTTTGACTTCAACAGCGCAGACTTTTCGGATATTTTCGGTGATATTTTCGGCGATATCTTTGGCGGCGGACGCCGCGGCGGCAGGAGCAACGGTCCCATGAAGGGGGCGAATATCCGTTCCAGCGTGCGGATCACCTTTGAAGAAGCGGTATTCGGCGTGGATAAGGAGATTGAGCTGACGCTGAAAGATGAGTGTACAGCCTGCCACGGAACCGGTGCGAAGCCGGGAACCAGCCCGGAGACTTGTTCCAAGTGCGGCGGCAAAGGCCAGGTAGTATTTACCCAGCAGTCCTTCTTCGGTACGGTCAGGAACGTGCAGACCTGTCCCGATTGTCACGGAACCGGTAAAGTCATTAAGGATAAGTGCCCGGACTGCCGCGGCACAGGTTATATTGCCAACAGGAAGAAGATTCAGGTATCGATCCCTGCCGGAATCGATAACGGACAGTGTGTCCGCATCCGCGATAAAGGGGAGCCGGGAACAAACGGCGGCCCGCGGGGAGATTTATTGGTAGAAGTAGTAGTGGGCAGACATCCCATCTTCCAGCGGCAGGATGAGAACATATATTCTACCGTGCCTATGTCCTTCGCTGTCGCGGCGCTGGGCGGTGAGATCGTTATCGATACGGTGGACGGCAAGGTGATCTATGATGTGAAGGCAGGAACCCAGACTGACACGAAGGTGCGCCTGAAAGGTAAGGGTGTTCCTTCCCTGCGCAACAGGGATATCCGGGGCGACCACTATGTAACGCTGGTGGTGCAGGTGCCGGATAAACTGTCCCATGAGGCGAAGGATCTGTTGAAGAAATTTGATGAAGAGACAGGGGATTCCCTCAATGCAGCGAAGAACGTTACCTCTAAGAAAGCCGAGGAGGCGCCTGCTGGTAAGGGCAGAGGGAAGAAGAAACTCTGGAAATAAATGTTTCAGATGGAAGATTATCTCACTGTCTGAACTGTTATAATACGATACAGGCCGAAAGCACACTTTTCTGCGGGAAAGCGTGCTTTTGTTATTGTCTGGCAGAGGTGTAATGCGTTGTAGTTTTCTGCACGGATCTGTGGTACAATGCAGATGTATACTCTCAGTGAAATCTATTGAAGCAATGCTATATTTATGATGGAGGAAAAGGGTTGAAAATAAGGAATCTGAGCAGAAGCATCGCGGCCTTTGTACTATCCGCGGCATTAATAATGGAACCGGCTGCCTGTATACCGGCAGTCCGTGCGGAAGAAGCACAGGAAGCGGAGCAGGATAAACAGGAGGGCGCTGTTGATCCGGCGGTTGAAAACGACGATATATCCGTAGAAAATCCGGAAAATACAGGGACAGAAGACGGGAACGCAAACAGCGGGGAGACGGAAACTGAAGGAGTGGAGAACGGAAACGACAGTGAGAGCGCGGAAGATGAAAGTGATGATGAGGCAGATGACACATCAGACGGGGAGGCCGAAACCGACGATGCGGAGGAGGATCCGACAGAAGAAATAGAGAATGGGAACCTTGAAGAAGGGGAGCAGAACGACGATTTGGAGGAGGAAGCAGGGGACGGGACTGCACTGGAGAAAGATGAGGAAGAACCGGGAGATTTCTCGGATATGCC
The DNA here is from genome assembly GCA_947576945.1 of uncultured Lachnospiraceae bacterium. Classification (GTDB taxonomy): domain Bacteria; phylum Bacillota; class Clostridia; order Lachnospirales; family Lachnospiraceae; genus UBA3282. The sequence goes on from CANPTH010000010.1 coordinate 30,840, forward strand.
CGATGAGTACAGGCTGACTTCGTATCAGCAGGAGCTGAAGGCAGAGCTGTCAGCGGATTTAGGACGTCTGGAAGAAAGTGATGAAGGGGTGACTTATGCCGCTGGGCGGGTTTACACCTTCGCACAGAGCCAGGAAGAGGCCGAATTGATTGCCAGGGCTTATCATGCGGAGATCGAGGATTTCAGCATGGGTGTTCTGACATTGGAACTTGGCGGGGACAGGACGGTCAGGGAAGCGGTTGAAGCGGCGGCATCCATGGACAACAGTCTGCCGGCCGTGTGGCCGGATTATCGCCGTGAATTATATGAGGAGATATTTCCGGGAACCGGGGATTCCTTTCAGACGGATGGAAGAGCAGAGCTGGAAGTGACAGAGGAAGAATATGATCTGGATGAGGAAGAGATTGGGCTGCAGGCGGAAAGAGATATCTCTGCACAGGAAGCATATGGGCAGGCATTAAATGAGTTGTACGGTTTTTCGGATCCATACCTGGATCCGGAAAGTGACCGCTATCAATGGTTCCATACCGCCATCGGCTCACCGTACGCATGGGAAGCCGGTTATACAGGACAATCGGTTACGGTAGGAGTAATTGATACCGGGGTGAGTCCGAACCCGGATCTGAATGATAATCTGACAGGCGGATATAATTTCTGTGATGGGACGGAAGACACGGAGGACCGCTACCAGCACGGAACGCATGTGGCAGGAACGATTGCGGCGCTGGCGAATGGCGATCAGGGAGTTGGCGTCGCGCCCGGTGCAAAGATTTACAATGCAAAAGTATTTGGAGATGATGCGGGCAAAAGCGGTTATGATTCCACGATCATGAAAGCCATCCTTTATCTGATCAATGAGGAGGATAATTCCACGCAGAGGGCTGATTCCAAAGCGCCTAGAGTCGATATCATCAATATGAGCCTGGGAGGCTCCGGCAATACGATCGGTTTCCAGGCTGTGCTTGATAAGGCCAGGGAAAAGGGCGTTATTGTGTTTGCATCGACAGGTAACGACGGCGCTTCCACAATGATGTATCCTGCGTCCTATGAGCATGTTATTGCGGTGGCTGCAACGGACACCAACGGTGAAAGGGCATATTTTTCCAATTATGGGTTCAAGACAGATCTGGCGGCGCCCGGAGTGGATATATGGGCCACAAATATAGATGGAGACGGAAATGCGGTCTACGAATCCCGGCAGGGCACTTCCATGGCGTGTCCTGTGGCGGCAGGGACGGCGGCAGTTATCCTGTCGGGACAGGCTGATCTGCCGTCGCTTAGCGGTAAGTCAGGAGCAGGCCGGGTGGATGCCCTGGAAGCTGTTATGCGGGGAAATGCCGTCGGCGCCGGTGAGGGTATGGGCGATGGCATAACCAACCTGGCGCAGGTATTTCATCTGACCACTGCCGGTATGAAACCGAATGCGCCCGATATAGATATTTCTGACAATTCTGATCAGAAGGGACAATCAGTGGAGGTGAGAATTACAGCGCAGGCGGGCATGCGGCTGTGCTACACGACGAACGGCAGAAATCCTGTCTATAAAAACGAGGAGGCAGGCGCGTATACAACGCTGACGGACAGCAATACGGTATCTTTTGTCATGGACGGGTCTCAGGCTGTGAAAGGGACAGTGAAGGCTTTGGCCATCAGTGAAGACGGGGTGGTCAGTGCGGTCAGGTCAAAGAGTTATAGTCTGTCGCCTTATGTAAAGGCGATAACAGTAACCGGCCCGGCCAAGGTAGAGAGAGGCCGAAGCATTCAGCTTACTGCAGCAGTGACACCGGAGTATGCGGCCAACAAAAAGGTGACATGGGATCTGTCAGATTCGTTGGGAAAGCCGGTGGATACTAAGAAGATCAGGATTGATGGGAAAGGAAAGATTACGGTTGCGGGCACGGCCGATTTGGGCAGTTACACGGTAATTGTACAGGCCGGGGACGGCGGTAAGGCCGAGACGCGGTACGGAATCCAGGTGATTCAGAAAGGGACTGCAGCCACAAGGATTTCTTTTGATAAAAATACAACGAAAGAGCTGTGGATCACGAAAGAAGTTCCGGCTCCGACAATGAGTTTGGCGGATGGCCTGACTGTTATGGAGAAAGACGAGTCGGGTAACGAAATGACGTTCAGGGGAGACGAGCTGGGAGACCGTGTGATATGGACGAGCAGCAAACCGGCTATAGCTGAGGTGGATTCCAAAGGCGTTGTAACTGCAAAAAGCGCAGGAACGGTCAGTATTACGGCCAGATCCAATGACAGCGGCAATAAGAAGACGAGTATCAGGATCAGGGTAAAGCAGGGGGTTACAGGAATCACGATCACTACGGCCAGGGGGAAGACTGATCCGGCATTATTTACGGTGGCGGCAGGCAGAAGCATAACGCTTAAGAGTTCTGTCAGTCCGGCCAGACCGGCTGATAAAAAAGTGGAATGGAGTATCAGCCCGTCATCGCCCGGGGTGACGATTCACAGAACCAGCGGTAAGATTTCGGTTAAACCGGGAACAGAGTCAGGTATCTATACAGTGACTGCGAAGGCTCTTGACGGGAAAGGAGCGGCGGCGCAGCAGGAAATCAGGGTGTTCGGCGGCGCAGTCGGGAAGATCAGCCTGGATACATCTAAAGTTACGCTGTATACGAAGAAAGTCGATGATGTGAAAACGGATACGCAGGTGGTAACGGCCACGATCACCGGCGCTGATGGCAGAACGGATTTTGATCCCAATGCCTACACTGTCACGAGCAGCAATGAAGCCGTTGTCAGAGCGGCCTCTGTAACAGACGGTAGCGGCAAAGTGCAGATTACGCTTACTTCGGCGGGCAGTAAGTACGGCAGGGCTAAAATAACGATCACTTCTACGGATGGAAGCAATAAGAAGGCGGTCTGCAATGTGGTGGTCAGCGGAAGCATCAAAAGTATGGAGATACAGGATACAGGCGGCAAAAAGGTAAGTAAACTGCAACTGTTCAGAGCCGTTGGTTCCAGTGCGCCGGAGTCTGCGGGCCTTAAGGTGGTGATCAAAGGGTCAGAAGGCTTCAATCCTGCAGCCTGTGATGTGAGCAGCAGTAATCCCGCACTGGTTAAAGTGTCACTGAATAAGCTGACAAATGAAATTCTGATAAGCGCCAGTGAGCGATCCACAGGTAAAGCAACAGTTACATTGAGAGCCACAGACGGAAGCGGTAAGAAAGCATCCTGCAGTGTGACGGTCAGCAATCCGATATCCAGAATCAATATCGCGCCGAAGGCAGGTGCATCCGGATATGTTGTGTCGGGTAAAAGTGTGCAGCTGACGGCGGTACTTGAGACAGAATATGGCAAAGTGTCCGATCGGAAAGTAAGCTGGGAACTCTCCAATAAGGCAGCAGGCATGGGCGTTACCATCAATTCTTCAGGAAAAGTAACTGTGCCCACAGGTTTGGAAGGGAAAACAGAAGATTTCACGGTTACTGCCACGGCCAGGGATGGAAGCGGTGTTAAAGCATCTTACACGATACGATTGAGGCCGCCAGCCACAAAGTTTGAGATCACATCCCAACTGCCGGCTAACGGGAAATATGAGGTATATCATTTGTATACGATAAAGTTTACCTCTGACTGTGCTGCGCCTGTGATGTGTACATCTTCTTCACCGGAAACGGCTGCGCCTTCGATTGTGTATACACAGTACGATCCGAATACGAAGACTGGCGGAACGGGCAGGATTACTTTTATGGCAACAGGGGAGGGAGATGTTACATTTACCATCAAAGCGCTGGATACATCAGACAAAACTCAAGAGGTAAAATGTACATTTCGAAAAAAATGAGAGGGGGAGCGCTTCGGCATGGAGGAAAGGATGAAGAAATATCGTAGGGGAAGTAGAAGATGGGCGGCATTGCTGCTTGCGGCAATGCTGGCCGCAGAGCCGGTGGGGGTACAGAGTACGGTTTACGCTGTTGAAAGCGGCACGGAAAACATGATAATCCCGGAAGCGGATGCCGACAGTGCGGGGCAGGCAGAAGAAAGCGAAACCGCAGATGCGGAGAATGCCGAAGAGAAGGCGGGCGAAGAGACAAATTCGGAAATTCCGGACGCAGACAATATAGAAGAAGACGGAGATGGTAATACAGAGACGGACGATTCGGGAAATCAGGAGAGCGAAGAAACGGAAGAGAATCCGGGGACAGAGTCCGGAGAAACGGAAGGCGGGGAAGAAGGGCCGGATACCGAAGAAGGTAGCGGCTCGGAAAATACAGACGGAGAAGAAAAGAATGAAAGTGGTTCTGAGGAACCGGATACTGATGAGAAAGAACCGGAGGGTGAAGATCCGGCGGATACTGAGGGCTCAGAGGAACCGGAGGACTCCGAGGAGACAGAAGACACTGAGAATGCTGAGGATGAGGAAGCAGAGGGAGATGAGAAGTCTTTAGCGGAGACAGAGGAGTCCAAAGAGAAGATTCTTGACAGTTTTACGGAAATGTCTTCCGATTATCGTCTTACTTCGGAACAGATCGAAGGCAAACGGGATCTGGCAGTCCATTTGGATGAGATCAGCGAGTACCAGGAAGGTATTGATTATGTGAAGGGACAGGTCATTACCTTTGCGCAGACACAGGAAGAGGCGGAATTGATCGCAGAAGCATACAATGCCCGGATCGCGCAGTTTGAATACGGCATTCTGACACTGCAGCTGCAGGAGGAGGATACGGTTAATAAAGCGATGCGCGCGGCCGCTGCCGAGGAAATCAATCTGCCTGCTGTCTGGCCCAACTATTACCGTTATGCATTTGGTGAAATAACTGAGGAACAGGGCGTCGCTTCGGGTGATTCGTCAGAAGATATGCAGGATCATTCGGAAGAGGGTATATCCGGGACAGATGAGGATGCAGAGGATTACATAGAAATTGAGACATGGGAGTATGAGACGGAGGAGGACGGAGAAGCTGGCAGGATCGACAACTCTGAAGAATTGTCCGGGCCGGGGGACGACTATTTGGAGGCGATGGGATACAATGATCCCTATTTACAATCCACGAGTTATTCTTATCAGTATCATCACACTGTCATAGGATCGGCTTATGCCTGGGCAGCCGGCAGCACCGGCAAGGGGATCAAGGTTGCTGTTCTGGATACCGGTGTCAAGAATCAGACGGAAGTATCGGTTACGGATATTTATAAGAAGGGAAACAACGACAGTCATGGACATGGAACTCATGTGGCAGGTATTATCGGCGCAAGGGCGAATGGGCTCATGGGTGTTGGCGTAGCGCCCGATGTGACGCTCTACAGCGGCTGTGTGCTTCCCAATGGATATGGAACGGACGCCGATATTATGGGCGGTTTCAGAGCGGCAAAGAATAGAAATGTGGATATCATCAATATGAGTCTGGGAGGAATCGGTTATAATGGATCTTTTCAGACAGTGATCAATGAGGCTTACAAACAGGGGATAGCTGTTTTTGTGGCAGCAGGCAATGACGGCGGCACGAATTATCAGTATCCGGCGTGCTATGACAACGTGATCAGCGTAGCCGCCACGAATGAGAGTAATGGAAGGGCATATTTTTCCAATTACGGTAATAAGGTTGATTTGAGTGCGCCAGGGGTTGATATATGGTCCACAGGCAGGAATGATTCTGGTTATGTGAGAAAGAGCGGCACCTCGATGGCCTGTCCCGTGGCGGCAGGTGAGGCGGCAGTTATTTTGTCCGGCAACGCAGAAATACGGAATAAGAAAGGCAAGGCAAGGGTGGATGCCCTGGAAAGCCTGATGAAGTCCAGTGCAGTCAAAGCAGGCTCCGGCATGGGAGCTGGTATTACGATGCTGCCCAAGGCGCTGCAACTGAATACGGCAGCTGCAAAACCTGCCGCACCTGATATCCGGCTGATACCTGACAGCGCTTCTGCGGCGCAGAGAGTCAGGGTGGTTATAGATGCGCCGGGCAATGTAAAGGTCTATTATACAACCGACGGCCAGAATCCTGCCTTTAGAAACGGACTGCCGGGAGATGGTTCCATACAGTATTCGCAGCAATTCACGGTCAGTGATCAGGCAAAAGCTACGATTAAGGCAATAGCGGTCAATGAAAGCGGTGTGTCAAGCGCGGTCAGATCCGTAACGTATACGTTGAAACCATATGTCAGCAGTATTAACATATCCGGTGTTCAGCAGATCGCTCAGGGTAAAAGCGTACAGCTGAAAGCAGAAGTGCTGCCGGCATATGCGGCAAACAAGAAAGTGATCTGGGAATTGTATACTGCAGATGGCAGAAAAATTGACAGTAAGACAGATGCAGAGCTGGCCCGCGAAGTTGGCGTGAGCATATCGTCCGGCGGTAAAGTGACAGCATCCGGTAAGGCGAAGACTGGCAGTTATGACGTAACAGCAACATCCAGGGATGACAGAGGCAGAAGCAGTACCTACAGGATTACAGTGATCGATACGGTGAACATTGAGAGTGTTAAGCTTACGACGTCGAAGTTGTCGCTCACGCTGCCGGATGATGCGGCTTATAATTTAGGGGCATGTCTGGAAGGGAAATGCAAGGACGGAACGACGCCGTCTGTGTCAGATTTCAAATGGAACAGCAGCAACGAAACGGTCGCCAAAGTAAGTGAGTCCGGAATCGTAACGGCGCTCCGGCCGGGAAAAGCGACGATCACAGCGCTGGCCAATGATTCCAGCGGCAGGAAAGCAGCCTGCACTGTGACGGTATTACAGCAGGTCACAGAGATAACCATATCGGATTATAATAAGATTGCGGTGGGTAAGAGCCAGACGTATAAAGCGACGGCGCTTCCCGCTGCCGCCAGCAACAGGAAAGTAACATGGTCATTACTGCGCGGATCTGAGGAAGTGACTGCACAGCGGGCGAGAGAACTCGGTGTGAGTATTAACGCTTCCAGCGGTAAGGTAACAGCAACTTCGAAGGCGGCGCCGGGTTCCTATACAGTCAGGGCTGTTGCACGGGACGGAAGCGGAATCAGCGCGGACAGACAGATTAAGATTGTTACAGGTTCGATCACCGGGATTGCTTTTACGAAGAAGGAGTACAATAAAGTGACTCTTTTCAGGAAAAAGCAGACTTACAGCACACCGGTTTCAACAGAGATCTATGCCGAGATAAAAGGGACGGATGATGCGGATCTGGATGCCTATGAGGTGACAAACAGCAATCCGGGGATTGCGGAGGTGACTTCGACGCAAAAAGACGGAAACCTTGCGTTGACGATCAGGGCAACCGGGACGGCAGCAGGTAAGAGCGTGATTACAATCAAGGCTACGGACGGCTCCAACAAGAAACAGAGTTGTACAGTCACGGTCAAAAACCCTGTCTCCGGAATTAGAATAGCGCCTTCCGGCGGAAGTACACAGTATTTAGCCAAAGGAAAAAAACTGCAGATGAAAGCCGTCGTAGAGACAGAGAACGGTGCGGTATCCAGCAAAGGCGTAAAATGGGAGATCTATGGCGTCAAAGGGGTGAGCATATCATCGAGCGGCAGAATTAAGGCCGGCAGGAATGCGACAACCGGCTATTGCAGCGTTTATGCTACCGCGAAAGACGGCAGCGGCGTGATGGCTTCATATTCCATATATGTCGTAACTCCGACAACGTGGATTAAACTGTATAACAATGGATATCTGTCTACAAAGAAAAAAATCCGGATCAATCGAGGACGGGTGTATTCTATGAATGTTGATTCGGACAGTATGCTTAACAGCTACTCTGTCTCATCTTCAAACCCGGCAGTGGTATCCGGTTCCTTTAATAATCCTGACAGGGTCCTGAAGATCATGGGAAACAAGAAAGGATCTGCCACGATTACCGTGAAGGCGCTGGATGGCAGCGGGAAGAAGGTAAAATACCGGTTTACGGTGAGGTAGTTTTTATGGTGATGAAGTCGTGCGGCGCAGCGTCAGCAATGGAGAAAGATGATCTGCCGGCATAGATATATATTAAAGTGGAAAGATACTTCAGTACATGGAAAGTTATTCCATTTTGATTAGTTTTTGCAATTTAATATTCATTTTAAAAAAAGTATGGTATAATATTATGTGCATTTAGGCGGGTGTGATTGCTGTAAGGATACCTGCCTGGAAAGGTTGGGAAATGAATAAGAAAGTGATGGTTGTTGGTATTGTGGTCATTATCGCTGCCGCAGGTTTTATGGCAGGATGGTATGTGTTGTCCTGTTATATGGGAATCGGTCCGGTTTTTCCATTTCTACCTGAGAAAGAAGTCAGTATGGAGAATCTGCAGGAAGAAAAAACAGATCTGGTTGCAGAAGAAAAAGCAGATCTGGTTGCAGAAGAACAACTGATGGCATTGGTAGAGACAGAAGAGGAGGCAGAGAGCATCGCGGAGCAGTATGGGATTGAGCTTACGTCTTTTTCTGAGGGAGTAGCAGTCTATAAGACGGAAGAGAATCCGGCGGATGTGATTGCCAGAGGGCAGGATAACGGGTATCCGCAATTGTTCATGAATCTGCAGCGCAGGACAATGTTGAATACCAATTAACCGTTTCACATATAGGGGTTCCAGAATAAGGGGAAGGACGCCCAGAATAAAAGGAGGAAGGACATGAGAGCAAGGAAGAAATTCAGCAAACGATTATTGGCATTATTATTGTCAGCAGTAATGATCGTAGAACCTGCGGGAAGTTCAATAATCGTTCATGCAACAGAGGCAGATGCTGAACTGACAGAAGCAGAGGGAACTGAAGGTGCAGGTGGACAGACGGATGCGGGAACACCTGAAAGTGCAGAGGAAGAAAATAAGGACAGTACTTCTGAAGAGCAGGGAAATGGCGAAAGCAATCCTGAAGATCAGGGAAGTGAAGAAAGCGGAGAAAAGCCGTCCGACAATCAGCAGGAAGAAACCGAGAACCAGAATCCTGAGGATCAGGAAGGAACCGAGAACCAGAATCCCGAGGATCAGGAAGGAACCGAGAATCAGAATCCTGAGGATCAGGAAGGAACTGAGAACCAGAATCCGGATGACCAGATCACGGATGAGGAAGAGCCTGGAGAAGAAGGCGATGAGGCTGAGGATTCCGAAGAGGAAGACGAAGAAGCAGAGGACGAAGAGGAGAAGGAAGAGAATACTGATACAAAGGAAAGCTTTTCCATGCCTTCTGATTATGAGCTGACGTCCAGACAGAAGCAGATGAAAGCAGCGCTTGCAGCAAGCATGAGTGATTTTGATGATTCGGCAGAAGGCGTACAGTATGCAGAGAGAGAGGTATTTACTTTTGCCGACAGCCGTGAAGAGGCAGAACTGATAGCCGCGGCATATCATGCAGAGCTTATAGAGTATGATGAAGGAATTGCGGTTTTGAAGCTGCAGGCTGGGGCTGCTGTAGGGGAAGCGCTGCGTGCGGCGGCATCGGCTGACAACAATCTTCCGGCGGTATATGCGAATTATTACCGGTATATCCATGTGGAAGAACAGCAGAATGTTCCGGCGCTGGATATCACAGAGGAAGAGTTTGATTTAGAAGGATATACCTTTGTGGATCCGGAGACAGAGGAACCTGGCATAGAGGCATATATGCAGGCAGTGGAAGCGCTTGGTGAGCCGAACATGGCTTATGACAGCAACTATTATCAGTGGCAGCATGTGAATGTCGGCTCCGTATATGCGTGGGATGCAGGCTATAAGGGAAGCGGCGTTAAAGTTGCCGTGTTGGACAGCGGCGTATCGGGTAATGCAGATGTGACACCGATCGTAAATATTAATAAGACCGATGAGGCAGACGCAAATGACGGTAATGGACACGGGACGCATGTGGCAGGTATTATTGCGGCACAATTGAATGGTCAAGGGGGCGCAGGTATTGCTCCTGAGGCGCAGATTGTGAATGTCAGAGTACTGAATAGCGCCGGAAGTGGAACGGATGCCTGGATTGCGCAGGGTGTACGGGCTGCAATAGCTGAAAAAGTAGATATCATCAATATGAGCCTGGGCGGTATTGGATATTCTCCGGCAATGCAGGAAGTAGTGGACGAAGCATATAAGGCAGGCATTGCAGTTTTCGTATCGGCAGGTAATGACGGCGGTACTAATATGTGCTATCCGGCAGCGTGTGACAATGTTATCTGTGTTGGAGCAACTGACAGTAATAATCAGAGAGCAAGCTTTTCGAATTACGGAGCCTGGGTTGATTTGAGCGCTCCGGGTGTGAGCATCTGGTCTACCGGTAATAATGGTGGTTTTGTGAATATGTCCGGTACCTCTCAGGCCTGCCCGGTAGCAGTAGGTGAAGCCGCAGTCATTCTTTCTTCCGGCAAAGTATCCGGTACTGGTTCCGGCAGAGTAGACGAACTGGAAAATCTTATGAAGAGCAATGCTGTTTCGGTTGGCTCCGGTATGGGTAAGGGAATCACCAGCTTACCGAAGGTATTTAATCTCAGCACAGCAGTGACGAAGCCGGCAGCGCCGGAAATTGAAGTGAATGTCGCTGATGATAAGCAGACCGTGTCTGTAACGATTAAGGCGCAGGCAGGAATGACGATTTACTATACAGATAATGGCAAGGCGCCGAGTTTTAAGAATGGCTCTGCTGGAGCTGGCACAATTTGTGCGGAGACGAATCCGGTAATACTTCCTCCTTATGAAGGCCAGCAGAAGATCGTGATTTCCGCCATTGCAGTAAATGAGAGCGGCGTGCCCGGTAAAGTAACGAAAAAAACGATCGAGCTGAAGCCGTGGGTAACGGAACTTGAAATATCCGGTGTGTCCCAAATTGCCAGGAAGAAATCTGCGCAGTTGACAGCAGAGGTGGGACCGAGTTATGCGAAGGATAAGAGCCTTACCTGGAGCATTGACGGTAATCCTGCCGGCATTTCAGTAAATGCCAAGGGTAAAGTAACCGTAACAGCTTCTGCGAAAGCGGGAGATTATACGGTCAGAGTGGTGGCAAATGATCGAAAAGGACAGGAAGGGCAGGTTGAAGCTCTACATACAATAAAGGTTCTTGATTCCGAATACATTAAGTCTGCTAAGTTTGCAAAAACAAAGGATACGATCTCAATTGGCGGACAGCCGGAAACATATAATGTTCCGGAGAAGGGACAGTTTACACCTGTAAAAAAACCGGAATATGTGGGAGAAGTATCAGCGGCTGATTTTGTTTGGAGCAGCAGCAACAAGGCGCTTGCGACTGTTGATAGATCATCCGGTATTGTTACAGCGAAAGCGCCGGGAAATGTTAAGATTACTGCAACAGCGAATGACGGAAGCAATAAGAAGGCCGTATTTACGCTGACGATTAAGCAGTTGGCAACATCGATGACGATTACCGGTGATGATTATGTTGCGGCAGGTGCAAGCATTACTTTAAAAGCGGTAATAGGACCGGAGAAAGTCAGCAGTAAGAAAGTAGAATGGACTTCAAACAGACAGGATGTTTCCGTGAAGAACGGTGTAGTAAAACCTGGCGCGGGTGCATCTGGAGAGTGTATTATTACTGCAACTGCAGCGGACGGAAGCCAGGTGGCCGGTACAAAAACAATTACCATAAAGAGCGGTAAAATCAGCGGCATTAAATTTGATAAGCGCAGCATAAGTATTTTAAGACCGACTGATAATGCCAGGAGTAGTGAAGAGGTCGTTGCGACGATAACAGGAAATGGAGACTGTGCCTGGAATGCATATACCTGCACAAGCAGTAATCCTGGAATTGCTACAGCAGCGGTAACAGATGCAAGTAAAGATGGAACTGTGAAATTGGCTGTAACTGCTACGGGTAAGGCGGTAGGTAAGACTACGATTACGTTGATGGCGACAGATGGCAGTAAGAAGAAAGCAACCTGTAATGTGACAGTGACCAATCCGGTTTCCAAGATCAACATTAATCCGGCAGCAGGCAGCAGCAACTATGTTGCCAAAGGGAAAACTCTGCAGTTAAAGGCAGCGCTTGAATCGGAATATGGTATTGTTGGCAACAAGAAGGTAATCTGGGAACTGTATACGGCGACTTTAAATGGAAATAGTTTAATAATGGGGGATAAAGTTACTTCTGCAAATGCAGGCGAAGTAAAAGTATCAATATCCTCAAGCGGAAAGATCAAAGCTGAAAAGGACGCCGCTGAACAATTCATGGTTGTGCAGGCTACAGCCGCGGATAATGGCGGAGCCAGGGCAAGGTATGCAATAAGAGTGACAACGCCGGTGAAGAAGGTTGCGTTATATGGATATTTCAGTAGACCGAATGGTTTGCCGGCATATGAGGAATTAAATACCAAGTCGATTTATGTGTACGAACAGTTAACAGATGGAGGAGCGTATACGCTTGATTTAATGTGTGACTTTGATCCGCAGACAGGGAAGTTCACGATGCCGGCAGGAGGCGTGATCGTTTCTTCATCAAATCCGAAGGTTATGTCTGCGACATTCGGTTATGATTCAGAAGGTTACCCGGTAGTGCGGATATCGGCAGACAACCCTGGTAATGCTACTATTACGGTTAAGGCAATGGATGGTGGCAATGCACAGGTGAAGTTAAAGTTTAAAGTGGAAAAATAGAGAGCGGCGAATAGGATTTAATAGTAACTGAATAATGTAGTTATGATAGAGGCAGCATTTGACCAGTGAATTGTGGATAAAATGCTGCCTTTTATCTGACAGGGGGTGCGGTTTAGATGATTGCTGCAATAAAGGACAAGCGTATTCCGGATCTGGACAGAATTGTAAATGAAGTGATAAGGTTGAAAAATCACACTGATGTGCTGATTTTTCAACTGCGAGTTTGTGCCGGAGCCACAAACTCGAAATTGCAGAGCCAAATTTGAAATTTGGCTCGCAGCCTCCGCAAAAAAACTGCTTCGGCATGGAGGTACAGATGGAAGAATGGGAGGCTGCAGCGCAGCTTTTGCGGCTGTTAAAGAATGCTGGAAGAAATGAAGAGGCGGACCGTGCTGTTTTTGATGAAGCGTATCGGAAGCAGCTGTATCAGGAGTTTGGAGCTGCCGTTGCGGAAGTACATGCTGAATGATATCTAATTCTTATAATTTCCTTAGTTTTGCAAAATCTGAGTGTACAGCTTTCCATTTTTCGGCTATAATAAGAATGTTTTTTGACCGCATACTAATTAAGGATGTTTTGGTATGAGAAGATAAAGCAAAAGCATAACCGAAAAAGGGGAATGTGGAAAAGAGGTAAAGATGTTACGGAGGAGAATTGTATTAGCGGGAATTACAGTATTATGCATGGCGGCAGGTCTGACAGGGTGCGGTAAAGATGAAGAACCGGTTCCTGTACCGGAGGTAGATGTTGTGGAAGAAGAGCCGGAACCGGAGATCGAGGAGGAGCCGGAAGAGGAAATACCTGAGATTACGACGGCATATCCCGTGATTGAGGAGCGGGTAAGTGAGAATGGTAAGATTCAGAGTTATCTGACAGGAGAATGGACGGATGAGAAAATGGCAAACCGCAGGCCGATCGCGGTTATGATTCCCAACAATGCTCCGGCGCTTCCGCAATATGGCTTATCCAGAGCAGGTATTATCTATGAGGCGCCTGTAGAAGGACGCATCACCAGACTGATGGCGGTATTTGAGGATTTTGACGATCTGGACAGGATCGGGCCTGTGAGAAGCAGCCGTGATTATTATGTCTATGTCGCGATGGGATATGAAGCCATCTATTGTAACTGGGGGCTTGCCAGACCTTATGTTGAGGAATTGATCAACAGGCCGGAATATTATAATGTCAGCGAAGCGGTGGAAGGGATTCATAATCCTGCCAATGAAGCGTTCGGCAGAGTGAACCGGCCGGGATATGCCAAGGAGTTCACGGGATATGTTATCGTGGACGGTGTGTTCGAGGCAGTGGAAAGACTCGGGTATGACTGGAATTATGATGATAAATATGTACCGCCGTTCCTGTTCGCAGCAGATGATGTGACGGCGGATTATGCGGAGAAGGAAGATGCCATTCTGGTATATCCGGGTGGTAAGTCGGGCAAAAATGCCGGAGGCTACGGAGCCTATCATCCATATTTTGAATATCATGAGGACGACCATCTGTACTATCGGTATCAGGATGGCAAGAAGCAGATCGACGAGTATAATAACGAGCAGCTTGCCGTCAGCAATATTGTCTTCCAGTATTGTCATGGCGAAGTGCGGGATTCCCATGATTATCTTGCCTTCGGTGTGCACGGCGAAGGCGATGCCATAGTCTTTACCAATGGCAAAGCCATTAAAGGGACATGGAAGCGTTACGACGGTGATTTTACTCCGGCAAAGTTCTATGATGAGAACGGGGAAGAGATCATCTTTAATCAGGGTAAGACCTGGATTTGCAATATCTGGCAGGAATACGGGGAGTATGTAGAGTATGGTAAGGATGATACAAGCCTGACTACGCCGGATATGCCGTCTGTGAAAGCAGCAGAATAACAGGATTGATGAAGAGCAAGATGAAGCAGCATCCGGCTGAGACAATATCGGTCTGGATGCTGTTTTTGGCGTCCTGCATTTATTTTCGAGTATACACCCTTTAGAGTTTCGGGTATAATAAGAATGCTGATCTGCATGGCACAGTATTGGAGAAGGAGGCAGGTGCATCAATATGAAATGGATGAAATTCAGAATTAAAACAGTTACAGAGGCGGAAGATATTATTATCAGCACCCTCTATGATATTGGTCTGGAAGGTGCGCAGATCGAGGACAGGATTCCTCTGACGGCGTTGGAGAAGGAGCAGATGTTTGTAGATATTCTGCCGGAGGAGCCGGAGGATGACGGTATTGCGTATCTTAGCTTTTTTGTAGAAGAGAAAGATGACGGCAGTCTGGAAATAAACGGTATGCCTGCGGATAAGGATACCATCGTGAAGCAGATCAGGGAGGAGCTGGATGGGCTGCGCCTTTTTATGGAGATCGGAGAGGGATCGATCTCGGTATCAGAGACGGAGGATCTTGACTGGATCAACAACTGGAAGCAGTATTTCCATCAGTTCTACATAGATGACCTGCTGGTAATCCCCTCCTGGGAGACGGTGAAGCCGGAAGATGCCGGCAGGAAAATACTGCATATTGATCCCGGCACGGCTTTTGGAACCGGGATGCATGAGACAACACAGCTCTGCATCCGACAGATCAGGAAGTATCTGACTTCTGAGACAGAGATTCTCGATGTGGGTACGGGCAGCGGTATTCTGGCAATTCTGGCGTTGATGTACGGTGCGAAGCATGCCGTAGGCACGGATCTGGATCCCTGCGCTGTGGAGGCAGTGGCGCAGAATATGGAGTCCAATGGTATTGCAGAGGAATCTTTTAAAATGATGATCGGTAATATTATTACGGACAAGGATGTACAGGATCAGGTGGGCTATGAGTGTTATGATATTGTAGCAGCCAATATTCTGGCAGATGTTTTGGTGCCGCTTACGCCGGTCATCGTCCGGCATATGAAGAAGGGCGGTATTTATATTACATCGGGTATCATAGATGAGAAGGAACAGACAGTCAGAGAGGCTGTGGAAGCGGCAGGGCTGGAGATTGTAGAAGTCACTTACCAGGGAGAGTGGGTCTCGGTAACTGCCCGAAAGGCGGCTGATCCTGTTTAGGGAGCGGCGTTGTGTTAAGAGGCATGGAATGAACAGGAAAGAAATATTGAAGCTGCGGATGACAAGTAATGTGGCGGGTATTCTGGCGGTATTGTGGATGGCTGTTATTTTTGGCTTTTCCGCACAACCGAAGGAAGAATCCGGCATGGTCAGCGAGGAGGTCAGTGAGCGTCTGCTTAATGTGACCGGATGGTTTTTTCATTTGAATATCGATGAAGAGAGAGTTCATGAGGCCGCCAGAGCGCTGGAGCGCTATGTCCGCAAGGGAGCGCATATGACAGAATTCGCAGTCCTGGCGGTTCTGTTGTATCTCTGGATCGGCAGATGGCGGATGTCGCGGTTACGACAATATGGAATTGCGGTTATGCTGGCGATCCTGTATGCCGGCAGTGATGAATTCCATCAGCTTTTTGTGGAAGGCCGGGCCGGACTGGTGAGCGATGTGGTGGTGGATGGGACAGGAGCGGTACTGGGACTGGCCCTTTTTATCCTGCTGCCGCTTTGTACTGCGAAAATAATGCGGGAAGGCCGGCGCATACGCCTTCGACTTCTGACATCAGGCCGCGACTTATGAAAGCGCAGCGGATTTCTGCATTGTGAACGGATCTCCAATCTCACAAACCGAAATTATGAAAGTCAGTGCGCGGATCATGGAGGGAATATGTATCAGTTTTTTGTAGAACCACAGCAGATACAGGACGGGAAAGTTATCATTACGGGCAGTGATGTCAACCATATACGGAATGTGCTGCGCATGAAGCCGGGAGAGGAGATTGCAGTCAGCAATGGAATTGACGGCAGGGAGTATCGCTGTGGCATAGAAATTTATACGCAGGACGAGGTGGTGTGCACGCTGCGGTTTGTCAAAGAGGACGGCGTGGAGCTGCCCTCGCGGATTTTTCTTTTTCAGGGGCTGCCGAAGGCGGATAAGATGGAGCTGATTGTACAGAAAGCGGTGGAGCTGGGAGCATATGAGATCATCCCGGTGGCGGCGAAGCGCTGTGTGGTGAAGCTGGATGAGAAGAAAGCGGCGGGGAAGGTGGCCAGATGGCAGGGGATCGCCGAGGCGGCGGCCAAGCAGAGCAAAAGAGCCGTCATCCCGCAGGTACATGCGGTGATGCGGATGCAGGAGGCGGTTGAACGTGCCGGCAGCATGGATATCAGATTGATCCCATATGAGCTTGCCGGGGATATGCAGCATACGAGATCCGTAATTGAGGCGGTGGAGCCGGGGAAAGATATTGCGATATTCATCGGACCCGAAGGTGGATTTGAGGAGAGCGAAGTGAGGATGGCGGCGGAGGCGGGCATAGAGCCTGTGACGCTGGGAAAACGCATCCTGCGGACGGAGACGGCAGGATTGACCGTACTGTCCTGGCTGATGTATCACCTGGAATCCTGCTGACATATGATAAGGTATAGGGAAACAGACGCGGAGCAGGATGCGCTGCAGAAAGTAACGGTGAAGATGAATGCTGTGTCGTAATCGTAAAGCTTCCGCGTACGATAGAGTAGATGGAAAGGAAATATAAGAATGCAAGTGTATTTGGATAATTCCGCGACCACCAGATGCTATGATGAGGTTGCGGAATTAGTATGCAGGGTTATGTGCAGGGATTATGGAAATCCTTCCAGCATGCACCATAAAGGCGTAGAGGCGGAACAGTACTTAAGATATGCCAGAGAAACACTGGCCAGATTGATGAAAGTGAATGAGAAAGAGATTCTGTTTACTTCCGGCGGTACGGAGTCTGATAATATTGCGTTGATCGGCACGGCGATGGCCCATCACAGGAGGGGGCGGCATTTGATCACGACCAGGATGGAGCATCCGGCTGTTCTGCAGACCATGGCGTATCTGGAAAGACAGGGATTTGAGGTGACTTATCTCTCGGTAGACCGTGAGGGGAGAATTTCCCTGCAGGAATTGGAGCGGGCAGTGAGGAAGGATACGATCCTGGTGTCGATCATGCATGTCAATAATGAGATCGGAAGTGTACAGCCTGTGGCGGAGGCCGGTGCGTTGATCAAACGCTGTAACCCGCAGACACTGTTCCATGTGGACGCCGTGCAGGGATTCGGCAAGTTCAGGATCTATCCGGCCAGGATGGATGTGGATCTGCTGTCGGTCAGCGCCCATAAGATACATGGCCCGAAAGGGGTCGGTTTTCTGTATATCAGAGACGGCGTCAGGGTGAATCCTGTCATATATGGCGGCGGGCAGCAGAAGGGAATGCGTTCGGGCACTGAGAATGTTCCGGGGATTGCAGGGCTTGCCAGGGCGGCTGAGCTGGTGTATGCTGAGCTTGACCGGGATGTGGAAAGAATGTATGCGCTGCGCCGGATGCTGATTGAAGGGGTCAGCCGTATTGAGGATGTGAAAGTCAACGGATGTCCGGGTGAGGATGGGGCGCCGCATATTGTCAGTCTTTCTGTGCGGGGCGTGCGCAGCGAGGTTCTTCTGCACGCGCTGGAAGAGAAGGAGATATATGTGTCGGCAGGAAGTGCCTGCGCTTCCAATAAACCGCAGATATCGGATACATTAAAGGCCATCGGTGTGGAGCGGGATCTGCTGAGTTCTACCATACGTTTCAGCCTTTCTGTCTTTACAACGGCGGAGGAAATCGAGTATACTATACAGGCATTGGAAGAAATGGTTCCGATGCTTAGAAAATATGCGCGTCACTGATACTCCGTATAGAAATTTTTCACATGGAGTATCGAATCAGGAGGAAATATGTTTACAGCTTTTTTGATAAAATATGCTGAGATCGGTGTGAAGGGAAAGAACAGGTATCTGTTTGAGAATGCACTGGTACAGCAGATTAAGTACGCTTTGAAGAGATGTGAAGGGGAATTTGCCGTTCGCAAGACGGATGGACGCATCTATGTGGATGCGGTTTCGGACTTCGACTATGAAGAAACCGTAGTACATTTGCAGAAGGTGTTCGGGATATCCGGCATCTGTCCGATGGTTTATGTGGAGGACGAAGGATTCGAGAAGCTGAAGGAAACAATCGTGGGCTATATCGGCACGGTTTATCCGGATAGGCATAAGAGCTTTAAGGTTGCGGCCAGGCGTGCCAGGAAGAATTATCCTCTCAATTCCATGGAGATCAATATGGAATTGGGAGGCGCCATTCTGGATGCATATCCGGAGATGTGTGTGGATGTACATAAACCGGACATCCTGTTGAATGTGGAGATCAGGGATAAAGTCTATATTTATTCCAGAATTATTCCAGGTCCGGGCGGTATGCCGGTAGGCACAGGCGGCAAAGCCATGCTGCTTTTGTCCGGCGGGATCGATTCTCCCGTGGCTGGCTGGATGATCGCGAAGCGCGGGGTTAAGATCGACGCGGTATATTTCCATGCGCCGCCCTACACCAGTGAACGGGCGAAACAGAAGGTGGTGGATCTGGCGGCCAGGGTGGCGGCTTATACGGGACCGATCTATTTACATGTTGTCAACTTTACGGACATACAGTTGTATATCTATGACAAGTGTCCGCACGATGAGCTGACGATCATTATGCGCCGCTATATGATGCGCATTGCGGAGCGTATTGCCAAAGATACGGAATGCCTGGGGCTGATTACGGGTGAAAGTATCGGTCAGGTGGCTTCCCAGACGATGCACAGCCTGATGGCGACCAATGAAGTATGTGAACTGCCGGTGTACAGGCCGTTGATCGGTTTTGATAAGATGGAGATTGTGGATATATCGGAGAAGATTGATACTTATGAGACTTCGATCCAGCCCTATGAAGACTGCTGTACCATTTTCGTGGCCAAACATCCGGTAACAAAGCCGAATTTGAACATAATCCGCAGACACGAACATAATTTGGATGAGAAGATTGATGAGCTTGTGCAGACAGCGCTGGATACGAAAGAAGTGATTATAGTCAGATAAAAAAACGAGCAAAGCTCGTTTACGAGATCTGCTCCGCAGCCTCGAAATGCCCGGAGTGATTTGCAGTTAAAGGTATCCGGCCCATCGCAAAGCGTTCAGGATGGCCGGATACACGTAACAACGAAAATGTTACGATCACCTGCAAGGGTGATTCCGGTGCTTAAGGATAAGTGTTGTTAAATGATGTACGGCTTCAAAGCGGCCAGAACCTCGTCGATGGCGTCTTCGGCGTGGATGTTCAAGTCAATGGGCTTGGACAGATCCAGACTGAAGATACCCATGATGGACTTTGCATCAATGACGTACCTGCCGGATACCAAATCGAAGTCGTAATCAAATTTTGTAATGTCATTTACAAAAGACTTAACCTTATCAATCGAATTTAAAGAAATCTGTACGGTTTTCATGTGAAATCTACCTCCTTTAATTGTTCATACCTTCTGCTCTAATACTAAATGTTGGAAGTGTAAAAGTCAATGATCAAACAATACAAAAAACGTGGAGAATATAAATGAAAAGTGTAGCACTACATAATTTGGGATGCAAGGTGAACAGCTATGAAATAGATGTAATGCAACAAAGGCTGCAGGAAAGCGGATATATCGTTGTGCCTTTTGATGAAGCAGCGGATGTTTATATTATAAATACGTGCACGGTGACCAATATTGCGGACAGGAAGAGCAGGCAGATGATCCATCGCGCAAGGAAACGGAATCCGGACGCCGTAGTGGTGGCAGCAGGATGTTATGTACAGACCGCAGGTGAGGCGGCTTTGCAGGACGGTACGATCGATATTGCCGTGGGGAATAACCGGAAGAAGGATATCGTCTCTATACTGGAAGAGTACTGGAAGGGCAAAGAAGAGACGGCGGTGAATGTGATTGATATCGGTGATACGAAAGAATATGAAGAAATGCAGCTGTCCCGCACGGCTGAGCATACCAGGGCTTATATTAAGATTCAGGACGGCTGCAATCAGTTCTGTTCCTACTGTATTATCCCCTATGCCAGAGGCCGGGTCAGAAGCCGCAGGGAGGAGGATATTCTGCGGGAGGTACGGGGGATCGTGGAGGCGGGATACAAGGAGATCGTGCTGACCGGGATTCATATCAGTTCATACGGCATTGACAGGGGCGCATCGGAATTGTTGCAGCTTTTGGGGAAGCTCCACATGATAGACGGACTGGAGCGTATCCGTCTGGGATCACTGGAGCCGCGTATCGTGACGGCAGATTTTGCGGCGCAGATCAGCGCCATGCCCAGGATATGTCCGCATTTTCATCTGTCTTTGCAGAGCGGCTGTGATTCGGTTCTGCGCAGAATGAATAGACATTATACAGCCGGGGAATACTTTCAGACAACAGAAGCGCTTCGGAGATATTATCGGGATCCGGCGATTACCACGGACGTGATCGTAGGATTCCCGGGAGAGACGGAAGAAGAATTTCACGCGACGGAGGAATTCGTACGCAGGATCAGGTTCTACGAAATGCACATCTTCAAATATTCCAGGAGGCAGGGGACCAGGGCGGCACAGATGAATTTCCAGATTACGGAAGCGGATAAGAGCAGGAGAAGCGAGATTCTTATGCGTGCGGAGGCGCAGATGTCGCATGATTACAGGGCCGGTTATCTGAACTGTGAGACGGAAGTTCTTATGGAAGAGAAGAAGGAGATAAACGGGCAAACGTACTGGATCGGGCATACGCCGCAGTATATAAAAGCGGCCAGAGCGGACGGAGGATCACAGAATCTGGGGAATCAGATCGTAACGGGAAGGCTCACAGAGTTTCTCGATGACGACATTATGCTGTTAAAATGATTGAATTTTAAGTGATGATAGAGTATTATGGTAATATATATTGTACGGGCAATTTCAAAAATGACAATGGATAAGGGCGTAAGAACATGCGGGATTTAGAGAACACACAATTTTTTAAAGTAGAAACAGAGCCGGAGACGGGAGTGAAGATTGTACTCTCCACGGTGTATGAGGCACTGACAGAGAAAGGATACAATCCGGTGAATCAGATCGTAGGATACATTATGTCCGGGGATCCTACTTATATTACCAGCCATAAGAGTGCACGCAGTTTGATTATGAAAGTGGAGCGCGATGAACTGGTGGAGGAGATGCTGGTAGAATATATCAAAAATTCACTGGGGAAATAGACAGATCCGCCGAGGCCGGAATGTCGGCCGGGCGTGCAGCGTGTACGGATGCGCCGGGTGGCGGCGGAGAAAAGTACTTAAAGGAAACGCGGCGGTAACGGAAGGAAGAATACGTTACTATAAACGGCCACGGCCGTGAATAGAGACAGGGATACAGGAACAGGATGAGAATCATGGGTTTGGATCTGGGTTCCAGGACGGTGGGAGTGGCGGTAAGCGATCCGCTTCTGATCACGGCACAGGGACTGGAGATCATCAGAAGGAAAGATGAGAATAAGCTGAGGCAGACACTGGCGCGGATAGAGCAGCTGATCACGGAGTATGAGGTATCGGAGATTGTGCTGGGACTGCCGAAGAATATGAATGATACGATGGGTGACAGAGCAGAACTGTCACTTGCGTTTCAGGATAAGCTGGAGAGAAGGACAGGCCTTCCCGTGACGCTGTGGGATGAACGTCTTACTACAGTGGCAGCGGACAGGGCGATGATGGAAGCAGGGATACGCAGAGAGCGCCGCAAGGAATATGTGGACAAGATCGCGGCAGTTTTTATCCTGCAGGGATATCTGGATTATCGGGCTAACAAGGAGAAGGCGTAAGTGGAGAAGATTGTTTTTACACCGGAAGGTGAGGAACCGGTACAGTTCTTTGTTTTGGAGCAGAGCAGGCTGGGCGGCGTCGATTATATTCTGGTGACGGATTCCGAAGAGGGAGACGGTGAGGCTCTTATTCTTCGGGATGTGTCCGGGGCAGACGAGAAAGAAGCTGTCTATGAGATTGTGACAGAGGATGAGGAATTAAACGCAGTGGCGGCTGTGTTTGAAAATATGCTGGAAGACATTGAGTTAACGTAGTGTTTTCGGCAGATGTGCAGGAATTCCGAATATACAGTGAGGGGCCGATTGTTCGCCGCCTGCTCTATATACGGAGGATGTGCATAATTGCAGTAAAGTGATTTCTGCGGATGTATGCAGAAAGAGGTAACAGGGAAGCGGCAGGCTGAAGAGAGCAACGGCAGATTCCGTAACAGGGAAGCCGAAGACTGAACTGTTACCGGAAAGTATCGGTGCAGAGGATATCATAAGGGAAAACTATCCGCGGACTGCCGGCTTAGAGGAAAGCGAGAAGAACGTGCAGACAGGTTTTGCCTGTTTTGTTATTGTGCGGAATATATGCGTCGAAGCCGATACGGATACATATATGAAAGAATGGAGGAAATATATTTGAAGAAAATTGAACAGGGAAGAGGTGCTTCCAGGCTGAAAGTGATTCCGCTTGGAGGCTTAGAGCAGATTGGACTTAATATCACAGCTTTTGAGTATGAGGACAGTATTATTGTGGTAGACTGCGGCTTGTCATTTCCGGAGGATGAGATGCTGGGGATCGATCTGGTGATCCCGGATATCAGCTACCTGAAGGAACATGCCGATAAGGTAAAGGGGTTTGTGATCACGCATGGACATGAGGATCACATCGGTGCGCTGCCGTATGTCCTCAAGGAGCTGAACATCCCCATCTATGCCACCAGGCTTACCATGGGGATCATAGAGAACAAGCTGGCGGAACACGATCTGACGAATAAGACGAGACGCAAAGTGGTAAAATTCGGACAGTCGATTAATCTGGGCCAGTTCAGAGTGGAATTTATCAGGACAAATCACAGTATTGTGGATGCGGCGGCCCTGGCGATCTATTCGCCGGCAGGTGTGGTGGTGCATACGGGAGATTTCAAGGTAGATTATACGCCTGTGTTCGGTGATGCCATCGATCTGCAGCGTTTCGCAGAGATCGGAAAGAAGGGCGTGCTTGCGTTGATGTGTGATTCCACGAATGCGGAACGGCTGGGATTTACGGCTTCCGAGAGAACGGTGGGCAGGACGTTTGATACGTTGTTTGCAGACCATAAAGACACGCGGATCATCATTGCAACTTTTGCATCCAATGTGGACAGGGTACAGCAGATCATTAATTCTGCGTACAAGCATGGAAGAAAAGTCGTGGTGGAAGGCAGAAGCATGGTCAACATCATAGAGACGGCTTCCACGCTGGAATGTCTGCACATTCCGGAGAACACTTTGATTGACATAGAGCAGCTGAAGAATTATCCTAATGATAAGACGGTGATTATCACCACCGGAAGCCAGGGTGAGAGCATGGCTGCTTTGAGCCGGATGGCCAGTAATAACCACCGGAAGATATCGATCCTTCCCGGAGATACGGTTATTTTCTCGTCCCATCCGATACCGGGCAATGAGAAAGCCGTTACCAATGTAATCAATGAGCTGCAGATGAAAGGGGCAGACGTTATCTTTCAGGATGTGCATGTTTCCGGACATGCCTGCCAGGAAGAGATCAAGCTGATCTACAGTCTTGTAAAGCCGCGGTATGCGGTGCCCATCCATGGAGAGTACAAGCACAGGAAGGCACAGGCTAAGGTAGCGGCGGATCTGGGCATTCCGAAAGAGAATATCTTCATGATACAGTCCGGCGATGTGCTGGAGATGAACAATGAGAAGGCGGAAGTGACCGGAAAGGTGCCTGTGGGTGCAATTCTGGTAGACGGTCTGGGCGTAGGTGATGTGGGCAATGTCGTTCTGCGTGACAGGCAGCATCTGGCTGAAGACGGTATTCTGATCGTAGTGCTGGCATTGGATTCCTACAGTGACCGTCTGGTGTCGGGGCCTGATATTGTGTCCAGAGGTTTTGTGTATGTCCGTGAGTCGGACGAGCTTTTGGATGAGGCGAGGCTGCTGGTGGATGAAGCTGTGCATGGATGCCTGAGCAGAGGTCAGACTGACTGGGGAAAGATCAAGTCGTCCATCAAAGACGTGCTCAGTGAATTTGTGTGGAAGAAGACGAAGAGACGGCCGATGATCCTGCCGATCATTATGGAAGTTTAGTTCGTGCCGTTGATGACGGCGTGGAGGCAATAAAGTACCCGGCTTTTTATGGAGTATATGTGACGAAGAAGATATGGGAGTGCAGGTATGACAGAGAATGATGTTATGGAAAGTGCGAAGCAGCTTGCAGGGATCATTCGTGAGACAGATGTATACAAAGAATATCTGTGTCAGCGGGAAAGCCTGAAAGCGCAGCCCGAGCTGTATGCCCAGGTCAATGAATACAGACAGAAGAATTTTGCCATACAGAATGAGTCGGACGGCATGGAGCTGTTTGACAGAATGGAAATATTTGAGCGGGAATACAGAGAGTTCAGGGAGAATCCGGCTGTAGATGAATTTCTGAGGGCCGAGCTGGCTTTCTGCCGCATGATGCAGGAAATGAATGTGCTGCTCACGGCGGAGATTGATTTCGAATAAGGAATTACGCAGCTTTCGGCAGGAATTTGAGATTCTGCTTATGTGTAAGAACAGCCTTCAGGTAACTTGAAGGGAACTATTGCAAGAGAGAGACGAACTTGCGGAGGATAGCGGAGATGAATATTAAATACATCATAGGTTCAATAGTTGAGATGGTCATTAAGATCACGGCATTTGTATTTATTGCCATGTTTGTCATCAGAACGGCGGCGGCGGCTCATGATTATGGTTTCCGCGTGTTTGCGGAGAAGCCGATGGATGTTGGAGAGGGCAGGACTATCAGTGTTTCTATTGGAAATGCGGATTCCGCTAAGGAAGTAGGCGAAATGCTGCAGGAAAGAGGACTGATCCGGGATGCGACGCTTTTCAGGATCCAGGAGCTGCTTTCGGAAAATCATGGCAAGATCCGGCCGGGTATCTATGATCTGACGACAGCGATGACTGCACAGGAAATGCTGGAAGTGATTGCGGCTAAACCGGATGAGGAAGAAGAAAGCAAAGAGTAGAGAAGAGAGGGTATAATACGATGACAGGCGACGAGCGCCTCAATGTGTTTATTGATTCGCTGGATACCGGAAATACGCCCTTTTTAAATGTTATAGAGAAAGAAGCCAGAGAAACTGATGTGCCTGTTATACGTCCACCGGTGCAGAGCCTGTTGAAGCTGCTGCTTGCGATGCGAAAGCCGGTGTCGATCCTGGAGGTTGGCTGCGCCATTGGTTTCTCTGCGATTTTGATGAGCGAGTACGGTCCGAAGGATTGCCATATAACGACCATTGAGAAATATGAGAAAAGGATTCCTGTTGCCAGAGAGAACTTCAGGAGGGCGGGGAAAGAGGAGCAGATCACACTTTTAGAGGGGGATGCGGCGGACATTCTGCGTAAAATGCAGGGATCCTATGAGATGATATTTATGGATGCGGCGAAGGCGCAGTATATTCATTTCCTGCCGGATGTCCTGCGGCTGCTGGCGCCCGGGGGCATCTTATTGTCAGACAACGTACTGCAGGATGGAGATATCATGGAATCCCGGTTTGCCGTGACCAGAAGAAACCGGACGATACACAGCCGCATGCGGGAGTATTTGTATGCACTGAAACACGATCCGGTATTGGAAACGGTAATCCTGCCTGTGGGGGACGGTATAACAATCAGTGTTAAGAAGGACGGACAGGAAGCCGTGCGGCAGCATTGAATACTGCGTATGAGTCGTAAGCTGCAGAGCGGATGAAAGATGGTAAGGGTGAGGAAACCATATGGGAGACAAGATCAGAAAGCCTGAATTGCTGGTGCCGGCAAGCAGCCTGGAGGTATTGAAAACAGCGGTTATATTTGGAGCGGACGCTGTTTATATCGGCGGGGAAGCGTTCGGGCTGCGTGCAAAGGCGAAGAATTTCACGTTGGAGGAGATGGCGGCGGGGATTGCTTTTGCCCATGCCCACGGAGTGCGGGTGCACGTGACTGCCAATATTCTGGCACATAACTATGATCTGGAAGGCGCGAAGGCTTATTTTAAGGAGCTGAAGGCTTTGCGGCCAGATGCGCTGATCATTGCCGATCCGGGGATGTTTATGCTGGCGCGGCAGATTTGTCCGGAAATAGAGATCCATGTGTCGACACAGGCTAATAATACCAATTATATGACATACCGGTTCTGGTATGAACAGGGAGCCAGGCGTGTGGTTTCCGCGAGAGAGCTGTCTTTGACAGAGATTCGGGAGATTCGGGAGAAGATACCGGAGGATCTGGAGATTGAAAGCTTTATTCATGGCGCTATGTGCATCTCCTATTCGGGGCGGTGCCTTTTAAGCAGTTATTTTACAGGGCGGGATGCCAATCATGGCGCATGTACCCATCCCTGCCGTTGGAAATATGCGGTGGTGGAGGAAACACGCCCGGGAGAGTATCTGCCTGT
Organism: uncultured Lachnospiraceae bacterium; assembly: GCA_947576945.1. GTDB lineage: Bacteria > Bacillota > Clostridia > Lachnospirales > Lachnospiraceae > UBA3282. Next base: position 57,723 of record CANPTH010000010.1, read on the forward strand.
CTACGAGAATGAGAGAGGAACCTATATTTTCAATTCCAAAGATTTGTGTATGATCGGCCATATTCCGGAGATGATAGAGGCCGGTATAGACAGTTTTAAGATAGAGGGGCGGATGAAGACTGCGCTCTATGTGGCAGCTGTGGCGCGTACTTACCGCCGTGCCATTGACGACTGCCTGGAATCCGAGGAGAAATACAGGGCGAATATGAAGTGGTATCTGGAAGAGATTGCCAAATGTACTTACCGCCAGTTTACGACGGGATTCTATTTCGGCAAACCGGATGAGACGACCCAGATCTATGATAACAATACTTACGTGAATGAATATATTTATCTGGGGATTGTAGGAAAGATTGTTGAGACGGCAGGGGGAACCTGTGCGCGTATCGAACAGAGGAACAAATTCTGTGTCGGAGATTTTATCGAGATCATGAAGCCGGACGGCAGTAATACGGCGGCTGAAGTACTTGCCATGTACAATGAAGCAGGAGAGCGTGTGGACGCCTGCCCGCATTCGAAGCAGGTGATTGATGTGGAATTGTCCGTGATACCGGAGCGCTATGACATTCTGCGGGTAAGCGCACGAGCCGCCTTATAAAGGCATTGTGCTGTGATTTTGGAAGAAAGTTTTGTCAGAAAATGATATGGAGGCGCTTTTGGAAATTGCAAAATCCGTCAGAAATTACAAAATTTGAATTGCAGTATTGCATTTTTTAATAAAGTAAGGTATTTTATAAAAGGGTTGTAGATTATATAATGGTATCGCGAGCGAAGGTGTTCCAAAAAGGGTTGTTTTTTGGGACATTTTTTTATTTCGAAGGAAAGGAATGGGTAGGAAAATGAGTAATGTGTTCAATGTGGAAGAGATTTTTGCAAAAAATGTGTTTACGCTGGGTAAGATGAAGGCGCGCCTGCCGAAGAATGTGTATGAGGAAGTTCTAAAGGTGATGAATGAGGGAGGCGAACTGTCCAAGGCGGCGGCTAATGTAGTTGCCAAGGAGATGAAAGACTGGGCGGTAGAGAATGGAGCGACTCATTATACGCATTGGTTCCAGCCGCTTACGGGTATCACGGCGGAGAAACATGACGCCTTTGTTGCGCATCCGGATGAGGAAGGCCGGATGCTGACGGAATTCTCGGGTAAAGAGCTGATCAAAGGGGAGCCGGATGCTTCTTCTTTCCCGTCCGGCGGCCTGCGGGCGACTTTCGAGGCGAGAGGGTATACGGCATGGGATATCACGTCCCCCGCTTTTTTAAAGGAATCCGGCTGCGGTATGATACTGTGTATTCCTACGGCATTCTGTTCCTATACGGGGGAAGCGCTGGACAAGAAGACACCGCTTCTGCGTTCCATGCAGGCATTGAGCGAACAGGCTCTCAGGATCGTGCGCTTGTTTGGTAATACGGGGGCCACGAAAGTTACCGCGTCCGTTGGACCGGAACAGGAATACTTCTTAGTGGATAAAGATTTATATATGCAGAGGACTGATCTGATGTTTGCGGGCCGCACGCTGTTCGGGGCACCGGCTCCCAAGGGTCAGGAAATGGAAGATCATTATTTTGGTGTAATCAGGGAGCGCGTCGGCGCTTACATGAAGGACCTGAATGAGGAGCTTTGGAAGCTTGGCGTTACGGCCAAGACACAGCACAATGAGGTGGCACCGGCGCAGCATGAGCTGGCGCCAATCTACGAGACGGCAAATATTGCGGTGGATCATAACCAGCTGGTCATGGAGGCCATGAAAAGAGTTGCGATCCGCCACGGTATGAGATGCCTGCTTCACGAGAAGCCTTATGCGGGTGTCAATGGTTCCGGCAAACACGATAACTGGTCCATCACCACGGACAACGGTGTCAATCTGCTTGACCCAGGCGACACACCTAATGAAAATATACAGTTCCTGCTGGTTCTTGCCTGCATCATGAAAGCGGTGGATACCCATGCGGATCTGCTGCGCCAGTCAGCGTCTGATGTGGGTAATGACCACCGGCTGGGCGCAAACGAAGCGCCTCCGGCCATTATATCCATCTTCCTGGGTGAACAGCTGGAAGATGTGGTGAACCAGCTGATCGAGACCGGTGAGGCTACCAGCGTGAAGGAAGGCGGCAGACTGCGGACCGGCGTCAAGACACTGCCGGATTTTAAAAAGGATGCGACAGACAGAAACAGAACATCGCCGTTTGCGTTCACGGGCAATAAATTTGAATTCCGTATGGTCGGTTCGGCGGATTCTATCGCCAGTCCGAATACGACGCTGAATGCCATCGTGGCGGAGGCTTTCTGTGAAGCGGCGGACAGACTGGAGAAGGCGGAGGACCTGGAGCTGGCGATCCATGATCTGATTAAGGAATATATGTCGGAGCATCGAAGGATTATCTTTAACGGTAACGGGTATGCGCCGGAATGGCTGGAAGAAGCCAGGGAAAGAGGGCTGCCCAATATTAAGTCGATGATCGAAGCGGCAGGCACACTGACGACGGATAAGGCTGTCAGGTTGTTTGAGAAATTCCGCATCTTTACGAAGGTAGAACTGGAATCCCGTGAAGAGATCATCTATGAGACGTATGCCAAGACGATCAACATTGAGGCGCTGGCGATGATCGATATGGCCGGCAAGCAGATCATTCCAGCAGTGGTGAAATACACCAGGACACTTGCAGATACGGTGATTGCGGTGAAGGAAGCAGGAGCGGACGCTTCCATGCAGATGGATCTGTTAAAGAGGGTCAGCGTCAGACTGGCAGCCATGCAGACAGCTCTGACCAGATTAGAGCAGGTGGAAGAAGAGGCTTCCGCCATGACGGATGCGAAAGAACAGGCATTTTTCTATAAGGATGTCGTCAGGACTGCCATGGAAGAACTGCGTGCGCCGGCAGATGAGCTGGAGATGATGGTTGACAAGGAGATCTGGCCGATTCCTACATACGGTGAGCTGATGTATGAGATCTGACAAAACTGCGGTCTCTGACACGGAAGCAGAAGCGAAGGGATCTGCATCCCTGCAGCAGACGACGGGATATCCTGTCGTCTGCTGCAGGACAGTTTATTCATGTATGCACTGCGCTGGTGGTTACGCCTGTGTGGACTTTTGAGTCATGTCTGCTCATATCCTGCGGGTATTGCAGGGTTACTCTCGGGAAAAAGGCGGCAATATCAAAAAATATAAAAAATTTAAAAAAAGGCTTGCAAAAAGAAATAATATGCTCTATAATTATTAATTGTTGATGGGCTATCGCCAAACGGTAAGGCAACGGACTCTGACTCCGTCATTTCAAGGTTCGAATCCTTGTAGCCCAGCTGACAGGAACCCGGCAGAGATGATCCGCCGGGTTTTCTTATGCCCGGAAATGCAGTGTTTATGCGGGTTTCACGTAGGTTTTCTGATTTCATATCATTAGATTCGAAAATTTCCCATATAAGCTGTAAAAAAGGTTTTACTGAAAAATGCTGAATCCTGAGTAGTTGTTCTGTTGGATAGGTCAATTCATAGGTCAATTTAAAAAATGCGGCAGAGTGCGTGAACAGTGGGTTGTAGGGCGGTGATATGTGTTTTTGCGCCGGAAAGTCATGAAGTATGTGGTATATATTCTATCATCGCCAGACAAATAAGCAGAAGTGCTGCAGGCAGGAATGTGCGGAAAAGATTACGATACTGCCGGACGGTTCCATACCGCAGGTGGAACTGACAAGCTGTGGATTGAATGATGGCGCACTATCGGGGAAAGGGAGCTATGAGGCGAGAATTGCCTGTCATTTAATGAGTAGATGCGGCACTTTTAAATATGAAAGGAGTTTTGAAAAAGATAAGGGAGGCATTCATCCTTATTTTACACAATCCGGTAAAGACAGGGAAAAAACGGGGATCAATATATTGCAAACATGACGGATGGAAGCGTGGCAGGTTTTAAGTATTTCCAGTTTGAAGGAGAAACTGGGGTCCAAGTCATGGTAAGAGGAAATAGCATGGGGATGATAGAAATCAGGACAGCTTTAGAGGGAGAAGTGATAGGAAAGATACCTGTTACAGCATCGGAGCAATGGCGTCTGTTTTCATCGGAAACACTTATTATGTTAAATGGTATGCTGTCACTTTATTTCACATACAAGGGTGAAGGACATATGGATTTTGTACGGTTTAACTTATTATAGTTTGTCATGTAAGGAGCAGGAAGTTTCGCCGGGGCTATTGAGACGCAGGGCGTTTCCGGTATTCATTCGGTGTAATCCCATATTTCTTCTTAAATACATTCTGAAAATATGCCTGGCTGGAAAAGCACAAATAATTGCTGATCTCACTGATGGATTTATTGGTATAAGTCAGCAATGATTTTGCTTCTTCCAGTTTGCAGCGCATAATAAATTCATTCATTTGGAATCCAAGTTCTTTTTTAAAGCAGCGCGAAAGATACGAACGGCTTCTACCAACGTGGGAAGCAACATCTGATACGGAGATGGCTTGGTTCGTGTGCTGTTTGATATACTGGATGCTCTTGAATATATTTGAAGTCGTGTCATGGGGAATCTGAGCCTGAGCTACACGCCGCGTAAAATCTAACATCATATCATATTGTAGCTGGTCAAGTTCTTCTGTAGTTTGAAGCTTTTCTCCTTCTTGAATATAGATATCACTGAGCTGGTAGGCAGATTCAGTATCCAAGCCGCCTTCAATAGCGCACCGGGTAGCCAGAGTGACGGTTACGATTAGGATATTTTTAGCCTGGCGTAGTGTGTTGTCTGCAACCTGTCCTGCCTGTAAGGAGTAGGCGGTGGAAAAAAATTCTTTCAGGCCATTCACATTTCCATTTCGGATATAGTCCAGATACAGCTGTTCGTAGTGGTATGTATTATGAAAATGTTCCTGTTCTTTTGCATCGTAGTATTTCGATGAATGAAGGGAAGCTACTTCAGGGCTGCCGGTATCCGTATAAAGATTCAGACAGGCTTCGATATCGACCGTGTCATGAAATAATTCCTGATAGAACAAAGACAAGAAATGGCAGAACTGATGGAAAGAGCAGGTCGGCATGAAGTGGTAAAATTCTGTCAGATGTTCCCGGCATTCGGAAGGAATGCCATATTCCCGCATGATGTTACGGATAGATGCCGGAGATGGCGTAATGCTGATCACAGGGCCGATTAATATACCTTGCTCGGTCTGTTCGTTTTGAACCAGACCCAGATAATGAAATTCTTTTGTGACAAGATAAGAAATAGCCTGTCCTTTGGAAAGAAGTTCTGGCAGGTGCGGCGTCGCAAGGTCAAAAGGAAAACCAGTATCTGGCAACACAAGTTCTGGCTGTCCATTTTTGTAATAATGTATCGGAAGATAAGTGCAGTTGTATAAGGTATGGCAAAAAGAAGAAATAAGGTTCATGGCATGCTCCTAAAATAAATATAACATAACTTTACAATATAAAGCACAAGATTACAATACATAATCGAAAAAAGTGGATATCATAGAATCAAAAACAAGAGAGATGGAGGCAGTATCTATGGAACGGATTCATATCAATGGCATGAATTTTCAGACAGCCGAGGGCAAACAGGTTTTGTTTAACGGTATTAATGTGGTATGTAAAGACAAGGAGCAGGGATATTTTTTCCCAGATTTAGAGGAATCTTTCCGGGCATTCCGGAAGATGGGATTTAACCTGATCCGGTTTGGTATTTTCTGGGATGGGGTAGAACCGGAGCCGGGGAAATATGATATGGAATATCTGGATCAAGTAAAGGATGCTGTTCTTCTTGCAGAAAAATATGGATTGTATGTAATGATCGATATGCACCAGGATTTGTTTGCAAGGAAATTTATAGATGGTGCGCCGGATTGGGCAACCTTGGATGAGGGGGCTTACCATCCGGAAGGATGTACCATGTGGTATGAGGCTTATCTGCAGAGCGATGCAATCATTAAGGCTGCCGATAATTTCTGGGCGAATAAGGAAGCGGAAGATGGCGCGGGGCTTTTAGACCATTATGAGAAGATGTGGGAACAGATTGCACTGCATCTGGACGGGTGCGGCAATATCATTGGCTGGGAACCGATGAATGAGCCTTTTATGGGAGGTATCGCACGGAATGCATTTGGCAGCGCCACGGCAAGAATCAAGGAGCAGTTCCCGCAGTTCGACCTTGCCAATCCGGTGGATATTACGTTGGAGCAGCAGGCACTATTCATGGGGTATGTAACAGAGCAATTGCAGGAATTTGACCGTACTACCCTGATGGATTTCTATTGCCGTATGGAGAGGGCTGTCAGAAAGCACAGTACAAAGCCATTGATTACCGGAGGAAATATTTATAGCAGCAGTAATGTCCGGACAGGGATCAGAAGGCTGGAACAGAGAGAAGAAGAAAATACAGGAATCGGAGACAGAGGGGAAGGGCGGCAGATCTATGCCCCGCACGGGTACGATTCTGTGGTGGATTCAGACCGATATGAGAATTTCAGTAAGGAGAATGTAGAAAGGCTTTTTGCAGATAAGCGCAGTTCCCAGAAAGAATTAAGGCTTCCCCTTATCGTAGGGGAATGGGGCGCATTTCCATCCAGGCCGTTTACCAATGAACTGATCCGGCACATGAATGGGATTTTGGAGAAATATCTGTGGAGTTCTACCTATTGGGACTACCGTCCGGGATTGGAGAAGGATGAGAATTATGCTGCGCTTTGCAGGGCTTATCCGGTTGAGACGTCGGGTACGCTGCTGTCCTACCATTATGATGAGGAAAGGAAATGTCTGGAAATGACTTTTACGGCAGCAGAAGGCGAGAGTAAGGTATACTGCCCCTTCCGTCCGGAGAGTGTGACGGGAAGCTGTCAGGATGGGGAATGTCAGATAGATTACAGGACGGATACTATAGACGGAGACAGCTGTTTTGTATTTTTAAAGGCAGGACAGGCAGGAAATTTGACAGTGCGGATCAATGGATAGAAAGGGAAGGGATGAAATGGGCAGAAAACAGGGAGTGAATCCGTATTTACCTTTGGATACCTATATTCCGGATGGAGAACCGCATGTGTTTGGAGACCGGGTATATATTTATGGCAGCCATGACCGGGAAGGAGGGGACAATTTTTGCCTGCTGGATTATGAAGCGTGGTCAGCCCCGGTAAATGATCTGACGGACTGGCGGTGCGAGGGTACGATTTACCGTGCGGAACAATGTAAACACTACTGCAGTGAAAGGCAGGATATGTATGCCCCTGACGTTGTTCAGGGAAACGATGGACGTTATTATCTTTACTATGATCTGTCCGGCAGGGGTAGCCATGGATTTGACGGGCCAATCTCTGTTGCGGTATGCGATGCCCCGGCAGGAAAATATGAGTATTATGGGGATGTCAAATACCCAGATGGCAGGCTGATGAAAAGATTTATTCCGTTTGACCCGGCAGTGCTCAATGACAATGGGCATATCTACCTTACCTATGGATGGGGGCTGGGGATGGATGTGCATGCAGGATTGCTGAAGTATTCCATGCCAAAGGTGATGGCAGGGATTTTCAACAAATCGGTTGAAGAAATCAGGGCGGAGGAACCACAGACAATACTAGTACTCCGTACTGAAAACCCTTGTGCAAATATTTCGGTCTATTTTCCCGATTGCACAAGCCCAGAATACTCAACGTAGCCCGCTACGCCTCCGTTTCTGAACTTGTACACTCGAAAAAATATCCTCGAAAATTTGCACAGGAACTTCAAGTACGGAGTACTAGGCGCCAATATCGTGGAACTGGAGGATGATATGGTGACGGTCAAGTCTGAACCGAAAAGGATATTGGATGCCCTTGTAAATGCACCGAAAGGCAGCAGACTTGCAGAACATTCCTTTTATGAGGCGGCATCTCTTCGAAAGTTTGGGGATTTATATTATTTCATTTATTCCACCCATAAGAACCATGAGTTATGCTATGCAACCAGTAAATATCCGGATCACGGATACGAGTACAGAGGCGTAATTATCTCGAATGGCGACATCGGTTATCAGGGAAGGACGGAGAAGGAACGCCTTGCAGCTACCGGAACCAATCATGGGAGCATAGAGTACATTAATGGAAAATATTATATCTTTTACCACCGCCTTACGCATAACACGGCATTTTCCAGACAGGGATGCGCGGAGGAGATTATGATTGGACCGGACGGAGAGATTGGACAGGTGGAGATGACAAGCTGTGGATTAAATGGTGGACCGCTGATGGCACAGGGGGAGTATCCGGCTCCGATCTGCTGCAATCTGACGAATGGGAAAATGCCTCATTTGAGCAATGCAAAGAAAAACAGATATGCCCCTAATGTTAACCATGAGGGAAATGACCGTTTTATTAAAGGTTTGGAGAATAAAACCCTTATTGGCTACAAATATTTTGAATTTCACGGAGAGACGGGATTGAAGATTGTAACACGGGGCAATTCCGGAATATTCCGGGTAATGACGGAAATCGGGAAAGTTGCAGCGGAAATTCCCATAGAGGAATCCGGCAGCTGGAAAGAGAGTGAAAGGGTGTCTTTTTTCGCAGAAGGGATGAAACCTCTGTATTTGGAGTATCAGGGCAGGGGAAGGGCAGATTTTCTGAAATTTGAATTGTCTTGAAAAAACAGATACAGTGAGTTGGAGAGAGAAGAAAAACAGAATAAAAAAGAAAAGCAGAAAGAGGTGGCTATCAATGAAAATTACAGATTTACGAACAGAGTACCAGAAGAATCCGATAGGGTTGGATATTGCAAAGCCCAGATTTTCATGGAAGCTTGAATCAGAGCAGAGAGATACCATGCAGACGGCATATCAGGTTCAGGTGATATTGGAGGGACAGATGATTTGGGATTCCGGCGTTCAGAAAACGGAGCAGTCAGTATTGGTGGAGTATAACGGTCTGCCATTGCAGGCGGAAAGCGTCTATGAATATCGTGTCATTGTCTGGGATAACCATGGAGAAATGGCTGAGGCAGACGGCAGCTTCGAGACCGGCCTGCTTACCGGGACTGCTTTTAGGGCGGAATGGATTACTCACTCATTTCATCAGGAGGAGACGGCATGTCCGGTATTTACAAAAAAGGTTAATTTGTTAAAGCCAGTGAAGAAAGCGCGTTTTTATGCGACTGCATTGGGGGTGTATGAGATACGGATTAATGGAAAGCGGATAGGGGATACTTTCTTTGCCCCGGGCTGGACAAATTATAAAAAGAGATTGCAGTATCAAGCTTATGATGTTACAGCTCTTTTAGAAGATAAAAAGGGGAATGAGAATAATATAGAAATTACAGTAGGAAACGGGTGGTATAAAGGCATTTTCGGATTCACCTGTACGCCAAATCATTACGGAGACCGTGTGGCGGTTTTCGCTGAGCTTCATGTGGAATATGAGGACGGTTCCAAAGAAGTGGCTGCCACGGATACCAGCTGGCAGGTGAAGACTGGACCGGTCAGGTATAGTGAGATTTACATGGGCGAGACCATTGACAGCACTTTCAGAGGAGAGGAACCGGTTGCTGTAGAGGCTTTTTCTTATCCTAAGGAAAATATCATTGCGCAGGAGAACGAGCCGGTGCGGATTACGAAGCGTACGGCGGCAAAGGAATTAATCCTGACACCGAAGGGAGAGAAGGTGCTTGATTTTGGACAGAATATGGCAGGTATCGTAGAAGTTAAAATACAGGGCAAACCGGGGCAGAAAATTGTAATCCGCCATGCAGAGACGCTGGATAAAGACGGGAACTTTTATCCGGAAACAATGCGGCAGGCGAAGTCGGTGGATACTTATATCTGTGATGGGACAGAGCAGACCTTCCTGCCTCACTTTACCTTTCATGGCTTCCGTTATATCTGTGTGGAAGGGCTGGAAGAGGTAAATCCGGCGGATTTTACAGCCTGTACGTTACATACGGATATGCGGGAGACCGGAAGTTTCTCCTGCTCTAATGAGATGGTAAACCAGTTGCAGAGAAACATTAAGTGGGGACAGCGCAGTAATTTTCTGGATATTCCTACCGACTGTCCGCAGCGCGACGAGCGTCTGGGATGGACCGGGGATGCACAGGTTTTCTGCAGGACGGCTTCCTACAATATGGAGACGGCGTCGTTCTTCCGGAAATGGCTGCATGACTTGAAGAGTGAGCAGAGCGCTCAGTTTGGTCCGCCCCACGTGGTGCCGAATATTCTGGCGGAGCAGGAAGCCGCTGCGGCGTGGAGTGATGCGGCGACGGTGATTCCGTGGACAGTTTATCAGGTATTCGGAGATAGGAGGGTGCTGGAAGAACAGTATGAGAGCATGAAAGGGTATGTGGATTATATCACGGCGCACTGCAGTGAGAACGGGTTGTGGCAGACCGGGTTCCAGTATGGAGACTGGCTGGCGTTGGATAAAGAAGAAAGTGCAGACCGGACGGGGGCGACGGACAAATATCTTGTAGCTAATGCTTATTATGCTTACTCAGCAGAAATTGTGGGTAAGGCGGCACAGATACTTGGCTGTGAGGAGGATGCGGAGAAGTACGAAGCGCTCCACCGGAAAATCGTGGAATTGTTTGATGAAGAATATATCACAAGAACCGGCAGGATGGTAAGCGAGACACAGACAGGATGTGTACTGGCACTTCATTTCAATCTGGCACAGGAGAAATACCGGGAGAGGATTGCCAGGTCACTGGAAATCAATATAGCGAACCATAAAAATCATCTGTCCACTGGTTTTGTGGGAACGCCATATCTGTGCCATGTGCTTTCAGAGAATGGCATGCATGATCTGGCCGGAACAATTTTCTTAAAAGAAGATTATCCGTCATGGCTGTACGCGGTGAAAAAGGGGGCGACAACTGTCTGGGAACGCTGGAATTCTATCATGCCGGACGGAAGCTTTGACGAATCCGGCATGAACAGCTTAAATCATTACGCATACGGTTCTATCGGTGACTGGATGTATGAAAAGCTGGCAGGGATTAATCTGGCGAAACCTGGATATAAAGAAATATTGATTAAACCTGAATTCATTAAAGGAATTACAAGCGTGGATGCCTCCTATGATTCTGTTTACGGCGTGATTCGAAGTGCATGGAGCTGTAAGGACGGAAAAATCAAGGTGGATGTGACGATTCCGGCTAATACTATGGCAGAAGTATTTCTTCCGGAAAAAGAGGGAGTTTTGCGGCTGGGCTCCGGTTCATGGCACTATGAATATGAGACGGAAACGAGACTTGAACAGGACAGGTTTACGATGGATACTACGCTTGGTGCGTTGGTACAGGAGCCCTTGGCTGTGAAACTGTTTAACGAATATATGCCGGGAATGCTGGACGGACCGATGATTGAATTTGCCTATGGCATGACGGTCAGTGAACTGACGGCAGTAATGCCGCCGGAAGGAGTTGGATTATTTAAAACAGTATTGGATGCTTTGAATCAACAATAGCCAGCAGAAGGACACAAATTTATAAAATAAAACATGTAATTACAATACATAAGGATTCAGGGGTGTTACATTGGTATTAAGAAAAAACAATACATTAATCTTACAGGAGGGTAAAGGTATGGCAAAGAAACCATTGGGCAAAGACAGGTTCGGCGCCCAGAAAGTAATGAGAGGAAGCGACTATTTTGCAGATTCCATGGGAATGTTTGCATTGAATGCAATCAGCGGTATGGTAGGGCAGCTGACTTATTTCTACACAGATAAGGCGGGGCTGGCAGCGGGTATGGTGGCTACCGTATTTATGATTACTAAGATTATTGATGCTTTTACAGATATCATTATGGGGAATATTATTGACCATACGAAACCGGGAAAGGAAAGATACCGCCCGTGGATATTAAGGATGTCGATACCTGCGGCAATTATGATGTTAATGCTGTTTACAGTGCCGAAAGGGAATTCCGGCCTGCAGATTGCCTATATGTTGATTACGAATCTTCTGATGACTTCTGTTATTTATACAGCAATTGCCATTCCTTACGGTTCCCTGATGGTAGTAAGGACGAACAGCTCAGAGGAGCGCGGAAAGATGGGAGTTTACCGTGCACTGGCAGGTTATGTTCCGGGGATGGCTATTGTACTGATGGTTATTCCGGTTACCAATGCTCTGGGCGGGACGCAGAGCGCATGGGTAAAGTTTGCGGCGGTTGTAGCACTACTGGTACTTCTCTGCCTGCTGCTCTGTTATAAGAAGAGTAAGGAAACAGCCATTTCTGATGATATGCCGGAAGTAGAGCCGGAAACAGAGGAAATGGAAGAGGCAGTGCCTCTTTTGGAAGCGATTGGAAAGTTGTTTTATAATAAGTACTGGGTGCTTGCACTGATTATGGGACTGATGTCCAACGTTACATACGGACTGGCAAACTCTTCGGGAACCTTTTACTGCAAATGGATTTATGGCGATGATAATCTGGTGGCGATTCTTGGAGCAATAGGGATGATACCGACGATTTTGGGATTTGCTTTAGTCGGGCCGATGAACAAGAAGCTGGGTGTTGTAAAGACCTTGCGCGTGAGCTTTTTCCTTGGCATGGTTGCCAATGTCCTGAGAATCATTAATCCGACGGACTTCTGGTATAACACGATTCTTGGATGCGTAAGTTCTTTTGCAAACATCCCGATGATGTGTCTGCTTGGCGTAACCACAGCAATGGCGATTGATTACAATGCTTACAAGTATGGCAACAGGATGGTGGCCTGCTCACAGAGCGCCAACGGATTCGGCGGAAAGGTAGGAAATGGATTCGGGGCAGCGGTAGTTGGCTGGTGTCTGGCAATCGCTCATTATGATGCAACGATGGAGACTGCAACGGCAGCAACCCGTCAGGCGATTTACGCATTTAACATTTATATTCCATTGCTGCTGTTTGCTGTAATGTTTATCTGTGCCTTGAAATTTGACCTGGAGGCAAAATTGCCGGGGATTAAAGAAGAACTGGAAAGGCGTAAAGCGCAGAAATAGTTCACAGGATAAATCAGAAAAGTAAGACTTATGGCAGTTACCTGTGTAGCTGCCATAAAGTTTCAAAAGGAAAGTTTGTACAGAATGAAAGGAAGTTGATGACAGAAATGAGAAAATTTAATAATTTAAGAAATCCAATTTTGCCATTAGATATCCATATACCAGACAGTGAAGCGCATGTGATGCCGGATGGGAAACTGTATATCTATGGAAGTTACGATAGTAAACAAGATGTTTTTTGCAGCGAAAAGTATCATGTGATATCTACAGAAGACATGGAGAATTGGAAAATTCATGACATATCATTTAGCATACAAGATATTTCTTGGCTTTGCTCGGACGTTTCGCCCCGATATGAAGGGATTGACTGGTATCATCCGACACCGTTTCTTCAGAAGATGATTGCACGTATTATGGCTGATTGGGATAAAGATGGAGATAAAGTGGGTAAACAGGAGGAAAAGGCAGAGGTAGAAGCGCCGATTATGTTGTTTGCGCCGGATTGCATTTATAAGAACGGAAAGTACTATTTGTACTTTTGTTTGTCAGATAATCGAGAAGGGGTGGCTGTGGCAGATTGCCCGGAAGGACCCTTTTTAAATCCTGTCCAATTGCCCTGTGGCGGCATTGATCCAGCTGTTTTTGTAGATGATGACGGGCAGGCATACTATTATTGGGGACAAATTTTTTCGCATGGAGTAAAACTGAATTCGGATATGGTTTCCTTTCCACAGGAACGTGTAATTGATAATCTAGTGACTGAGGAATCGCATTTTTTTCATGAAGGTTCGTCAGTGAGGAAAATTGGAGACACCTATTATTACATATTTGCGGATATAGAACGAGGAAAGCCGACGTCCCTTGGGTATGCTACCAGTAAATCTCCTTTAGGTCCATTTATATATCAAGGGATTATTATTGATAATGAGGAATGTGATCCGGCAAGTTGGAATAATCATGGTTCAATTGAAAAGATGAATGGGCAGTGGTATGTGTTCTATCATCGTTGTAGTAGGGGGACACAGCAATATAGACGGCTGTGTATAGAACCTATTGAAATTCGCTCAGATGGAAGGATAGAGGAGGTAAAAATGACTTCTCAGGGAATAGGAAAGCCTTTCGGTCATGGGGAGAGGATAATGGGCTATCAGGCTTGCGGGGTAAAAGGTACAGTATATATCGGAGAGGCAGATCAACAGGAAAAAGAGGCAGGTTATGAGGAGAAGCTGACAAAAATTTCCGATGGAGATGAAGCCGTATTCCGATATGTGGGAAGTGATATTCCTTGGTCGGAAATAGAGTTAGTATATACTGGAAGCGGAACTATTTTGGCAGTATTATTGGAAAATACTTCTGTTCCGGAACGAAAAACGGTGACAAAGTGCCTTTGTATTCCGAATAACGAAGAAAAAATGAATACTGTAGTTGAAAAAATTGAAATACCAGCAGGAGAATACGAATTGAAATTACTATTTGAAACCTCAAAAAATCTGGAAATTTTTGAGGTAACATTAAGATAGTATTTTAGTGATTCAAACCTTCAACATCAGAAGGTGTGCTGAATCATGCCAAATATTAGAGAAGAAGTGGAGAAACGTAAAAGGTAGAAGTAAGTGATAGAGAAATTAAAATAGGATTGGTGTTAGGATTTGGGTGATATTTTGTGGTTGATGGTTACATCTATGCTGATTAGCACAGAAAATTAAGGAAAGGACGTGGTGTTAAGGTTGAAAAATAGTAAATTAAGCCAAAATTGGCAATAAGATACAAAAAACAGGCTCACATAGTGAACCTATTCTACGGTATTCCCACCTTTGAAAAGAGGCCACCTGCATATCAATACTTAACGGGTGGGTGCATCAGCCATTGATACCGGGATGCCTAATTATTAGATTAACTATAACACAAAATGCTTGGCACGAAAACCCTTTTCATGGCGTTTTGTGCCTTGAGCGGAGCGAAAGGAATGGATATAAAAATGAGTGAAATAGAAAGAAAAATACGGGAAGTGATTACAAAGATGTCACTGGAAGATAAAATTAAATTGTGTTCAGGAGCCAGTTTCTGGGAATCAGAGAAAATGGAGCGGTATGGGATTCCTTCTTTTTTTATGTCAGACGGACCTCATGGTCTCAGGACACAGAAAGGAGAATCCGACCATTTGGGAATCAATCAGAGCGAAAGGGCAACCTGTTTCCCCACAGCATCAGCCAGCGCTGCTTCATGGAATCCGGAACTTTTGTATCAGATGGGAGAGGCAATCGGAGAAGAGGCTCTGCAGTATGGCGTAGATGTAGTTTTAGGACCGGGAGTATGTATGAAGCGTAATCCGCTATGTGGCCGCAACTTTGAGTATTTCAGCGAAGACCCTTATCTGGCGGGCGTTATGGGAACAAAATGGATTCAGGGTGTGCAAAGCAGAGGTGTGGGAACCAGTCTAAAGCATTATGCGGCAAACAATCAGGAGCAGGACCGTATGATGGGCGACAGCATGGTGGATGAACGGGCATTGCGGGAAATCTACCTGTCTGCATTTGAAATGGCAGTGAAAGAGAGCCAGCCGGATACGGTGATGTGTTCTTACAATAAGGTAAACGGAACCTTTTCCAGTGACAATAAGAAACTTCTGCTGGATATCCTGCGTGATGAATGGGGATTTCAGGGCATGGTAGTTACAGACTGGGGCGCCATGAATGAACGTGTGGAAGCCTTTAAGGCGGGGTGCGATTTGGAAATGCCGGGCAGCAACGGGATGTTTGATGAAGAGGTGCGAAAGGCAGTGGAAGAAGGGAGGCTCCCGGAAGCTGTCGTTGACGCCTGTGTAGAACGGATTATCCGAATGGCATGGAAGGCACAGGAGACCTGCAGGGGTATTTATGAGGGATACGAATTCGATGCAGAAGCACATCACAGTTTGGCAAAGAGAATTGCGGCAGAGAGCGCTGTCCTTCTGAAAAATGAAGATGAAATCCTTCCTCTGAAGAAAGAGACAAAAATTGCCTTATGCGGTGCTATGGCTGAGAATGTCCGCTATCAAGGCGCAGGTTCTTCCCATATTAACCCTACAAAGCTTTCTAGCTTGAAAGCAGCAATGGAAGAACTTGGAGGTAATGTTAATTATTATCCGTCTTATGGTCTGGATGGGAAAAAGAAGGAAGAGGAACTTTGGAAAGCGATTGAGGGTGTTAGGGATGCCGATGCCGCTGTCATCGTTGTAGGATTGCCGGATTCCTATGAATCAGAAGGATATGACAGACAGCATATGAAGATGCCGGAAAGCCACTGTGAACTGATTAGGGAAGCCGCGAAGGCAAATGAGAATATCATTGTGGTACTAATGGGAGGAAGTCCCGTGGAGATGCCTTGGCTAGGGAGCGTAAAGGCAGTTCTGAATCTGTATCTTGGCGGTCAGGCAGTGGGAGAAGCAGGAGCGGAGCTGTTATATGGGGTAGAAAATCCCAGCGGAAAACTGGCGGAGACATATCCTATTTCTTATGAAGATTGTTCTTCTTCGGAGACATTTGGCATAAACCCGAGGCAGGTGGAGTATGCGGAGAGTATCTATGTGGGATACCGCTATTATGAAAAGGCAGGGATACCGGTGCAGTTTCCCTTTGGGCATGGGCTTAGCTATACTCGGTTTAAATTTGCCGATATACAAGTGAAAATGGGGGAAAGTGTAATAGATACATCATCGGCTTGCAATATGGCAGATAATGAGTCAAAAATTCTTGTTTCCTGCAAAGTGAAAAATATAGGGGATAGGTCAGGTGCAGAGACAATACAGGTTTATGTGGCTGACCAGACACCTGATATTTTTAAGGCTGAGAAAGAATTAAAAGGCTTTTACAAAGTATATCTGGAGGCTGGCGAGGAGAAGGAAGTGTCTTTGGAATTGGATTGGAGAGCCTTTGCCCATTATGATGTGAGTACAGGAAAGTGGGAAGTGCTGACAGGAAAGTACAAGATTCTAATCGGTTCTTCAAGTGAAGATATCAGGCTGATGCAGGAGGTCAATGTGGAAGGAACAGTGGACTTGTTAGGATACGAGGCGATACCGGATTGGTATATCCGGCCTTCGGGCAAACCGACAGTATCAGATTTTGAAAAAATCTATGGACAGGAGATCAAACCCTTTGAACCGGAAAGGCCCGGAGAATATACGCTGCTGAATACGATGAATGATATGAAAGAAAATCCTGTGGTACAGCAGATCATGAGCGGCATGAGGGAAGGAATTCTGCAAAGCTGCGGTGGAGATGAGAACAGCTCAGAATTTCTTTTTACAATCAGCATTGTATATAACACACCGCTAATACGTCTTGTACAGCAGGGCGGCGGTGCAACTCCTCTTGGTCTGATGCAGGCGGCGGTGGCATGTGCAAACGGAGATATGTCCGCTGCAGGGCAGCTTGCAGCTATGATGGGAAATATGTAGAATAAAAGTGGAGGAGGCTGGAATGAATAAAACATTTTATCTATGGAAGAAGGGGGAGTATCAATATCCATATGCAGGATAATTCCTGCCTAATATTACGGCTTATCTGCATGAAGACAGGGTAATCCGGTCGACGATTCTGGTTGTACCCGGCGGGGGATATGCCATGGTGCGCCCGACTGAAGGTGAAATCGTGGCAAAGAAATTTTTTGAGGCAGGATATCAGGCGTTTGTGCTTACCTATACCACCAATATGTTTTGGATAGTGCCCTTGAATAAACAGCCGCTTGAAGACATTTCCCAGGCAGTATGTTATATCCGTACCCATGCGGAAGAATTAGAAGTACAGAGCAATCGAATTGTTTGCTGTGGGTTTTCGGCGGATGCACATTTGGCTGGAAGCCTTGCCGTTCATTATCGGGAACCGGAATTAAAAGAGGAAGCTTGTCCGGAAGTTTCCAACTGTCCGGATGCGGTACTGCTGTGCTACCCTGTGGTTACAAGCGGAGAAAAAGCGCACAGGGACAGCTTTGCATTATTACTTGGAGAAGAGGCGGATGAAGAAAGTCTGGAATGGGCAAGTCTGGAGAAACATGTGACAACTGGATGTCCATATCGAACATTTGAATGATGACATTGACAGCCACATGAAGCCGGAGGAAAAGCAGGCAGTCGATGCAATCCAACAAGTTACCGGACTGGGTACCATCAGTGCGCAGGCAGTCATTTCCGTGATCGGTACAGACATGCGCCGTTTTCCTACAGATGCCCATATTTCATCCTGGGCGGGACTGTGCCCCGGGGATAATGAAAGCGCAAAAAACGCAGGACCGGAAAAACCCGGAAAGGCAATTATCTGTTGCGGACAACATTGATTGTGTGCGCGCATTCTGCGGCCAAAGTGAAGAACTCCTGTTTCCGGGCACAGTTCCAGAGGATTAATGCTCATAGGGGGAGCAAAAAAGCATATGTGGCAGTTGCCCACTCCATGCTGATTGCCGTATATCACATCCTTAAAGATGGAGTTGCATTTCAGGATTTAGGTGCGGATTATTACAACCAATTCAATAAGGAACGCAAAATCAACGTCTACCTGAAGAAGTTAAAAGCATTAGGCTGGGAAATACCTAAAGCCATGGAAGCACAACCAGCTTAATCATAAATTTTTGAAGGAAAATCTTGTTATAGGGACAGTCTGTGCTTTTTTATCCCCCGCAAGATTCTGTTTCATAGTAACACCAAAATATTTTATGGGGAAGGGGAAGAAGAGAATAAACTGATCGTAAAGACAAGGACAGGGAAACCGAATACTGCCACTAATCTGGAACACAGGATGTCCACCATTTTTAAAAATGCGGGTCTGGTGGATATGAAGAGTGGTTTGCATATCTTCCGTAGAACGTTTGCGACCAGAATGTATGAAGACGGAGCCCGGGTAAAGGAGATAGCAGCATATATTGGGGATTTGGAATCTACAACGGAGCGATATTATATTGCTGTCCGCAAAAAGATTGTAGAGGATGGCGAGACAAAGCAGGTTGTGATGGTACCGACGCCTGTGAAAAAGGAAGAGAAAATAAAAGAGGAAGATCCGGGCGACTGGCGGGGGAGATGCTATGTGCCGTACCGGATATAGTAAAAGTGACAGCAAAAGATACTATTATAAAGAAGCTTAGTATGGTATATTATAAAAAAGGAGCAATGCGTAGAATATGCCGAGACAGTGTAGAGGTTGAAAGACTTGAATATATAAAACTTAGGGAAGGAGTGATTTTATAAATACGGTGAGTATGGAGGTAAGGCTTTCGGCATCTGCAAAGGAGTATGTATTGGACGATACAACAGAAGAAATGTGAAAAGCGCTTTTGCTATATCCAAGTATTGCTAACAATGCAATATCGCATAGGAGAGCAGCAGAGCTGCTGGGGATGAATAAGATGAATCTTATTGAGATGTATAGTAGGTTGGGAATCCCTTATTTGGATATGACAGATGAAGAATTTGAGGAGGAAATCCAGACCGTAAAAAGGCTGGTTGCTATAGAAGCATGATAATAATATAAGCAGAATAATGAAAAGGTATGGAGGCGGTATGGCATGACACAGATTAGAGCAAAAACTTTAGAATTACTGGACAGCTTGTCTGACGAAAAGTTGATATATGTTTTTAATATACTTCAGAATCTTGAAGCGTTTTCACGAAGTGAGGAAAGGCAGGATAAGCATTCAGCTGATGACGCGTTTTCAACGTTAATGAAGTATAGTAGAAGTCTTCCGGAAGATTTTGATTATAAAGCAGAATTGGAGGCGGCAAGAGAAGAGAGATATGGTAGTTTTAATTGATACGAATGTAATCATGGATTTTATGATGAAAAGGGAGCCACATGCAGAAGATGCAATAAGGATTATAAACTTGTGTAATAGCAAGAAGCTGACAGGATATATTGCAGCGCATACAATATCTAATTTGTTTTACATTTTAAGAAAGGATTTCTCGGTTTTACAGAGAAAGGAAATGTTGACGGCTCTTTGTGGAATCTTTGGGATATCTGGAATAGATCGAAGTAAAATAATGGCAGCGTTGGATAATCAAGACTTTGCGGATTTTGAAGACTGTTTACAGATGGAATGTGCATCGGAAATTGGGGCAGAATATATTATTACAAGAAACATTTCCGATTTTTTAAACTCAAGAATTTCAGTGATGGAGCCAAGGGATTTTTTGGAGATGATCGATGCGGGCACAGAATAATGATAAAATTTACTTTATGATTGACAAACCCACAATAATTTGTAAAATAGTACATGGATAGGTCAATTGATAGGTCAATCGTAGATTGGACACTTCAAGAAACCCGCGAAATTGGGCTATCGCCAAACGGTAAGGCAACGGACTCTGACTCCGTCATTTCAAG
>CANPTH010000011.1 GCA_947576945.1 uncultured Lachnospiraceae bacterium
TTGTTTCCAGTACTTTCGGGACATATTGCCTTGTAACTTGTAAACTTACGCTAGTATATATCGGTACTATCCTTCTTTTACGTAACCCATCTATGAAAGTAGTATTATTCCACTGCACTCCTCTATAAGAAACAAATATAAGTTCATCATACATGTTTCGTAAGCGTCAAACCGTAAGCGTCAAATAAGAACGTGTAGTGAAATATGTAGCTTTCTCCTGTAAACTTAGGGTTAGAGTTTTTAGTGTTCACTCCAAAAACTCTAAATCCAAGTAAAGGAGAATCCCCATGGACATTTCCACTTTAACTCCAGATAAGCAGGTGAAACTGCAGTACTGGCTGGACGTGATCCGGCAATGCAGAGCCTCCGGCCTGACAAACCAGGCATGGTGCGAACAGCATGATATCTCTTTAAAAAGCTATTATTACTGGATTGCAAAGATCCGGAAGCTGGCGCTTGAGGAACTGCCCCGAAAGAGTCATGGATACAGGCCGGTCATGGAGCAGACTGCGTTGATGCCGGATGCGGCTCCGGAATTATTCGAGAAGTTTTGTATAAAAACTGATGTTTACCGGACTTCAGATAATTCTTCTCAGATAATAATATACTATCTGTGAGCATCTTACCAATCCAAATTTCTCCATGTATCAAAAAGCCCTCCGAACATATCGAAAGGCTTTCACTTTATTTTTTCTCTTTTTTGAGGACTCCCAAAGATCTTAAAGCCGCCGCTTTTCTTTCTGACTCAGGACAGATCCTTACTCTTCCACCATATGGTTTTATCACATCACTTGCCACACAAGTGTCTTTTCTTGTCACATAAATTGGCATTTTGAACTTCATCAGAGCCTCCTCTCCAGTCAAATACAGCCTAATAGACTACTATATTTTAACATAAAAGTCAATCCAACTGCAAAAATTTATTCAAAAAAAGCTTAATATTCATTTTCTCCATTTTTACCTAATATACACCTTCCTATTTAGTAAAAATAAATATAAAAACTTCCATTTTTTATCTATAATATGATTTGATCAATCAAAGTGTACTCATATTTCCTGCCTGCTTCCTATCATTCAATCACCCGAACCACATTCTCTTTCTTCGCCAGCAGCTTTCCCGGCGCCTTCGGATATCCCAACGCTATCGCCGCCCACACAATATGTTGTCCTGGTATCTGGTAACTGTTCAGCAGCTCCCTGATCTCCGGCTCATCGGATAATGTCATGAGTGGATTGAGCCACACCGACCCAAGTCCGTAAGACCACGCCGCCAGCATCATATTTTCTGCCGCGCAGGAAGCGTCCTGTATACCGTCTTTATTCCTGCGGTCATTGGAAACAAGAATCAATACCTTAGGGTTCTCAAACCCATAAAAATGCACTTTTGCCTCCTCTGCCTTTACCCGGGTAATCTCTTTCAACTGCTGAATCTTATCCTGCGACTTCAACACCGTAAATCTCCATGTCTGCATATTATGTCCTGATGGCGCATAGTATCCTGTCTTAATGATCATATCCAGTATCCTGCCATCAACAGGCTGATCGGTAAAACTCCGTACACTCCGTCTCGCAAGAAGATTACAGATCACAGGATTCATGAGATCCATATTGTTCCGCTCTGTATACATTCTATGCAATGCTTTTCTATCTAATTTCTTCATCTGGTTTCGTGGAAGTTCATCTACCTGTATATATTCCTGCGGAAGCTTATACTTTTCCAGACGAGTCGCCAGATATTTCACCAGTGCATCCTCCTCGATCATACCGCTCTCGGCCACCACATATAATACCGGCACCTGTCCAACGATTCCTTCCGGATCATACACCCCGATGCATGCACATTCTTTAATTTCCTCATACTCCTGTGCAGCATTCTCCACCTCGATCGGAGATACCTTCTCGCCGCCTACATTAATGATATCATCAGCACGTCCGAGCATATAGACAAAGCCATCAGTATCTATATAAATCAAATCGTTAGTATACAGCCAGTCATTCCGAATCGCATCCTGCGTTAATTCCGGTTCATTCCAATATCCTTCCATACGCATTCTACCGCGCAGGATCATTCTTCCTGCAGTATCAATGTCTTTTGCCGCCACTTCATTCCCATCAGGATCTACTGCCTTTACTTCAATTTCGTCCAAAGGTCTGCCAATCGATGCGGCCTTATCCGGATATCTCGTAAGATCCAAAAAGACTGCACCACCGGTCTCTGTAGACCCCCATGTATTAAACAGCTGCGTATCCGGTAATAATGTAAGCAGCTTCTTCTTCATATCCACGCTCACAGAACCAGCTCCAAATTCTATATAACGCAGCTGCCCAATGATTGATGCAAACTGATCCTGCATCTGTCTGTATATGACTTCCATTGAAGCCGGCACGCAGACCATAGCCGTACAATGATGCTGCTCTATATTTTTCTCAATCTCTTTTGCAAAAGTAAAGCCGTTCTGCAATACCACTGTTGCACCAAGATACAAAGTTGCGCGCAGTACCCGCATTCCAAAAGAATGATTCAGAGGCAATGGATTCAAAACGACATCTTCCCCACACATACGGATGCCATTACATGTATTTAACATATTCGCATAGACACAACGGTAACTCAACATCGCGCCCTTCGGCTTTCCCGTAGTC
Organism: uncultured Lachnospiraceae bacterium; assembly: GCA_947576945.1. GTDB lineage: Bacteria > Bacillota > Clostridia > Lachnospirales > Lachnospiraceae > UBA3282. The sequence continues at coordinate 2,644 of CANPTH010000011.1, forward strand.
CCCGTTGTAAAGAGCAGCTCACATAACTGCTCCTCATCCGGTTTTACATAACCAATATGCACCTGTTCCTGCAATGACTCCTCATAAATCTGTTTAAAAGAAACGACCTTAACTTCCTCCGGCATTTTCTTACCGTCTGCCAGAAAGATATCTGCCTGCGTCATTTTCCAGATATCATGTATGCTATCCGGCTTCGCATATTTATCAATCGCAACTGTAACAGCCCCGATATATTGAATGGCTAAGAGACCCACAATATACTCCGGTTTGGAAACCGCATTGAGCATAACCCGATGTCCCTTCTCTATTCCCATACCATAAAGAATAGACGCCATCCCTTCAATCCTCTTTTTCAATTCACCATAGGTTACAATGATATTTTTGAAGCAAACAGCCTTTTTCTCTGGCTGCGTGTTACCATATACCAATACCTTCTCTACTAATGTTTCCATCTTATCTCCCATTCATACAGAAGTCAGTTCTCCCAAAAAGAGGTTCTGACAAGCCCTATTCATATTCACCTACGCCTGCAGACGCTGCACCATCGCCGCCATTGCATCAATAGAATTGAAATTCTCCGGTATGATTTCCTCATAAGGAATCTCTATGCCATACTCCATACTGAGTGTTCCAATCACAGATACGATTGTAAGGGAATCTAAAATACCATCATCCACCAATTCCTCCGATGCCGTAAAATCAATCTCCGGATTCTCCGCTGATAATAATTGTAACAGTTCTTCTCTCATTAAAAGAATCTCCTCTCTCTTCGTTTATTTCATCATACATTAAAAGTTCCCATAGATAAAATCGCTTGCATTATAACCTGAACCATACATTCCAAATATCAGAATTGCAAAGAATGCCCCATAGTATACGAGCCATCGCAGTACAATATTTCTGCTGGCGATCATTTCTCTTACAGACCCGCACTCCTGCAATATACTGACTCGTCGTACGATTAACAGGCCAATAATAACAACACACCAGTCTTTATAGTCAATACCCATGCCATACAGTGTTCCATCCCAGAATATCCAGGGATTAAAACTGCGGAATATCTGCCTGACTGCTATGACTGTATTAGATACTGAGCCAGGAGCTGTAAGTAACCTTCCGCCTGCAAAAACAAAAAACGTTCTCACCATTTGAAACACCCGATATGACTTTGTAGTCATATCAATATGCAGGATTTCTGCAAGCCTCTTATACTGACCTGCAAATACCGTTGCGCAAATAATGATCACCCCATAATACAGACCCCATATAATATAATCCAGGCCCGTTCCGTGCCATATCCCTGTTAAAAGCCAGACAATCAGCAGCGGAATCACTGTATTGACTATCTTGGCAGGTTCTTTGCCAAATTTATTCCTGATCTTAGTAATCAGCTTGATCAGCCATTTAGAAACTGCAACCGGCATATATACATAATCCTTAAACCATGTCCCCAGTGTGATATGCCATCTGCGCCAAAACTCCGCCGTACTTGTCGAGAAAAATGGATGTTGAAAATTTCGATCTAATGAAATGCCAAAAATTTGCGATGCGCCACAAACAATATCCATACAGCCTGAAAAGTCCATATATAGCTGGAAAACCGAAGCAAAAACAGCGATCAGTACTACCAATCCTTCATAAGATCTCAGACTGCCAAAAACCTGCGAAGTATAAAGAGCAAGCCTGTCCGCTAAAATCATTTTCTTCGCATAACCATATAACATCAGCTGCATGCCGAAACACACCTGCTTATAATCAAAGGTATGCTCTTTGAACAGTTCCTTTTCTAAGCGGTTATAACGCGCGATCGGCCCCTGAACAATCTGCGGAAAATACAATACACAAAGTAAAAATTTAAAATAATTACTGATAGGTTTTGTCTTTCGCCAATAAACATCCAGAAGATATCCTACAGAAGAAAATGTATAATAAGATATTCCAAGAGGTACAATCACCTCAAAAGAGATTGGATAGGAAAACAGGTTCCATATTGCATCTTCCAGCATTATGGCATATTTACAATAAGCAAGTACACCAATAACCAAACATAATGATGGAAGCAAATAAATATTTCGGCATTTACGTTTTTGTCTTGCCAGCATCGCAGCCTTTTCCTTACCGCCTGGTTCCTGCTCTGCAATTTCCCGCTCCATTCTGTTATACTGACGACTAATTGCACATGATGCTGTCCAGATAAGCAGAGATGTAACTATGACAATCAAAAGCTTATCATAGCCCGCACATAAATAGAAAACACTGCTTGCCAGCAGCAGTATACACCATCTGATACGGTCTGGAAGTAAGTAATAGAGCAGCGTTATGATGATAAGAAATAAAATAAATACAATTGATAAATACGACATCAGCACTGCCTTCCTCTTTCATAATGTATTTTATTGACCTCTCTGGTAAAATTGTAAACGCAATCCCTTATGATACGCATGTTAAAAAATATCACAAACAAACCGGATAGAAATTATTCAAAACAAATTCCTGACAAAATGAAATCAATCCCCAAATTCCTTTGATCTGGTGTACCCATTAAGTCGCAGGGCCGCCATATATAAGATGTTTTTATACACAAATCCAATACTGAATCCTGTATCAATTCAGAATTAACTGAAATTTCCCATGTTCCATAAATATCACATATATTTTGCTTTAGTACTTCGCAATCTTTTAGATATATGATCACTTCATATACTTTGTCAAGCCCAAGTACTTCCTGCGGCAACCTATACGGAATCAGCAACTTTTCTGCATCTTCAGTTACCAGCAGCCTTATCTTACTCTCCGTAGCAGAAGTCCAAACATGTTTTACATTTATATCATCCTCTTCTTTATGAAAACCGCTTATCAATTCGTACATTTGATAATTCAATACTCCCCAGTTATCCTTTTGCACTGCAAGGCAATATTTTGCAGGGTGGTTCGCCACAAACCGCAGGCCTAATCTCAAGGGATTATATAGCATTTCTGATATTGCAGGTTCAAAAAACATCCCTTGGGTTACATCGTCTCTAACAAAAAAAGCATTGCACCCATTTAGATTTGTACCTACTAATGCATATCCCTTTTTTCTCCCCATTTCTTCAAGCGCTTTTAAAGATGCTCCATGCCAATCACTTCCATCCCAAACATGGTTCCGATCATATGCCTGCTTCCAAAACAGATCCGGCGGAAACTTCCCATTATATTCTATAACGACGACCCGCGGAAGGACATCAGAAATTGCTTCCCAAACATAAATATCATTCCCATCAATATCTATAGATAATAAATCAACTCCAAAATCCCCCCCCCGTATATTTTGCAAGAAGCTTATTAATATTTTCTCTTGTCACAAAAGAATTCATAATCTGCAACTGGCCATTATCAATGACGGGGCGAAATTTCATACGAATTTCTTTACAATACTCATCTGAGCCTTCAATCCATAGTCCGTTCCAGCCGTAAAATAACAGTAAATGGCTATTGCATTCTAAACCGTTTTGAACACCAAATTCTATAAAAGTCTTGTTTGTTGCCCCAATTCTCCTGAATATCTCATGAATTATCCCATCCTCATCATTCTGAGAATAAACCTTATAGCCATAGGCTTCCAAGGACTTTGGATCCTGCATCCTCTCACGTGTCAACTCATCCCAGCAAGAGCCACCTTCTATAACTCCTGAAAACCTCAAATTATCTGCCGTTTTCTTCCTCATAATGTCATACATTCCTCCATTCAAATTACTTATCGCAAAAACAATCTGCGTGAGATCTCCTGTCAGTAAGCGTAATATCATGTCCCATGATTATGTAAAATACCTTTATACTCCTGATTCACATTATAGATATCAACAATATCAATATACGGAAACACTCGTGTCAAATACTGCCGTATCAACAACCATTTTCAGCACCGTATCATATACTACAATGTTGATTCCTCTTGTATTAGGAGAATATTCCACACCATCTATAACAATAGACGAACGACACTCTTCAGAATCCATTCCACCACTTTTAAGAGTGTGGCCTATATATCGTAATGAAATTGGTGTTTTATCATGATTCTTCATCTCGTATACGATCTGCCCGCTATTTACCACCGCCAGATAAGAATCCCGGTATCCTAAGTCAGACAGCGCATATAACCCATAATCAGCCAGCCGCGCCCTTGCTTCCGTGTCCAATGCTCCTGCCGCTTCATCCATAACTGACATATAGATAATATAATCCTCTTTCCAGTATGAAGAAAAATAAGAAAATATTCCATTTTCTGCCATATTATGTTTCAAGTATTCAGCTATTCTTTGGTTTTCACATCTTCGATTATATAAGTAAAGTTTTTGAAGTTCTGCTGATAATTCGAAATAGTCCTTTCCCAGTTTCGTCTCATTATCTAATGCATTGGCCAAATTTTCCCCATCTCTTACACTCGATAAATAGGTATCGAAATAAGTCGTATCTATAACTTTTTCTAAGCTATTATCATATATTACAATGTTTAACCCCCTTTGATCTTTTGCGTATTCAATTCCATCAATTAAGCAGGATGCGTTATTAGCTAATCCCCCACTTTCCAAAGCATAGTCAGTTCCTCCAACTAATTCTCCGCTATGGGAAAGTACTGTCGGCTCTGTAACAACATCCACTGCACTCTTTCTTCGTTCATGGCTAACTTTCCCTTGATCGACCACTGCAAGATAGGAATCCCGAAAGTCTAATGCAGCAAGTTCTGCTAATCCCATCACAGCAAAACGCTCTCTTTGTTCCTGTGTAAGTCTACTTGCCGCATCATCCTTTGCCATCACGAAAATCGTATAGTTTTTATTTTGCATCGCTACAGATAAATAATCACTCGGATCAGTCATCTCCTTAATTTGTATCACGTCACTCACCAATGCATGATATTTATCCAACTGCTCAGCCATATAAGAATACTTTTCATTCTCACGTACATCCATAAGTTGATAATTGGTTTTCAGATAGTCCCCGATATAAGCCGTTATTTTTTTTGCCCCGTAATAATTTGCATGGTACGCATCTGTAGAATCAACTGCCCAATTATATCCAATATCGCCTAATAACGGTTCAAAGGAAAAATCCAACAACTCCAGTCCATGCGCTTCCGCCAAGTCCTTTACAGTATTATGCTCTGAAGGCTGCCATGAGGCTAACCTGACTAACACTAAGTTCAGTTCATTCGTATCGCAAAAATCAACTATTCTTTCAAAATAGTCTATTCCCTCGGCAATTAACTCTTGCTTCTCATCACTATTTACATAAAAAGACGGTATTAGCAACGGTTCATTTGAATCCAGATATCTTTCATTCGTAAAGTTATAGCCTCTTACACAGACATTTGGTAAATATCTTGCTATTTGAAAATCTATATCATTCATAGACTTCCATCTGTCATGATACGCATACAACGGCAAAAGATTGGCTATTGTTTCTCTGAAATTATTGGAATAATCTTTGACTGCATTGTATTTGACCGAAGAAAACTCCATTCCTTCTATTGCTTTCCGATAAAATGCAGAATCCTGAATATATCTCAATGCTGATACATCAAGAACGACTGTCGATAATGTTTCTGCATGTTTTCTATACGCTTCTTTTATCCAATAATAGGATGCCATCAGCGGTTGTTGCTCTGTCCCAAAATTATAGGCACAAATACCATAATTCTCATACAATTCCATTGGTGATATAGAATTTACCACGCAGCTTGTTCCAAAAAAGGCCACTTCTATCGTATCTTTCGGTTCTTCATAAAACCCACGCACTGTATCATAATTATTCCAATCCATCCATACCGGTTGGGCTAAAAAATTAAATCCCATAAATAATAGAACTAAAATAAATAGCCATAGAAATGCTTTGACGATTTCTCGGAAATTGACTCTCATAACCGCATCCCCTATCATATTCTTACATTACGATTCAAATATATGGCCAGAACTACCATTGTTAAAATCATCGCTATTGCCATTATAAAAGGAATGCCACCTATTTCGACTTTCATCACTAATATCCATGCAATCGCCATGATCCCTGTAACAGCAGTTGCCAACGCAAAAACTTTCGTTAAATCAGTCGCCAAAATATACTGATAGAACACCCAAAATGCTCCCAATACGACCGAAAAGAAAGTACACGGTAAAATATATTCTGTTGCTCCTCTATACGACTCTCCATATAAAAATGGAATAATCCATCCTCCTAAAATATAGAAACAACCCCCATACAAAACAGACATACCTAAGGTAATAGTCTCAGCCAGTATCAATAATGTATTGCACTTTCTTTTCTCATCTTTCGCGGTTGCCATTTTAGGCAAAATTATTGTCGCAATCGGTGTCGATACTAAAAAAACGCTGATTTTAGATAATGCAATCGTTACAGAATATGCTCCCACTTCTGTCTCACTACAATACAGGTTTCCGAGCAAAAGATCTCCATTGTTCATATAAAGCGAAAGAATCAGATTTAATAAAAGTATCCAAACATATTGCTTTAAAATACTCTTATTAACCTGAGTCTTATTCTCATTTAATGAAATGCGAATTGATCGGCTCAATTTTCTCAGCATCAAAATAACACACACAGTTTCAGCTATAACAAATCCGATCATCGTGGCAACGAAACCAACTCCAAAATTACCCAAAATTACACTTATTATTAATTTTATAAGATACAAAGAAATCCCAATTTTTCCAAGTAATTCAAAATCCTGCTCTCCTTGTGCAAAGCCAATAGATATTGTATAAATGTTATTTAAAAAAATCAAAGTAGAAAATAAAACTATTTCTACCACTCCAGTAAAATGAAAATACTGCATCAATTTATCAATACATACAACCAGCAAACCTAATTCGATAATATTAATAAACCCAAAAACTTTCATTATACTTGTTATGTCTCTTTTTCTATTCTCAGAATTGCCTGCTAATAAAGTACACGCAATCACCTGTAAAGGTATCACAAAAGTAGCGGCATTGGTGACAAACGCCTGAAGAGTTGTCGCAATTCCATAATCCCCAACTGAAAATATTCTTCCCCACGCTATTAAAGTTATAAAGTTTAATACCGATGCAATAATAGACATATACGTATATCTTACAGAGGGGATTCTTAATAACTCCTTTATTTTTTCTATCATAAACAAACAATTTCTCCTTGCACAGACTATTTCCCATAGCTGGCGTTTTTACACTCTCTTCCTGTAATCTTCATAATTCCCAAAATAACTATCTGTACACAAACATAATATAAATAAATAAAATGTAGAAGAAAGCTTACATCTTTATATATAAAGGACAGTCTAATACTATCTAACAACGGCAGTGGAAAAAATAAAGCATAAAAGCAAAATAGTATTTTCCTTTTCTTCATCCTGTCAGACATTTTTTCTTTTGATGAAAAACCACTTTCTTCTTTATGAAATAGATTATTAATGACTCTAAATTTAAGTTTAGATAAATACACTTTAAAAGATGAACTGCAGTTGTGTAATATATCATCTCCTCTTATACATCCACAAAGCTTTGTATCTGATATGATCTGATCATATGCCTTGCAGGTAAATTCTATTGAAGCATAAATATCCGGATATTTTTCTTTCATATAATCAAGCGAAAGCGTTGAAGTAGCGCTATCCGCCAACGGATATATGTCCCCCGGTTCAAATTTCATAATCGTATACTTACCTTCTTCACTGATAACATGATTACGATATGTATGATATTTATCAACCTTAGTCCGATAAATAAAATATGAAAAAGGGTCACCCAATATATTCATATACTCTGCTGCAATACCACAAATTCCTTTTCGCCCCCCCCCAGAATATTTATTAGGAATCAACACCTTTAATTCCGGATGACTTTTTAAAAATTCCATTTTATCCTGCAATTGTGTACAATAAGAAAACTCTTCATCAGAATCCATCCGCACAACATAATGTCCCGTGGCCTGACTTGTCCCTATCGCTTTTGCATACTCCGGTAGGCGCCGTGGATTACTATATATGATAGCTCCATATCTCTGTGCAATTTCCCGTGTTCTGTCCGTAGAACCGCCATCCACTACAAGAATCTCCACTTCATCTTGATTCACGGATTGTCTCCGAATTGACTGCAATGTGTATTCAAGCGTATGTTCCGAATTATATGTTGCAATAATGATTGAAAAGAAAGGTTGTCCCATTTTCATACTCCTTCTAAAGTCATAAAATTTAATACCGATACGTAATAGACAAATATGTATGTCTTACATCAAGAAATTTTATTAACTTCTTTATTTTTCTATCATAAGCAAACAACTTCTCCTTACGTACGCTATTTCCCATAGCTGGCGTTTTTACATTCTCTTCCTGTAACCTTCATAATTCCCAAAATAACTATCTGTACACAAACATAATATAAATAAATAAAATGTAGAAGAAAGCTTACATCTTTATATATAAAGGACAGTCTAATACTATCTAACAACGGCAGTGGAAAAAATAAAGCATAAAAGCAAAATAGTATTTTCCTTTTCTTCATCCTGTCAGACATTTTTTCTTTTGATGAAAAACCACTTTCTTCTTTATGAAATAGATTATTAATGACTCTAAATTTAAGTTTAGATAAATACACTTTAAAAGATGAACTGCAGTTGTGTAATATATCATCTCCTCTTATACATCCACAAAGCTTTGTATCTGATATGATCTGATCATATGCCTTGCAGGTAAATTCTATTGAAGCATAAATATCCGGATATTTTTCTTTCATATAATCAAGCGAAAGCGTTGAAGTAGCGCTATCCGCCAACGGATATATGTCCCCCGGTTCAAATTTCATAATCGTATACTTACCTTCTTCACTGATAACATGATTACGATATGTATGATATTTATCAACCTTAGTCCGATAAATAAAATATGAAAAAGGGTCACCCAATATATTCATATACTCTGCTGCAATACCACAAATTCCTTTTCGCCCCCCCCCAGAATATTTATTAGGAATCAACACCTTTAATTCCGGATGACTTTTTAAAAATTCCATTTTATCCTGCAATTGTGTACAATAAGAAAACTCTTCATCAGAATCCATCCGCACAACATAATGTCCCGTGGCCTGACTTGTCCCTATCGCTTTTGCATACTCCGGTAGGCGCCGTGGATTACTATATATGATAGCTCCATATCTCTGTGCAATTTCCCGTGTTCTGTCCGTAGAACCGCCATCCACTACAAGAATCTCCACTTCATCTTGATTCACGGATTGTCTCCGAATTGACTGCAATGTGTATTCAAGTGTACGTTCCGAATTATATGTCGCAATAATGATCGAAAAAAAAGGTTGTATCATTTTCATATCCTCTTCACTAGATTAAAATATTTGTCATCATTTTATTTACATCAACTTCTAAATATCTTCTTGTGAATTCATAAGAACTTTCTCGTATATGCATATATAAGTCACTATCTTCAAGTGTAAGCTTCATCTGCTCATATACTCCCAAAGCTGACTTTTCCCTGCAAACATAACCAGCTTTTCCATTATCTACAGCATCTATCAACCCCGCAGAGTTAAAGACAATACTTGGTGTTCCTACATAAGCAGCCTCAGAAATTGGTATTCCCCAGCCTTCTCTGTTTGATGGGAAAACCAGGGCTTTAGCTCTGCTTAAAGATTTTAATTTCTCCTCTTCTGACACATATCCTGCAAATATTATATCTGCATCTCCATATTCTTTATCTCTTTGATCCGCATCATATTCTTTAGGTTCAAAAAACACTAACTGATACTTTTCACAAATTGGCAATAGCCTATTCTGGATATATTCTTTGTCTTTTTTTCCAAAAATAATCAATTGTACTTTAACATACTCTCTTTTTAAAAGACCAAGTGCCTCAACTGCAAAATCTATACCTTTATACTTCGCATACCTACCTACATATACATATTGAGGTATAACCGATTTATCCAAAAAGCATTTAGGATCCCACGGATCTATTTTCATTATAATCGGTATAATAAACACTTTATCTCCATGAAATCCAACATTAATCAAATCATTCTTTGTAGACTCAGATTCTGTAATTGTAATATCATTCTTATTTAACCTTAGCAAGGTGTTTTCTAACATTTTCCCTATCTTATTAAAAGGAAACGTCATATTAATATCCCAAATATCCCGTGTTAATTGGTATATAAGAAATATTCTCTTACATTTTTTTACCCAAAAAGGTGTAAAAAATCGATGCGTATTGCATTGATCAATCACAAAATCAAAATCGGCTCTATGCTTTTTATAATATCTAATTGCAAACGGGATGACAGTATATATATTGCCGTGACGTATATACATAATATCATCAATGCACTCCCTTTCCTGAAGATTTTCATACAAAGGAGATATATGTGTAATAGAATATAAATTAGAATCTAAGCTTTTAAACATCGCATGCGTGTTTACCTCAGCTCCTCCTGCACCCGGCGACCTAATATCTCTCCAAGACAATGCTAAGATTCTGATTTTTGCATGACTTGACCTTTTATCAGCGTATCTACGATAATACTGGAAGGATGTCCCTTCTGCCCCCCCACCGTATTTATGCATGCCAACCGAGTCCACAAATGTTCTGATATCTGAAGCTTTTCCATTAAACAATCTTGCATTTTTCCCAATTCCCTCATACCGTTCCGTTGTTTTTCGCATAATCAAACAAGGCTTATTCATATAAAACAGTTCTTCCTGATTGCTTCCACCATCCGTAATCACAAAAGACGCATTCTGCAATAATTTCATAAAATCAAAATAATCTACTCTTGGCTGCAAGATAATATTACTATTTGATCTTAAATTATCCATTAAGCCAAACTTTACGAATGCGTTCTTTGTAATCTCATGAAGAATAATAACACATTTATACTTTTTTGCCGCCTCTATAATCTCTTTTGTAACATCACATACAAAAGCCCGATTTGCCAGATTCTCCTGTCTGTGCATTACAAATACAAAATATGTTTGATTCAGTATTTCTCCAATATTACTTTTTACCGGAATCGCTTCGGAAAACCTGAGACTATCCAGCAACGTATTCTGCTGAGTATTTATTACTTTTCCTTTTACATTCTTTAGATTCTGTACGGATGTATCTCCTGGTGCAAAATGCAGTCTTGCCATTTTGCTTGTGATCAATCTATCAATCTCTTCCGGAAATGGATTCAACAGATTATGTGATCTGAGCCCTGCTTCCACATGGCATATCTGCATACCAAATTTTTTCCCCAGCATCGCTCCCATCATAGTCGATACCGTATCACCATGCACAATTAAATAAGCTTCTCTGAGATTTGTTTCTCCAAATTGATTCTTGATTAAATTGGCTGCCTTTCTTTTGGTTCTCCAAAACCAATTCAATAGCCCCGCTGCGCTCTTAACTATATCGCATTCCTGGGACAATTCTAAAATACTTCCATTTAAATTGATATATTCCAATATCCTGCTCTTCTTCAGATCATTCTGCCCCGATGCAATTATATGACACAAGATGCCTCGCTCTTGGCACTCCATGATCACTGGAAATATCTTGATCAATTCTGCCTCTGTTCCTATAAAAAAATATATTGGTTTTACAATTTCCATCTCGTTATGTTTTCCTTTAAAATATGATTTAATAATGAGCTATTGCATTTCTGCTTGCCCCTGATAGCGAAGTTATATCGCATATAATACTGTTTCTGAAATTTTTTGTGCATGATGTCTTATATAAAACTTATATCCTAAATCCCAATTTGCAATTAATTCTATGAGTCTTAACATATCTTCATCGCTATGATAAATACATATAGCTAATTTAGGTCTATTCTTCTTAATTGTATTTTGCGCACCTATTAATGCCTCATACTCACTCCCTTCTATATCCATTTTAATAAAGGTCGCATCCCTACATTCCTCTACATTATCAATCGCTCTTGCCCTCATCCTAATTATCTTTTTTTCATTACTTTCAGTTTTGTTACATACACTACTGGAACTCCCCTCTCCCATACTAAAAGATACTTCTGTATCAGAAGACCAGCATGCTGAAGGAATTACAAAAATACGTTCCCCCTTCCGCCTAATCGCTGATACATTTTTTTCATCCGGTTCAAAAGCTACTATTTTTTTATACTTCTTATGTGTAAACCTTAAAAAACTTTCAATAGTATCGCCGTTATATGCCCCGCAATCTATAAATACTTCCTTAGGTGTTAATTGCACTATATCCTGAGGGAAATACTGATCTCGTCTGTTATACTGCGGCCTCATCCGCCAATCATGTGTTACTCTATATTCTATACATTGTCTAAATACATATTTTGAAGCATTATCCTCTAACATCTTTTCTATTCGTTGGATTCTTTCTTCATTTTCAGCAAAAAATTTTTCTGCTCTTTTCATATCATCAGTAGGATTTTTTCTATCACATTCATATGATAAATGATTCCATATTTTCACTGCACCCGAGGCATACAACAAATTAACCAGCTTCCTTCCTCCCCCCCCCTTCTGCAATTTTATAATAATATTCCAAATTTTTTCATCTACTTTTTCGATTTTCATTTCAATCTCCGCCTTTCTACAAATAACCCTGAATTCCATTTTTTCACAATTTCTTCTAAATAATCACTTCGACGAATACAACTAATCACATTTAATATAATACCGTTAATACAAACTTTTTAAAATACCTATTTTTGAAGATAGCTTTATAAAAACACCTGAAATAATTACAGTAACAGTCAGAACCACTACAAATCGTACCACCGAGTTTCCTACCTTATCCTTCATTATATTTATCACAAAAGGATGCACTAGCCAAATTAAAGTACTTAATTTTCTCACCGTCAACGCTGTTTTTGTCTCAACGCTTACATTATATGCAAAAACAAATATCAATGCTGATAAGGGAATTGTTGAAATCAAAACATTTATATCCGCCCCTAAATTGTATATTTTTGCAATATATATTTCAAAAGCTTCAAATATAAAACATATAACAATTATAGTACATATTTTCAATTTATAATTAGTATAATTTCTTACCCTTTTGAGTGACTCTTTATGTTCATTAAAATAATTACCTAAGCTTATATAAAAGCATCCAAACAGAATACCATCTCTGGTGGTATAATCAAAAATATGATAATGATATTTCAAAATAGTTCTCTGCAAAAAGCAGGCTATTGGATTTACATTGGAGTATGTATCTCCAAAGAGAGCGAATATATACATAAGCATTGTCAATATACATACCCAAAAAGGAGATATAACTTTATTTAACATAACGCATACAGTTATACTTAGTATCATGGACGGAAAATACCAAAATGCAGGAATAATACCATCAAACATTACTTTCTTAATAAACCATGAATTTATTACCTGTTTCCCATAAATGGCATAAAACATTGTCCAAACCAAATACATTACTAATATTCTAACAAGCCATCCCCCCCCCGCATAAAGAACCCATTACAAATAAAAAAGAAGGGAATACACCATCTAAATGCTATATTAATAACCCACATATCAGCAATACTGCTATATGTCCACAAAATACCTGAATGAGACATCAGCACCAGTACAGCAGCGATTACTTTAACTACATCAACTGCGCTTAGTTTATCTCTTCTCATCCTTTAATTTCCTTTCTGATTTGTGCGTGACTTAATCATTAATCTCCAAACTTGTTTCCTTGATGATATAAGCTGGTCGCCCTTTTACTTCAATATATATTTTGGAAAGATACTCACCGATTACACCAAGAAGAAAAATGATCATTCCTCCAAGAAACAGCATTATAATTATAATAGACGCATACCCAGTCTTTGCAGAATCTGAAGATAATGCCGACACAAAAACAAACAATGCATAAGTAAATGCGATAAACATGACTGCAATTCCTATTACACTTGCCATACGAAGAGGCGTTACTGAAAAAGCTGTTATGCCACTGATCGCATAATTAAATAAACCTTTAAAAGACCATTTTGACTCTCCAGCAATACGTTCTACATTTTCATACTCAATATAGGTCTTATTAAATCCAACCCAATTAAAAATCCCTTTTGTAAACCGCTCCCTTTCATGGAGTAGCAAAACAGCATTTACCATCTGTCTTGTCATCAAACAAAAATCTGTACTCCCTTGCACAACCTCTATCGATGTTATTAAATTCATGAACCGATAAAACAACCTGGATAATTTCCGACGTACTAATCCCTCTCCTTTACGATTTGCTCTTCTAGCCATGCAACAATCATAACCTGCTTCAACTTCCTTTAACATTCGGGGAATCAACTCAGGCGGATGCTGCAGATCCGCATCCATAACTACCACATAATCACCAGTTGAATAAGAGAGACCTGCCAATATTCCGGCCTCCTTCCCAAAATTCCGAGCAAAAGATATATAATTTATGTTCTTATTTTCATTACATAGAGTCTTTATTAGTTCAAGTGTTTTATCTTTGCTCCCATCATTCACATAAATTAAAGAGTATTCTAATTCCGATACATGCTGAAATATTTTCTCAATATGTCGTTGAAATATTTCCAGACTATCTTCTTCATTATAACAAGGTACAATAATGTCAATTTTTTTCATTCATTTATCCCTTTTTGTTTATAATACATTATTGAATAAAGCCGCTTTATCTTTGCCACTCAACACTATCTCTTGGTTCTTCTATCATCCTGGTAACTACAATTTTTTCAACCGTTATTTCTGTATCACCTGTATTAAATGTTCTAAATTCTACATTCTCGCTATCTGTAGCAAAAGATACATAATACTTCACATAATTATTATTCCGCTCTTCAAAATCAAGTTCAACGTTTATTTCACTCTCAACACAATCAAAGCTTGCATCATTAAGGCTAGTACCATAAATCTCAACCGAATATTGTCCGGCCGCTAACGTATCGTATGGCCCATACTGGCATGTGTCTTTGGTTAAAATAAATTCGTTTGAAACGGGTTCGGCAGATGTTGTGTAAAGGCTCTCAGCACTATATATTTTCATTCGCATATACTCATATAAGTATTTTTCCTTAAGGTCTTCAACTTCTTCTATAGAATATGTCCTTGATAGTTTATTGGTCATGTTCTCCAGCGAATAATAAGCCCAAGTACCACTATCATGAATAGCAACAGGAACTCCCAACATTTCACCTAATTTTTCCAATTGCATATCTAACTGTTCTGCTTCATATCCTCCATAATATATTGCAATCCCTGAAAAACCCACAATAGACGCTATCTCTACCTGCGTTTCCACATCCATATGTTCTAACCAATTTAGCCAACGCTCACCTGCCTCTCCAGCTTTACTGCATACTGACCAATTAGATGTACTAGAATGTATAAATAATAACTGATCATTATAGTCTGTATAAATACCGTCTTTTGTATATGAAATTGCCGCTTGTTGGGCATTCATAACTGGAAACACTAAAATATTGGCGTCATTACCTTCATAGTTTTCTATTTCTCTGACAAATTTTGCATCATTATAATATTGCTTCTTTAATCCATCTCCTTGCTCTCCTGTATATTTTATTTCTAGCGATGTCTGGTCAAAAATTCCCAATCCCAATATTAGAAAGCATAACAAATACGCTGCAACTGCCTTTACATTTTTTCTATGTTCCATCCAAAAACAGAAATCCTGTAGTAAACTCATGCTGACAATTATTCCTACAGCACCGATAAAGTATGAAAATCTATTATAGCATCTTAAATTGTAATTTATAAATCCAACAATAACCCCCAATCCGCCAACTGTAGATACAAGAAATAAAAATAACTCTATTTTCCCATGCATCTCATACTTTAGCAGGAATTTCTCTTTTGAAAAGAAACAGGCCAACAGAGCAATAAGAAAACCGATGGTCATAATCATGCCTAAAGAAGCAGTCCCATTTTCATTAACTAACAAGAATGTAGAATCATATAGTTCTCTCAATTTCGCCAGAAATGGTATTCTATGATCACTTATTGGTAAAATATACTGTATTAGTTTTCCCGCATAAAATTCAACATCACTAAACCACCTTGTGACAATATTCACCTCTTCAATACAAGGATCAAATCTATTTGCTACTATTTGAGGCAAATATACAAGCAATATACAAGCAATCTCTACAAAAACATATTGAACATAGTAATATAAATGTCGTAATTGTTTTTTTGTTATAGAGGAATATACTGCACAAAATGTTAAAAGCATTAGGGAAAAAATCCCATAATATATTGTACAAAATGTTACAACTGCCAAAAAGAGTAATCCCAAATTCTGATCTCTGCTATTGCTCCTCATCAGTTCTTTTCTTGTAAGCTTTTGTTTTAAAATGTATTCTGTTTTGCACATTTTACCTGTAAATAAGTTCATTGCCACCACGATGATTAACGGTATTGCAAAGCAACTTCCTACATAAATATGTCCCTCGCCTCTTTGATAATGTCCAGGTATAAACGCATAAAGAATCGCTCCAATAACAGAAAATTTTTTCATTATACCCATTTTTCTTAACATATAGTATGTGAAAGTACCATATAAGCCATAAGAAAGGATATAATAAATATTTATTCCATAACCTACACTTTTTGTAATTCTTGCAATAGAAAACATAATTGCATTAGGTATCATACCATCCATCAGTGTACGCCACATGTTTGTATGAAATGGAACTCCCAGTCCCTCAAAATTCCACCAAATCTCCTCTCTCAATACCGATTTAATCATGATAAGTAATCCACTCACATCTCCCGAATAGGATAATGGAATATTCAAATCCATATTCCATATATGAGAAACTATACAGAAAATTACAATTGCAAGCATACCTGTACACAAAGATACAACTATTTCACATTTATTCATATGCCAATTATCATTATCAACATTACACATTACCGGCACCTCACACATAAGCATTTCTTCCTTGATTTTCTTATATCAAATAGTTTATCCCCTGATCCACCCGGCCCACTTCTGCCGATACTCATCAGCACTCATTCCTTCATTTTGGATAAACAACTGCTGCATAAGAATCACATCGCCTATCCCTGACTCTAACGCTACAGTCTCCATCGGTTTTACACTAAACCTTAGCAGTTCTTTTGCGGCATTATAGCGTCTTCTGCTGATATACTCCTCTAAACTTATGCCATATGCCCCCCTAAAAGCCGTCCCAATATCTGCCACAATTTTTCCAAACTCATTTGATACAAGTTCGAGTACATTTTTCTCAGCGTACTGTTCATTAATGAATTCTCTCATCTCTGCAATAATAAGTTTTTCCTGCTCATCCTCAAGCACTGCAGAATCTGCAACACATTTAAAAGCTTTGTTCAACAGATGCATAAGCTGTTCACCGCATACAAGCTCTGACAAGATACTTTTTTCGCGCTGGCAAGCCATAATATCTTTAATAACTTCAAAAAACTCGTCTGTATTCTCAACATGGAATATGGATAAAGAATTATTCAATTTAACAAATAATTCATAAAAAGCTCTCGCACCTCTTCCATTAAAATGTACCCAAGCAAGTTTCCATGCATCTTTTTCATCACTTATGTGCTCATAATGTCCCATACAGTCAATCCACGCACAGTCACCTTTCGCAACATTTATACCTCTGCTACCAATTGTCAAAGTACCCTTTCCTTCCAAAACCACTAAGATCAGAAAGGAATCCAGATTTTCTCTTATACATCTATGTGGCTGCAAGCTCTCTAAATGCCCCACCTCCTGCACATACAGCAGATTGTTTCTTGCGAAACTGCCCGGCGTGTGAAGATATCTTTCAGATTTCGTCATAGCTACCGTTGTGTAAATGTCTTCTCTTCTTAACATTGCATACCTCCTGCTGATGCTCAGCTATTCATACGCCAGTAATCCAACGTCTCGCGTATCGTCTGCTCTACTGGTATTACAGGCTTCCAACCTGTCAGAGTGTTCAATTTGGTAATATCTGCTTCAATAATCGGAACATCCACCGGTCGTATCTTATTTGGATCTGTTTCGACTCTTATTTCCCTGTCGGACATGGCAACCACTTTATTAAGAATCTGCCGAATCTCCTGAGCATTGCCACTCCCTACATTATAAGTCTCGCCAGCCTCCCCCACTTGAATCAGCTTCACATAAGCCCGGACAACATCCCGAACATCTGTAAAATCCCGTTTTGCTGCCAAATTGCCCACCTTAATTACCGGCTCTCTTATCCCCTTTTCAATTTCCGCGACTTGTCTGCAGAAATCCGATACAACAAAAAGAGAAGCCTGTCCAGGTCCGATATGGTTAAAGGCTCTTACCATCATTAAATCCATGTCATATGCCTTTGAATAGATACTTCCGATCATGTTCTGACATGCCTTCGTTGCCGCATAAATATTGCCAGGACGCAATGCATTGTCTTCGGAAATAGGTGTTTCTTCAGGTTTGATATGCCCATACTCTTCTCCGGAACCAATCAGTAAGAGACGCGGTTTATAAAAAAGATCTCTGACAGCATCCATCACATTAATGGATCCTTTAATGTTCACGTCTATAGTCAGTAACGGATTTTTCCATGCAACTCCCACAGAACTCTGCGCTGCCAAATGGAATATATAATCGGGCTGTATCTCATACAAAATATTGACAACAGCCTCCTTATCCAAAATATCCAAATCATATACCTTGGCAAATTCTCCGACAAGGATCTCATGTGGAAGTTTTGTTGCATATGCAACGATCCCATTATCATTCAGTTCTCTGATCAGATAATCACCTACAAAACCTGCAGCCCCTATCACCAATGCCTTCTTCATTCTCTATACCTCTCTGCAGCTTATTGATCTTCTGCTTTCCTGATCGCCGCATCTCTCTTCGCGAGTTTACGGTCATGTTCTGCCATAATTCTGACTAATTCTTCATAAGAAGTCTTCTGAGGATTCCAGCCAAGCACAGTCCGCGCTTTTGTCGGATCTCCCAGCAGATTATCTACATCAGTAGGCCTGAACCATGCCGGATTAACACAAACCAGCATTTTCCCAGTTGTTTTATCATACCCCTTTTCATTCACGCCCTCGCCTTCCCAGCGAATCTCTATGCCATTTGCCATGAATGCTTTTTCTGTAAAGTCTCTTACAGTATGCTGTTTTCCAGTCGCAATTACAAAATCTTCTGGTTCTCTATGCTGCATAATTAGCCACATACACTCCACGTAATCTTTTGCATAACCCCAGTCACGCAATGAATCCATATTGCCCAGTTCCAGATGATCCTGTAAGCCTTCAGCAATTCGACCAGCAGCCAGCGTAATTTTTCTTGTTACGAAATTTTCACCGCGTCGCTCTGATTCATGATTAAACAGAATACCATTCACTGCAAACATCCCATAAGCATCTCGGTACTCTTTAGTAATCCAAAAGCCATATTGCTTCGCAACAGCATACGGACTATATGGATGAAACGGTGTTGTCTCCTTCTGTGGTATTTCTTCTACCTTTCCATACAATTCAGATGTAGAAGCCTGATAAAATTTTGTTTTTTTCTCCATACCGAGAATACGCACTGCTTCCAACAATCGCAACACCCCCAACGCGTCGACATCGCCAGAATATTCCGGAGCATCAAAAGACACCTGCACATGTGACTGTGCTGCCAGATTATAGATTTCATCCGGTTTTACCTCTGCTACAATATTTGTGAGTGATGACATATCGGACAAATCTCCATCATGCAACGTGATCCTTCCCGCTTCAAGCAAATGATCGATCCGCGATGTATTTGAAATGGATGCACGCCTGACAATTCCATGCACCTCGTATCCTTTCTCCAGCAAAAACTCCGCCAGATATGATCCATCCTGTCCTGTTATCCCTGTAATAAGAACTCTTCTCATCATTCCACTATCCTTTCTATTTTTGTCCACAATCTTAATCCCTAAACAAAAAATCTTTTATTTGATTCACAATATCTTCACTATCATATTCTTTTTTAATATACTCTTTGGCACATTCCTCTATACGCTCTCTATATTGAGGATTTCTTATATAATAAAGAAGTCTATCTGTCAATTCTTCATTAAGCTTGTCCAAACAAACCTTTATAACACAAGTTTCTGGAAGCTCTGAAAACCATCCGCCATCATTAATAATACATGCTTTACCTTTTTGCAGAATCCTAAGCATCGCTCCGGAAGTTTCTCCCATCGAAGGATATCTAAGATTAATAATTATATCCGAATATTCAATGAAGCTATTAAATTCATCCAAGTCAACATAGCCAGTTTTGATTACTAATCTCCCATCAACATAAGAATCAACATAGATTCCTTCTCCAACCATCACATAACAGACTTTCTGTTCAATTTCTGCCGATATTTTTTTAACTACTTCACAAATACTATGATTCATTTTAGTCGGTGCAATATATCCAAATGACGATATAATCATTGTATTAGGTGGAATATGATATTTACTCATCAGATATTCCTTTGGAACTATTTTTGCCTCTTTGTCAATCTGGGGAATCATATTTATTTTTGCGACATTTTCTTTGTCGACAAACCCACTATCTAATAGCTTATTATACGAATACCATGAATGTACCATTATTTTATTTTTTGATTTAATCAATTCATTGTTAAACGAGAAACGCTCTGCAAGATTTTTCTGTTCCAATAAATTGATATGATTATCTTTAACTGCCATTTTTATTTTAAAAAAATTCTCCATTCCTTCTTCTTGAAATACTTTGGAATAAAGCGTCCCCCGTGATTGATAATATCCAACAAATAAATAATATAAAATGAAATCATGGAGAATTATCATCCCTGGATACTGTAGGCACGTTTCATATATGTACTCATGAAAATATGGATTATTTCCAATATTGTAAATAATATAATCATAACTGCTAAAATCAATTTGATCACATCCATGTTTAACAACTTTACACTGTGTTGCCAAATTACTATTATTCATTTCATAGTTATCAATATAAATGGTTATATCAAATTTTTTCTTCAATGCGGCCGCCAATATTTCTGAGTAATCAGAAATACCACTTCTCACTGGCCCCATAGGACTGACATATAGTAATGACGGTTTTCCCATTTTCTTGACCTTTCTATCCCAACAGTTTTTCTATTACATAATCCCAACTAATATTTTTCTCAATCATTGTATGATACCCATTTTCACCCATTTGGCGAGACAATTCTCTATTCTCATACCATTCATCAAAAATTTGTGCAACCTTCTTGGGATTCTCTGATGTAATATATCCATTAATTTGATCTTGAACAAATTCCAATGGTCCCCCAGCGTCCTCATGTACAATGACTGGTTTCCTTGAAAAGAAACTTTCTAATGTAATATATCCGTAATCTTCATCATATGCCCCAAAATAAACTCCAAGACAATTTGCATAGTAATCAATTTTTTCCTCCTCAGAAATGAATCCGACTAATTTGACCTTGTTATGCAAATTATTCGTTTCGATAATTTTATGAATATATGCAATCTCTTTTTCTGAACCCGATCCAGCTATCACTGCCTTAACATCACTCTTAGTATATTTCATTGCCTCCACTAATACTCTTTGACGCTTCATCACATCAATTCGGCTTGCATAAAATATATAATCACCATAGGAACAACACTTCAATTTCTCATAATTTAATGGCGGATGATAAAGTGCTTCCGCTGAAATTCCGTTGTATTTCATTAACCGGTTTGCAGTATTTTGTGCATTTGTAAAAATATGTTCTGCCTCACTAATATATTTATTATCAGAATCCATGATTAATTGACGAACTTTATCTCCATTTGCAAAATTGTCCAAATCGCCAAACTTAGTTCCCCATAAATCATATGCTTGTCTATGTTGATGCAATAACCATAAAACTTTATGCTCATGCTTCACATAATACGCTGGAAATTTCATGGCTATAACTTTATCAATCTTCTCTCCATTTACTTCCGTTAAATCCATCATCCTTCCCATCATCATACAATCCACAATTTTTTCTGCTGGATACCATTTGAAAGGTATGGTGACAACATCTACACAATATCCTCTTTTAACAAGCTCATTCTTTAGCATATTCACATGAATTTCTGCTCCACCAGTGATAAATGGAACCTGAACAGTAGCAATCGCAATCTTCACGTTTCCAATCCTCCTAAAACCTCTGAACAAAAACTCAAAAATTTTTTCTTAATTTGTTCATAGCAAAATCGTGACTCATAATTTCTTTTACCAATTCTTGCGTAGTAATCAATAAATCTCTTATCTTCATACATTACATGAATCGCCGCCGCATATTCTCTCAAATCATCATTCAGCAAAACTCCTCCATCCCCACACGTATCCGTAACTGCACATGCATTTAATGCAATTATTGGAAGATAGAAATTCTGTGCTTCCAAAATAGGAACGCAAAAACCTTCATGTTCACTAGTACATATAAAAATATCACTTCCCAAATAGTATGACATCAGTGTGCTATCTGTAACTTCACCTATAAATTCAATATTGTCTTCAAGCCCATAACATTTTATTAAATTAAGCAATTTCTCATTGTATCCTTTTATCTGATCATCAAACTTCCCAACAATACGTAATTTGGCATTTCTTTTATAATTGATCAAATAGATTCTTAACACCTCAATCAAAAATATATGTCCCTTATTAGGTGCTATACGACCTACAAATAATAAATTTATATCTTCAGCGTCTATAAGCAAATTTAAAATCGCAGGATCTGGTATATTCTTCTTCCATTCGTCTATCTTATGCAATGGTGGACATATATGTAGATTTTCTCTGCAAATATCAGTTAAATCCTGTCCATTATATTCTGAATCACAAAGCCATTTACATTCCTTATATTTCTTTTGAAATCTCGATGTCTGTTCACGACCTTGTAAGCATTGATTATAATGAAATTGATTGTATGATTTAAAAAACATTTCAGGAGTAATATTATGATAACGAATAGCAAATCTGCATTCTGCCATATCTAATAGCTCTTCACCTTCTTTCCAATAGACACTATGATGATAAAATATGAAATTACTTTTATCTTTTATCATAGTTTCAACATATTCTCTGCCTATATACTGCAAATTTTGGTTAAGACAATTATTGGCATACACATAACATTTTTTTCCACATTCCACCAGAATTTCATACATCTTTTCAATATCATTTCCAATTGCATCGTGTTGTGCCACTGTCTGATGCAGAAATATCACCTTCATATTTATGCTCCTATTTTTGATTCGCTTTTTTTCTTCTCAGTAAATACTTCCCTGTAATTTTTACTGGTATTCGCCCACCCTCAAATGAATTATTAAATATATAAATCATATCTAGTCGATCACATTCATGACTCGTTAAAATAGTTAAGTTATGTTTATATCCTTCTGCATCTGCCTCTCGGTTAAGAAACACTTGATATAATTCCTTGATAAATTCCTCATCATTCAATCTAAATAAACGATTAATCCGTACCTTTTTTTGCGGTCGAAGATAAAGGTACATTTTTTTAATCAAAGGCCTGACTATATTTTTGTAAATACCGATTCTATATAAAAAGGTATCTATTTTTAAAGCTACTTTATCCACTTTACTTTTAATTTTCCAAAATAGATCTACAAATACTTTCCTGATTTTGAAATAGTAATTTGTTCTGCCGCGTATTCGTAGATGCTGTGCTTCCTCTTTAATTAAATATTCAAATTCTTTCGATAATTCGTAATCTAAATTATCGCAAATCTCCAAACTGTTATTTTCCATAATCATTTTATGATTTCTATCAATTAGTCTATCTATACTTTCCATAAATGCTTCATCTCCTACATGGCTTCCATCAAATTACTATTGCAATTTATTCAATATATAATATTACTCTATAATTCGAATGTTATTTCTTCGCAACTATTGCATAATCTTGGCTTCCAAACAGCATATGTTCCACCTTCTGCATTGCATCATTAAACTCTTCCATATTTTCCTGTTCTATTGGTGGTATAGTAATTTGAGGCTTACTCGTAGCTGTATATATAATCTCAATTTCTCTAAACCCTACTTTTTGCAATATATATTGCATAGTAAGTGGATGTATTGGTTTATCGTGAGAAGGATCAATATAAAAAGAATTTGTAAAAATAGATAATGATTGGGGATTCGGAGTTTCCAGTACCATATAAGCTCCATCTACTAATTTGTCATATGCTACTTCACACAACGTAACCAACTGCTGCGTCGAAATATGTTCAACCAATTGTGCTGCAAATATTCCTCCAACTTTCTGCTGGTTCCTTAAAAACTCAATCGCATCAGCTTGAGTCGCTCTCAACTTCTTAAGTCGACACATCTCAACAAATTCTTCGTATAAGTCGACCCCATGTGCATCTACACCATTCTCATTTAATAATTCTAAGAATTCTCCTCTTCCACACCCTAAATCAATTACATTTTCACATCCTATGAAATATTTCACATAGCATTCCTGTGTTTCTCGAATACGTTGTATAGATCCTCGAAAATGATTCTCAAAATCAAAATAATCAATCCCTGAATACACATTCTCTGTCATCATAGAAATATCATGTTTTGCTTCTAAATCATCAGCTTTCGAAGTATCTCG
Organism: uncultured Lachnospiraceae bacterium; assembly: GCA_947576945.1. Lineage (GTDB taxonomy): Bacteria > Bacillota > Clostridia > Lachnospirales > Lachnospiraceae > UBA3282. Next base: position 27,330 of record CANPTH010000011.1, read on the forward strand.
ATAACAATATTGTGCATTTTTTTCCTTTTCAAGCATAATCAACTTTACTTTTTGCATTTCCATTTGTGAATTAAGTATATCTATCGATGTATTATTGTTTCTTAAATTTTCTATCAACTTTTCATATTCTTGAAGCATACTATTCAAATTACGTACATTCTCTGCTACTACCTCATATCCTGCAACTATCTTATTCAGATTACGTACATTCTCTGCTACTGCTTCCTGAACTTCCATAGCAGCATTCAGATTACGTACATTCTCTGCTACTACCTCATATCCTGCGACTATCTTATTCAGATTACGTACATTCTCCGCTACTGCTTCCTGAACTTCCATAGCAGCATTCAGATTACGTACATTCTCTGCTACTACCTCATATCCTGCGACTATCTTATTCAGATTACGTACATTCTCCGCTACTGCTTCCTGAACTTCCATAGCAACATTCAGATTACGTACATTCTCTGCTACTGCTTCATATCCTGCAACAATTTTATACAAATTCTGTACATTTTCTTCCAATTGCCATTCTCTATTGCTCAGTGCTTCTGATTCTTCGCTGAACAATTTTAATATATAGTTTTTCAACTTCTTTTCCAATTTCATAAACTCTATTCCTCATTTCCGACCATTTCCTTAAAGCTACCCACCAGAACAGCCTCTAATTTCTCACCAGCCTTTTCCCAAGTATGTTTCTCTGCCCATTCTTGCCCAAATGACGATAATCTTCTTCTCTCTTCTTTATCTTCAAGTAACTGACTAATCCTACTGCTTAAATCTACACTATCCCCACACCGAAAACTTCTCGCCGCTTCACCTACAGTTTCTAAGAGAGCCTCCGCATCAGAAACAATAACCGGTGTACCACACGCCATCGCCTCCAGCGGTGGAATCCCAAACCCTTCATATAAAGAAGGAAATACAAACAACACTGCACCTGACATTAAAGCTGCACTGTCAGCATCTTCAATATATCCTGTAAATACAATCTGATCTTTTAATCCAAAATCTGAAACCATTTGAAACAACTGCTCATACATCCATCCTCTTTTACCTGCGATCACTAACGTAGGGAGATCATCCTTTTGCTCTGTCAAAAAATGATATGCTTCTATCAAAAGTGCTATATTTTTTCTCGGTTCCAGCGTTCCCATATAAAGGATATAATCGCTTTCTATCCCGTACTTTCTCCTAACCGCATCGATCTGTTCCGCTCTGATCCTCCCATTATATTTCTTACAGTCAACTCCGCATGGCACGACATGTATTTTATTACTGTCTATCCCCAAATATTTCTCTATCTCTTTCTTTGAAAACTCAGATATCGTAATGATCACATCAGATCTTTCGCAATAAAGTGGAAGTTTTTCATCAAGCCACTTTAAAGCTAATTCATCTACCGTCTCTGGAAAAACTTTATAGTTTACATCATATACATAATCTGCAACCTTGGTGCCTACACCAAATGGCACCTGGTACTCAAAAAACAACGTAGCATCATTTCTCCTGCCGAATAGAAAAAAGTAAGGTATTTTAAATCTTTCAAATAATTTGGCATATAAACTATAAGTCATCCACCAACAGATCTTAATCCTACAGCCCTGCTTTTTATAACGCTTTATGATCTTCCAACATCTATACATCAAAAAGTCCACAAAATTAATCTGTATATCAAAATTTCTGTTCTTTACAAGTTCATCGATCAAATACTGTGCTGTCTGCCCTACCCCTGTCTTTTCACTTTGCAATAATACGTGACCGTCGATTGCAAGCCTGTATCTTCTGGTTCTATCGACTTCCATAATGCTCCTTATCTATTGCTGTTATAAGCCTACGGTATAGTTGATATGTCCTCGGAAAGCTCGAAATACATTTCCTAATTAATCTTTCTCGTCTTACACTGATTTTTCCTTTTACAACATACTTGTCCTCGCCTTGATACCGTTTTAAATATTTCCATCTGCGTTCTAACCGAACAGTATCCAGTTCTTTCCTCTGCATGCTTTCAATCCATATATCTAACTCCCCTGCCATTTCCTGCCAGCTTCTTATTCCCGCTGGTTTTTCACTGCAGTTATCCTCAAAATCGTTATCTGTCAAAATCATCTTTAATTCTTCTAACCGTCTGTAAGTAATAATCCGTTCTCTATATTCCCGGAGCAATTCTTTTAACTCCAAATTAACCTGTGTATCACTGACAATAATCTTCTTTCTATATACGACAGCGTCATACAGCGTTAATCCAAAACCTTCATAAACACTTGGGAAAATAATACATTTAGATCCGGCGATCATTTGATTTAAAATTCCCTGATCAAGCCATCCTGAAACATACCCATAAATACGTTTCGATTTATGATAATACCCTTCTGTCTTCAATCCGATCACAATAAAATTCTCTTTGATATCTTTAAGAACATTGAGCACTGGTTCTATCATTTTATGTCTATAGGCATTTCCGATAACAATAAAATAGTCTCCTGTCTTAAACGGAATTGTCTTTCCTTCTGTTCCTGCATCCGACAATACTTTATCCGAAGCCAAATAAATATAACCTGTGCAAACATCTGCATTCTGTACTTCATCATGAAAAAAACTCACGATATCATTCTTTGAAAACCGGCTTATGGACAACATTAAATCCGCATACTCGATTGAATCACGAAATAACTCAAATCTACCCTTGTCATTTCTACACAAATAATGACTTCTCAGCGATATGATATCCAACATACAGACGCAATATTTTAAACAACACTTATTGATAAGATCCATATGTTCCGCATCCAGTATCTGTGAAACAACATAGCCTAGACAAAATGTGTTGTGCTTCGCTGTTTCCGGATAATACACATTAGGGTACTTATCTGAAAGTTTATAAAATTCATCTGTATTTCTCTTGACCAATATGCTGATCTCATATTTCTCATGATAACTATCCCAAAAGGCTGCCAACAGTTTTAAGGCATAATTCGCTGTCCCATTGAACGAAGACGGAACTTCATATAAACTGAAAAGCAGACTCGGTTTGCATTCTTTGTACTGTGCAAGTTCTTTAGCAAAATGTTCGACTGCGCTTTCTGCACGCTTATAATATATTTCTTCTATCTCCTGTATATAAGGATACCTTCTCTGTATGATATCCCTGCCATTCTTCATGCTCTCCTCTGCACTGATCTCATCATCACTCCACCAATTTACTCTTACAGTACTCCACCCATATTGGTTAAATCTCAAACTAAAATCCAGCAGCGCATTCCGTATATTGTGAAAACTTTCATCAAGCAGTCCAAACCTTTCAAACATTTCTGCTTTGATCAATACTGGCAATGACTCTATATATGGTATAACCTTATACTCACTTAAATATTCTGTGACCCTCCCATATTGTGCTCTGGTCAATCTACTAATTCCCTGTGAATGCATATTTAGTGGCACTACTGCGCCATGCCTTTCACAAGAATGTAAAATCTCCAACATCTTGCCAAGAAAATCTAGTTCATCAATCTGATTTTCACAGATAACAAGTAAATCTGAAATCTGTTCATTGTCCTTTATAATCCTGTTGATCAGATTAACCTGTGACAGACAAACCGATGCTATTTCAACGACTTGAATATCTTCTGACTCGTTCACCATACTGTCTCTTTGAAGATTCTGCTTATCGGAAATAATAATAATCAGTATATCCGCCTGCTTCACCGTCTTTGTTCTCCATTTATATATATACTGTCTCCATCGTAAATCTGCATATTAGAAGTTGTATCCATTATGTTCATCCTAACTCCCACTCATGCTCGATTCTGGATAATCCTACGTCATCCTTTGTCGTAAAAAACTCTACTCTCTTAGCTTCCCGATAATAATCAATCGGCAGTCCCATACCTGACTCAATTGCAAAGTCTAATGTATACTGTCCAGGCATCAAATTGACATTCTTCAGTACAAGACAGACCACCCCATCTTTTTCAAGGCTGAATTCATCTAACTTGTCTATACGAGTATTAGAACCATATACCTGTACCCCATCAGTCCTGAAAACCCCAATTCCGATCACCGCGTCTTCAACCTTTTGCTTTACATGGTAATGAAGCTTTACTGTCACATTCTTACCGGTCTCAAAGAGAGTACTGTCCACACCATTCTCATCAAGCAGTTCAATCTCCTGCAAGCGAGCCATACCATTCCCCCAACGCTTCTTATTTTTCTTAATTGCCTCCTCAGAAGATATGGTTGTTAAATCATCTTCACAATCAGCTTTATCTTCATTTACAGACGTATCCCTTGGCAAAGCGTTTTCGCCTGATACGTCTGTTTTCAACGCTTCTTTTTCTCTCTTCTTTTTCTGCCGTATTGCCTCATGCTGCGCATTTTCCAGCCGCTTCGTTCCCATATAGTCAAGATATATTGGATGAACCTCCCTGGGGGAACCTTCTGCCATGATTTTTCCATCGTGAATCCAAATACTCCGTTCACACACCTGTTCTATTTGGCCCAGCGAATGTGACACAATCACAATGGTCGTTCCTTCTGCCTTAATCTCTTTCAATCGATTAAAACATTTTGATTGAAAATTAGCATCACCAACTGCAAGTATTTCATCAATCAGCAATATATCCGCATCAACATTGATCGCCACGGAAAAGGCAAGCCTCATATACATTCCTGATGAATATGTTCTTACCGGGTTGTCAATATAATGTTCCAGCTCTGAAAAAGCAATAATATCATCAATTCTCTTGGCAATTTCATCTCTGGTAAGTCCAAAAATTGCCGCATTGATATAAATATTTTCCCTACCGCTCATATCCGGATGAAATCCTGCACCCAACTCAAGAAGACTGGACACTCTCCCTCTCATCCTTATGCTACCACTATCCGGATAAATAATTTTCGTTAAAAGTTTTAATGTAGTACTTTTTCCACAGCCGTTTTGCCCGATAAGACCAATAGCCTCACCTTTGCCGACTGTAAAACTGATTCCCTTCAGAACCTCATGTATTTCATATTTTCTCCTGTTCGCAAATAAAACCATCTCTTTAAGCATATAGCCTTTGTCTTTATATACCTTAAAGCTCTTTCTGACATCATTTACTTCTATTACATTTTCCGGTTTCATTTACATTCCCTCCGAGAACCCTCTTTTCAACCGTCCGAAGGCCAACACACCCACCGTCATGAAAAACACACCCATAAACGTTGCTAATCCCAATGTTGATATATCAGGTATCCGCTGATAATACATGATGTCCCTGAAGCACTCTATAACAGAAGTCATGGGATTAAAGCGAAACACAGTACGAAGTTCTTCCGGTACTACATCCAGTCCATACATAACCGGCGTTAAGAACTGCCAGGCCATGGTCAATATTTCCATAATATACTGTAAATCCCTAAAATATACATCAAGCGCTGACATCAGCATTGTAATCCCCAGCGCTAATAAATATTCTATAAAAATAACAAGTGGAAGATATAAGATCGCTACCAGATTAATCCCATGTCCGGAAAGAATCAGTACCGCAAACACAATTAACAACGAAAGCAACATATTTACCAATAGATACGTCACATGGGCAATTGGCAATATCTCCCTGGGAAAATAAATTTTATTCACCATGTTTCTTTGATCCCATATGCATCCTGTACCCGATGCAACTGAGCCACTAAAAAACACCCATGGAACAAGTGCAGTAAACAGAAACAGATAATATTTGTCATACCCCGATTTCATAATTACACTGAATACCAGCGTATACACTCCAAGCTGAAGCAATGGAATCAGAAACGTCCATAAGAAACCAAGTACTGATCCTTTATATCTTCCTCTTAGGCTCTTTCTGACTAAGCTAAAAAGCATCTCTCTATAATTGTACAATTCTTTTATCAGATTCATTATTACTTCCTATCCAGCATACTTACACATAATTTTTATAAAATATATTATATTGGCGATATTATTAAGCCATTTCTTTGTGCTCTTCTCTTGAGCTGATATATTTCTACAAAAAACCTTTTTCATTCTACTACATCTCCTCGGACAATTGCCTTTTTAGAGTTATTTACACTATTCCACATAATTCCTATGCCTTATAAGCAGAAATGATGTATGAAAATTCCCTCACATTGCTCCAACGCCAGGCAAATCATGAAACAAATGCCCAAATATGAATATCCATCATATCAACAAATGTATGACGGATATCTATAACCTTATTTTAGATACTACAATTTTTAATTGGAAAAATGCTATTTATTATACTCCCTGTTTTCTTTTGCTACAAAAAGAAAAATCCTGCAGTACTTACCATCATTACAGGCAAAACCACAAGATTTTATATACTCACTTCTCAAATCAAGCATTGTACATGAAAAACAATAACTAAAAATTCAAATCTTCTCATTTAGGCAACGCATCCTCTTCCACCCAAACCACACCGCATGCAGTATATACCCTTTAAGAAGCCTCAGATATGCCCACCAGTATCTTTTCTCCTTAAAGAATGCCATCCGCTCTCTTTGCGCGCTCAGATTCTGCCGTATATTCTCTGCCATAATGTCTCTGTCCGTAAGGCTGCCCGGTCTGCTGCGATAGAAGTAAAGCCGCTTTGAAGTCAATGCTATTCTGGCTGCGTTTTGTACGATCAGATGGCTGACCGTGATATCTTCATCCCTTCTATGGGAAGGATAGCGGATCCTGCGTTTGTTCTGACCGCCACTGAAGACGCTCTTATGATAAAGCTTATTCCAGACTACCGTCTCATATTGTTTGTATCTGCCATGCCATTGCCGCAGCATTTTCTCTGCATCCATACAGACTTCCCATAGGGCATGCTCATCTCCACGCAGGATATCCCCTGACTCATACCTCTGCAGTTCCCCATCCTTTCCTCTCACAAAAGCACACGCCGCTATATCTGCAGAATGTCTCACCAGCAGTTGATACAGTTCTTCTATATAAAAAGGAGACACCACGTCATCACCATCCACGAAGGCAATATATTCCCCCTGCGCACGATCTAAACCTGTGTTTCGTGCGGCGGACGGGCCGCCATTGGTCTGATGAATCACCTGCACCCTGCTGTCTTTATGCGTATATACATCACACAGCTCTGCCGCCCCGTCACCGCTGCCATCATCCACCAGAATAATTTCCAGATTTGTATAAGTTTGCCGCAGTAACGACTCTACACACGCCCCAATATAATCATATACATTATATACCGGCACAATAATACTTACTAAAGGGCCTTTTTTCCTGTCTTTTGCTCTTTCCTCTGTTCTTTCTCTTTCCATCTCCATCCACACCTTTACACATACATTATACGCCCCAGGCACAATCAACGGCTCCATTGCTCCAGCCTTTATGAAATCACTTACCTATAAACAAATAAGAACAGTTGTCGAAAAACCTGTCCTGTGATAAGATGACTCCATAGAAGAATCCTCTTTTCTTCTATAATACATGAAAGCAGAAAATATACAACGCAAACTATATTTTACGGTGATCAAAATGAACCCAGAGCAGAATACAGATCAGTATCATGAGAAGAATACTACACAGAATCATAAGCAGCAGATCAATCAGATCAGCAATCAGCGCAGTGCAGCTAATGCTCCTGAATTAAGTATTATCATACCAGTCTATAACGGAGAACACTACATCGAGAATACGGTTCGCAGTGTCCTTAACTCTTCCTGGCATGATCTGGAAATTCTGCTGATTGATGACGGCTCCGCTGACAGCTCTCTTGCAATCTGCACCAGACTGGCCGACGCAGATGCGCGGATCAAAGTATATCACAAACCAAATGGTGGAATTGCTGACGCCAGAAATTATGGACTCGCTCATGCTGCCGGCGATCATATCAGCTTCTGTGATCAGGATGATGAAGTTCACGAAGATATGTATCACAAAATGCTGGAACGCATAGCGATTGACGACAGCCAGGCGGCCATATGCGGCTGTTACAGGCAGAAAAAGAGCGGTGAATGTGTTGTCTTTGAGAAATATACGGATGACGTGTTTGAGGGGCCTCAAATAAGGCAGAAACTGCTCCTGCCGATGCTTTTCAAGGGCTTTGCGATACACGGCAATGATCAGATCAGCATATATCCTACCATATGGAACTGCATCATATCCAGACAGTTAATCACAGATAAGAAGATGCGCTTTAACAGCTTCGTCAATTATGAAGATGATCTCATTATGCTGTTGCAGCTTCTTTTACAGGCTGAGCGAATTTCTACACTATCAGATATCCTGTATTATTGGAATACGAATATCCATTCCGAGCTGCATCACAGTGCCTCCAGATATATTCCTGACTTAGCGTCAAAGCAGCAGAACCTGACAGACTATGTCTCAGGCAATCTCATCAATCACGAAATATCACCTGCGATCACGGCGCAATACATCTATGTGCAGCATTGCCGTAATGCATTGCTGCAGCTGGACAATACGGCAGCGCTTAATGCCCATAGTTTCTTCCACAAAACAAAAGAATTGCGTACCTGTAACAGTATTCGCTACATACAATCCTCTCCCCGGCTTGTAAAGCCTGCCAAAGGCTTTGTCCGCAATACTGTTCTCATACCAATGCTGTGCAAAAATCATGTTGCTGCCGCATATTACTTAAATCGGCTGCTCAATGCCCTTCGCTCCTTTGTCGAGAAATACCAGATCACCGAAATACTGGAAAGAAAACTGAAAAGCAGAAAATACCGGTAAATAGTCAGCTGTCACCCGGCCTTCAGGCATCCTCACTATTTAAAAAATTTATAAAGCTCAACAATTCCTTCCGTTTATTTTTCTTGACCTTCTGCATATCATACAACACTTTATACACGGTAACGTTTTCATAATAAATACTCATAAGGTTTGTATTGCCGAAGTAACTTGTTTCCATCCCCAGAAGATAATCCGCACTTACACGGTACAATCTCGCCAAAGCAGACAATACCGTTGTGGGTATCGCACACCGTCCGCTTTCGTAGCTTTGATAGCACTGCTGTGAAACATTTAAATAAGCTGCAACCTGCTTTTGTGTCATATCATGATCGTCTCGCAAATCCCTTATTACTTCGCGTAATTCTTTCATCTTTCTTATCCTTTGCTTCTCTTTTTGTTGTTGAAAAAATTATCGCACAACATAAAATAGTAGTTTAGAAAAATACACGAATAGTAATAATAAATTTATTTCTACAACAAATTGTTGTTATATTTAACCTCTATTTCACCGAAACATTAAATTTTCAACAACATATCTATACTAATATACATACTACATAAAGGTCACACAGATTTGTATCTATCAATATCATTCTTCTTATTCAATAGATTTTCCTGATTTATGATCCATAAAACCTGCGACCACTTCTCCCATCCGTTCCCACGAAAACCGCTTCGATTCCTTCCTGATATTCTCAACCATACACTGTTCCATGTCGCTCTCATAGAACCTGCACACGGCTCTGGCTATCTCCGGCGGATTCTCCGGCTCCACCACATATCCGGTTCTTCCGTCATCCACCACATCCGGCAAGCCGCCCACGCTTGTCACGATCACCGGTTTCGCGAATCCGTAAGCAATCTGTACAATACCACTCTGCGTTGCTGATACATAAGGCAATACCACCAGGTCCGCAGCCGTGAAATACTGCTCCACATCTCTGTCCGGCGTATAAGTATCCACGATATTGACATATTCTGCTATCCCGAGTCTGCTGATTAATTCCCTGTATTCTTCTCTGTCCGCGCCAAACTCTCCCACCACCCAGAGCTGTACCTGTCCCCCCAGCCGGCTGACAATCTCCGGCAGCGCCTGCAGCAGATATTTCAACCCTTTATACGCTCTGACATAGCCAAAGAACAGCAATACTCTCTTGCCCTTCTCTATCTCCAGCCTGTCACGTGCCTGCTCTTTACTGATGCCCTCAAAGCAAAAAGCATTATACGTCGGATGGGGTGTCACTACATAGTCCGGATTCTCCTTGATCTGCGTCAATTCCTTTCCCTCTTCTCTGGCATGTACAATATAATGCTTACCATGCTTCAGCACCAGTCTCGTAAGCAGTTTATCCATCGGAAATCTTTCATGCGGAAAGACGTTATGGCATACAAACACAAGATTCTGTTTCCCCATAAAACGCTCCAGCAGGAAATAGCAGGGCGCAAAGTATGGATGCCACCACTGGATCAGTACCATATCCGGCCTCTGACACCTGATATAATATGCTGTTCTGATAATGTTAAACGGGTTAGCCGTATGCAGCATATATTTAGCGGCATCTATCTTAAAGCTGTCATTGCTGTAATCCTTCTGCTCCTTATGGAATAAAAACTTCGGATACTGCATCTTATAGGACAACATCTCTACATCATTATGTTTCATTAGTTCCCGGTACATCAGCCCTGTATAATGAGAGATTCCCCCCTTATAAGGATAAACAGGCCCGATCATAATGATTCTCTTATGCTGCTTATTCATATTTCCCGATATTCCCCTTTCTGTTTCCTTTATGCCGATGGCAGAAATAGGATAGTATTCCTAATGGAATATTATCCTATTTCTTATAAATGTTCAATTGCTGAAGAAACATTTGAGGAAACAATTTTTCAAAAAAGTTTCATGAGGATATAATTGCCTTAGAGGAACCTTTCTGTACGGAATCGTTTTTTGAATTAAATTCTTCCAGAAACCATATGACTGTATATTTAAACTTTTTCTTTTGAAACCTTATGCCTCTGCCGATAAATATGAGTCCCATGATGATACACACTATAATCATCCATAGATTATCAGCATCGCAAAAGCGCCATGTGAAAAATGCCCCAATGAACAATGCGCCGGCCACATTTTTGTATAAAACCTGCGCCGATGCATAATTATGTATTCTCTTATATTTATCAATTCCCTGAATGCAGCCATACATATACTGTATATATTCCTTTTCCAGTGTCGCCTTCTCCATGCCTTTCTTAAACTTATCGCTCCCGCTCTTTACACCGGACTTTACCAAGGCTTCTTCGATCTCTGCATTCCATATATTTGTACATTTCTTTCCTTTTCCTTTCGTCAGGAAATTTATTATCCTGCCGAAAATAACACCAACTGTTTTAGGGCATTTTTGTTTTAAAACACTTAGAAGCCATTTACATACTCTCCATACCCATGTCATTATCTCTGATAACACAATTCCAACCAGATAGCTTGTTAAAAAAAAGACAAAATACCCAAAACCCTCGCTGTCACTCCACCAGCCTGGATCAATGCTCATCTCCGCCTGTCCCGCTCCATAGGAAACCAAAATCATCAGCACACTCCCTGGAAGTAAATAGCCCAATATATCATACAAAGTTATTTTCTCCAACACTGCGCCCATTTCTGATCCCCTCTCTTTCTCTATCTTCCAACCCTTATAATCTTCTTTGGATCTCCACGCGTGTCTGATCTCGAATTTATTTACATAAAAATGCAGGTTTTTGAAACGTAGATATTTTACCATAGTTCCTGCAAATTTGCAATAGAATCCAACTACAATAATAGAAATTTACGCTAATCTATATACTGCACGATATACAAAGCTGAACCCCTTCAAGCCAAAGCCTGAAGGGGTTCTAACCCGCATTAATATAATCTAATTTTAAATAGATTTGCTCAAATTATTTAACCTTAACGGTAAGAGTTGCTTTCTTTCCGTCAGATGTTGTAGCGGTAATCTTAACTGTACCCGCTTTAATCGGGGTAACTGTATTACCAATAAGCTGAACAACGCCCTTCTTACTTACAGTATACGTAACAGGCGCTACGCCATCTTCACCGGCAGTAACAAAGTCTGTTGCTCCCTTAACCTTAACCTTAGCATTGACAGTAACGGAATCACTCGTAGTAGTCAACTCAAGTTTTGCCTCTTTCGTCTTACCGTCAGCTTTAACAAACTGAACTTTATCGCTTGGCTTAACAACAGTCAATGTGATACTGGACTTAACACCAGCCTCTACCAATGTTGCAGTTACTGTAATCTTATCACCAACTTTATATCCGCCTTTTTTAAGCTTAAGCTTACCGCTCTTGATATCAGCTTCGGCAACCTGTGTCGTTGTACCATCAGCTGCATGCATATGTGTAGCTGTCCACTTAATATCCTTAGTCTTGCTTGTTGTGCCTTTAGACAGTGCAGCCTTGATGGTAATTGTCTGATTCTTATCAGTAGCTGCAATGCCTTTGTTCTTCGTGCTCAGTACCAAAGATGTTGCAGGAACCGTAACGTTAGCCTTAAAGCTCGTTTTGATTGCTACGTACTTACTTCCCTTCTTAGTAGAACCGCTGATGGAGATAGTCGGTTTACCCTTCTTCACTGCTGCAACCGTACCGCTGCCATTATTGTTTCCTTTTGCAGTCGCCAGCTTTTCACTGCTGGATGCCCAGTTCAGCACTGTCGCTACCGGTGTTCCATCCGGCAATTCTGTTGTTTCCTTATTATCTATCATTGCTGTAGCAACAACCTTATACGTCCTTGACTTTTTAACTGCAATCGTCTGTTCCTTGCCTTTTATTACTGTCGACACCTTACCATTAACACTCTTCACAGCGGCAATTGTATTATTCTGACTCATATTGGAATAAACTGTAATTGAAGTAACATCCATCTGTGTCACATCAAATTCTACAGTCTTAGCCGTCAATGCTTTCGCTGCTGCATATCCGGTCTCGCCCGCCTTACCAATTTTCTTGGCATTGGTAGCAGAAAGCTTAATCTTCGTAACATTCTTAAGATCCGGCTTGATCGTCAAAACGCCTTTGGAGTTTACAGAAGCCACTTTCTTCATATCCTTAGCTAATGTTCCCTCAGCATCCACGAACTCCCATTTCAGAGCCGTCTCTGTAAAGTTCAAATTGCTTGTGCTTGCTGCGTCTTTACCATAATACTGTTCAGTACTTAACTTTAATGTCTGTCCGGAATATAACTGCTTTGTATCCACATCAATTTCAAAGCCGGTCATATTTGCTTTCACAGTAACGCTTAACGTTGCTTTCTTACCGCTTGACGTCTGAACTGTAATCGTCGCCTTACCTACTTTGTGAGCAACCAGCTCCACTTGTGTATCTGCCGTCACATTCTTGCCGCCTACTACAGAAACGATATCCGTCTTCTTGGAAGACCATGTCACTTTATCTGTGCAAGGAGAATCCGCTTCCTTTGCTGTTAATTTTGCATAAAAATTCTGTTTAGTATTATCATCATTTACCAGCCAGGGATATGACTTAATTGCAGTTGATGTTCCGGCTTTAAAAATTTCAACCTTTTTAGCCGGATTTGCTTTTCTGATCTCAATATCATACTTCTCTGATTTTACACGATCACCCAAAGCAACAATTGACACTGTCTCTCCCGCTTTCTTGGCATTCAGCTTCAGAACGCCGTTCTTCAGGGTTGCATTCTTCGTACCGGCTACGATCTCATAAGTAACTACATCAGTAGCTGTATCCGGAGTCATTACCAGATAATCATTCAGATTCAGGGAAACTCCTGCATATGCATCTTCACGCAGTTCATCTGCAAAATCCAGATCTGATGCAAACTGTGTAACGGATACATTGGCTGCCGCAGAGATATGAATGTTATGTCTGTTATCATCCAGGCTTACGGTAACGGTAGTCTTACCGCCTCCCTTCGCTACTACAGTCATCTCATCCACTATACCCTTTGTCGCCGGATCCTTGCCCTTCAAATTATTAAGAGCAACAACATTGTTATCGCCGGATTTCCATTTCAAAGCTTTTCTGAATTCTGCATCAAGCTCTTCATTCTTCTGGCCATCCCAGATGATGTCAGCCGTTAAAACTTTTGTCTCCTGATTCGCAGGATCATAAGCGCCGGTCATCTCCATCTTGAGATCCGTCTCGCTCAGAACAATACCCAGAATCTTTGATTCATTGTCCAGAATACTTGTACCAGTACTTGTAATGGTATTGGTTGTTGTTACAGTACCCGTCCGGGTATCTTGGCTGCCATCCTCAATGACATTCCCCCAGCCGTCTTCGACCTTATACACATCCCGAAGACCTGCCGCAGATGCTGTCAACGGAGTAGCTACCAGCATAGATGCTGCCAATGCCCACACCATTGCTTTTTTAGCAATCGCTAAACATTTCTTTCTCATTGTATCTCTCTCCTCCATTTAGATTTATTAACGCTAGTACTAAGTATAAGATACTTTCATAAAATTAGCAAGTGCTGTCTTTTCAAAAATACAATTTTGTATAATATGATGCTTTTTTCTTCTATACCTGTGCATATTTCCAAAGGTGCAATACAAAATCACCAATTTTATCCCAGCGGCCTGCTATTCTGCGCCTTATACTTCCGTGCCGTCTATGACGGCGTTTTGTCCAGTCAAATCCCCTTTGTCATCGCCTCCTTTTTCTACCGGTCTGCCTTCCGGATCAAGTAAACCCAATTCCAGTTTCTTTACCCGATACTGTATATCTTCAAGCAGTTTACGGTTTGCTGATATGATATCCGCCTGCAGTCCGGTCACGATCGTCTGACTTCCTATAATAATCATCATCGTGGCAAGGATCAGGGACTGGATATGGCCGTTCCCGCTTCCCCGAAAGAAATAGAAGAGGAACCTGATCCCGATAGCAATACCCGCCAGCATGGCGGTACTTCCGAGAAGGAAAAATATTTTAAGAGGTTTGTACATCAGTACTGCCCTCAGGATCGTCAACATCGACTTCTTGACATAGTCAAAGATGGAATGCATTAATCTGGATTTACGCAGCTCCGGATTCGTATTGATCGGTACGGACGTTATCGCCATCTTGTTCCTGCCCGCCTGCACGATAGTCTCTAATGTATAGGTGTATTCATTATGTACATTGACCCGCATCGCAGCCTTTCTGCTGTATGCACGAAATCCACTGGGCGCATCCGGTATATTTGTCCTGGAGGCCAGCCGCACTACATAACTTCCGAAACGCTGCAGTTTCTTTTTAATATAGGAAAACTCCGTTATCTCGTCAATCGGCCTCTCGCCGATTACAATGTCTGCCTCCCGGTCCAGAATCGGCCGAATCAGCTTCTCGATATCCGCCCCACAGTACTGGTTGTCTGCGTCCGTATTAACGATGATATCCGCTCCGTGACGCAGTGCAAGGTCAATTCCTGCCAGAAAGCCTTTGGCCAGCCCCAGATTGCGCTTAAAGTGTACGATATAGTTCACGCCCCAGTTCAACGCCACCTGCTCCGTATCATCGCTGCTGCCGTCATTGATAACCAGATATTCTATCTCGTCTACGCCCTTGATTTGCCTTGGCAGCTCGTTGAGCGCAATCTCCAATGTCTCTGCCTCGTTATAGCATGGTATCTGAATGATCAGTTTCATCGGATGCCTCCTGCCATTTCCTTTTCTTATTTCGTATGGGTTTCCCATCTTTCGGCCAGTTCCTGGTTCTTATTGATTGCCAGTACATACCAGCCGAGCCTCATTATCGTCTCACATTTTTCCGGAACCACAGCTCCTTCTGCATCCCAGAAATAATCCTTCATGACATAGAAGGCGTCCTCCTCGAAGGAGACATCCTCTATAGCAGTCACCGTGACCGGCAGATCCATCAGCATGTACTGCAAGGCTCCCGGATTCCTGTCATTAACCGAATCACATATATAGTAGACAGGTTCCCCCTGTCCCAGGATCTTGATCCAATCCGTCATCTGTACAAAGGGTTCCGCCTGCTTTTCATTTCTGACCACCACATAGGCGTCTACAATCGTCCTGCCGAGATAAGACCATGCCGCCACCGGAATCAACAGCGCCAATGCCGTCCTCACTGCCGTCATCTTTGGAAACCGCTCTCGCAAAGGCTTCAGCAGCAGCATAAAATATGCGATCAGTGGAACAATATATCCCTGTAACGCTTCCACCTTCCCATGAGGAACCTCATAATTCCATACCACTCTGCCAAACATAACACAATGGGCAAGTTCAAACTCCTTCCTCTGCAGTTCGTCCCATGCATACTGGCACAGTTTCCCGCCCAATATATATAATATCATGTAAATAACCACCGAACGTATCCATTTTTTGTCATTGAGAAGACGATAAAACCCGTACAGGAGCACAAACCCCAGGACAAATTCCGTATATCTGCCATTCACCAGATCATCATTCTTATAAAGCCCTTCTTTATAAATAGAACTGACCATAAAGGTACTGAACCAGGCAAACAGCAGACCCAGAAACCATATCCGCTCCTTCCACTGATCAGACGGCATACATCCGTCAGCTTTATCGGCCTGCGGCACATCGCTTATAACCTGTCTGTTATTGAAAACAGCGGCCAGCCGTTTAATATGCTCTTTGAGCAGCAGGAATCCGTTTTCAAACAATCCATATATTCCCCAACAGACCACCAGCCCCGTCGCAGATGCCATATAATACCATTTGCCCGTCATGCTGATCCCAAGGCGGATCAATCCGTTTACAGAAAGAAGATTCCTGAGCACGCCCCATTGACCGGAAAAGTCATTTGTTCCCAGTCGGTTGGCGGCATTAATCTCTTCTTCTGTCAGAACTGTGCCGCTTCTGATCTTCATATACAGGATACATGCCGCAGCGCCTGCCGCCAGAAAGGCCAGCGCTATCCTGCTCCTTCCCTTCTCCATTAACCACAACAGAACAAGCAATACTATTCCCATTAACAGGAACAGCAAAGAATTCTTAGTCAGCGCATATCCAGCGATCGTCTTCCACCCGGCCTGCTCTCCTCCCAGATAGTTCACGCCCTGCAGATTCCCTTTGATCATGGCATGTACCAGACTGTATAAATACATACTCCCAAGGAAGGCCGCTGTATCGCACATCCTGTTACGGCGCATGAGCCGCATATACAGCACCATCAGCCCTGCCGTTACGACGATCCCCAGCGCTCTTTGGTGCACCGTAAAGATATAGAAGGAAACCAATGCAAACGCAACATGATTTCCAATCCCAGGCCTGTCCACCACACGCATCATCACATAAAGAAATACCCAGAAAAAAAGCACCAGTGTACACTCGGTCCATGTAATATGCGCATACACAATATAAGAAGAATATGTAAAAACCGTAAAACAGGCCGCTGTCCTGACCAGCTCGTTCATCCCTGTCAGATATCTTTTCGCAAGCTTAAGCGCCAGAATATAACTCACCACCAGAAATCCGGCATTCATCATCACTGCCGCCCGGTACATCGTATCCCAGCTCCAGTTAAACAATTCGGAAAGCATCCGAACCGGTATCAGCAGCAGGCTGTATCCATAAGAATAATAGGAGATCCTTCCGGTCACCGAAGTCCAGTCAATACCCATAAAGAAGGCGCTGTTCGACCAATATCCGACCTCATCATTAAAAAGAATCGGCTGGCCAATATCCGACAGCCTGTAAGTTGCCAGCAAAAAAATCACCAGTGCCAGAAAGCACTGTAACAATTGCAGATAATGACCCCGCAGAAAGTGATTCAAATATTGTATATCTTGCAAAATCCTTTTCTTCATAATTAATCTGTATGCCGCTCCGCACTATGCCGCTTCAAGGCACCTCAAATCAACACAGAAATGCCCTTTGCACCAAATATTCTCTATTTCTGTCTTCATATTCCCTTTATTTCACTGGCTGCACTGTGCTGAATCAGCTGTGTGCAAGTATGATTCATTATAGCAGATTGCTCTCCAAAGTCAAATACAAATACATGCCGGCCACTGTCACTCCATCCTGCCATGGACTGCTCATGGCCGCATTTCCGGCTTCCTGCGCTACAGAAGCCCGGCAATCTCCCTGACCGAATCAAAGATCAGATGCGGCTTCACCTCAGACCGCCCTACGTCTTCCATCTCTGCCTCTCCACTTAACACAAGCACGCTCTTTAATCCATTATTTCTCCCTGCCGCAATATCCGTATAGAGGCGGTCACCTACCATCGCAATCTTCTCTCTTGACGTATGTACTCTGGTCGCCAGATACGCTATGATATCTTCGTTTGGCTTGCCGATGACTCGGTCCGGCCAGCGGAACGCAGAGGCATGGATAAACGCATGAATAGCCCCTGCGTCTGGTATAAATCCTGTCTCCGTAGGGCAGTTATAATCCGGATGTGTCGCCAGATAGGGAAGGCCTGCCCTGACATGATCACATACCCGGCACATTTTCTGATAATCAAGAGATGTGTCAAATGCCGTCACCACCACGTCCGGCTGTTCCTCCTCCAGCACAATGCCGGCCTGCAGAAATTCCTCCCGCAGAAGCGGATTCCCCAGCAGGAATACCCTGGCCCCAGGGAAATGCTGCTGCAGATAATAGATGGTAGCCTGTCCGGAAGTAACAATCTTATCCTCGCTCACCTCTAATCCCATCCGGTGCAGCTTCTCCACATAAACCGCCGCATTCCTGGACGAATTATTTGTCACAAATACATAATTTCTTCCCGTCTCTTCAATCCTGTGTAAAAAATCCAACGCGCCGTCGATCCACTGTTCTCCCAGATAGATCGTCCCATCCATATCCAGCGCAAAACACTGCACTTCGTCTAAAATATGTTCCTGATCCTCGTTAACTGCCGGTATCTGTAACTGCATCGTTCTTTTTATCCTTTCCTGTCCTGTCTTTCTGTATTTTCCTGTTCTTTCTATAC
Organism: uncultured Lachnospiraceae bacterium; assembly: GCA_947576945.1. GTDB lineage: Bacteria > Bacillota > Clostridia > Lachnospirales > Lachnospiraceae > UBA3282. The sequence goes on from CANPTH010000011.1 coordinate 46,010, forward strand.
ACTCATGCTTTTTCTATACGCTTACTGTCTTTCCATACATTCCTGCCGTCTCTATACGTTATCTGTCTTTTCTATTCGCTTACGCCTGCGCTTCCCGCCACTGTACAGCCTTCGGCTTCCGCTTAACTTTTCCAATTTATTATAGCACGCCTTTTCAATTTATGGTAATCTATTCTTACAGAAATTTGTTCCAACTGTGCGGTTGCAATCCAATAATCTGTCTGTATGCCATTTATGGCAATACAGACAGGTAATTGGATTAGCAACCCACTTCCAAATGAGTAAAACGCGGATGCGTAAGCAGACGCAGGAGTGCTTAAGCACGGGTTTTACGAATGCGGAAGTCAGGTTGGATGCTCTTTGGAGCATTCAACCGCACAGGTGGAATTTGTTATGTCGGTTGTGAATGGCATAACTGCCCTGATAAAATTTACATATTGAAAGAAGGTATTTCATGAAAGAGAAACTATACACCATCCCCTTAAACGACGCTATGAACGCAGGCGACGAATGTCCCTTCTGTTTTATCGAGCGCAACGTGGAACAGGATCTTCTGGACTTCGTTCTCGGCTCAGGCTCTTCCTACATGGAAAGCGACATCCGTGAGCAGACTGATCAGGCCGGATTCTGCCGGGAACATTTCAAGAAAATGTTTGATTATGGCAATACCCTTGGCAATGCATGGATCCTGAAAACACATTATGTGCAGATGAACCGTGAGATGCAGCAGCAGTTCCGCAATTTTAAACCGGGCAGGACATCTCTGAAAGACAGGTTCCGGAAACAGACCGAACGGCAGAACCCCATCGGTATCTGGACTGCAGAGAAGGAACGCTCCTGTTATATCTGTAAACGCTATGCCGACACTTATGAACGCTATCTGGACACTTTCTTTGTTATGTACAGGAAAGACCAGGAATTCCGCGATAAAGTCAGGAACAGCAAGGGCTTCTGCCTGCATCATTTCGGAGATTTATGCGAAGGAGCCGACAGCCGGCTGAACGATAAGGAGAAATCAGAATTCTATGATATGGTCTTCCCGCTCATGGAACAGAACATGGCAAGACTTGCCGAAGATGTGTCCTGGCTGGTGGAGAAATTCGACTACCGCAACAAAGATGCCGACTGGAAGAATTCCAAAGACGCCATCCAGCGCGGTATGCAGAAATTAAAGGGCGGCTATCCTGCAGACCCGCCTTACAAGATGAACAAATAGACCGGGCAGGGAAGAGTTTCCCCCTGCGCATAAAAAGAAGGAGAATGCATAGCGTGTGCATTCTCCCTGACATGAAGCCCTATTAAAGCAGCGTCCTTTGCTGCCCCTGCAGAACCTTCTGCAGTCTACATCGCATCCATGGAACCGTCGCTGTCATCATCATCAAAGAACTCTTCCACCTTGACTTCCGTCTTCTCAGCCGCTTCCTTGACTTTATCGGTCACTTCCTTCGCTGCGCCTACGATCTTATCCGTCGCCTCTGCCTTGGCCGCATCAAGCCCCTCTTTAAAGTCTTCCGCCTTCTCCAGGTCAAGATCTACATAGTTACGATCCGTATCCCTTGGATTCTCCTCCTCGTCCAAATCGTCATCGAAATCGTCAAAGTCATCGTCGTCGTCAAAATCATCATCTACAGAAGTATCTTTATTCTGCAAACAATAGTAAACACCTGCTGCAACGGCTCCGAGAGCAGCTGTCACCATCAAAAACCTACCAAATTTTTTCGCCATGAATGTTCTCCTTTCAGCGTCTCTTATACCATTATATTAATACTATTTTCCCAAAATGAAAAGGGAATATGTATAAAATTTTTTTAAAAAACCACACCACTACATCTTGTGTCTTAAAATTTTCCGGGAACTAGTTTTTTTCATAACATTGAATCCGGCGCCTTTTTATGCTATATTGAAGTCCGACCAGTAAAGTCAATTATGTAGTAACGACAAGTCTGATGGCGATCTGCCCGCTGCAGGATATGAGAAACTTTTGCCGTTGTCTGCAGAACGGCGCTTTGTATAACAGAATGATAAACGGAGTAGGTAATGAACGAGAAATTTTTTGACTTAAAGAAAGAAAAGCAGGACCGTATGATCAATGCGGCGCTGAAGGTATTTGCCACCAAAAGCTACAAACATGCAAGCACGGATGATATTGTCGTGGAAGCCGGCATCAGCAAAGGCCTCCTTTTTCACTATTTCGGGAGTAAACTTGGCCTCTACACGTTTCTATACGATTACAGCACCCGCTTTATGAAGCTGGAATTGACTACCGGAGTCCTTTCCTCCGCCGACGACTATTTCGAAATCCGAAAGCAGATGGAATTCGCCAAAATGCAGGTACTCCGGAACTACCCTTATATGCAGCGTTTCCTGGAAAGCTGCGCCGCCGAGAATGTCAACGAGGCGCTGATGGCCACCGAGAAACAACGGAATGTCCTCTCGGACATCTATGCCGTTCTGAAGAACCAGGCTGACCGCAGCCGCTTCTTGGCGGATGTCTCCTTCGAAAAGCTCGACGCAATGCTGGACTATACGATCAGCGGGCTGATGAACACCCATTTTCGTGAGGCTTCTTTCCAGCCGGAGATGTTGTACGAAGAGGTTGTATCTTATTTCAACATGATGAAGAAGATTACATATAAACCTTAGAATACGCGGCATGGTCATTCGCAGGGACTCTACATAGCCCTGCCGTCACAGCCAGGCTTCCCGCAGCAGGGCCATCCCCTTCCCGATCTCCTCCGGCGACAGCGCTGCATACCCCAGGATCAGCATTGCCGCCGTGCCGCCGCTCTCTTTCATTCTGAAATCCCGCATTCGATAAACCTTTACTCCGGCCTCCTGTGCCGTTCGCGCCAGCTCTTCTTCGCTTCGGCCCATCCGATCCGTCAGGATCACATGCAGGCCGGCGTTACTTCCGGATATTCTGAATGCCTTTCTGAAAGCTCTAAGCTCCGTCAGCAGCAGATCATGCTTCATGCGGTATTGTTTCCGCATCTTATTCAGATACCGCTCAAAATAACCGTCCTGTATAAATTCATTGAGGATCGTCTGATCGATCCGCGACACGGTAGAGGAATAGAATCCGCATGCCTCCCGGTAGCGCGTAAGCAGCGGATAAGGCAGCACCATATAGCTGATACGGATCGCCGGTGCGATGGCCTTGGAGAAGGTTCCGATGTAGACCACATTTCCGTTACGGTCAGACGCCTGGAGAGACGGAAGCGGCTTACCCTTAAAGCGGAACTCGCTGTCATAGTCGTCCTCGATCAGATAACGTCCCTCCTGCTCCGCCGCCCACTTGAGCAGCTCCATTCTTCTGCCGATGGGCATGGATATCCCCGTTGGATATTGATGGGCGGGCATCACGTATGCCACCTGCGCGTCCGTATGCCTGAGACATTCCACACTGATCCCATTCTCATCCATGGGGACAAAGGTGACCGGATATGCACAGGATTGAAAAATCCGATACGCTTTGGCATAAGTGGGATCCTCCATTGCCACATGCACATGCCGTCCGAGAATTTTTTCCAGCAAAAGGAGCAGGTAATCGTTCCCTGCTCCTACAATAACCTGTTCCGGCTCACAGTTAACCCCGCGCGCGCCATGCAGATACCGGCAGATCGTCGTTCGAAGCGACAGATCTCCCTGCGGCTCTCCCAGTGAAAACATATCGCTGTTGGCATCTACGAGAATACTCTTCGTGATCTTCTTCCACGTGGCATATGGAAAAAAATGCATATCAATAGCATTCGGTGAAAAGTCATACTGCTCTGCTGTCTGGCGGCTCTGCTTACTGACTGTGCGCTTGTCACTTTTCTGGAAGGGGTCGATCACACACAGGCCTTCCACTGCGCAGACAAAGTACCCCTGCCTGGGTCTTGCCTCCAGATAGCCCTCAGACACAAGCTGTCCGTAAGCCATATCAACCGTCGTCCTGGATACCTGCAGGTCTTCCGCCAGAAGCCGTGCCGACGGCAGCTTCTCATCCTGCAGCAGACTTCCCTGTCTGATCTCGTCCCGGATATACTCATAAATCTGCTCATACAGCGTTCTATCGCTCTCCGGCTGCAGCTGAATATGGATCGGTAATTCTTTCATATACAACCATGCCTCCTTCTCAGCATGCGGAATCACAGGACAGAACGCTGTACCGGCAACACAATCCGTTATTTCCTGACCGCACTCTTTTCTTTCATCCTGGCCATCACCATTTCCTTCAGATCCCGCGCCTTATCCTTCATCCGCGGATTAGAAGCCGACTGCAGGACTCCGGCAATCAATCTGCTGCTCACATCATACTGTTCGAACCTCATGGCCGTTACGGCAATCAGATAATCCACGGTCGGCTCATCCATGCCGCACATGGGGAAGCTTTCCGATTGTCTGGCCGCCAGGAACCCATCCAGCGCATTGTGCAGGAATTCCGTCTCTTCCTCCTCACACAATTTCTTCTGCTCCTCATAATCCGGCAGGTTCTTGTCAAGACGCTCCGCCTTACCGCGCAGCAGCCATGCCGTCTTCAGGCAGATATATGCTTTCTCACTGGCTTTCGACTGCTTCACAATCGCATTCGCAAGCGCAAGCTTATAGCGTTCCAGCGCTTCATCATATGTATAAACTTCTTTGGTCTCCTTCTGCGGCTCAAAAGTAGCGGAAATCGTCTTCTTGATATTCTTCGCCTGCGGTGAAGTTACGAATTTAAAGAATCTGCTCAGCGCCGCGTACCCGCAGTACGGACACATGATAATATCATACTTCAGAAGATCAATCTGCTCATAGCGCGGTCTCAAATCCAGATCGCTTCCGGATAATTTAGCCTTACCCACCTTCACTGTTCTGTTCTTGAATTCTTTGTCACAAATCGGGCAGGTACATGATTTATCAAAGAGGAAATCCTGTTCCTGCACCACCGCCGGCGCCGGCTTCCCATCTGTTCCGGCCTCTTCCTTCTTCGGCGCCTCGTACAACTCCATGTTCTCCAGTTTGCCCAAACCAAAACGTGCTAATCCTGACAAAATTCCTGCCATAGTACATCCTCCTGCTCATGCATTATTATAGGTGACAATATCGGCAGTTTCTCTTCTGTTCTGCAAAGCTGTCGCACATGCCCCTGCAGAAACCGAATGCAGAACCCTGCCGTGTCATTCACCATATTCCATATATTTACTGCTTAACCCCATATGCCTTACGACTGCTTCGGAAGCACATAAGAACTCTTCAAAGATACAATCCTGTTGAATACAGGCGCTTCCGGTCTGGAATCCTTACAGTCTACACAGAAAAATCCCTGTCTGACAAACTGGAAGCTGTCATACGCTTTGGCATCCTTAACGGAAGGTTCTATATAACATTCCTTCAGAACGATCAGCGAATTCGGATTGAGATTCAGGCTGCCGTCATCATTGTAAACGCCTTTCTCTTCATCGATGATATTCTCATACAGTCTGACTTCCGCCCGCACTGCATCCGCAGCGGATACCCAATGGATCGTTCCTTTCACTTTGCGGCCGTCCGGACTGTTTCCTCCCCTGGAGGCCGGATCATAAGTACAGTGCACCACTGTCACCTTACCGTCTTCATCCTTCTCGAAGCTGACACATTTCACGAAGTAAGCGCCCATCAGGCGAACCTCATTCCCCGGGAAGAGCCTGAAATACTTCTTCGGCGGTTCCTCCATAAAATCCTCTCTGTCGATATACAGCTCTCCGGAAAAGGGAACCTTACGCCTGCCCAGTTCTTCATTCTCGGGGTTATTCACGATTTCCAGCATCTCTGTCTGCCCCTGCGGGTAATTATCGATCACCAGCTTCACGGGATCCAGCGCAGCCATCACACGCGGCCGTTTCATCTTCAAATCTTCCCGGATACAATACTCCAGCATGGAATACTCTGCCGAAGAATTTGCTTTGGACACCCCGCACAGATCCACAAAGAGCCTGATCGATTCCGGCGTAAATCCTCTTCTTCTCAGTGCCGCAATGGATACCATCCTGGGATCATCCCAGCCGTCTACCACACCGTCCTCCACCAGCTTCTTGATATATCTCTTACCCGTGACTACATTGGTCAAATACATTTTCGCAAACTCGATCTGCTTCGGCGGATGCGGATACTCCAGTTCTTCTACCACCCAGTTATATAACGGTCTGTGATCCTCAAATTCCAACGTACAGATTGAGTGGGTAATGCCCTCAATGGCGTCTTCAATCGGGTGCGCATAATCATACATCGGATAAATGCACCATCTGTCTCCCGTATTCTGATGGGACAGATGCGCCACGCGGTACAGGATCGGATCACGCATATTGATATTGGGCGATGCCATATCAATCTTAGCGCGAAGCGTCTTCTCCCCGTCTGCGTACTTCCCTTCCTTCATCTCCTCAAACAGACTCAGATTCTCCTCTATGCTCCTGTCTCTGTTCGGGTCATTGATGCCCGGCTCTGTCAAAGTGCCGCGGTACTCCCGCATCTGTTCTGCGGACAGGTCTGAGACATAAGCCTTACCCTTCCTGATCAGCCTGACTGCGCCCTCATACATTTGTTCAAAATAGTCGGAAGCGAAGAAAAGTCTGTCTTCATAATCCGCTCCCAGCCACTTCACATCCTCTTTGATGGATTCAACGAATTCACTCTTCTCCTTTGTCGGATTCGTATCATCAAAACGAAGATTAAATTTACCGCCGTACTGTTCGGCCAGCCCTGCATTCAACAGAATGCTCTTCGCATGCCCGATATGCAGATATCCGTTTGGTTCAGGCGGAAATCTGGTATGCACGGTATCGCAGGTTCCTTCGGCAAGATCCTTATCGATAATCTGCTCGATAAAATTCCTGGATACCACTTCCTTCTCTTCTCTCTCCATTGTCTGTTCTGTCACATTCTTCTCATTCTCACTCATAGCTGCTCCCTGCGGCTGACCGTTTCTCATAACGATAACCGGCCGGCCTTCCTTCTTTCCTCTGGCCTATTCTGCGATCCATGGCAAACGATCAGGGAACCCGCCGTTCTTCATGTCCATCGAAGGCAGACGTACACCAGCTATCCGTATTGTATCATAGCATGCTTCAAATAGGAAGAAAAAATGTAAATTCCGCTTATCTGAACTTCTCCCGCATCGCCAGAAGCGTATCGATCTGTTCCTTCGTAAGCAGATTCTGCTTCCCCAAAAGCTTATCCGTGATCAGCAGGATTCTGGCATAATGCTCCATGGATTCCAGCCGGTAGTATGCTGCGTACGGATCCTGCGCCCAGGTTACCGCGCCATGATTCGCAAGCAGGATTCCATGGTGCGTATGGCAGTAAGGTGCAATCACCTCCGGCACTTCTTTGCTTCCCAGCTCCGCATAGGGCGCGATGGGCACGTCTCCCAGGCTGATAATCGCCTCCGCCAGAACCGGCACGTCCAGCGGTATCCCGGCTATGGCATAGCAGGTGCATACCAGCGGGTGGGCGTGACATACGGAACGGATGGCATCATTCTCCTGATAGGCCCGCAGATGCATTTTCAATTCCGATGACGGCTTATAGGTTCCTGCCAGCAGATTACCATCCAGGTCTACCTTGACAAGCATTTTCTTCTTCATATATCCCTTAGAGACACCGGTAGGCGTCGCCCACACCTCGTTTTCTCCCGTCCTGACCGAAATATTCCCGTCATTGGCCGCCACAAATCCCCGCATATACATTCGCTGTCCGATGTCAATAATCGCCTTTTTGGCTTGTTTCTCCGATAAATATTCCATAATTTCTTCCCTCTGTTCCGTATTCTGTATTTACTCTGCGAAGCGCTGTCCAAAACCTCTTCTATTGCCAGGCGAAAGGCTGCTGTTTCAGACAGGCTTACGATTTCTGAAAACAGCCTGCAGCGACTCCGTATAGGGCGGCCTGGCAATCCCATATTCCGTAACGATTCCCGCAATCAAATCATGATCCGTCACATCAAATGCCGGATTATAAACTTTCACTCCCGCGGGCGCCATCGGTTTCTCATACCACATATCAGTCACCTCATGGGCCGGACGCTGTTCGATCACGATCTCTGCTCCGGTAGGCGTATTCATATCGATGGTGGAAGTCGGTGCACAGACATATACAGGTACGTGATATCTCTGGGCCACGGCCGCCACAACCGAAGTGCCGATCTTGTTGGCTGTATCCCCGTTGGCCGCCACACGGTCACAACCCACAAATACCGCATTCACCCAGCCATTGCGCATAACCGCAGCAGACATATTATCACAGATCAGCGTTACATCCACTCCCGATGCATGCAGTTCATAGGCTGTCAGCCTTGCTCCCTGCAGCAGAGGCCGCGTCTCATCCGCAAACACACGGAAATGATACCCTCTCTCCTGCCCCAGGTAAACAGGCGCCGTCGCCGTACCGTACCTGCACGTGGCCAGCTGCCCCGCATTGCAGTGTGTCAGGATGCCGTCTCCCGGCTTCACCAGTGTCAGCCCATACTCACCGATTGCTCTGCACACACGGATATCCTCCTCCTTCATCGCCAGAGCCTCTTCCCGCAGCTTATCCTTGATCTCCGTCACCGGCAGCTCCCGGCCGGCTATACACACCTGCTCCATCCTGTTCAGCGCCCACGACAGATTTACCGCCGTCGGCCGTGCAGAATTCAGATACTCCTTCTGCCTGCAGAATTCCTGATAGAAAACATCGTATGCATCAGTCCGTATCTGTTTCGCCAGCAGATAGATGCCGAAGGCCGCCGCCACACCGATAGCCGGCGCGCCGCGCACCTTTAACAGATAAATTGCTTCCCATATCTCCTCTCCGGTATGCAGGCTGATCAATTCTGCGCTTCCCGGCAGCTTCGTCTGATCCAGTATCACCAGCGCACTGTTCTCGTCATCCAGCTCCACCGTCTCGTACTCCATAATGCTTTTCTTTGCTTTTTCTTCACTCATAATCTTTTCTCCTGCTCTGTCATTTATTCGTACTCCTCATGTATCTCCCAGATACCCGCGGATCCCTGCCTCTACAGCATCAAATAATAAGTCACCGGAAACAGCTTCTCCAACACCGTAAAGATGGGCAGATAGGCTCCCAGCCTGATGAAGACCGGACCGCAGATCAGACTGCCCATAGTCAGAATCGGCATTGCCGCCGCTATCATCTCCTGTCTGCGCAGCAGCTGTCTGAGCATGATACAATATACTATGATAATACACTGGTAAATCAGCAGATTCCTGCTCTCTCTGCCCCATACGGCCCCACTCCAGACAGTAAGCATTCTGTTGACGTTAAACTCAGAGCCGCAGTAACGCAGTCCGTCATAAAACCATTGACTTATCAGCGCCGCAGCCGAGATAAATATGGTGGAGATCCATATATTAACCAAACAGGTCAATATGTCCGGCGCCATACGGATAAACCTCTTCTCCATTTTATCCCTTTCATATTCCAGCATACCACATAATCCACCCAGAAAAATAAGGACGGCAAACACCCCTTTCACCGGGAAAACCGCGGTACTGCCCTGCTTATTGACAGTACCATCAGCGTCATTATTGACAGGGCCGTCAATATCGTTATCGTATTTTACAAGCATGTCATAATCAGATTGACTTATAGAGTCACCATAGAAATATTGAAATCGAAAGGTACTGTCATCCACAAGCCGTCTCTCATATGCATCCCTGGCAAAGGCTGCCGCAGTATCCGGAAATTGCCCCATATACCGCTCATAACATTCTTCTGCATACAGCCTGAAAATCACCCCGGCCAGCCGTTCCCTGGCGATTCCGGCTGCACTGCCGGAATCCGTCTCGAAAACTGTAATGCTTTTCTGCCATGCACCGTCAAGTACTTTCTCCTCCAGATCCGATGCAATGACAAACCCGCAGTCAGCCTTACCGGCCGCCACATATCGCTCCACCGCGCCGCGCTCATCCAGATATACAAACCGCAGTATGCTGTCCGCTTCCTGTTCCGACAGCATGGCCATGATCGCTTCCTTCCATGCACCGTCTTCTATACACACCGCCACTGCCGTGCCGCTTTGTGCCTCATGTTCCATAAATCCTGCCGCATATCCCAGCAGCGGCATCAGTATAAACAGAGCCACATAAACAGGCTGCCGCCAGAGACGCCTGGCAAGAAGCCGGATCCAGAGCATATATTGTTTTACGCGGAAAACCTTTCCTTCTTTCACCTCGTTCACCATGATCCCACCTTACAGAATCCCAGATCCGCACAGTCAATGTTAATGTCCGGTTCCCCGTCCTCCTCCGCCACCGCGGACCAGGCATGCCGCTGTGCCGCACACGATCGTGTAGCAGCACAGTACCGCCATACACGCTTCCATCTCCATCACGCCACGGCCTGCAAGAAGGCCGCTCACCGCCCGCATCAGCCAGGTCGTCGGCAGCCAGGCGCCCACAGTTCTCACAGCCTGTGGCAAAAACATTGCCGGAACCAGACCGCCGGACAGATAAACCATTACCACCGAAAACACAAAGACCAGCAGAATTCCGCCCGTCCTGCTTCCCGCCAGGCTGTGTACCAGATAGATAAGGCTCGTAACCGTCATAATAATGGCAGCTGCCAGCTCCATCCTGACAGAACCCGGATATCCGCCGCCTGTCACAAGATAATCCGCCGCCTCCTGCGGCCCAAACCTTACAAACATCCTGACCGACAGCCACAAAATACCGGCAAAAAGTCCTACGCACAACATGCCGCAAATCCACTGACAAAACCCCTGCCAGATCTTCCCCGTCCCCGCTCTTTCCAGCTGTCTGCAAAATACCGGCGGTTCCCTGCGCACAACAGGATACATCGCCATACCGGCCAGCAGAAGAAACAGAATACTGCCGGAAGCCAGATAGAACTGCAGCACATTCACAGAACCGAATGCGGAAACCTTTTCATTATGATACAGCGCCAGCCTGTCCAATGCAAAAGCCAGATTATAGCTGTCAATCCCGGCCTCCATCTGCGACAGCTGCTCTGTCAGCCCGAATGCGCGGGCAGTATCCCCTGCTGCATAGATCTGCGCCTGCGCCACGCGCAGAAGGCCCTCTCCGGATTCTGTCATTTCCCGGAATAAGAGGGCTTCCAGCCCCGCATTCTTTGGAAAGTAAATCTCCACCACAGGATTCACGCCGTTCATAATCCCTTCCAACAGGCCCGGCGGCAGCAGAACAAGCGCCGATACCTCGCCTTTTTCCAACAGAGCGAAACCCTCCTGCTCCGTTGTCTGCCGGAAATGGCAGTACTGAGACACACTCTCTATATTCTCCACATATTGCAGCGCCATTTCAGTCATTGCCGTCATATCTTCCTGCACCGCCACCGCAATCTCTACCCGGACTGCCAGAGACTCACGTCCCATACTCCTGATACCGCCGAAAACCGCCATGGCTGTAAGACTTAACAGCAGAATGATCTGCAGCAGCATAGGAGGAAGCAGTTTAACGGTTTTTTTGATTTCCATAGAAAGATATTGTAGTTTGTTCTGCAATTTATTTACCATACCTCTCTCAGCTGTAAATTTGTAACCTTCCGGCACAAATCTTCATGCTGCTTATATTCGCCGGTCAGGCTCCCCCGCACTGATATCCGTATACATATCCAGAAGCCCCACCGTCTCTGATGCAGGCCTGCCATACATATTACAGCATTTGTGTGAAACCTTCTTGGCTTCTTCCTCTTCCTCATCAAAGCTGACGCTCATCCGGTAAACACCCTGTGTAAATTCCGTATCCAGGTGCCGCATCACCTCGTCTATCATCGCCGCTTCTTCCGCACTGCCGTCCATTCTATTACCGTTCTTTGTATCAGTATTCTCTATGCTGCCGCTTTCTATCTTATCATGCTCTGTATGACTCATTAAAACCTCCATTCCTCTGCCTGGCCAATGCCAGGATGCTGCCACCCGGTATCTTTCTTTGATTACAGTTCTGATCCATATCCGGCCTCTCAACCTGCAGCCGCTCAGTTCCGGTCCCTCCCTGCGCAGCCATACTCTCTTACCATAAGGCGTTAAGCAGTTCGCCGTATGTATCGCTTATTTTATATAAAATGCCCAGCCAATCGCTTTCCGTCATCTCGAATAAAGCCGTCTTCTTCCCGACTTTGTGCATAACTTCATCTTCAAGCGGTTCCAACAGGATATCCCCGGTAATCTTAAACACTTCCTCCCCGCCAGTATAAAACTGCAGGCTCTCCACTTCCAACTCCAGGCTCCGCCCTCTGACAATATCCTCCAGCTCCCCCTCAAGCACAAGCTCCAGATCCTCCTCATCATTCCACAGGGAAAGGCTCGTTGTGAAGGTGTCCCGAAGCGTGTCACTGTCCATGCTGTATTTCATCCGGAGTACAGAGTCCGCTTCCTCCATAAGCTCCGCTTCCACTTCCAGCCCGTAACTGTCACCTTTCCCGGACCGCTTACTCTGCAGGTACAGCGATCTGGCCACACCGTCTTCCCCCTCCACTGTTATCTCTCCCTGGACCTTTTCCGTGCTTTCCGAGTTCCCCAGAAAATGCAGGGATCCGCTCATTGCCGCCTTTCCGTCCAGCATTCTCACCGGTTCCGCGAACGTAATACTCTCGATCCGGTTCTGTCTATTGATCTCAAAAAGCAGACAGATATCCGACGTGAGCAGTTTGTTATATGCCTGCCACCACTGGCCGCTTTCTGATGCTGCATAAACCGTATTGCTGCTTTCCATAAATGCCCGGAGCAGACGTTCCATCTCCCTGACGGGAAATACTACGCGGTAAACTCCACGCTCCACCCGCTCCATAACCATAGTATCCCTGCATGCCTCGAGATCCGCGGCGTAACGCTCCGGAAAGTAGTTTTTGCTGACAATGTCCGGAAAAAGATCGATGGAGAAGTCCTCTAAATTGCTGCGTCCGGATAATCCCGCAAAAAAAGACGCATTATACTGACTGACTACATTTTCATTATTAACATATATATCTTCCAGAAAAAGCTCCGGTATGGAGAAGCAGAACGCCTCTTCATCCGCATAGATATTCAAATGCGCAAATTCATAATTCATCATACTGATACTGGTATCTGCGCTCAGCTCTTTATCCTGCATATTCTTATAATACTCGGTATCAACACCGATCGTATTACCGATTAGTTCATCCGCTGTAAAATTAATCTGCGTACTTATATGGCCGCCTTCCTCTGCCAGCATCCAAAGCAGCTCCTCAATGCCAGCCTTCTCTGTAAGCGGATTCGCAGCCTCTTCCAGCTCTGCCGCCAGGTTCTGAACCGCTTTAGAAAGCCTGTAAGCAGGTGTGTTCCTGATATAGGCAATGCCGGTTCCAACACAGGCACAAAGCAAAAACGCCGCGCAGACTGCCGCCAGCAAAATCCTGAACTTAATTCTGTTATCTTTTGGAGGTGCGTACATCTGTCCCTGCGCCTGGTATTTGTTTTGCTGTCTGGTATAAAAATTCAAATATCCCGGCCTCCGGTCAGTATTCCCGATATCCGGAATCGGTATCTCTTCGGGGATATAACGGCCATATGGATCATGCCGCTGCTCCTGTTTTGTCCCACCGCTTCTGAAATCCTCTTCTTTCTGACTGCCCGTATTCATACCTCTCCCCCTGTCTCACAATGCTTGTCACGTCCAAACCTCCCTGTGGGCGGAGGCGTCCTTATCCGCGCGGCATTCCCCTCCGGGAAACTGATCTGCCGATGTTACATTCTGCCCGTAAGCGCATCTCCACGCAGGCTGCGGTCTATCTGATGCAGTCTTCCTTCCTTCATTACATACAGGGCGCTGCACAGCTCCAGTTCGCTTTCTTCATGTGTCGTGATCACGACAGTGCCCCTGCGTTCCAGATATACCTGAAGATATCGGCGTATATCTTCCTTACAGATCAGGTCCAAAGCAGCGCTGGGTTCATCCATAAGAAGCACCGGCGGCATGCCGGCCATCGCTATGCCGATGCTGACCCGCTTCTTCATACCGCCCGACAACCTGCTCACCCGCTTTGCAGAGAATTCTCCCAGGCCCAGCAAACTTAAAAATCCCTGCTCCAGTTCGTTTTGAAGAGTCTTCTTATCCGGATACCACAAACGCAGATTGTCGTATACACTGAGTTCCGGAATCAGCGGATTCTCCTGAGGTACATAACCGGTCATCCTGCGAATCACTTCTCTGTTCCCATGCATCCTGCCGCTTCCCGCATCACTCCACGCCGTCTTGCCATAGTAAGATACCTGCCCTGATCTCGGTTTCAACGTTCCCGCCAAAATCGAAAGAAGCGTCGATTTCCCACAGCCGTTCGCACCGACGATCCCCACACATTCTCCTCTTTGCGCTGCAAAGGACACACCCTGCAGAATCCGTTTCCTTCCGTATGCACTTGTCAGTTCTGTTACTGTAATCATATTTTCCATAGTTTCATAATAGCACAACTTTAAAATAAAGAAAACGCCTGGACAAGCTTCCCAGGCGTTTTTATCGTTTTTATAAGTTTCCTTTTCCGGGTTCGCGCAGCGAATCTCATAAAGTTAATTTGCTTCGCAAATTAACTTTTATTATTTTGCAGCCGCGATTTCCGCCTTCAATGCCTCTGTGAGCTTCGGCACGATCTTGTTCAGATCGCCTACAACGCCGTAATCAGCCACGTCGAAGATCGGTGCGTCCGCATCTTTGTTGATCGCAACGATGATATCGGACTCTTCCATACCTGCCACGTGCTGAATTGCACCGGAGATACCGATTGCAAAGTAAACGTTCGGACGAACGGTCTTACCGGTCTGTCCAACCTGCAGATCCTTCGGCTTCCAACCGGAATCCACTACTGCACGGGAGCAGCTTACTGTACCGCCGAGTACAGCCGCAAGATCCTCAAGAATCCTGAAGTTCTCCGGGCTTCCTACACCACGGCCGCCGGATACAAGAATCTTGGCATCCATGATATCCACTGTCTCCACTACGGACTTCACAATATCCAGGATCTCTACATACTTATTATCCGGTGTAAATCCGGGATTAAACTCTTCTACGACAGCCTTAGCGCCCTTGATCGGTTCGATCTTCTGCATAACGCCTGCACGAACCGTAGCCATCTGCGGACGATTGTAAGGACATGCGATGGTTGCGATGGTATTGCCGCCGAATGCAGGACGTGTCATCAGCAGCTGGTTATGTAACTGCTCCTGACCCGGAACTGCCTGCAGCGGGAAATCACCGATCTCCAGAACGGTACAGTCTGCTGTCAGACCGGTAGCCACTCTCGCGGATACCCTCGGGCCCAAGTCTCTGCCGATAGCGGTTGCGCCAACCAGCATGATCTCCGGTTTATACTTATCAATAACGGAAGACAGTGCATGTGCGTAAGGCTCTGTTCTGTAATCCTTCAGTTCCGGATCATCCACAACGATCACCTTGTCTGCACCGTATTCTGCAAGCTGGTCAGCCAGTCCCTTTACTTCGGAACCGATCAACACAGCCGTTACATCTGTACTTAAATCTTTAGCCAGGTCTTTCGCTTTGCCGAGCAGTTCAAAAGCAATACTGCTGATCTCATTGTCTACCTGCTGCGCAAAGACATATACTCCCTTGTATTCTTCTAAATTCATTATTTGCCTCTTTCTGCGCACTCTTTTTTTGCGCAAAGCCAAGTATGGCTTATAAGTTTGTGTTGAGTACGCGAAACACAAATCCCGCAACTGATAAATTTCTGCGATTGTATCGGATGTCTGCTTTTCTTTCGCCGCTGTTAGATCACATGTTTTACTTTCAACTTGTCAACAATGTAGCTTACGGATTCATCAGTATCAAGCGTAACCTTTTCGCCGGCGCCTTTTCTTACCTTATCGGAAGCTTTAGCGATCTTGGTCGGTGAACCCTTAAGGCCCAGGTTAGCGTCATCTACATCTTTAAGGTCTGCTCTGCCCCATACGGTGAGTTCTTTCTTGTATGCGTCAAAGATGCCGCCCGGTGTCATGTAACGAGGCTCGTTCAGCTCAGAAAGCGCTGTGATCAGACAGGGCATTTTAGCCTTTACAACATGATATCTGTCTTCGTACTGACGCTCAACGATCACGCTGTCGCCTTCTACTTTAATATTCTGCGCGTAAGAGATAACAGGAATGTCCAGATGCTCGGAGATCTGAGGACCTACCTGAGCGGTATCACCGTCGATGGCCTGACGTCCTGTGATGATCAGGTCATACTCGAGATTTCTGATCGCGCCTGCCACTGTGGTGGAAGTAGCCCATGTATCTGCGCCGCCGAGTACTCTGTCGGTTACCAGGATACCCTTGTCTGCACCCATGGCCATAGCCTCGCGCAGTACCTCTTCCGCCTTCGGAAGCCCCATTGTCACAACCGTTACTTCCGCACCGTACTGATCTTTTAATCTGAGTGCCGCTTCCAGACCTGCTTTGTCATCCGGGTTCATGATCGTAAGCATAGCGCCTCTGTCGAGTGTTCCGTCCGGATTAAACTTAACGCCGCCCTTTGTATCAGGAACCTGTTTAATACAAACAACAATTTTCATTGTATTTCTCTCCTTATTTTATTATTCTTTCACGTTTACTTCTACATGGCTTCTTCCGCAGTTCCTTATTTGAGCAGGGAACCGGAAATAACCATACGCTGAACTTCGCTTGTTCCTTCATAGATCTCAGTAATCTTCGCGTCACGCATCATGCGCTCAACATCGTACTCTCTGATATAGCCATAACCGCCGTGGAGCTGAACAGCCTTGGTGGTTACTTCCATTGCAACTTCTGCAGCATATAATTTAGCCATAGCAGCTTCTACAGAGTAAACTTTCTGAGTAGCCTTTGCCATAGCAGCCTTGTAAACAAGCAGCTGTGCAGCCTGTACTTTCGTAGCCATGTCAGCCAGCTGGAACTGCGTATTCTGGAATGCGCCGATAGCCCTGCCGAACTGTTTTCTTTCTTTCACATAAGCGATGGTCGTCTCCAACGCGCCTTCTGCCAGACCAAGTGCCTGGGAAGCGATACCGATACGTCCGCCGTCCAGTGTGTGCATGGCAATACCGAAGCCCTTGCCCTGCTGTCCCAGCAGATTCTCCTTCGGGATACGGCAGTCTGTGAAGATCAGCTCGTATGTAGAAGATCCACGGATACCCATCTTCTTCTCTTTCGTACCGAAGGTAAAGCCGGGTGTTCCCTTTTCCACGATAAAGGCGGAAATCTCCTTGGTCAATCTGCCGCGCTTCTCAACCGTGCCTGTAATTGCAAAGATAACATATACATCGGCTTCCTTACCATTGGTGATAAAGCACTTGGAACCGTTCAGTACCCACTCGTCGCCGTCCAGTACTGCCTTGGTCTGCTGTCCCTGTGCGTCTGTACCTGCACCAGGCTCTGTCAGGCCGAATGCGCCCAGCTTCTCACCCTTTGCAAGGGGGATCAGGTATTTCTGCTTCTGCTCTTCTGTGCCGTATGTCATAATAGGGTCGCAGCAAAGAGAAGTGTGTGCAGATACGATAACGCCTGTGGTACCGCATACTTTAGACAGTTCCTCAACGCACATAGCGTAGGTCAAAGGATCGCATCCCTGTCCGCCGTATTCCTTAGGAACCGGAATTCCGAGGAATCCTAACTTCGCCATCTTCTCAACAGTCTCTCTCGGGAAAGCTTCTGTCTCGTCTACCTCCTGTGCAAGAGGTTTTACTTCTTTTTCAGCGAACTCTTTGAAAAGAGATCTCGCCATTTCATGTTCTTTGCTTAAAGTAAAATCCATGATCTTTTATTCCTCCATGTTATTTAAGTTGCATGTAACAGCAGGCGCCGCGGCAGTACGCCGTCCTCTCCCTGCCGTTACGATCTCATATTAACCTCAGGATTCCTTTGCACGTCATCCTGATTCAACACGGAAAATGCCCGTATTCTGGGCATTCTCCTAAACGAAGCTCCCTGCTTCTTCGCAAAGCAGCTTTCGCTGCAGATCTTAGAAGCACTGCTCGTTTTATTATTTTTTGGAATAGTCGAAGAATCCGATGCCGGTCTTTCTGCCCAGCTTCTTCTCCTCTACCATCTTCTTCAGAAGCGGCTGCGGCGCATACTTCTCGTCCCTGGTCTCATTGTACAGTACTTCCATGATCGCAAGACAGATATCCAGACCGATCAGATCGCCCAGGTGCAGCGGTCCCATAGGATGGGATGCACCAAGCTGCATAGCTACGTCGATATCCTCTGCAGATGCTGTGCCGGCGTCCAGAACACCGATCGCTTCATTGATCATCGGAATCAGGATTCTGTTAACAACAAAGCCGGGAGCTTCCTTAACCTGTACCGGTGTCTTGCCGATCTCCGTAGCGATGGCCGTGATCCTGTCTACCATCTCCTGCGGCGTATTCTCACCTCTGATCACCTCTACCAGCTTCATTCTGTCAGCAGGGTTGAAGAAGTGCATACCGATCATCGGTCTGTCCAGGCCTTCTCCGATCTTTGTGATGGAAAGGGAGGAAGTATTGGATGCGAACATGCATTCTTTCTTCACGATGCCCATCAGCTCTTTGAAGATCGCCTGCTTGATCTCCATCTTCTCCAGAGCAACTTCAACGATCAGGTCACAGTCTGTGCAGATGCCGTTCAGACCTGTGGTGATCTTGCCCATGATCTCGTCAGCCTTCTCCTGTGTGATCTTCTCCTTGCTCACCAGGAAATTCATGTTCTTCTGAATCTTGGCTTTGCCGCCCTCAGCGTACTCTTCCTTGATATCGCAGAGACAAACTTCATAGCCGTCTGTCATAGCGAATGCCTGTGCAATACCGGAACCCATGGTTCCCGCACCGATAATACCTACTTTCATCGTGCATATCCTCCTTGATTTATGTTATGTTTACAGCCCAGCGTCTGTATCTTGTGACCTGAGCCTGTGCTTTAGCAGTTCTTGAACGGCTCCTTCACCTTCTCCTTGTTCTTATCCAGGAAAAATGCCATGCCGTACTTCTGGTCTTCCGTCTCGAAGCAGTCGCCGAACAGCTTCTCTTCGATCACAATCGCCTCGTCCATGCCTGCTTCCAGTCCGTCGTTGATCGCTTTCTTGCAGTTGCGGACTGCGATCGGTGCATTCTTCGCGATGCCTGCTGCCATCTTCTCCGCTGCAGCCATCAGCTCTTCCTGCGGATATACTGCGTTCACCAGACCGATCCTGAGAGCCTCGTCAGCCTTGATGTTTCTTGCCGTATAGATCATCTGCTTCGCCATACCGGGACCTACGAACCTTGCCAGTCTCTGTGTGCCGCCGAAGCCGGGCGTAATGCCAAGGCCCACTTCGGGCTGTCCGAACACCGCGTTATCAGAACAGATCCTGATATCACAGCTCATGGAAATCTCACAGCCGCCGCCCAGTGCAAACCCGTTCACTGCCGCGATCACAGGGATCGGGAAAGTCTCCAGCTTACGGAATACATCGTTGCCCTTCTTACCGAAGGCTTCGCCTTCTGCCTTGGTCAGGGTGCTCATCTCACCGATATCCGCCCCTGCCACGAAAGATTTCTGGCCGGCGCCTGTCAGGATCAGACAGCGAACCGCATCAAGGTCCACACCGTCCAGTGTCTTGTCCAGCTCTTCCAGTACCGTGGAATTCAGGGCGTTCAGCGCCTTCTCACGGTTGATGGTGATGATACCCACCTGTCCTTTTACTTCATATAATACGAATTCCATATTTTCCTCATTTCTGCGCTGCTTCTGCCTTCCTTATCATGAAAAGGCGCATGTAACGGGATTGTGGTCAGCAACGCGCGGCCACAGATCCCGCAATCAGAACTTTAGTCTCTCTCAACGATCGTAGCGCAGCCCATACCGCCACCGATACACAGTGTCGCAAGGCCTTTCTTCGCATCCTTCGCTTCCATCTCATGCAGAAGCGTTACCAGGATACGGCATCCGGAAGCGCCTACCGGGTGTCCCAGTGCGATCGCGCCGCCGTTGGGATTCAGCTGTCTGTCAACATCGATGCCCAGCTCCTTGCCTACTGCTACGGACTGTGCAGCAAATGCCTCGTTCGCCTCGATGATATCGAAATCTTCGATCTTGTAACCGGTCCTGGCCATAACCTTCTGGGTAGCCGGAACGGGACCGATACCCATAACTTCCGGTCTGCAGCCTGCCAGCGCGCCTCCAACGAAAGTTGCCATCGGCTTAACGCCCAGCTCCTTCGCCTTCTCTTCGCTCATCACAACGATAGCTGCCGCACCGTCATTGATGCCGGAAGCGTTACCTGCCGTAACAAATCCGCCCGGATTAATCGCACGCAGCTTCTGGAGTCCTTCGATGGTGGAACCGGCTCTCGGTCCCTCGTCTACTTTGAACTCTACCATCTCTTTCTTCTTCTTGACCATAACAGGTACGATCTCTTTGTCAAAAGCGCCGTTCTTCTGTGCTGCTTCCGCCTTCTGCTGGCTCTTAAGTGCGAACTCGTCCAGCTCTTCGCGTGTCAGGCCCCACTCCTCACAGATATTGTCAGCCGTCTTGATCATATGATAGTTATTGAAAGCATCCCACAGTGCGTCGTTCACCATGGTATCTACCAGTGTACCGTTGTTCATTCTGTAACCGTAACGTCCCTGAGGAACTGCATAAGGCGCCATGGACATGTTCTCCATACCGCCGGCAACTACGATGTCGGCATCGCCTGCCTGGATCATCTGTGCCGCCATATTCACACAGTTCAGACCGGATCCGCATACAACGTTGATGGTAACTGCCGGAACCTCATTCGGAAGTCCTGCCTTAATGGAAGCCTGACGTGCAACGTTCTGACCCTGTCCCGCCTGGATTACACAACCCATATATACGTGATCGACCTGATCAGGTGCTACTCCTGCCCTGTTCAATGCTTCTTTGATTACGATTGCGCCAAGCTCTGCTACCGGTGTTGTGCTCAAGCCACCACCCATAGTGCCGATAGCTGTACGGCAGGCACCCGCCAAAACAACTTTTTTTGCCATCTTCTTCTCCTCCATTTTGGTATTTTGTTAGAAAAAACTTTACATTACAAGATCGACAACGATTGTTATTTTTTTATCATTGTCTGCTCCACTTATTGTATCATAGGGGTATCCTTTTTGCAATGCTTTTCTACCTCCGGATCCTGCATCTCCTGCACGCGGCGCCATTCTCTCGTATCCCCCACTTTGGCCGCTTCGCTGCGGTTGCGGTAAAGGAATTTCGTCAGCTCGTAACAGTCAATCCAGATCTCGTTATTCCCTTCCTTCTGGGACTCGTCGAAGATCAGCTGCAGTCCCCAGTGCAGATGCACCGTCTCAATATTATTGACATTCTCTTTCACGCTGTAGCCCGTATGCCCCATATAGCCGATCACATCACCGGCCGTAACCACATCCCCCTCTGCAAGTCCTTCCGCATAAGGATAATTCTGCCGCAGATGGGCATAATAATAATACCGCCGGCCGTCAAAACTGCGGATGCCGATGCGCCAGCCGCCGTACTGGTTCCAGCCCAGGGCCTCCACGATGCCGGACTCCACCGCGATAATGGGCGACCCGATCTGTCCCATCATGTCGTGCCCCAGATGAGGCCTGGAATAACCGTAACTCCTGGAAGATCCGAAATCATCATAATGGCTGTAGTCAAATCCTTTCGCAATGGGCGAAAACGCTTTCAGCCCATAGTATTTATGCCATTTCCCCTCTTCCATCAGAGAAAATTCCCCCACCATCCCCGACAGCACCGCAGAGTAAGCCTCCAGATAATATTCATAGTATTCCATGTCCTTCGTCAGCTTCCCCATCGTGGTCTCACCGGCACGCAGCTCCTTCGCCGCAGCTTCAATCTCCCGCACGCTGTTTCTGTCAAATTTCCCGCCGTGCTTCGCCCCCGCGTAAGCCAGCAGCTCAATCCAGTTTACATGGACTTCTTCCTGACAGCTGGCCACATCCAGCTCATAGGCCGCGGCCAGCGCCTCGCAGGTGGCATGAAATTCCACCCACTTGATGTAATTGCCGGCAGCGGACACCTCGATGGCTTCCCCAGTTTCCGCAGTCCGCTCCGCAGCCGTCTCTCCCTCCTGCCGCAGCCGTTCCGCCGACCGGCCCCGCAGTTCTCTATTCGCTGCGGCGCACACAAAGGCCAGCAGAATGATCAGCTCGATTTTTATGATCCACTTTCCCGCACGCTTTTGCCTATCCCCGTTCTTTCTCATATATGTTCCCGCATTCCCTTCTGCCATTCCCGCTATGCACTCTCCATATCTCAGCCTCCTGCCGTCTCTCACGGCACAGGCAGACATCCTGCCCCCTTCCGCAGCGAAGGCAGAATAAGATAAAGCAGTACGCATAACGAGGAATCGTCACGGTTATGTATATGAAAAATCCCCGCAGGTTATGTCAGTCTGCGGGGCCGCCTTTATATACAAACTCTCTCTGAAACAGGAAACTGACAAAGAACAGAAACACATCCACCGGCATTTTCACGGCCACCTCCACACCGCCAAACACACCGTACAGGCCGTTGACCAACAGCGCGCTGCACATCATCTGGCATACCGCCAGCAGAAAATACTTCACCGCCGTAACCGCTATCCTCTCCCTGCTCCGGAATACCACCTTATAGTTAATCAGAAAGTTATAGACGGCAGAGATCACCCGCGCAAACACCGTAGAAAGAATGATATACGGCATTCCCCACAGCCCGCCCTCCGGCGTATACAGAAGCGTGCAGAACAGATGGAAAAGCAGCAGATCCACCACGCTGGAAGACAGCGAAGAGAACAGGAACTTCCCGAACACCAGATAAATCCTCAGAGAATCCTTCACCGGATTGAAGTGACTGGTTCTGTTTTCTTCTATATAGATCGTCTTCACCGGCACTTCCAGAATCCGGACATTCAGATTCTTCGCCTCAATGAGCATATTGGTCTCATACTCGAAGCGCTCCCCCTTAACCTCCAGCAGTTTTTCCATAAAGAAGGCGGGAATGGCCCGCAGTCCTGTCTGGGTATCCGAGACAGACACTCCCAGCAGATAACGGAACACCTGCCTGGTGCACTTGTTGCCGAAAGATGACCTGGCAGGAACCTCCGGCCCGTCAAAATCCCGGCAGCCCAGAATCAGGCTCTCCGGATTGTCCCACAGCTTCCGCATACATGCCAGAATATCCGCCGGCGTATGCTGTCCGTCCGAATCCGCAGTCACACAGCCCGGAAAGGCATGGCAATCGCTGCCGGAACCGCCGGCATTACTGCCGTAAGTGAGCAGACAGTAATTGAAAGCCGTCTTAAGCGCCCGTCCCTTCCCCAGATTCACCGCATGGTGCAGCACCTCACAGTTTGTAAAGGCGGCTGCTCTGCTGAAAAATGACGCATACCGCTCCCCGCTGCCGTCATCCACCACCACCACATGCCGGATGTCCGCCTCCTGCAATGCGGCAAGAAGCGCTATTAACTTTTCATCCGGTTCATAGGAAGGTATGATCACCGGTATCTCATAATAAGAAGGCATGGGACGCCCCTTTCTATAACTGGTGTAGTGATACATTTACTTTCAGCTGAATGACACAGAATGAGTTGAAGCGAAATGCAGACGCCTCTTTACCGTCCGTCAACCCGCAGCAGCTTCAGCAATCCGCCCTCTTCCTCAATCCGATACAACACGCCGCAGGCAAACTCTCCTGTCTCTGTGATTTCGTCAAAGACAGCGCCCGCATCAGCCTCCGTCTCCTCCGCATAGAGATACCCGGCGTGGGAGGCCCTGATCTCCTGCACCATCCAATCCGTCGGCGCATCGTCCAGATTGACGCTGCGGTATACCACGGATACCGGCGAAGCCTCGTAGGCCAGGTAACTGTTATTTACCCAGCGGGGCTTATCCCCTTTCCTGATATAACAGACCCGCGCGCCGCCCCTTTCCAACGGCTGCGGCAAAGACCGCAGCGCCTCCAGAAACTGCGTCTCGTCCGCACCGATCATATCCGCCCGCTCCTGCAGCCGGATCTCCACATCATCCCGATAGCCAATGAGACCATGATACCCAACCCGGCAGCCCGCTGTCAATGCCACAAATAAAATAAATCCGACACACGTACCGTATGTCTGTAAAAAACGCGGCATACGATTTCCTGCAAAAAAACGCGTCCCCCGCTGCAGCCAGATCCCCGCAAGGAAAAGCAGTGTCCCGACGGTAAACGGCGCTCCATAACGTTCGATAGAGGAAATCATCCCCGACGGTTCCAGATACTGGGTTTCGGTGGCGAAGATCGTGATATGCGCCAGAAAAATGATCCCGTAGAACACCGCGCCGCTGGCCATGCTGAAAACAAGCACAATCCGTCCCGTCTTATCCGACAGCATGCGCATCTTATAGAAAAGGATCACCAGCAGGCTCACACACAAATAAAGTCCAAGCGGCGTCAGATCTATGGCAATGCTCTTCTCCTTATGCAGCGGAGAACCCGTAAAGGCTTTCAGAAAAGCTACGGCAAATTCCCTTGTATACCCGGAGATGCCATATTCATCGGTGGTCATATATTTTACCGCAGTGGCAGTGGTTCTGGTGATCCTCCGCATCAGCAGACAAAAGACCAGCCAGCTGCCGCCTGTAAGCAAGGGAAAGCCCGCCGTCAGGCACAATGCCCTGGCCCTCATTGTCTGACTATGCCGTTCTGTACAGCCATCCGTCTTACCATCCAATTCCGTTCGATCGGCATTTCTCTGTCCCCGTCCCGATACGCTGCGCTGATACAGGATCAGAAACAGAAGCCCGAACACCGCCCACACAAACCCGATAGACTTGACCAGTACCATCACCCCCAGATAGAGCGCCAGCCTGCCATAATAGAACAGATGCGCCGCCCCCGGCCGCTGCGGCCTGTCCGTTACGGCCCACAAAAATCCACCGTAAATGCAGGCCATTGTCAAATCCGCACAGAATCCGTCATACCCGTATACTTCCGCAATGCTTGGAAAAAACCACAGCGCCGCCGCCATCAGAGCCATAATCACCGGATTTCTGCCTTTTATCCCGCCCGACAACGGCAGCAGAAACACCAGATTCATCACATAATAACCCGCAAAGGCCAATCCCTCCCGAAAAGTATGTGGATCAAAATGCAGAAACCACCATTTGATCAGCTGCCCGCCCGGTGGATAATCGCCAAACTCCGGCGCCACATTTCCATATTTTCCCGCAAAACCATCCAGATAATACAGTGATTTCACATCCGCTGCCCAGAAATTAATGTCGTCCCACCAGGACACCACTTTACCCGATGTACACAAGACCACAACAAGCAGCAGAATCACCGCCGTATGAAAGGACGGCTCGCTCACCTTCTCCAGGCACATCCTGCCAATCTTCTCTCTCTGCTCCTTCTTCCTGGTCAGGATCCATACAGCGGACAGCGCCAGCGCTGCCCCTGCAATCCCGTCAATCCACGACAGATGATGCAGCATTGCCAGTCCGTACAATACAGTCACCAGTATACAGATAAACACCGGCGCAGCTTCCACCAGACTTACCTTGAAACAGCCCGCCAGCCAAAGAGTGCCGGCCAGCATAAAACAGATATGTAAAACTACTGTGGCAAAGCTCAACATAACCGCTCCTCATACCGGAATCCAATCCGCCAGGGCACTGCCTGCAGTTCTCCGGTTTTCTCCCGCTTTCGTTTCCTGTAGAAGCAGCCGATTATCGGCACTGCACATACGCAGCGTTGTCTGTAAACACGTCCTGCCGCATACTGCCTGCACGCCCGGATTCCTGACCGCCTCCATCCATGATAGTACCTATAGAAGCTTTCTGCTGTTCCTGAACAAAACATCACCCTGTCACTGCTGACAGGGCAACGCTTCCTTCTATTAAACTTCCGGTTCTATCAACCCATAGGTATTGCCTTTCCGCTTATACACTACGTTAACCTGATCCGTCTCCGCATTGCAGAATACATAAAAGCTGTGGCCAAGCAGTTCCATCTGCACACAGGCATCTTCCGGATACATGGGCTTAATATCGAATTTCTTGGTACGCAGGATCTTTACCTCTTCGTCATCCATGTAATCCTTCTCTATGAACTCCTGCCGGAAATACGGCGAAGCCTGCTTCTTGTCGATCAGCTTATTCTTATATTTCTTAAGCTGCCGCTCGATGATCTCTTCTACCAGGTCAATGGATACATACATGTCACTGCTGACCTGCTCGGAACGAATGATATTTCCCTTTACCGGGATCGTCACTTCTATCTTCTGCCTGTCTTTCTCAACGCTCAAGGTAACATGTACTTCCGTCTCCGCCGTAAAATATTTCTCCAGCTTGCCAATCTTGTCCTCTACTGCCGATCTCAAACCTTCTGTTACTTCAATATTCTTTCCAACAATTATAAATTTCATATCACTCATCCCTTCCATTGGATTATTGTATAGTCATTATAGCATATTTGCAGTCCGTGTTGCAACAATTCATGTGATATGTTTCATCTTTTTTGACAGATTTGAAAGTTAATAGAATCGAATCACAGCCGGAGGCTAAAGGCACAGCAACTGCTTTTCATTACTACTTCACAAAACATCTGTTCTTTCAGTTTCCATAATCTGTGCCTGTCCACACCAAAAACCCCCTGTGGATACCGTGGATAACTCAGTGCATAAATAGATTTTCCGCTCAAATACAGCATTTTCGTCTGTGGATAACCCGGACTCCTTCTGGCAGAGATTCGGCAGTGCGATCAGGCGTTCTGTACAATATATACAAAACATACAGAACAGGTAAGAGGCAGCCGATCCCTCAGCTGCCTCCATCATTTCATAAACTCACTGACTGCTGTCAGCCTGCCGCTGCACCGACTAGAAAATCCTTCTGATCGAAAGGATCGGACGATAAGTCGCGCTGGAAACAATAATACCTGTCTTGGAAGTAGATGCATGCACCAACTGTCCATTACCTGCATAAATTCCTACGTGGCCGGAATAACATACAATATCCCCGGGCTGTGCATTCTCAATGCCGTTCACCGTTGCTCCCACATTTCTGTCCGCTGCGGAAGAATGCGGCAGGCTCACGCCAAAATTATTATATACACTCATAACGAATCCGGAACAATCTGCACCGTTGGTCAGACTGGTGCCGCCATATACGTAAGGATTACCTACAAACTGCATCGCGAACTTAACAACATCGGCTCCCGTACTGCCAGTAGGACTCTGATATGTCTTACCGCTGTCCGCAGCAGGGGAAGAGGACGAAGATTTAGAAGATATCTTCTTATTGGCCGCTTCCTGCGCTGCTCTTCTGGCAGCTTCTTCTTTCTCCAGTCTGGCCCTCTCTTCTTCAATGGATTCTGCTTTCACAAACTCTGTCGATAAAGTAACGTACTCATCGGATACATAGCCGTCACCTTCCTCGATATTAACCTTCACCCAGCCGTCCAGCTCTTCCGTGACAATCAGCTCGTCTTCGATAGGTACCAGACCCAGAACCGTCTCTTCCATGCCGGGCTGCTCACGCACCTTAAGCGTTGTCGTCGTAACTGTTGCGATACGTGTTCCCACTTCTTTCGCGTAATCTACAGCCTCATCGCCTGTCACGCAATATTCACCTTTCACGTAACCTTCGACGGAACCGGACTTGATCTTGTACCAGCCGTTCTCCTCTTCAATGAAGTTACCCACCGACTTATTGTACAGCTTACCTACGATCTCACCCTCTTCACTGGGCAGATTACGAACATTCACATAATCGTTAACCCTGGCAATAACCAGATTCTTAAAGCCTTCCTCTTCTTCGGATAATCCTGTATTAGCCGCTTCCTTCAGATCTCTCGTATATCCCTCACTGACCACGATCGTATCTTCTATCTTCCTGGAATGAGCGGCGCTGACCTTATTGCTGGTACTCGCCAGATCCGCAAAACCTCCCACCTGAGCGCTGCCAACGTTAGTTCCGTCAGCCTCTGCATCCTTCACCGCTTCCTCCTGTAAACTGGAAAGGGCTGTGGATTTCTCCTGATCCTGCATTGAAAAATCTATACCTGCCGACGGCAGAACCTTACTGACACTGTCGCTGGCATTCACATCCATTCCCAATCCCCCGAAAGCAAGTACTGCTGTCATTGCACATGCTGCTATCTTTACATTCTTCTTCATATCTACCTCTCGCGAATGTCACTGAACATACCGTAACATTCCTTAAAATTTGTACTTGGAAATCCCATCTCATTTGTTACAAAATTGTTACATCTGGGTATTATAATATCATCGAAGAATCCGTTTGTCAACTACAGCATATTCAAAAAAAGACCGCCTGCTTATGCAAGTTCTTGTGTTTTATTACAAAGCATCGGCTGTTTACAATTATTACAAATATTAAATATGTTACATTTTATGCCTTACGTCCTGGCATGATCCGCGCTTATTCCCCTGTTAAATCCGGCAGCAATTCATAAAATACAGGAAATGGAATCCTAAAAGTTTTCGTTCAGATATTTCTCCACTGACGCCACTGCACAGGCGCCGTCTGCTACTGCCGTAATAATCTGACGTACCTGCTTGGTCCGCAGGTCTCCCGCCGCAAAGATACCCGGCACTTTTGTAACACAATCTTCGCCGGCCAGTACATACCCCTTCTCGTCACATGGTACACTGTTCAGAAATGCCTTTGTATTCGGCTGCATTCCCACCGCAATAAAAACGCCCTCCACCGGCAGATCTTCTTCCGTTTTGTCCTTAACCTGCTGCAACGTCAGCTTTTCCACCAGTTCTCCGCCGGATACGGCAGACAATGTCCTGTTCCATAAGACCTCCACATTATCACATTCCGTCAGCTTTCTCTGCAGGCTTTTAGCCGCCCGCAGGCTGTCCCTGCGATGAATCAGGTAAACCTTCCGGCAAAGCCGCGCCAGATAAATGGCATCCTCCACCGCCACATCGCCTCCGCCTACCACTGCCACGTCTCTTCCTCTGAAAAAAGCGCCGTCACAGGTTGCACAATAGGAAACCCCTTTTCCCCTGTACTCGGCCTCCCCCGGCACATTCAGCATGGCATGTTCCGCCCCCGCAGCCAGGATCAGAGCCTTCGCCTCATAAGCGGTTCCGTCCGCTGTCCTCACTTCCTTACTCTGTCCATGGTCGATCACCGCCGTCACCTCAGCAGTCTTACAAGGCACCCCCATGGCGTCCACATGCTCTTTGAATTTCATACCCATGTCAAACCCATTCATGCCGGGCATTCCCAGATAGTTGTCCACCTCGTAGGTGTTCAATACCTGACCGCCGCTCATGGCCTTTTCTTCCAGAACCAGCAGGTTCAATCCGGCACGGCTGCCATACACTGCCGCGGATAATCCCGCCGGCCCGGAACCGATCACAATTAAATCATACATACCATAGTTTCCTCCATTCCGAAGCGTTTTTTGCTGAGGAACGCGTGCAGAATTTCAAATTCTGCGCTGCGATCAAGGAGTTTGGGACGCTTCGACCCAAACTCTGAATTGAAAAATCAGCACATCAGTGTGATTTTTCAATCTTCTCCTTTCAAATTTGCGTAGTCTGCACGGCATAGATGGTCATGCGGCCCGCCAGGCGGCAGGCTGAGCCTGAGCCTGACAGGGTTTACTATGCAATATCTCCATGCTATAATGGCTTCACGATAATCATCACAATAATTGAATCATCACAGAATCTATTATACCACAATTACTACTCATATAACATGTGGAGAATCCTGTTATGCAAAAAGAAAACTTTCCTGCTGTACAAAATATACCAAAATATGCCCTGGTCACCGGCGCCTCCCGCGGCATCGGCCGTGCCATCGCCGAAAGACTGGCTCAGGAGGGCTTCCATCTGTATCTGACCTGCAGGCAGTCTGCCGACCTTCTGATTCCCCTGTCAAAAGACCTGGAAGGCCGCCACGGCATTTCCTGTATCCCTTTTATCGCAGATATGGGCAATTACGCCGATGTAGAAAGAATCTTTCAGCAGATTCCTTCATTGAACGTATTGGTCAATAACGCCGGCATCTCCTATGTGGGCCTGTTGCATGAAATGTCTGTTTCAGACTGGCAGGCTGTAATGCACACAAATTTGGACGCGGTCTTCTATACCAGCCGTTTTGCCATTCCTTTGATGCTGCGCAGCCACAGCGGTAAAATCCTCAATATTTCTTCTGTCTGGGGAAATGTGGGGGCTTCGATGGAAACAGCCTATTCCGCCTCCAAGGGAGGCGTTGACAGTTTCACCAGAGCGCTGGCCAAAGAACTGGCTCCCAGCGGCATTCAGGTCAACGCCATTGCCTGCGGCGTAATCGACACCGACATGAATCAATGCTTTTCTGATGCGGATATGGAAATTCTACGGCATGAAATACCCGCCGACCGAATTGGTCAACCATCAGAAGTCGCAGAAATGGCGGCTGCACTGCTGCATGCTCCCGAGTACTTGACCGGACAAGTCATCAGATTGGACGGCGGATGGATCTAAACTGCTCCATATAAAGATTAACGGATTACTTCAGCTTCTTTGCAAAGAAGGCGCTTGCTTTTTTCAGGAATTCATTTTCCTCTTGCAGATCCTTTATGCGCTTTTTGCGGGCACGCAGTTGGGCATCCTCCTGATGTAGATTGCCGCTGGTACGCCTGACCGTACCCTCTTGCATGCCTCTTCCTTGAATTCGATACTGTACGTCTGCGCCATAATCTCTCCTCCTGACTTTCTGGATAGATTATACTACTCGTTCTCTGTGTCTATCAAATGGGGGATAAGGCAGATTTTTATCCCCTCGCTTGTGTGCTATATGTGTACTACGCTTCAAAATTCAGCACTTTTTACCACAATTTCAGAAAATGCAGATATAAGTAATTATCTCTTGGAGAACTTAGAATCCCGATTTTTCAACATTATTTATGCATTTGTCAGTTACGTGTCAGTTACCCATAATGATTTATAAAATCACACGATGATTTTTGCTCCATATCTGCCACAAATTTTTCATACCATTTCGGCACATTATGCGAAACCCTAACCGGGTTTCCATTCTTATATATTGCAAACCTGCGAAATTCTATTGTGTTATCATAGAATACTGCCAGATTGCTTTCCGGCAAAACCTTTTTCAAATTATCAAATGTCTCCACAAATCTTCTTTCTATATCCTGCTCTGCAATACCATGACCGCCCTGTTTTATACGCCTGGCTACTCTTTCTTTTGCAATGTCTGCATTCTCAACCCCGATATAATGCAGTTCGATAAAATATCCTCTTTTCTTTGCTTTTGCTATATTGCTTAAAATGGATTTTCCACATAATGTAGTCTCCTGATTAAATGTGATGCCCTCATCAAAATACCTGACGATTTTCTTTACCGCCATTTTTCCCGCAGTCATAATATCAGTCATATTTCTCTCCATGCCGAAGCGTTTTACGCTGAGGCCGCGAGCAGAATTTCAAATTCTGCTCTGCGATCAATAGAATTTGTGACGCTTCTGCACAAATTCTTGGTTGAATAAATTGCTCATCAGAGAATTTATTCAACCTTCTCCAATCACCAAATTCTCTCAATATTTCATCTGTATTCACTCTCGATATATCATGTAGACTCTAAAATATATTTTTTCACTAAAAGAGATTCCTTTCAATTACCTGCCTCTGCTTTTTTTGCAGAAGAAAATCACCAACCATTTCATAAAAATTTCTTTGTTCTTCCGTTT
>CANPTH010000012.1 GCA_947576945.1 uncultured Lachnospiraceae bacterium
TGGATGAGCTTGAGATATGATTTTCCACATAAACTTTGAATACGCTATACTAGTCGATAATAATCAATTAGAATTGATTTTTGTGTTGGAAGAAATGTGTTTTAAGATTAAACTGCCAGATAGAGAAGAATTTGGTTTGGACGAAAAGTCTATTGTATGTGTAACTGTCCTGCTTTTGCGAGAACTAACTGACGAGGGCTGCTGATTAAAAAAGGAAGGACTAAAAACCTGCGATACTACGAGAATAAATAGTATCAGGATGAAGACGATGAAATCAAAGAAAGGGGTAAACCATTTGAAACCGATGAGTCGAAGAAAATTTGTTCTCTTGATTTGATAAACGAAGATCGAACATATTCTGGTTTCAGCTGTTTTATGGATGGTTCTCGTCGTACATATAAAATTGGAGATATGGTTTTAGAGGGCAAGAAGATATATCCTGTGGTAGTGGATCAGATTCGAGTGGGATGTACAGAGAAAGACCGACAGAAAAAGCTGCATCCGTGTGATACGATTATGAGCAAGCCGCACGCTGCCGTGCTTGATCAGGAGTGGATTGAGTGGAAGAAGTAAAGTGAGAGGAACGGATAGTGAAAATACAATATGAAAATCTGATAATCCGTCAAGCCGAGACTGCCGATGCAAAGTCGCTTGCGGCCTGGTGGAATGATGGTGCTGTAATGGCACACGCAGGCTTTCCCAACGGTTTAGGAACGACCGAGGAAGAAGTTATCGAAGGACTTAGCAACGGGCGGATGGTCATTGAGGAAAACGGCCGTCTGATCGGTGAGTGCAATTACCGTAATGTAGAGGACGGCATTGCAGAAATCGGTATTAAAATCTGTGAAACCGATTGTCAGAACCGTGGTGTCGGAAGAAAGGTTTTGAGTATGCTGATTGGTTGGCTGTTCAGAAACGGCTGTTCCAGAATTATCCTCGACACCAACTTAACAAACACAAGAGCACAGCACGTTTATGAAGCGCTTGGTTTCCGCAAGGTGCGAACTAACATTGATTCCTGGAAAGATCAGCTTGGTCGGCTTCAGTCATCGGTCGATTATGAGTTGGATGAACCAGATTTTAACAGTTACATTTAGAAATTGTCGAATCTGCATTATCACAAATACGATAATGAGCATATATTCATATTTATTGATTAATTTCTAATTCTGTAGCTTTTGCCGTGCTTGATACAATCAGCAGCCAGATAGGGATTCATGAAAGGGGATTTTCCGGTTCATCCTGCTGCTATTATGCCGGATCATGGCAGCAGGATGCAGAAATCCGTGTAACTTTTCCCATCGCTTTTTACATTGATCTGCCCCTTATGATTCTTAACAATGGATTCTGCGATGGAAAGTCCCAGACCGTAGCCGCCGGACTGCCGGCTCCTGGAACTGTCGATTCTGTAAAAACGTTCAAAAATATGCTTCAGGTCCTTTTTGTCTATTCCATTTCCGGTATTGTGGACGATAAGCAGCTTTTTATCTGCAGACCGGGTGAGAGATATGGTTACAACCCCCTTTGTATCTGAATATTTGAACGCATTGTCTAAAAGAATCGTGACAAGCTGTTTTATATTTTCTTTGTTTCCGTATAAAGACAGACCGCCAGCAATATCCCAGTCATATTTTTTCTTATATTCATAGGCCAGGCTCTCAAAGGAAAGGGCGGTTCTTCTTACGGTTTTGCTTAAGTCAAAGTTTTGGAAAGCGTTTTTTTCAGTTCCGGAATCCAAACGTGCCAGATCGAGAAGGCTGTTGATCAGTATCTTCATTCGTGTACTCTGTTCGAGGATATAATGCAGCCATTTATTATCAGGCAGAGTGCTTTCCAGAACCTCTGCATTAGTTGTAATGATTGTTAGAGGAGTCTTTAATTCATGGGAAGCGTCGGCAATAAATTGTTTCTGTCGGTCGAAGGCCAGTTGTACCGGTTTCGCGATCCATCGTGAGAGGAAAATAACCGGTATCAGAATGATCAGCATCCCGGCAAGCCCGACCCACAGGCATACTCTCCAAAGCTGCATGGACATTTCCCGTTCCGGTTCATAGTCAAGGAAATAGACAGAGTCGCCTTCTTCGGAAGCAATATACAGATAGAGACAGCCGGCAATCTTTCCTTTGCTTTTCTGCTTTTTCAGAATAGTGTCCGCCAGAGACAGCAGGTCGTCTTCCGACAGGTTTGGATTGTTATTTGTGGAAATTGCTTTGACCTCACCAGCGCTGTCGTAAAGAACCGAAAAAATCCGCATGTCGTTAAACCAGTCATTTGGCCGGCGTCTTGGTTTAAATGCCGCAGGAACCTTATCAGGAGTGAGGTTTTCTTCTTCTTTGTAGTGCTCTGCAGTACGGGGCCTATCGATGTTTTTATTCCGGACATATTCCGACAACAGGTCAAAGCCCCGTTTCTGACTGGAGGCTGTCATGGAAATATTCAGTATCAGCAGAATCAAAAGAAAGATAAAACCGATGCATGACATGGTCAGCAGGATGAATCGGTGCTGTAGTTTCTTAATCATTGTCTCCCTCCATTATGCATCCTTTCCCTCTAATTGATATCCTACGCCGCGGATCGTCCTGATTTGTGTCCTGGTTCCCAGAAAAGTCATTTTCTGTCTGAGAAACGAAATATAAACTTCGATATTATTGTATTCTGCATTGCTGTCAAGTCCCCAGATTTTCTCAATAAGAAGGTCTTTGGGCATGATCCGTCCCGCATTATTTAAGAGCAGTTCCATGAGCTGAGATTCCTTTAAACCAAGCTTCAGGGAATCGGCGCCGCAGGAAAGTTCCATGGTATTTTTGTTAAAAGACAAATCTCCACAGGAGAGGACTTCGTCATTGTAGGATGTGCTGCGCCGGGAAAGGGCGCGGATTCTGGCCAGCAGCTCACCTGTGGAAAAAGGCTTTGCAAGATAATCGTCGCTTCCTGCATCCAGGCCTGTAATGATGTCGGCTACCTCTGATTTGGCAGTGAGTATGATTACCGGGGTTATAATATGTTCTTTGCGGAGGGCTTTCAGGACAGACAGCCCGTCAATGCCGGGAAGCATGATATCCAGAAGAATCAGGTCATAGAGATTGGAGCGTGCATATTCCAGTCCGTGGTTTCCATGATAAACAGCGTCTACTTGATAATGGTTCTGTCTTAAAATTTCTGTCAGGGCATCTGCCAATGGTTTTTCGTCTTCTACCACCAGGATTCTCATTTTTCGTTATTCCCCCATTCCCTTCCTTCAGCCTGTAGATATATAGTATAGCACAAACCTTGAATGAAAATTGAAAAGACGTGTGGTTTCACAGTTTCTTCATTTTTTTTCAAGATTATTTTAAGGATAAACTTTTATATTCATGGAGAGTCAACTCAATTCCAAAAAAGGAGAGGGACAGAGATCGATGAAATTTTTCAGAGCAAAAGAAAAGCCGGCAGAAGGAAAGAAGAAGGACAGGAAGAAAACATTGATTTTCCTGTCAGCTGCAGGCGTATTTATCATGGGAACAGGCATCGGGATTTTCTTCTTGATAAAGCCCCGAAATAATGCAGGAAATATGGAAAGGCCTCCCGCCATGGACAATCCTGGGGAAGGGATCATAGCGGCAGGCGGCCTGACTGCAGTGGGAATGCTGGATGAGACATGGGAACTGGATTTCCTTCAGACAGCGCTGTACGTTGAAGAAAGCTATCTTTCCATGGGAGATAAAGTGGAAGAGGGAACCGCTGTTTTTAAGGTTTCTGATAAGACGCTGGAAGAAGCCAGGAAAGAACTGGAAGATGCGGTCACGGAGGCCGAGTTGGCTTACCGGCAGGGAATCATAGACTATGAAGCAGGAGTCATTGATGCACGGGTGGCGAACGAGAATGCAGCGGTAAATAAGAAATACAGCCAGGCGCAATATGACAGTGCGTCAGCCGAGGCAGCGCAGACGGTCAAAGAACTGGAAAAGCAGGCAGAGGAAGCAGGAGAGTTGGTGGATGAGTATACTAAGTCGGTAAATGAAGATTATTACAGGACTTATTACAAGATAGATGAACTTTACCAGACTTATTATGAGCATTTCAGCCTGCTCATGGAAACCTATGAAAAATGGGATATAGAGGAGAAAGAGAGTGACTCTGGAAATTCTGCTTCGGGTTTGGGAGGCGCTTCGGGGAGCGATTTTATGGAGAGCGGCTCTCAGACGGAACCATCGGGCAAAGCTATGGGCGGAGGATACAGTGAAAGCAATACTCTTTTGTCTGTCTACAATCTGCTGGATGAAATGGTGAAGCAGGAAGGTGAGGAATATGAGACAGCGCTCGATCACTATGACACTGCCAGAAGAACAGCGCAGGCAGGGCTGGAAAAAGCCCGCAGCGACCTGGCTGCTTTGGAAGCGGAGCTTGTGACAGCCCGGACAGAATACGAAAAGCAGCTGATTGCCTGCAAATCAGAGTATGAAATCACGCTGGCGGAAAGTGATAACGCGCAGGCGGTGTACGAAGCGACTGTGGAAAGCCTGGAAGAGACCCTTTCGTCGCTGAAGAATGAGAAAGAAGATGCGGAGGAAAATCTTGCCCTTTTTGAGGAAGTGATCGGAGACGGGTATTTTTACACGAAGAGCGCAGGGACTATCGTGATGAGCGGTGTCGGCAAGGGCAGCTATCTGTCCGGAGAAAATCTGGTGATCGCATACAGTAACCCGGAAAAGGTGTCTGTAACGGCAAATGTGGATCAAAGTGATATTGCCGGGATTTCTATAGGGGATAGAGCTTATGCAGTCATCAATGAGTATGGAAACTATCAGGGAAAAGTGACTATGATCAATCCTGTCACGCAGGCGCAGAGCCGCTCGTCCGTCACTTATCAGGTTACGGTGGACCTGGAAGGGGATGTAACCGGTCTGGATTCCAATCTGACAGCCTATGTGTATTTCGGGATGTCAGATGAGATGATGCAGGAAATACAAAATATGCCGCAGGATGGAGATGGCAGGCCGGGAAGAGATGGCAGAGGTGTCCCGGAGAAGGGAAATATGCCAGAAAACGGGCCTGAAACGGAAGCGAAGGACAGACCGCAGGAGGAAGAAAATATTTCCAACTGTGCGGTTGAATGCTCCAAAGAGCATCCAACCTGACTTCCGCATTCGTAAAACCCGTGCTTAAGCACTCCTGCGTCTGCTTACGCATCCGCATTTTACTCATTTGGAAGTGGGTTGCTAATCCAATTACCTGTCTGTATTACCATAAATGGCATACAGACAGATTATTGGATTGCAACCGCACAGTTGGAAATATCTGGACGGAGAATATACCGCAGACAGGGGATACTGCGCCGGCGGAAAACGGAAGAAAGGAAGGCGGCAATGAAAGAAAAATGGAGAAAAGATAAAAAATTCCGCAGGAACTGTATTCTTGCCGGCCTGGCTCTTGTTATTCTGCTGGGAGCCTGCGTGTATACATTGTTCATTCAACCAAACAGGAGCACCGAAACCTATGTTTATAAGGAAGAGACAGTTGCCAGAGGGAATCTGATTCTCGGAATCATGGAAAGCGGCAGTTTGTCATTAGGGGAAAGCGCCGTCATGTATGAGCTGGATTTAGAACTGGATGATGAAGAGAGCGAGGAAAACGGGGACGAAGAAAGCGAGGATGAAGACGAGGGTGAGAATACCTCAAAATATCTTGAAATTGAAGAGGTGTATGCCGTCAGCGGACAGCGTATTCTGAAAGGGGATGTGCTTTTCAAACTGGAGGAAGACAGTGTGAATGCGGTAGAAAGAAAATTGGAGTCTGCCCTTACCGAGGCAAAGATTACGCTGTCAAATGCCCAGACGGAATATAAAATCTCCATGCTGAGCGCTAAGAGCGCCTATGACAGCAGCGTAAAGGAAGGAAGCCGTGCCGCAGCGGATTATCAGGCGGCGATTACCGCGGGCGGGGAGAGGATAAAGGGCCTGGAAGGGGAAATCAGTGTGTTGGAACTGGAAATTGCCATGGCGCAGGAAAAGCTTACGGATGAAGAACTGCTGGACTCCTATGAGGAAGCAAAGACAGCATATACCAGTTCAAAAAATAAATATGAAGAGACAGATTTACATAATCCAGCGGCCTATACCAGCAATCTCTCGGATTACCAGCAGGCGAAAAGCCAGTTGGAAAGCCTGGAAGAGGAACTGCAGGGATACAGGGACACTATTACGGATAATCAGGTGGAAATCGAAAAAAAGCGGAAGGAGATAGAAGAAGCGGGGGCGTCGCAGGCATTGGATAACCAGAAAGCGGAAAATGAGTATCAATCCGCATCTCTGTCAGGGAAACTGGCCGAGGAGATTTACGATTACTCCGTAGATTCCCTGTCGGATGCGGTGATTAAAGCGCAGAATGAGCTGGATGAGATGCAGATGAAAATGGATGCGTTTCGGGAATTTGTAGGAGAGGATAATCGTATTTATGCACCGGAAGATGGCCTGGTCACGGGCGTTTCCAGTGAGGCAGGGGATAAGCTGACGGATATAGGGGCCATGCTTACTTATGCAAAAGAGAATGAATATACGGTGAATATTGATGTGTCGGAGGAGGATGTTGCGGCAATTTCCGTGGGAGAGCATGTGGAACTTTCCTTCGGCGCTTATCCGGAGCAGACATGGGAAGGGGTAATCACCGGTATTACCACCACATCTACATCGGAATATGCGTCTACTATAAGCTATCCGGTGACGATTCTGGTGCAGGGAGACACAACATTGCTGTATGGAGGAATGGCTGCCGACGTTACTTTTGTGACAGATTCGGCGGAGGATGTACTTTATGTCTCGAAAAAAGCGGTATTTGAGGAAGACGGACTAAGCTATGTGTATAAAAAGGGTGTCGGAGGAAAAGGGGCAGAATCCCGGGTAAAAACTCAGGTAGAAACAGGATTTTCCGATACGGCTTCCATTGAGATTATAAGCGGGCTGGAAGAGGGCGATGTCGTATATATTGAAAGTGTCGTTAACATAAAGCCGGAAAAGACGAATAAAAAAGAAGAGTAGGAACCAGATTACGGAGCAAAAAAATCTGTTTGGAAGGATGAAATAGATGAAGCGTATAGAATTCAAAAATCGAACAGGGCAGATCATCATCCTGCTCCTGCTTTCCACCATAATTGGAGCAGCCATTATCATCACCATCGTACTTTCCAGGGAAGATAAAACGCTTTACAGAGAATCTCAGGTGATAAGAGGAAATCTGGCAAGAGGGGTTACGGAAAACGGGAGTGTGGATGTGGGGACTGTCACACAGGACTTTGATCTGGATATCAGCGAGTTTACCGGCAGCAGGAGTTTTACTTTTGGCATGGAGAGCCAGGGCGGCGACATGGTGATGGGCATGATGCCGGAGGTGTCAGATTCAGGGAGCGCGTCGGACAGACAGTTGGAAATTGAGCAGGTATATGTGGAAGCAGGACAGGAGATAGAAGCCGGAACGCCAATCTTAAAGCTGACGCAGGAAAGCGTGGAAGGCATCCGTACCAAGCTTAATCAGGACGTCACGGATGCGGAGCTTGTCTACCAGCAGGCGCTGACTTCGCAGAAGCAGGCGGAAGCGGATGCAGAGGGGGAATACAGGCTTAATTCCCTGTATGCAGACTATTCTCAGGCAGAATACGATGAGACGGTTCTGGCTCTTACGGAAGCAGTGGAAGCGGCAGAGGAAACACTTACAAAGACACAGGCGGAGTCTGCAGACGCACAGGCGGAGCTTGCAGAGAAGGAGGAACTTCTTGCGGAGGAAAAAAAGGTGCTGGAAAATGCCCTTTTCACGGCGGAAGGAACGGATAAAGAAAATGCGCTTTACTGGTGGATTATTGCGCAGCAGACTGTCGATGAAGCAAGGGAGCTGGTAGATACTCTGGAGGATGAGATTGCACAGCTTAGGGTGGATATTGCAGATTATGGCGAGAAAATAACAGAAAATGAAACAGCGCTTGCTTTGGCACGGAAGGAATTGGAAAGCGGAGAGGTTACCGCCAGAGGGGAACTGGACAAGAGAAAATATAATGCAGAAAACGCGCAGGAGATCTATGATGTTGCGATAGAGCAAAGCGCTTGTGAAGCGGAAACCGCGAAAGAAGATTATGAGCAGGCGGCATGGAAGCTGGAGGAATTTGATACTGTCATTAAAGAGCAGGTTATTTCGGCAGATACCTCCGGCGTGATTACGGAGGTTTATGCGGCGGCGGGGGATTACCTGACCGGCAATATGGAGCTGATCAGCCTGAATAATTACGATGAAGTGACAATTACGGTATCTGTAGAAGAAGATGATCTGGAGGCGGCAGCGCCTGGAAATACAGTGAACGTGACACTTGCAGCCTTTGCGGATGAGGTATTTACCGGAACGGTAACCGAAATAGGGGATGCGGAAATAGACAGCAATACCAATAAGACTATGTATTCGGTAACGGTAACCGTGCAAAATACCGGCAGGGTTTTATATCAGGATATGACGGCGGAAGTGACTTTTGTTACGGATGAGGTATCCGAAGTGCTCTATATTCCGGTCAGGGCGGTAATACAGGAAAATGGCGAAGACTATGTCAAAGTAAGGGAAGAAGACGGGAAGATCGTCAGAAAAGAGGTAACTACCGGTTTTACGGACGGCATTAATATAGAAATAAAGGAAGGGCTTTCCGAAGGAGAAACCGTATTGACAGAGACGAAGGCCTCAGTACAAAGCGCTTCGGAATAAATTATGTTGATCGCAGAGCAGAATCTGAAATTCTGCTCGCGTCCTCAGCGTAAAACGCTTCGGAATGGAGGAAAATATGAGATTATCTGAAATAGGCCGTCTGGTGTGGCTGAATCTTGTACAAAATAAGTTTAAGGTGTTTCTTACCTCAACCGGTATCATCGTGGGTTCCGCAACGATCATGCTCGTCATTGCCATTGGGACAGGGGGAAAACTGGAGGTTGCTGAGCAGTTTAAAAATCTGAATGCCGGTTCCATAGACATTTCTTATGAGTATAACGGAAGCAGTTTTATGGGAAGGGTACCGGGAAGCGGAATGCAAGGCGGAATGCAAGGCGGCATGCCCGGAGGCAGAGCCGGCAGCGGTATGCCTGGCAGAGATATGGGCGGCGGTTTTTCTCCTTTTGGCGGTATGGAAAATCAGATGAATACCACCCAAATTACCCTATCACAGAAAGATGCAGATTACCTTAAGGAAAACATTCCGGGAATAGCAAGCGCCACGATCTCTTATACCACGAAGCAGGAGACGGAAGGCGGAAGCATGGAGGAGAGCGTTTCCTATACGATTGCAGGCGTCAAGGAGAATTATGCGGATATCAGCAACCTGGAAATGGCTATCGGCACATTCCTCACGCAGGACAATGATATTTACAAGGAGAGAACCTGCGTCCTCGGCTACAGTGCGGCAAAGGAAATGTTTGACAGTGTCCTGGAGGCTTATGATTCGTCTGTTTATATCGACAACCGCTCTTATGTGGTAAGCGGTGTACTTATGGAAATGGGAACAGTGGCATCTGGCATCAGCCCGGATGAGGCGGTCTTTATTCCTTATGAAACAGGCATTAAGTATCTTACCGGTAAGGAGGTAAACCCTGTTATTACTGTGGTGGCGGAGGATGTAAATAATGTGGACAGCGTTATGGAACAGACTGCGACTGTACTGGCTGAAACTTATGGGGAAAATGTAGAATTTACCATTTCCGACGCGGGAAGTAAAATGGAGGCGGCTTCAAAATCCAATGATACGCTGACACTTCTTCTGCTGGCTATGGCAGCCATTGTATTTATTGTAGGGGGAATCGGAATCATGAATGTATTGTTTGTTTCTGTAAAGGAGCGCACCAATGAAATCGGTATTCTGAAAGCGATCGGGTGTGAGCAGAAGGATATTCTCACAGAATTTCTGCTGGAAGCCAGCTGTATCAGTTTTGTGGGAGCTGTTTTGGGGGTGATTCTGTCTCTGGGCATCACACCAATCATAGAAGGATTTTCCGTGCGGGTAGAGCTTTCTTTGGGCGGCGGTGTCTTATCCTTACTGTTTGGCGTGCTGACAGGAACTGTTTTCGGGTTTTATCCGGCGTTTAAGGCATCACGTCTGATTCCGGTAGCAGCGCTTAACCATGAGTGATGAGGGTCAGGGGCGAAGTAAAACGCTTCGGAATAGAGGTAAAAATGAGTGAAAGCAGAATTATAGATATGAAACGGATCAATAAAGGGTATATGCTTGGGACGGAAAAGGTTCCGGTGCTTAAGAACGTGGATTTTCGAGTGGAGAAAGGGGAATTTGTGGCGATTCTGGGACCGTCAGGTTCCGGCAAAACTACCCTGATGAATATTATAGGATGCATGGATGTGGCGGACTCGGGAGAATATTATCTGGATGGGCAGCCGATACACAGTATGACGGACAGACAGATGGGAATGGTACGCAATAAAGAAATCGGATTTATTTTTCAGAATTATCAGCTGATTCCGACTTATGATATTCTGCAGAATATTATCATGCCTCTGGTAGTCCGCGGTATGACAACGAAGGAGGCTGAAGAAAAGTGTCTGCCAGTCATTGAAATGCTGGGGATCGGGCACAGGCTTGGGCATAAACCTTCGGAACTTTCAGGTGGACAGAAGCAGAGGGTATCTATTGCCAGGGCGCTTGTGGGAGAACCGGCGCTGCTCCTTGCGGATGAACCTACCGGGGCATTGGATTCTGCCAGCGGTAAGGACGTGCTGGCTCTCTTTGGGCAGCTTCATGAGCTTGGGAATACCATTGTTATGATTACCCATGATTTAAACGTTGCAAAGGCGGCGGGAAGGATTGTACATATAATTGACGGATGCCTTACGTAAAAAGGCAGGCGGATTGATATGTTCAGGCCAAAAGCAGAAAGATGTCAGATGGCAGGGAAAGCGGGAATTTTATCCTGCAGCATTGCGGATGGTGCAGGACAATAAGAAAGAAAACGACCTCCAAAAGGCAGATTTGACGACTGGCTTTTGGAGGTCATTTTATTATGATTCATATATGAAAAAAATTTCGTAGAATTCATTATTCTGCGAAATTTTTGATTGAAAAATATTTTGAAAACCATAGGTTCAACGCACGATAGACTGCTACTGTATCACTGCAGGTATCGTTTATCATTATACTTTATATATCTTCTACTGTCAAATCTTCTATTGCGGGTAATATAGATCAAAATTTCGAATAGCAGGAAAACTTCCACAATTTATTTTAAAATTTTATATGGTCAGAAATATGGTCATAAATGTGGTCAGGGAAAGGAGACAGAATATGCCAAAACATGGAACGAATATCCGCAAGCGCGCCGACGGGCGATGGGAAGGACGTTATAAGATTCTGCAAAGCGATCATTCCTGCAAGTACAGGTCTGTTTACGGGAGAACCTGCAGGGAAGTGAAAGAGAAACTGGAACACAGTACAATGGAAGAGATAACATCTGTTGTTGAAAACAGGAAAGAGGAAGAAAACGTCAGGGAAAGAGCGGACACTTTCGCCACAGCAGCTGACAGATGGCTGGAAAGTATCAGAGAGACGAGAAAATATTCTACCTATATAAAGTACCGCGGCCTGTATGAAAGGCACATCAGGGATGCACTCGGCGGCGTTCCGGTCTGTGCTGTTTCATATGGTCTTGTCAATGAAAAAATATTTCAAAGAGGCAGCCAGGCGC
The DNA here is from genome assembly GCA_947576945.1 of uncultured Lachnospiraceae bacterium. GTDB lineage: Bacteria > Bacillota > Clostridia > Lachnospirales > Lachnospiraceae > UBA3282. The sequence continues at coordinate 11,688 of CANPTH010000012.1, forward strand.
AGTATTCACAAAATCTAAAGCACAGTGTGGTTTCGGTTATTAATCAGATCCTGCGGTATGCAGCGGAAAACTGCGGCTGTCCGGAGATACGGCTGACAAATAAATTTGTGCATAGTAAAAGCAAAAAGATTGAGATCATCAATCATACAGAACAGGCGTTATTGGTGCGTTATCTGCATCGGGATATGGATGCGTCAAAGGCCGGGATTCTGCTCTGTATTTTTACGGGCCTGCGGTTAGGGGAAATCTGCTCTCTGCGATGGGAGGATGTTGATTTTGAACAGATGATTATTCATGTACGCAGAACCGTACAGCGCGTGGCGGTAGACGGCAGCACAAGCAGGACCACACTGATCGTCACGGAGCCGAAGAGTACCTTTTCCGTGCGGGAAATTCCGATCTCTGCGGGCACGGTACAGGTATTGAATGAGATCAGGCACGAGGAGGAATATGTGATCGGCGGCAGAGCGCCTTTGGATCCGAGGACTTATCAGAATCGTTTCAAACGTTATTTAAAGGCAAATGCCATCAAAGAATATAATTTTCACGCGCTGCGCCATACCTTCGCGACGAATTGCATCGATCACGATATGGATGTAAAAAGCCTCAGTGAAATCCTCGGACACGCCAATATACAGATCACGCTCAATAAGTATGTTCATCCGACCATGGATACGAAGCGCAGGCAGCTGGCCGCGCTGGACTCTGTATATGGTCAGTTTTGTGGTAATTGAGATCGTGCCTGATCACAGCCAGGAGTTCCTGTCTAAAATGTCTGCGTAGGATTCGAGCGGATTATCAGACGAAGCGTGTCTGTGGAGAGGTGCATATGTTGGGAAGCGTGTCTGCTAAGAAGTGATCCGAGCAGCAGTTCGCAGAATAATGAATTCTACGAATAGTATAGCGAAAATCTGTGAGAAATATACAGTACAGGAGTTCGTTTCAGAATGGGAAGGACAAGTATGTTGGAGTTGACAGTAACTACGGGAATGGAGCTGCAGATCGGGGATGATGTAAAGATTGTCTTCAAGGGCAGCAATGCGCCGGGCCGCATGAGGATCGGGGTGGAAGCGCCGAAGGAAAAAAGGATCGAGAGAGTAGAGTCTTTGGTGAAAAAAGCGAAGCCGAAGATTGTCATCGTGAACCAGTGCGGGCAGAGAAGCTGATTGTTTCTGCACAGATCAGTGGCATCAGGTTAAGCTGTGCAAGAAAGAACCAGGAAAGGAAATGCTGTCACTATGAGAAAAGCACAGAAGCGTGAGACGCTGGAATGCATTTCCAGTCTGCACCAGGCGCATGAAGAGATCAGAGCTGCATTGCGGCAGAAAGAATACGAGACGGCACGGAATATGCTCTGCGAATGTCAGGAATTTGCCACGATTCTCGGAGAAAGCATCGAGAAGGCAGAGGGGGAAGGCCATAGCACGATAGCGCATATGGAGCGTTACTGCGAGACCTTATTTCATGTATTCGAAGAGATCGGCGCAGGGGGAAGCAGTGAACATAAATGGTATAAAAACCTGCGAAAACAGCTTCTGGCTGTGGAAAACAGTGTAAAATATGAAATTTCCATCAAAAAAGAAGTTGTGTTTCTTCCATATAAAGTGTCCATGTGGGACAGTCTGGAAAGTGTCTATCTGGCAGCGAAGGAAGATCCGTCCTGCGACGCATACTGTGTGCCGATTCCTTATTATGACCTGATGGCCGATCACAGTTTTGGCAGAATGCATTGTGAGACGGCAGGGTATCCTGAAAATGTTGAGATAACTGACTGGCGGGAATATGACGTGGAAGAGAGAAAGCCGGATGTGATCTATATCCACAATCCTTATGACGGCGGCAACCTGGTCACCAGCGTACATCCGCGGTTCTATGCGTCGCATTTAAAGAAATTTACGGATCTCCTGGTCTATATTCCCTACTATAGCACAGCGGGCGGGATGTGTGAGGCGCAAAGCCTGTGTCCGGCCTATCTTTATGCGGATTATATTGTGATACAGTCGCCGGCGTTTCGGGCGTATTTTGACCGGAATCTGTCGGACCGGAAATTCCTGCCCCTGGGTTCGCCAAAGTTTGACAGAGTGATGGAACGGTGCAAGAATCCGCCCGCGCCGCCGGCAGTGTGGCTTTCGAAGCTGACCGGGAAAGACGGCGGCCGCAGGAGGGTGTTTTTCTATAATACGAGTATTAACGGCATGCTTGCCGATACGGAGCATTTCCTGCAAAAGATGGAGTATGTATTTACCTGCTTCGAGGGGCGGGAAGATGTCTGCCTTTTGTGGCGCCCCCATCCGTTGCTGGAGACCACGTTTGCTTCCATGCGGCCGCAGTATGGCCGCATGTATCAGGAGCTGAAAACGCGCTTTTTGGAAAAGGGGATCGGCATTTTGGATACCACGCCCGACATTGCCGCCTCGATCGCTTTGAGCGATGCGTATATCGGAGACATGGGAACCAGTGTCACGTCGCTGTTCGGGGTGGCGGGGAAGCCGCTGTTTATTCTCGATCAAAAGATGCTCCTTCGACCGGGGAAGGACGGCTGGCGGGAAGTGGCAAAGGCCGGCTTTGAATTTCAGGAACAGGACCGGTTTACCATCCTGCAGGGCAATAAACTGTATCGTTCCGGGCCGGGACAGTATGATTATCACTATGACTGCGATCTGTCGGACCAGCGGCGCGGCGGGATGTATGCGGTGGTGTTGGAGATAGCGGGCACGAAATATGCCTGTCCTGCCAGAGCGCAGCATATTCTTGTAATCGGGGACAGGGGTGTGCAAAGGAAAATAGAGTTGCAGCGGGAGAAGCTGGACGGCAAGGCGTTTACTTATGCATGGAAGTATAAGCAATTTATCGTATTGCAGCCGTTATGTTACCCGGCTGTGGTGCGTTACGATACGGTCACCGGAGCGTGTACCTGTTTCCGGGAACAGATTGAGGTGTTTACACAGGAGAGAGACGGGCGCAGGATCACAGGCGGGGGACATATCTTCCGGGGCACGCTTTATCTGGCTTCTCCTGTGGATAATAAGGTTTGGACATTGGAGATTGAGAGCGGTGCGGTGCAGGTGATTGAGATACCCGTCGAGAGTGGAAGCAGACGAGGCTGTAATGAACTCGTTGCCTGCCAGGATGCGTTGTGGATGCTTCCCTATACAGGAGAGGGAATCGTGTGCTGGAAACCGCAGACAGGAGAGGTGAAGGAGTATACGGGATTTCCTGCGGACTTGACCTGCACTGATCCGGACAGCGGGAGCAGATGTGAGGAACTGCCGTTTAGCACGATGGCATTTTACGACGACTGTCTGTACCTTGCGCCGCAGCAGGCTGACCGGTATCTTCGTCTTGTGCTTTCGACAGGGGAGTTTGAGCAGTGGAATCCTCCCGTTGCAGACAGGGCCGGGCGGAATGTCTTTTTCCCGTGGTGGAAGCCAGAAGAGACCGGCGGATGGCTTAAGATCTACGCCAATGCTGAGCGGCGGTTATACAACGTCAATATGAACACAGACGAATGGGAAGAGATTGAGATTAAATTTGATAAAGAAGAACTGGAAGCCCATGAAGCGGGATTTGGCGCGTGGTCGGAGACGCTGGGATATGCCTGCATGGAAAGTGTCATAAACTCTCTGGACAGATTTCTTGACGGCGTGACGGCGGGCAGTCCTTTTGATAAGGAAAAACAGCTTGCCGCATACAGGGAACTGGCTGTCAACAGCGACGGGAGCTGCGGCCAGAAGATCCATGAATATATTATGGCCCGGGATACCCTCAGTTGAAGGGAAAGCATGAGAAAAACTTTTGCGGCGGGAACGGCGTAGTAAGGCGTGCCGCAGAGCAGGGAGGAAATGATGGAGACGGTATGGTGAAAGTGATTACATATGGGACTTTTGATCTGTTTCACGAGGGACATTACAGGCTGCTGCAGCGGGCAAAACAGCTGGGGGATTATCTGATCGTCGGGATCACGACGGAAGAATACGACCAGACGAGGGGCAAACTGAATGTGAAGGATCCGCTGCTTACCAGAATCGAGAATGTGAAGAAGACGGGATTCGCGGATGAGATCATCGTGGAGGAATCGGAAGGGCAGAAGTTTCAGGATATCAAGAAATATAAGATCGATATTTTTACGGTGGGTTCAGACTGGATCGGCACGTTTGATTATCTGAAAGAATACTGCCGGGTGGTCTATCTGGACAGGACCAAGAATATTTCCAGCACGATGCTCAGGGCGAAAGAATTTCCGATCCAGCGGATCGGCATTATCGGCACGGGGCGGATCGCAGAGCGGTTTATGCCGGAAGCGGCGCTGGTCAGCGGCGTCAATACGCAGTGTGTATACAATCCGCACATGGAGAGCGCCGGAGCATTCGCCCGCAAATGGGGGATCGATGCCTGTGAGGACCTGGAAGCGTTCTATCGGTCATCGGATATCGTCTACATTGCTTCCCCTCACGGGACCCATTACGCATACATAAAACAGGCGCTGGAACATGGAAAACATGTGTTATGTGAGAAGCCGATGTGTCTGAAGCGGGAACAGGCGGCGGAGCTGTCTGCCTGCGCGAAAGCGAGAAATCTGATTTTGTTTGAGGGGATCAAGACGGCCTACTGCCCCGGATTTGCCAAACTCCTCGGCATAGCCTGCAGCGGTATCATAGGGAATATCAGGTGCGTGGAGGCGTGCTTCACGAAACTGGAGAGGCCGGACAGCAGAGAATTGCAGGATACGAAATACGGCGGCAGCTTTACGGAGCTGGGAAGCTACTGTCTGCTGCCGATCCTGAAACTGTTCGGACACGATTATCAGGAGATTCGGTTTGAGACCATAGAAGCGGAAAACGGGATCGATCTCTACACCAGGGCATATCTGCGCTATCGCAACGGCCTGGCCACCGCTTCCTGCGGTCTGGGCGTGAAGTCGGAGGGGAAACTTCTGATCTCCGGCACCACAGGCTATATCGTGGCGGAAGCGCCGTGGTGGAAGACAGGTTATTTCGAAGTACATCATGAAGATCCGAATGAGGTGGAGCGGTTTTCCGAACGCTTTCTGGGGGACGGCCTGCGCTACGAAATATGTGACATGCTGTCCCGGATCAATGGGGATACGAGGAAGGACTTCAAGCTGACCAGAGGGGATTCGGAGACGATGGCGGGGATCATGGAGCAGTTTCTGACAGAGTGCGGGCGGGGCTGATTTATATAGAAACAGTGAACCGTTCAGAAGATGGGGATTTGCAGTATGAAGATATGGGCACATCGCGGATGCAGCCAACAGTATCCGGAGAACACAATGACCGCGTTTGCCAAAGCGGCACAGCTGGAAGGGCTTACCGGTATCGAGCTGGACATACAGATGACGAGGGACGGGGAGATTGTGGTGATCCATGACGAGCGCGTGGACAGGACTACGGACGGCATCGGTTATGTCAGGGACTGCACATATGCAGAGCTGCGGAAACTGTCGATAGAGACGGGGCAGCGCCGGAAAGAGAAGATTCCTTCCATACAGGAAGTGCTGGATCTTCTGCAGGCGGGGATGGAGGCAGGGCTGTTGCTGAATATCGAATTGAAAAACAGCGTGATTCCCTATCCCGGCATGGAGGAAAAGATCATGGAGCTGACTGCCCGCAGGAATCTGCGTGATCAGGTGATCTATTCCAGCTTCTATACCATGTCTCTGCAAAAGATACGAGACATGGATGCAGACGCCTTTGTCGGGGTATTGGATACGAAGGTTTCCGACTGCTTTTATAAGCAAAGAGGCTGTTTTGGAACGGGCAGTGCACAGCCGGAGAAGCGGGGACAGGAACAGATCCTGCGGACGGCGCTGCATCCTTTCTGGAAGGGCATGGATTTCACGAAAGAGCAGCTACAGGGGCAGACGGTGCGCGCCTGGTTTGGCGGGCATTTGTATCCGGAGAAGCCTACGGGGACGCGGCTTGCGCTGGGGAAACTGGAAGATCTGGGGATTACGGATGTATTTTTGAATGAACCGGAGCGGTATCTGCCATGAGCGGTACCGGTCTTGTTAGCTGCTTTGAAGACCGCGTGATGAATGAGATGGATGATGAAGAGTAAGGGACAGGTTGAGAACTATATATACCGGAGAAGAATCAAAGCATGGCTGGTCAGTCTGCTGTTTTGGGGATGCCGGGTCTTTCCGATGTCTTCACATAAGATCGTTATGTGGACACTGGAAGGAAAAGGGGGATATGGCGACAGCCCAAAATATATTGCCCGGGAGCTGCTAAGCAGAAACCGGAAACGGCATAGAAAATACAGGATCGTGTGGCTGACGGATGTGCCGGCCCAGGAATTCCCGGAGGAGATCAAAGCGGTGAAAAATTCCGTATGGAACCGGGCATATCACCTTTCCACAGCCGGCTTCTGGGTGGGCAATACACGGACCGGTTATGGCACGAGGAAGAGAAAAGGAACCGTATACATACAGACCTGGCACGCCCTTGCAGGGATCAAGCCGATAGGCGGCCAGCGGGGAAACAAACTGCCGCGGATGGCCCGTATCGTGAGCGAGGCGGACTCTAAACTGATCGATTATGTGCTGTGCGGCAATGAATGGAGTTATACAACGTGTCCGGCCGGTCTGCTCTATAACGGACCGATCCTGAAAACGGGAACCCCGCGCTGCGATGTCCTGTTTGGGGGAACAGAAGAAATGCGCAGAAAGTACAGGGCGCTGTACAGACTGCCTTCGGATGCGCGCATTGTACTGTATGCGCCTACGTTCAGAGGGGGAAGCCAGAACGGAAAGCGCAGTGTCAGTGCCGGGATCGGAACGATGGATTTCGGGCAGCTGATCCGGGCGCTGGAAGGGAAGTTCGGCGGAAGCTGGTATGTATTTCTGCGTTTTCATCCGCAGGTGGCTGGACAGGCGGCGGTATCGGGACATAACGGGAAGGGTGGAAGTGACAGGGTCATAGAGGTCAGCAGACATCCGGATATGAATGCATTGATCGCGGCCGGCGATATGCTGATCACTGATTATTCCAGTTCCATCTTCGAGAGCGCGATTTTGAAGCAGCCGGGGTTTCTTTTTGTGGAGGATGAGGAGGCATATGTGGAGGACCGGGGGCGCCTGATGTTTGCACTGGAGGCCATGCCCTTTCCAACGGCACGGAATATGAATGAACTGCTCTTTCGGATCGAGCAATTTGATATTGCCGCCTACCGGTGCGCGGTGGAGCAGTTTTTGAAGGAGCTGGGATTCTTTGAGGATGGAAAAGCCAGCGGCCGGGTGGCCGATCTTATTGAAGGGCTTACGGTTACACACGATGTATGAAGCCATACCGACGTTCAGGCGAGAAACACAGGAATACAAAGCGCAGCCATTTACGGCCTGCGTGATACAGGAAGGCGATGAAAGCAGATCATATCAGCGTTGGGGAGCGAGGTAAAACAAAATGGAACGAAAGAGAATAAAAATCCTGCATTTTCCGATACGCAACAGCAACGGCGGCGTTACCAGGTCGGCATTGAAGTTCTGGAAATACATAGATCATGACAGATTCCAGTTCGATTTTGCCACATGCAGCCCCGGATTAGATTTTGAGCAGGACATTGTGGAACAGGGATGCAGGGTACATTACCTTTCCTGTTATGCCGAGCAGGATGCAGGACGGTTTCGGGAGGAACTGGGGGAAATACTGCGGCAGGGGTATGATGTGCTTCATTTGAATACAAGCTGGTGGAAGAGTTTCCACGCGGAGAAGGCGGCGAAAGAGGCAGGGATAAAGCAGATCGTTATCCATGCCCACAGCACCTTCGTGGATCTCGTGGATGACCGGCAAAGGGAGAAGGAATTATCGGCGCACGAAGCATTAAAACAGGAGTTTAGAGCAGATATGGCGACACATTTTTTGACCTGTTCAGAGGAAGCGGCGGATTTTTTGTTCGGGGCGCAGATCCCGCGGACAGACATAAGGGTGATGCACAATGCGGTTGATATCGGCAGATACAGCTATGATGCGCAGAAAAGAGCTGCGATGCGTGATTCTCTGCACCTGCAGGACAGGTTTGTGATCGGAAGCATCGGCAGAATGTCCTATGCGAAAAATCAGTTATTTCTGCTGGACTGTTTCCATGAAATTCAGCAAAAGGCAGAAAACGCGGTGCTGCTTTTTGTTGGCGATGGCGAACTGGAACAGGATATCCGTGATAGGATAGAAGGATATGGAATTGGAGATAAGGTCATATTGACAGGGGCAGTGGAAAATGCGGAGGATTATCTGCAGCTGATGGATGTGTTTGCACTGCCGTCAAGATTTGAAGGCCTGCCATGCGTACTGATCGAGGCGCAGGCAGCAGGTCTACTGTGTATAGCCAGTGACGCCGTTACAAAAGAAGCAAAAATAACAGATAATATTTTATTTGTGAAATTGGAAAAAGAGAAGTGGGTGCAAACAATTTTAAAGCAGACACAGGGGTATCGACGTGTCAAAGCTGACAGGCAGATACAGGATGCCGGCTATGATATCAGAAGAGAAATAAAAGTACTGGAAGAACTCTATTCGGAGGTAAGACAGGGATAAATCGGCGGATTCGGAGGAAGGAACAGGCTTGTGAGGAAACAGGATGCTATGGGATAGATTTGTATTTGACCGCTGGCAGGTTGCCTGTAGAATGCGGGGAGACAGGAAGTTTGGGCTTTTGCCCAATCCGAAGTGGGGATGGGCGGCAGATCCGTTCCCGGTCGTGTATCAGGGAGAGCTTTATATTTTCGCGGAGATTTTTCTGTATAAGTCAGAGCGGAACGGCGTAATCGCGTACAGCAGACTGGAAGACGGAAGATTTACGGATTGGACGGTCAGTATGGACAAACACTGGCATCTTTCTTATCCGAATGTTTTTGTGGCCGGCGGTAAGCTGTATTTATGCCCGGAAAGCTATCAAAACGAGGAAATTGCGGTGTATGAGCTGCAGGCATTTCCGGATCAGTGGAAGAAGGTAACAGTGCTGCTTGCCAATGTACAGTGTGTGGATACGACTTTTTTTACCTGTGAGGGGAAAACGTATATGTTTACTTTCAAGCGCGAAAAGGGCGGTGTAAAGGGCGAATTGTATCTATACCGGCTGGAGGGGGAAAAAGGGACATTGCTGCAGACGATCGCAAAGAATGACAGCAGCGCGCGGCCCGGCGGCAGGGTATTGTGTCAGGACGGCAGGCTCATTCGCGTCTCGCAGGATGGTGCAGGTGGATATGGAAGCGGACTGGTTTTTCGGGAGATTGATGCCGTTGAGCCGGTCTATGCAGAACATGAAGTGAGAAGAATTTCCGCCCGGGATGTGCCGGGGAACTGGAAGCGCAGATTTACAGGGATTCATACTTACAACCGGATTGACGAGGTGGAAGTGGTGGATCTGAGATACCGGCAAGTCTCCCTGACGGAATTTGCAGCGCAAAGACGGGTAAGGAAGGTATTTGTAAATAAGTACAAGGACAGGTAAACAAGGAGCAGGAATGGAAAAGGTTATCGTATTTGGACGGGGCAGGTATTATCTGAGCAAGAAGGAAGAATTGAAGAAACGGTATGATGTGATCGGTTTTCTGGATAATGCGGTAAAACCAGATGAAGTGCAGGAGTTTGAGGGAAAGCAGGTGGTTCATCCGGAGAAGTACGGCTGTTTTACAGAAGAAAGTGCTATCCTGCTGATGTCGGCGGCCTTCTTTGAGATGTGGGAGCAGATGCGTCGGATCGGAACCGTTCCGGAGAGGGTGAAATTCGCCGTACTGATGCAGCCTTACTATGATGAGATGGAGACTGTTCTGGCAGATACCGTAGAAGAGATGTCGGCAGCGGATACCGGGATTGCCGTGAAAGAACATTCCGGTGTGCAGATCTTTTCCGCACAGGATGCGTTTAAGGCATATCTGCGCACCCTTTTTTTCAGGAAATACGAATCTGTAAAACTGTTTGCCGGCCTGACGGACAGACCGGTAAGCAAAAGATTCGGCCTGGAGAGGGGGACTTCCATCGACCGGGTTTATATCGAGCGGTTTCTGGGAATGCACAGGGACAAAATAAAGGGGACTGTCATGGAAATTGCAGACGCCGGATATACGCAGATGTTTGGCGCTCAGGTGACCGAAAGCCTGGTACTTCATGTAAACGGATGGGGTAAGGGCGTGATCAAAGGCAACCTGGAGACCGGGGAAGGGATCCTGGAGAACAGCGTCGACTGCCTGATCTGTACGCAGACGCTCCAGTTTATCTACGATATCCACAGCGCGGTGCGCAATATACACCGGCTGCTCAGACCGGGCGGCGTGGCGCTTGTGACGGCGCACTGTCTGGGACAGATCTCTTTATACGATTATTATAATTGGGGAGAATACTGGCGCTTCACGGAGCAGTCCATGCAAAGACTGTTCGCGGAAGTATTTGCAGATGACAATATCAGGGTGCAGTCCTGGGGCAATGTAAAGACGGCGGCCGCCTTCCAGTACGGGCTTTGTGCGGAGGATCTGCGGGAGGAAGATTTTGTGTTGCAGGATGAGCAGTATCCGGTGGTGGTGACGGCGGCAGTCAGAAAATAGCGGGCGTTATGTGACGCTTTGGAATGGAGTAGAAGATGGTTAGTGATAATTTGAGTACTTATCTGGAATGGATGGACAAAAAAGGGAACTATAAGTATTTCTGCCTGTTTGGAGCAGGCGATGCCGCAGATAAATATTGGTATCAATTTGTAAAGGATAGAGGATTCCGGATAGATTTCTTCTGTGATAACGATAAAAGCAAGTGGGGGAAACCGGTAATCAATGACATAACGTGTATTTCTCCGGATGAGCTTTTGAAATACGGAAAAGACGTTTTGTGCATGGTTTCCACTTCTCCTTTATATACCGAAACGATAGCCGCACAGCTAAAGGGCATGGGGCTGGAAACGGTAGGGCTGGATCAGCACTGGCTTAATATATCGAGTATCACAGCATATTATCTGAACATCACAATGCCCGGTCATGTGTATCCGGACAGCAGTATGGACGAGTATAACAGGGAGGTCGGAGAGCGTGAAAAAATCGCAGTGTATACATGCATTGTGGATGGCTATGATGATTTAAAACAGCCAAAGATCATAGACAGACAGTGTGATTATTTCTGTCTGTCGTTCGAACGGCCGGAGGAATTGGGAATCTATAAGTGGATTGATATAACGGACCTGTTTCAGGATAAAATGCTGGATCATGTACGGATCAACCGTTTCTGCAAGCTGCATCCGCATTTGTTTTTTCAGGATTACAAATACTCAATCTATTGCGATGGCTCCTTCGAGATCATACGGAGCATAGCAGGATCCGTAAAGAAAGTGGGCAGGATTGGCATCGGGTTGTATGAGGCAGGCGGTTATGGGAATCTGGATATCTATGGCGAGGCGGCTATGCTGATGTTGTCGCAGAGAACAAGCGGGGATTCTTCGGAGACGATATTGAAACAGGTTGCAGGATATGCGGAAGAAGGTTTTCCGAGGAACTTTGGGGAGGCGATCAATAATGTTATAGTCCGGGAACATAATAATCCTGACTGTATAGCCGTTATGGAGACATGGTGGAATGAGATAAAGAAGGGATCCAGAAGGGATCAGCTGTCTTTCTGGTATGCGGTATGGAAAAATGGTCATTTGCCGCAGGATGTGGGGCGATTGGGGCAATCATCCAGACTGGGCACAGAGTATAAGATTCATAACCATAAGAAAAATATATATAAAGATAATTTTAAGTGACGGGCTGCATTTTATGAAAAAAGAATCCGGATATGGAGCAGAAGCGAATGGAGCGTAATACATGAAAGTAAATAAATTTGAAATGTTGTTTAATCTTGTGGAACGCTGGCTCACACTGCATGAGGAAGGAAAGACGATTCCGCAGATTCTGGCCGGGCGTGGGATTCACACAATATCGATATATGGACTCGGCAAGATCGGGAAGCACATGCTTTGGGAGCTGCGTGACAGAGAAGTGACGGTGTTGTACATGTTGGATAGGGCCAGGACTGGAATTTATGATGGAATACCGGTCAAAAAAGCGGAGGAAGAACTGCCGGAAGTCGATGCTGTTATTGTGACGGCAGTTTATGAGTATGACGAGATAGAGAAGATGTTAGCGGATCGGGTAAGCTGTCCGGTTATCTCATTGGAAGAAATTTTATATGAGGGGTAGTGTGCTGTATGTGTGGAATAGCAGGAGGAAATCATCCGGGCTGGCATTATGAGAAGGCAATCGCAAGTATTCTTCACCGTGGACCTGACGGGAAAAACGTGGAGACGTATCAGGGGACGACATTTGCGTTCTGTCGTCTTGCAGTGCAGGATCTGTCAGTGCATGCCATGCAGCCCATGAGCAGTCCGGATAACCTGGTACATATCATATATAATGGGGAGATCTATGGTTATCAGAAATTGAAGGATGATTTAAAAAACAAATATCAGTTCCGTACGTCGTCGGATACGGAGGTCATTCTTTATGCGTATCTGGAATACGGAAAAGAATTTATCGATAAAATAGATGGTATTTTTGCGATGGCAATCTATGACGAGCGCGTGAGGAAAGTATATCTGTTCAGGGATAGAATTGGGGTAAAGCCGCTTTACTATTATTATAAAGATGGCAAATTTGCATTTGCATCGGAACTGAAAGCATTGACAGAGATGCTGGACGACAGCGCTTTGGAAATTGACACAATGGCGTTATATGATTATCTGTTCTACCAATATGTTCCGGAACCGAAAAGCCTGTATAAACATATCAGAAAATTAAGGCCGGCTGCGCGGCTCATATTTGATACACAGGAAAAAAGGATCATAGAAGCGGATAGGTATTGGAACCTTTTCGTGAATGCCAGTGTGGGAAGAAAAAGAAAAAGGGAAGATGTCGCTGAGGAACTAAGAGGGTTAATAAGACAGACAGTGGAAGAACAGCTGATTGCGGATGTGCCGGTAGGGACATTTTTGAGCGGCGGTGTTGATTCCAGTGTTATTACATATGTGACGAAGAGATTAAAACCGGAAGTAAATGCTTTTACCATTGGATTTCAGGAAGCACAGTTTGATGAATCAGCGCGCGCAGATGCATTCTGCCGGCAGCAACACATATCTTTGACACAGCAGATTTTAAGCAGTAAAGATGTCAGGCAGATCAGGAACGATTTGTCGAAATGGTATGATGAACCTTTTGCAGATGTTTCGGCGTATCCGACTTATATGCTGTCGCGGCTTGCAAGAACAAACTGCACGGTAGTGCTGACCGGCGATGGAGGAGATGAACTGTTTGGGGGATATGCTCATTATAAGACGGTGGCATCTTTTGGGAATAAACCAGAAAAGGAGAAAGTTTATCAACAGTATGCGAAGCCGGCGTCCTCTGTTGAAGATTACAGAATCAGATGGAATATTCCAAAAGATTATGATCCATACTGGCATTTTGATCAGTACTATAAGGAAGAACTGCCTGTGTTTACCAGAATGCGTTACATGGATCTGATGACGTACCTTCCGGAATCCGTCCTGACCAAAGTAGACAGAGCAAGCATGGCGGTTTCATTGGAGGCAAGAGTGCCGTTTTTGGCCAGGCGGATCGTTGAGTTTGCCTTTTCTTTATCACAGGAGGAATATCTGTCGGATAACGAGCTGAAAGGGTGTCTGAAAGATGCCTATAAGGGAAGGATACCGGATGAGATCTTGTACGGGATTAAGATGGGATTTTCAGTGCCTGATCACTATTTTTGGCGGGAACGTCATGAGTGTAATATGAATGCAGGGATACTGAAAGCGCAGTGGAGTCATTTGGAAAAGGCACGGTAAGATCATGGGAAGCAGTAGAAACAGAGGTGACATTAATGATCAAGATAAGTGTTATTATTCCGGTGTTTAATGTAGACAGATATTTGAGGCAGTGCCTGGACAGCGTATTTGTACAGACATTGAGGGAAATAGAAGTGATTTGTATTGATGACGGTTCAGAAGATCATTCCTATGATATTTTGCTCGAATATCAGAAAGAACATGGGAATATGCTCGTTTTCCGTCAGACAAATCAGGGAGCAGGACCCGCGAGAAATTATGGAATCAGGAAAGCAGCGGGAAAGTATCTTTGCTTTATGGATCCGGATGATTATTATGCGCAGGATACTGTGTTAGAGAAATTGTACATGACAGCGGAAAATAATCATGTGTCAATATGTGGAGGGAATATACTTCTGCAGTCAGCATATGGGGAAAGAAAAGAATTCTATGGATGGTTTTCTTCTGAACAGGTAATGGAGTTTAAAGATTTTGGATTTTTCTATAATTTTCAGCGGTATATTTTTTTAACGGAATTGATCAGGAGGAATACTGTTATATTCCCGCCGTACAGGAGATTTCAGGATCCCCCGTTCCTGCTGCGGGCTATGGTCTGTGCGCAGAAATTTTATGCAGTAAATGATGTGGTCTATATTTACAGGACAGACCATAAAAAGGTTAATTATACATTGGAAAAGGCGGTTGATTTGCTGCGTGGCATCCGGGATTGCCATGAGATCGCATGCAGCTATGATCTGACCGTTACCTATAGAAAGAGCCTGCAGCATATTTTGATTGAAAATTTGGGCGCGTTTTATCGATATGCAGTGCAAGATCAAAAGGCAGTATGGGAGTTAATAGACCGGATCTGTAAAATTCGCCGTAACTGGCTGGGGGAAACTGTTGAAGCATTCAGAAATGCGGAGAGCCTGGAGGCTTATATTGCGAAGCAGAAAGCAGCAAAGGAGAAGATGCTGTCGGCCTGCCGCGCCGCATCACAGATTGTTATTTATGGAGCTGGTGTGGCTGGAAGATTTTTCCTGCAGAATTATGGAGAGTTCTGCGGCAATATGATTGGATTTGCAGTCAGCAACAAAAGTGATCAGGACCGTTTTATTGAAGGGTATGAGGTGAAGGAGATTTCCGAGTACAGTAGAAGCGCTCTCGTGATCGTTGCGGTCAGTGATCAATATGTGGATGAAGTGCTGCATACTCTTGAAAAGCTGCAGTTTAAGCATGTATGTTATGCAGAGTATGAAGTGTACTCTTTTTTGGAAAGGGAACAACTGTGTGACGCGGGAGGATGAATGTGGCAAAGATATCGATCATAATGCCCTTGTATAATGCGGCAAAGTATCTGCCGGAAGCACTGCAAAGCGTATTGCGTCAGACTTACAGGAATTTTGAAATCATTTGCATCAATGACTGTTCGACGGATAATACGGCAGAAATTCTATGGGAGTTTCAGAGAAAAGATGCGAGAATCAGGATTCTGGCAAACAGAGAACGGATGGGAGCCGGGCCGTCGAGGAATAAAGGGTTAAAGGCAGCTGAAGGTAAATATGTCATATTTTTGGATGGAGATGATCTCTTCGCAGAGGAACTGCTGGAAAAAGCGGAAGCTGTAATGGAAAGGCATCGGGCAGATGTGGTTTTGTTTGAAGCCCTGCATGTACAGAGTGAAGCAATATACACCAAAAGAGTTGTGAAGCGTTCGGAAAGTTTTATCAGGCACTACTGTCTGACAGCTTTTGATGCAAATGATCTTGAGGCAGAGGAGTTCCAAAATATATCGAATGCACCCTGGGATAAAATGTTTTTGAGAAGTTTCCTGGAGGAGAATAGACTGGAATTCCAGAACCTGCCGTCCAGCAATGATGTCTGTTTTGTTAAGATGGCACTGTTTTGTGCCAAAAGAATGATATGGTCAGACGACAGGAGGGTTATGGTATATGTGAGAGATCACGCTGCGCCTTCCCGGATTTCCAATGACAGAGATCCAATGTGTGCCTACTGTGCCATGGAAAAACTGGCGGCAGAGTTAAACGAAAGAAATATGTTTGGCAGGTTTGCAGAACTATATTACTACATATGGGTAACTTATATGCTGTATCTGTTAAAAAAAGAAAAAAATGAAGAACGTAAAAGAAGATTTTATCGTTTCCTAAAAGAGGAGGGCGTATCACGGTGTATTTACCTCGGAAAGGAACACTACAATGCAGCGGACAGTTACTGCAGAGCTGTTATGGAGAGGATATTGAACAGTTCCTGCGAGTGTGACGAGGCTGGTATTCAGGAAACGTATTTTCAATATTATTTAAGAAAAAACGGCCAGGCTGTCCTGACATTTCTCAAGGATGAATTGAAAAGGGGAAGGAAGATAGTCTTGTGGGGGACAGGCGTCAATGGGCGGAGTCTATTGGCCTATCTGGAAGAACATGCAGTCAGAATAACGGCGGCAGCGGATGCTGATAGAAAGAAGCAGGGAACTGTTGTCAACGGTTATACTATTTCAAGTCCGGAGGATATTTGTCAAACGGCTGATCTGATTGTTACAACTTCAAAGCAGATCTTATGGGAGATAAAAGACAGGACTGCTCATTTGAAGATTGAGCAGGTAAACCTCCTTGCATTGCTGCGGGAGAAATGATCAATGTCTGCCTGGAACGGCGCATTACGGATGGAGGATCAGAAATGAAGAAAATATCGATCATCATGCCGCTTTACAATGCGGAGAAATATCTGCCGGAGGCATTGGAAAGCGTATTAAATCAGACATATAGGGACTTTGAACTGATCTGTGTTGACGATGCTTCTACTGACGGGACGGGAAGCATTGTTGAAGCATTTCAGAGAAAAGATGCCAGGATCAGGATCCTGCAAAACGAAGAGCGTTCTGGAGCGGCGCTGTCCAGAAACAAAGGACTGAAAGCGGCGCAGGGGGACTACATACTGTTTCTGGACGGCGACGATGTATTCGAGGAAGAACTGCTGGAACAGGCAGGCGGCGCAATGGAAAGGCACCGGGCGGATCTTGTCTTGTTTGAGTATTGCCATGTGCCGGATGAAGCAATCCATACAAAGCAAATCATAGAACGGCCGTCAGGATTTCAGGAGCGGTACTGCAGAGCGACGTTCTCCATGGCGGATTTTGCAGTGCGGGAGTTCCCATGGTGGCATTCTTCCCCGTGCAACAGAATGTTTCGAAGAAGTTTTCTTGAAGAGAACAGACTGGAATTTCAGGATCTGCCGTCCAGCAATGACGTCTATTTTGCGCAGATGTCCCTGTTTTGTGCCCGGAGGATACTCTGTCTGGATGACAGGCGCGTTATGGTTTATGCGAGAGATCATGCAGAACCGCAGCGGATCTCCAACCGGAGAAATCCGATTTGTTCCTATGATGCAATGAAAAGACTGTGCAGTGAGTTGAAAGAACGAAACCTGCTTGCCAGGTATGCGCCTTATCTGTATTTTAAATTATCGGACTGTTTTCTGTACGTGCTGTCGGCAGAAAAAAGAGAAGAGCACAGGAAGAATTTTTATGATTTCCTGCAGGAAGAGGGGATTCGCAGTTGTGTGGCATATGGAAAAGAATATTATGAACAGATTGATGCTTATGACAGATATCTGTTGGAGAGTTTTCAGAATAGAAGTTATGAAAGCCGGTGGTTTGATCAACCGGACACCTATTTCCAATATTATCTGCACAAAAACGGCGCGGTGATCTGTGAATTTATAAGAGCCGGAATTCTGGAAGATAAAAAAATGATCTTGTGGGGAGCCGGGACCAATGGGAGAATCCTTCTGCGCTATCTGGAGGCGTATTCTGTCAGGCTGTCCGGAGTTGTTGATCGTGATGAAGCAAAGCAGGGAACGGCGGTTTACGGATATGAAATAGCGGCCCCGGATGCTGCTATGCAGGAAGTGGATCATATTCTTGTCACCTCGAAGCAGTTAGAGCAGGAAGTGAGCGGCATGGTAAGGCATACGGGGGCTGTTGTTACAGACCTTCTTGCCATGCTGCTGGAGAGGAAGAATGAGATATGAAGATCGTCGTTTCACTCACATCTTATCCGCCCAGGATAAGCAGCGTACATAAGGTAGTCGAGAGCCTGTACCGGCAGTCTGTGAAAGCGGATGAAATCGTGCTGTATTTAAGTCTGGAGGAGTTTCCGGGAGCAGAAGAGAATCTTCCGTTGTCATTAAAAGCACTGATCGGGCGTGGCGGGTTTCGGGTTGCGTGGGTGTCTGGCAATCTGAAATCCCATAAGAAATATTATTATGCGCTGCAGGAATATAACGATGCCGTTGTCATTACGGTGGATGACGACACATTGTATGCAGAGACCATGATCGGCGAACTGGTTGCAGGTCATAAGCGGTTCCCCGGTGCGGTATCGGCAAGAAATGTGAGGATCCTGTTCAGAAGGGAGGACGGACTGGAACCCTATCGCAGATGGGAAAGGGAAAACTGCCTGGGAGAATATGCGGATATGCCGAGAATGGATCTATGTGCCATCGGTAACGGCGGCATCTGCTATCCGGCGGTGTATCATGAGCGCTGGTTTGATCAGGAGACGATCATGAAGACGGCGCGGGATCAGGATGACCTTTGGCTGAAATACAATCAGATCATGGATGACATTCCAGTTGTTTACACGAAGCCTTCTCAAAAAGATATCACGATAGAAGATTCGCAGCGCAGCAGTCTGGCGGCCGACAATCTGCGTGGGACGGGAAATGACCGGTGTATTGCCGCACTGTCAGCGCTGTGCAGGCAGCAGGATGCAGGACGCTGTCAGAAATGGTTCCGGAATCTGCTGACATGGGAGGCATATACGGCTGCAAAAAAGAGATACTATGCGGGAATCTATGGAGCTGTATTCGACGGGATCGGAAATCTGCCGGTTTATTTTTATGGGGCAGGGGAAGTCGCGAGGTATCTTTTAAGGATTCTGGCAGATTTGGGATTGACGGAAAGGCTGGAGGCGGTTCTGGTTACAGACAGGTCGGGGAATCCTGCCTGCCTGTACGGCCTGCCGGTGCGGGCATTATCGGAACTGGAAGCCGGCCGGGCGTTTGGGGTGATCTTAGGCGTGAGCGAGGCAAATAAAAAGGAAATCATGGATGGACTGGCAGAGTATCATTACAAAACTGTGGAATTGGATCTGCAGGTGATCAGCCGTTACTATCCGGAGTGTTTTTTTACTGCCAGAGAAAATATGACATCTGTATATGAGTCAGTGGCAATTTCGGATCTGCCGAATATGGCGTACCATCATTTTATGAGCTGTGAGAATGAAGTATTGTATCTGATGGAGGAAGGAAAGCTGGCAGGCGTTCTGTCTATTGGGGATCTGGAACGTTTTTATAAGAAACAGGAAGACAGACTTACGATCAATCAAAACTTTACCGCGTTAAGTACGGTTGATTATGACAAAGCAGCTGCATTCTTTGAACATTCGCTGACCATCAACGAGATACCGGTTGTGACACAGCAGGGAGAGTTTCTGGGCGTTATTAAAAAAGAAAAGAAACCGTTTCTCCGAAAGCGGCAGCGGCGGATGCTGAGAGCCGCCAGACTGGGAGAATACAGGTGGCGGCGGGAAGAAGTGAAACGTTTTGTAAAGGAAACGAAAGCTGATGTTTTTCTTTATATTTTTTCCCAGGAAAAAGTCATGCAGCAGTTAAGCGGGACGGAGCGGCAGAAGATCATGAGGCATGCCTCTAAAATGGACGGAAATTCAAAATGGAGTATTCTGTCGGATCAGGAGTGGGAGACCTTTTTAGGATCAGGAGAGAAGAATGGTGTTGCTGTCCTGAGGAAAGAAAGAGAGTCTTGTCAGCCGGTGGTTACAAACGGCAGAACTGTATTCCCGGACATGGAGGGGGATTACTGCACAATTCGAAACGGGTATCGCAGTACGCCGAATCTTCCACCCGCAGCGGACAGAAGAATTTTTATGTTTGGACCATGTTTTGTATTTGGCGCATATTGCAGAGATGACCAGACAATAGAAGCGTATTTGCAGGATTTACTGAACAGGGACGGTCATACGTTCTGGAAGGTTTTAAACAGAGGATTGTGCAGTGGGGAATTGTGCTATGATCAGATGTTTATGGAGGAATTATCGAGAGACGATATTGTGATCATCATAGGGACGGAACGGTATATTCCAAAAGAGACGGGAGGTGCAGTGGCTTTTCAGGGTGACTTGTCAGAGGTTTTTTTGACGATACCGCATTTATCGGATTGTGTGCTGGACAGCATTTTACATTGTAACTATATGGTAAATGAAAAGCTGGCGCAGAGAATTTATGCGGATATCTGTTCAACGGGAATCCTGGAAAAGCCAGGAAAGCCTGGCTTACCGGAAAAAATACAGGAGTATTATATTAACTGGTCAATACGGGAATATTTTATGGAATATTTTCAACGGTATGGGCTGTGTCAGATGCCAGGTAACAGCAAGACAGGCGCGATCATCATGAACTGCAATCCCTTTACGAAGGGACATAGATATCTGATAGAACAGGCCGTGAAAATGGTAGATAAATTATATATTTTCGTCGTAGAAGAGGACAGATCCTGTTTTAAGTTTCAGGACAGACTGCGGATGGTGGAACAGGGTGTTTCGGATTTGTCGGGGGATATTATGGTCATACCATCGGGCAGATATATGATATCTCTTGAAACTTTTGCACAGTATTTTGATAAGGAGCAGGTTCAGACGGTAGATTCTATGGATTATGATGTGTATATTTTCGGGGAAATTGTCGCGGCGGAATTAGGGATTGGATATCGTTTCGTAGGAGAAGAACCTTTTGACGAAGTGACAAGGGCATATAATGAGACGATGAAGAGAATTCTGCCGGATTTTGGTGTTGAAGTGATCGAATTTCCAAGAGCTGCATTTGACGAAAAGGAGATGATCAGCGCGACCAGGGTGAGAAAGGCAATACAGGAGGAAGACATGGAGATGCTTGAAAAATTGTGTCCACAGAGTACGATTGCGTACTTAAAAGAGCATTTTATGCAGGTTGTGAAATAACACGGGCCGGACGAAAAGACGCACCTTGACAATTTCATACTTTACATCAGATTGGATGTGTGTTACGCTGTTGATAGAAACACGAAGATTCGTTATGCGGAGAAGAGGATATGCGCTATAAACCACTGCCCATAGGGGTTGACGATTTTAAGAAACTGATCGAGCATGGATATTATTATGTTGATAAGACGGCCTTTATTCGGGATTTGATCGACAGGAAAGGGGAGGTCAATCTTTTCACACGTCCCAGACGCTTTGGTAAGACATTGAATATGAGTATGCTGCGGTATTTTCTTGAAGACATGCATACGATAAAAGGCGAACCCATGGATAACAGGGGACTTTTTGAAGGCCTGAACATCATGCAGGCGGGGGAAAGCTATCTGTCGCATATGGGAGCGTATCCGGTGATCACACTGACGCTGAAAGCAGGCAGGCAGTCTACCTTCGCGAGTGCATACAGACAGATCACCATGCAGATCGGCATGGAGTTTGAACGGCACAGCTATGTGCTGGATTCGGATCTGCCGGATGAGATGAAGGAGCGGTATAAGAGTATTCTGAGCGGCCATGCGGATATGGATATTTTTAAAGGTTCGCTGCAGTTTCTTTCACACTGTCTTTCTTACTATTATGGAAAAAGAGCTGTCCTGCTGATCGACGAATATGATGTGCCGTTGGAAAATGCTTTTCTGTGTGGATTTTATGACGAGATGATTGATTTTATCCGGGCGCTTTTTGAGACTGTGCTGAAAACAAATGCCGGTCTGGAGTTTGCAGTCATTTCAGGCTGTCTCAGGATCAGCAAGGAGAGTATTTTTACCGGGTTGAATAATTTAGAAGTTATTTCGATTTTAAATGACAGCTATCATGAATACTTTGGATTTACAGACTGCGAAGTCAGGAAACTGTGTGATGATTTTGCTCTTTCTGAAAAATACGAGACGGTGAAAGCGTGGTACAACGGATATCTGTTCGGAAATACAAATGTCTACAATCCGTGGAGTGTGGTCAGATATATTAAGGATTTACAGGCGAACGAAAACTGTTATCCGGTTGCGTACTGGGCCAACACTTCATCAAACAGTATTGTGCGGGAGCTGATCGAGTTGGCGGATGAAAGCGTAAAGGCGGAGATTGAACAGCTGATCGACGGCGGTGTGATTGAGAAGCCCGTTCATGAAGATATTACCTATGCTGAGGTGTATGAAAGCATGGATAATCTGTGGAATTTCATGTTCTTCACAGGTTATTTCCGGAAGGTCAGTGAGCGGATCTGTGAAAATGACATCCGGTATCTGACATTTCGGATTCCTAACAGGGAAGTGCGCTATATTTTCTATACCAAGGTGAGTGCATGGTTTCAGACGAAAATAAAGCAGCGTGATATGAGCAGGCTTCACAACGCCTTGCTACAAAAGGATGTGGAAACATTTGAAGCAGAGCTGAATGATATTATGCTGGAGACCATCAGTTCCATGGATGAGCATGAGAATTACTATCATGGACTGGTCGCCGGTCTGCTCACCGGGATCAAAGGGTATATCACCAAGTCCAATCGGGAGTCCGGCAAGGGCAGATGTGATCTTTTCGTGAAACCGGTATCGAGACGGAAGGAGGCTTTTATCATAGAATTTAAAGTGACAAAGAAGCTGGGCGAACTGGAGGCAAAGGCGGATGAAGCGCTGGAGCAGATCGAGGAGCGGCATTATGAAAAGGAGCTGCTCGATGATAACTACAGTGTGATCAGCCGATACGGTATTGCGTTTTGTGGCAAGGAATGTATGGTCAGGCTGGCGGCGCAGTAAAAGACCCAGCAGCAGGCTGACGGGGCATCAAAATTCCAGCGCAGCAGGCTGCGGAGTATTTGACCCTTGCGGCAGTCGCTAAATATCCACGCACACCTGCTGTGCAGCATGGATCCTAGTACTCCGTACTGAAAACCCTTGTGCAAATATTTCGGTCTATTTTCCCGATTGCACAAGCCCAGAATACTCAACGTAGCCCGCTACGCCTCCGTTTCTGAACTTGTACACTCGAAAAAATATCCTCGAAAATTTGCACAGGAACTTCAAGTACGGAGTACTAGTGGAAACGAATATGAAATAAACTGCGGAAAAACTGGTGTAAAGTATGAAAATGTCACACTTTACATCAGTTTTTTTGGTTTTTTGGTTACTTATGAATTTTCGTATTTCAGACAGGGGAGACTGGACATTCATGGATATGATACAGGAAGCGATGGCCCATAATAAGCATATTTCAGATTATAAGTTTGACGGGGAACAGACATGGGCCGCATTCCGGAACAAGGCGGCCGGAAGAGACGTCTATCTCTATGGACTGGGAAACGTCGCCGGTTACTTTATAGAAAAATACGGTGATAAGGTAAAACTCTGTGGTGCGATCGACAGCTATATCGGTCTGCAGGGATTTTGTCTGGGGGACTATCTGCCGGAAGCAGTGGATACAGCCTGTGAACGGATTCCGATTTATGATGCCGGTATTCTTCCGTCGCTTGATCCGGAGAAAACGATTATTTTGATCACTGCCGTCAATGCGTATGAAGAGATTGCCCGGGAAATGGCGTCTTATCGTCTGCAATGTTTTGTCCTGCTTTTGATGGAAGCCGATGCGGGAATCCGTTTTCAAGATGAAGATGTCCGAGCGTATGACGGAAAGCAGATTGGAAAACACACCGCAAAACATAACGCAAAATGTGCCGGAGAACAGACGGATCTGCAGGAGCAGAGAAACGCATATGCAGATAAATGCTGCAGTCTGCCCATTGCGGAAAATAAAATTGTATGCATGATCGGCAGGTATGGCGGCCATGCAAGATATATAACGAAGGAGCTGATCAGGCAAAGCGCTATCGGAGAAAGGAATGCCAACAAGGCCGGCAGTGGAAAAGCCGGTGACAGGGAATCCGACAGCAACCGGCGAGGCGATCTGGATATCGTCTGGCTGGTGGAGGATCTTAGGATCAAAGTACCCGAAGGGGTGCGGCCGGTCCGGATCGGGAATTGGAAGAAATATATTTACGAGATGGAAACAGCCGGCATCTGGGTGTTTGATATTCTTGTGCCGGCATTTATACGGAAGCGGGAAGGACAGATTTATATTCAGACCAAGCACTGGCCGAGTATAACGTTGAAGAAATTCTTTCTGGACGACCCATCGACAACAGATACGGAATACGCACGGCAACTGGTGCGGCAGAATGGAAAGATCGCGGATTACTTCTTTGTGGGAAGTGATTTCGACCTGCAGACATGCAAAAGCGGGTTTGGCTGTGAGGGAGCGTTTGTTTTTGTCGGTTCGCCGAGGACGGACGCTTTATTTGACAAGGGGAATGGTTGCAACATTGATAACGAGAACAGCAGAAATAACGAGGGCAGCAGCGGCAGCAAAGACCACAGGGGCAACAGAACCAACTCTGTCAACCGAAATAAGGTTTATGCCAGATACCACATTGCGGCAGACACCCACACGCTGTTATATGCGCCGACTTTTCGCTTCGATCAGGAAAAAAAGCAGAAAAGGACAGTGCAGGGATTAGATTTTACGAAACTTTTAAAACAGCTGGAGCGGCGTTTTGGCGGTCAATGGAAGATTCTGTTCAGAGGGCATCCCTCTCTTTTGCATCTGCAAAACAGAGAAGTTATGGAACATAGCGTCTCGGTGATTGATGTGAGCGGGTACGAGGACAGTCAGGAGCTTGTGGCCGCCTGCGATATGCTTATTTCTGATTATTCGAGTATTCTGTTTGAGGCGGCGTTTGTGAGGAAAGCGACGCTGCTGTTTGCACCTGACAGGGAAGCATATCTGGAAAAGGAGCGGACGTTTTACATAGACTACGATGCGTTGCCGTTTCCGGCTGCACAGACGAACGGGGAATTGGCCGCCGCGATCGAGCGGTTTGATGAGGGTGCCTATCGGAAGAAGACAGCTCTTTTTCTGGAGCAGTACGGTGTGTATGAGGACGGTCACGCCAGCGAAAGGGCGGCGGCGTTTCTGTTGTCCCGGCTGGAGCGCCGGCACAGGATTTCCGTCATCATACCTTTCTACAACACGGCCGCTTATCTGCCGCGCTGTATCGAAAGCGTTCTAAACCAGAGCTGCAGGGATCTGGAGATCATTCTGGTGGACGATGGCTCTACGGATGATTCCCTGCAGATCTGTGAAGCCTATGCGAAGAAAGATCCCCGTATCGTTCTCATCAGTCAGGAAAACCGCGGGAATACTGCGGCGAGGAAAGCCGGGATAAAAGCCTGCAGAGGAGAGTATGTCATGTTTGTGGATTCCGATGACTGGATCGGAACCGATCTGGCCGCCCTGCTGTATGAGCAGGCGGAGAAGCATCGTGCGGATCTGGTCGTTTCCAATGTGTTGAAGATCCGGGCAGGCGGACGGGAGGAAGAGCGGAGAAACCTGATCGCACCGGGGGTTTATACCAACCCCGGAGATGCGGTGAAGAAGCTGTTTTTTGATTATGAAGACTGCCGGTACGGCATTTTGCCCTATCTGTTTGCCAAATTGTACCGGAGAGAGCTGGCAGTCCGTTCCATGGAAAAGATTGAAGACAGGATCCAATACGACGAGGATCGGGCGCTGGTGTGGACCTGTCTTATGCAGGACATCACGGCGGTCTTTGTTGACAGCAGGGCGTATTATTACTGTCAGCGGGCCGAAGGGCTGGTGCGCGCCAGAGACGAACTGTATCTGGCGAAGATCAACTATTTCTACTGCTATATGCGCAGGCTGTTTGCGCAGGAAGACGGGATCTTGAGAAAGCAGCTGGAACGGTATGTGGCCTGGAACGTGCAGATTGCGTTTCAGTGGAAACTGGGCATGGGGGAAGGCGCTTTGCCGAAGGAGCAGGGAAGCGACTGGGAGATTAAGCAGGATGACCATAGAAGGTCATCAGATTCCCGAAAGCGGCTGGTATCCGGGAGCGGAGCGGATGCCGCCGGCTGCCCGGATCCGGCAGGACAAAATGTCAAAGTGTCGGTGATCATCCCTTCCCTCAATGCCGCCGGCCAGATCAGGGAGTGCCTTGACAGCGTCAGGAGGCAGACGCTGCCGGAGCTGGAGATTCTCTGTGTGGATGCCGGTTCGACGGACGGGACGGCTGCGATCCTGGAGGAATATGCTGCGCTGGATAACCGGATCCGTTATCTGCAGTCGGAGCGGAAAAGCTACGGTTTCCAGATGAACACAGGGATAGAGGCGGCAGGCGGGGAGTACATAGGCATTGTGGAGCCGGATGATTACGTCGCGGAGGATATGTTTGAGAAACTGTACGATGCCGCCCACGGCAACCATCTGGATTATGTGAAATCCAATTTCTATAAGTTCGTGGATTACCGGGGCCGGCGTCATTACCGGAAGTGGGAGCGAAGCTATTGGGGACAGTCCGGCGATATTTTCGGACGGGTGATCCTGTTAAAAGAAACACCCCGGGCGCTGGTCTACGGCGACCACGGCAATATCTGGTCGGGCATCTACCGGCGGGAATTTGTGCTGGGGCGAAAGATCCGGTTTCATGAGACGCCCGGGGCTTCCTATCAGGATACGGGATTTGCCCTGTTGTGTTCGCTGGAAGCGGAGCGGGTGATGTTCGTGGAAGACTGTTTTTACCGCTACAGGCAGGGCGGCACGGGAGCGTCGGTGCGGTCACAGGACAAGCACAGCGTGATTATTGCCGAATATGCATGGATCTGGGAGCAGATGAAAAGCAGAGGATTTACGGACGAAGTATGCCGCAGCTTCTATATGGCGATGAAATTCCACTCTTATCTGTGGAATTACAACAGGCTGCGGCCAGAAGGCAGGAGACGGTTTCTGACAGGCCTTGTGCGGGATGAGATGCTGGAATTTCGGGAGGAAGTACTGGCGTTTCGGATTCCTGAAAAGGACAGGGTGCTGCGATTATGGCGGGGGAAGCAGACACAGGAAGATATTTTTAACGAGGCGGAAGAGAGAAGAAGAAACGATACGGAGGCATTCCTGCAGCTGGTGGAAAAGGCGGCACAGATCGTGGTGGTCTGTGCGGGAGCGCGGGGCAGGGCACTTTTGAAGCTGTGCGGAAAGCTGGGGACAGGAAATATCCATGCCGTCTGTGATAATGCTCCTGTTGTTCAGGGGCAGACCGTGGAGGGCATGGAGGTGATGAGCGTGGAACGAGCAGTCAGGCAGTACCCCAAAGCCTGTTATATGATCGCCAATCAATGTCATGCAGAAGAATTGTCTGCGCAGCTTGCCGGCGCGGGGATCAGCGCAGAGCAGATTTCTGTCTACGGGGAAGGCATCTACGGGGAAGAGGCGGTGATGAAATTTTTATTTTCGTGAGCAGACAGTAGGGTGCGCGCAGAACGGAAACTTTGGGGGATGTGTTCGGAACACGCTGCCCCAAATATTCCGCATGGAGGTAACAGGGATGAACGCACAACAGGATAAGATGCAGTGGATCTACGGGCAGTTATGCGATGAAGAATCCAGATATCTATTTGAAAACAGAAGGAAATATGCCGAGAGCGGTGAGTGGAAATACATTGAAAATATAGTCAGGAGCATACCGCAGTACGCCGACAATGTTTACTATGGCGGCAAGGAACAGGAGCTGTACCGAAAGCTGAGAGCATGCGGTAAGAAGATCATTCTTTTCGGTTATGGGTACAGGGCCAAAAAGCTGTACCGGGATCTTTGCGCGGAGCACTTGGAAATGGCGTATATTGTTGATTCCGATGAGAAGAAGCAGGGCACTTTTATAGAGAAAACACCGATTGTTTCTCTGCGGTATGTTGTTGAACGGGAGAACACTGACCAGTGCGTGTTTCTGATCACTTCCTCTTATCATGCGGAAGAGATACGGACGGAACTGTCAAAATGCGGCTGCAGATACATAGAAGACGCAAACCTGTACGGCAAGTGTTTCCGGCAGGATCAGTATTTTGAGCGCAGTGGTTTTTTGACGTTTGCGGATCAGGAGGTCTTTGTCGATGGGGGATGTTTTGATCTGGAAACGACACGGATCATGATGGAGAGACTGGAAGAAGAGGGGAAGAAGTGCCGGAGCGTGTATGCCTTTGAGCCGGACCGGAACAACTATTTGACCTGTAAAAAGAAGATAGCACATGGCGGCTGGCACAACATAACGCTGGTCAATGCCGGATTGTGGCATGAACCGGCGGCGTTAACCTGGGAGAATGCGGGAACGGCCGGAGCACATCTGGCAGAAGCGGCGGGGGAAGGCGGCGGCCGGTGTCAGGTGAAAGCGGTTTCTCTGGATTCTGTTGTTGAGAAAAGGGAGCAGGTTACGTTTATCAAGCTGGATGTGGAAGGAGCCGAACTGGAGGCTTTGCAGGGAGCGAAGCGGATCATCACAGAAAACAGGCCGAAACTCGCGGTCTGCCTTTATCATAAGAAGGAAGACTACTGGCGGATTCCTTATTATGTGAAAAGTCTGGTGCCGGAGTACAGATTATATATCAGACACTACAGCAATTATTCGGCGGAAACGGTACTGTATGCCGTTTGAACATATAGTAAACGACATAACAACTTTCTGTTTCCGGCTCTTGCAGAAGCCATATACGGTAGCTCCTGCAAGGCCGAAAACGAAATTTCTAATGTCGTTAACTATACATGCCGGATTCAAAAATAGAAATACGAATAGAAATATGAATGGAAATATGAATAGCAATATAAATGGAAATATGAATGGAAATACAGACAGAAATACAAACAAAAATACAGATCACAACTTTAAGGAAAGTAAGGGAAGAACATTGCACAGAGCAGAGGAAGAAAAAATAACCCTGCAGGAACTGATCGCGGAACTGCCCAAAGGGCTGGTCAAGTGGTATCCGTTTAAGACGGATCAGTGTGCGCTTTATATCACCGGGAATACGGAACTTGACCGGGCGGTGGAGGAAGCCCTGCGGGAGAGCGGTATGACGGTGGATTGTGTGGAAGCGGAAAACCTCCCTTTAAAGCGGTACGACCACATCATAATCACCACGGCGATGGAACAGACTGGAAACAGGGAAGAGGCCGCGGAAATTTTGCGAAAAGCAAGGCCGCTGTTAAAGGAACATGGCAGGCTGTTTCTGGGGATGAACAACCGTCTGGGCATCCGGTATTTCTGCGGGGACAAGGATCCCTATACGGGGCGGAGTTTTGACGGCGTGGAGGGATACGTCAGGGCGGAGGCGTCTGCTTTTGACCGCAGGAAAGGCCGCAGTTACGCTAAGGCGGAAATCAGGCAGATGCTTCAGGAAGCCGGGTTTTTGCATTACAGGTTTTATTCGGTATTTCCTGTGCTGGAGAGGCCGCAGATCATGTTTGCCGATGATTTTACGCCGGGGGAACAGCTGGACATCCGGATTTTTCCGCAGTATCATTGTGCGGATACTGTATTTCTGGAGGAAGAACTGCTGTACGGCGCGCTGCTTGACAACGGGATGTTCCATCCCATGGCTAACGCATTCTTTATAGAGTGCGCGCCTGACGGCGGGCTTTCCGGCGTAAATCAGATCACCATATCCATGGACAGGGGGCGGGAGAATGCCATGTTCACCATGCTCTGCAGGGATGGTCGTGTGGTAAAAAAGCCCGTCTATAAGGAAGGGATGCATAAGGGAAAGGCGCTTAAGGAGAATGCGGCCGATCTGGAACGCCATGGTGTGCGGATGGTACCCATGGAACTGGAAAATGACGCATGTGTCATGCCTTATGTAAAGGAACGATCGGCCCTGTCCTTTCTGCGGGAGCTGTCCACAAAGAACCAGGAGCGGTTCCTGCAGGAGCTGGACCGGTTCTGGCAGATCATCCTGCATTCCTCGGAGCATACAGCCTATGAGGAGATCGACTGGGAGAATTATGCGCCGGGATGGGAGAAAAAGGCTCCTGACGATCCTTTGAAAGGCCAGTGGAAGAAGCTGGCTTTTGGAACGGCGCAGGAGCGGGACAGCATCGGTGTGATCCTGAAAAGGGGCTATATCGACCTGATACCGCTGAATGCCTTTTACGACGGGGAGGATTACCTGTTCTATGATCAGGAGATGTACGTGGAAAACCTGCCGGCGAAGTCGATCCTGCTCAGGACGCTGACCACCCTCTATCTGGGCAACTGGGAGCTGGAGCGCATTCTGCCGGAGGAGAGGCTGCGGGAACGCTATGGTCTGAACCAATGCAGGCAGTTATTTTCCGCATTTAACAGCCGCTTTTTAAACGAACTGAGAAATGACAGGACTTTGCGGGAGTACCACAGGGCGGTGCGGAAGAACGCAGGTACGATCCATGCCAACCGCCAGCGCATGAATTATGCGGCACAGGAGTACGACCGGATCTTCCGGGATATCTTTAAGGGAACGCGGAACCGCAGGCTCTATCTGTTCGGAACGGGACAGTTCGGGCGGGCTTTTCTGTCGCAGTTTGGACAGGACTGTGAGATTGCCGGATTCATAGACAATGATCCGGACAAGTGGAATACCAGGATCGGGGGCATACCGGTTTATCCGCCGGCAGAGCTTACGGCTCTGGAAAAGGGGACTTACAAGGTGATCATCTGTATCAAGAATCATCGGGCCGTTATGGAGCAGCTGACAGGAATGGGCATCACCAATTTCAGCGTTTATGATGTCAGCCTTGCGTACGTAAGGCCCGTGCCGGAGCCGGGAGACAGGGAGAAGACCGGGGAGAGCGGGAGGAAAAAGTATCATGTGGGATATGTGGCAGGTGTGTTTGACCTTTTTCATATAGGGCATCTGAATCTGCTCAGGCGTGCCAAAGAGCAGTGCACCCATCTGATCGTGGGTGTGGTGACGGACGAAGGGGTGATCCGGAACAAGCACACAGCCTGTATCGTTCCTTTTGCGGAGCGGATCGAGATCGTGCGTGCCTGCAGATATGTGGATGAGGCGGTGGAAATACCGCTGGAGCAGTATGACACAGATGAGGCGTACAGGAGATATCAGTTTGACGTACAGTTCTCCGGGAGCGACTACGCCGACAGCCCGGCATGGACAGCCAAGAGAGAGTTTCTGCGGCAAAAGGGGGCGGATCTGGTATTTTTTCCTTATACGGAATCTACCAGTTCCACGAAGCGCAAGGAGTTGATCAGCAGGAAACAGTTGTAGCTGTTGTAAAGCCGTACAATGCCCATTGCGCCTCATTTCACAGTAAACTTACATCATGCTCAGCCTGCCGTCGGGCGGGCCGCATGGCCATCCATGCTGTGAAAGTCGAAGACTTTCATAGTATGGATATAGCAGTGGCGCATGGACTGCGGCGGGTTTATGGAGAAGGAGAGCAGGGCGATGCAGGTCAGTTTTACTACAAGAAGTATATACGGTCTTGACAGGCTTGGCTCCGATCCGGACAGTGTTCTGGATCGGAATGCTTATGGCATCACACTGGATGCTGAAAGCTATTATTCCCGGAATGCGCTGGAGGGATATGGGGTAACGGCATTTGACGCAGGTGGTGCAAGGGAGCGGTGCGGAAAACTGCTGCGGGATTGTGCCAGGCACGGTGTGCCGCTTCATGCCATGCGGATGCCCCGCCTGAGATGGGATACGAAGCGCACGGATTTACAGGAACTGCTCCTGCGAATCGGGACGGAAGGAATTGCCGCCTGTGCGGGGGCAGGTTGTGGTAATATTGTGATCCAGCCGCTTTTCTCAGGGATTCCACGGGCTTTGTTGTGGCAGGAGAATCATCGTTATTATACGGCTTTGGGACAGACGGCGAGACAGGCCGGGGTGAGGATCCTGTTGGAAAATCAATGCGGCTGTGTGAACGGTCATCTTGTCAGGGGCGTCTGCGCCGATGCCGCTGTGGCTGCGGAATGGATCGATACATTGAATGAAGAACTGGAAGCGGAAGTCTTTGGCTTCTGTCTCGATACGGGAGCCTGCCGCCTGTGCAGGCAGGATATGAGAGAGATGGCGGCTGATCTGGGAGAAAAGGTCAAAGCCGTGCTGGTCAGGGAGTGCGATGGAGTCCATGAGGCCGGCAGGCTTCCCTTTACGGGCATCAATGCGGCGGGAGCTGATGTGGATTGGTCAGGTTTAATCCGGGGATTAAGGAAAACAGCGTTTGACGGGATCCTGATCATGGATGCCTCGGATACCCTGCGGGGATTTTCCCATCTGTTCCGTCCTCAGGTATATTCGCTGATCCGCTCGGTGGCGGATTATCTGCGGTGGCAGATCGGTATGGAACGGTGTATCCGGGAGTCCGCGGCCAGAGTTCTTTTCGGAGCAGGCAATATGTGCCGTCGGTATATGGCCTGTTATGGAGAGCTGTATCCGCCGCTCTTTCTCTGCGACAATGATCCGGTGCGCTGGGGGACGAAGGTATGCGGTGTGGAGGTAAGGCCGCCGGAAGCATTAAGGAATCTGCCGGAGGAGGTTATGGTCATGATCTGCAATACTTTTTATGAAGAGACTGCGGCACAGCTTAAGGCGCTGGGAGTAAAGAAGATTGCAGCGTTCAGTGATGAGTGTCTGCCGTAAGAGCGAGGGGGATTCTTTGCGCTGCCGAAGATAGCAGCCGGAAGGCGCGGACGCACAGGTTTTACCTGTAAGAATCTGGCAGCATGGAACTTGCCTGGATTGTGCTGATAGTGTATTCTGTATATAGTAAGTGACAGATTAATCTGTTGATTACATGTGGCGATAGAATATTTCTAAAGAAGAGGAGCAGCAGGTTTTATTATGAATACACCGCGAGAGACAAAACAGCCGGGAGCGCGGCAGTCGAGATTTGCAGTGATCGATACGGAGACAAACTGGCATGATGAGGTGATGTCGATCGGTATTGTGATCGCGGATGCAGAGACGAAGGAGAAGGTGGATTCCGTTTATTACATAATCGAGCCGGAATACAGGGTGGGCGGAATGTATTCGGGTGAATTAAGGCTGGACGAAGAGGGCGTTCGTGTGAGGGATCGGGAGAGCGCTCTGGAAGAGATCAGGCAGTGGCTGGACACTTATCGTGTGCGGGATCTCTTTGCCTATAATGCTTCTTTTGATAAAAGGCATCTGCCGGAATATGCAGGGTATAAGTGGTATGATATCATGCGTTTGGCGGCATACCGTCAGTATAACAAAGCCATACCGGACTCTGCGGACTGCTGTAAGACCGGAAGACTGAAGTGGGGATACGGCGTGGAAAGTGTATTGAAAATGCTCAGCGGAAACAGCAGGTACAGTGAATCGCACAATGCTGTTTCGGATGCGGAGGACGAACTGCAGATCATGCAGCTGCTGGGACATGAGCTGAGTGTATATGAGGCCGCGCGGGTATAAGCCGTACTCAGAACTGTATCTTTCCGTTGTCTGCAGTGCGCCCTGCTGCGCCGGCCCGCGCTGCGTTTCGTCCAGACAGAAGGGACGGCAGGGCAGGTTCAGGATCGTTTCCGCCTGTACTCGTTGGGACTCATATGGTAATGCTGTCTGAATTTGCGGCAGAAATATCCTGCGTTTGCAAAACCGGTATCCGCTGCGATGGCGGTCACGGATTTCCTTGTGGTATGAAGCTGTCCGGCGGCCTGTGTCAGACGGTATTGGATGAGATATGCCACCGGCGGCATCTGGATGAATGTCCTGAAAATATGGAGCGCGCTGCTTTTGCTGACGGAAGCTGCCGCGGCGATCTCTTCGAGGGCCAGTTCCTCTCTGTAATGGTCATGGATGTACTGCATCATGGTCTGGAGTTTTGCCTGCTGGTGGTTCAGCTGCCGGGATTTCCCGGAGTCTGCGGTCAGATCCAGATTCTGAAACAGAATATCCCACATCTGGAGAAGGAGCTGCGTCGTCTGCAGCTCATTTTTCTGATGGATTTCCTGCAGGGCGAAGATCTGCGCCAGGATCTGCAGGATCCGGTTCTGCCAGGGGATCTGCGGGTCGAAGATCTGACAGGCGGCGGAGGAGTTTATTACGGGAAGAATATATTTTTCATAGATGAGACTATCCTCCGGCGCCAGCAGAAGAGGGGAAAAGACGATATTGGGAATGGGCGTGCATCCTCTGGCTTCAAAGCGGTGCAGAATGCCGCTGTTGATGAAAATGCCGCATCCTTTGGGCAGTTCCAGCTGCTCTGCGCCTACAAGGCAGATGGCCGCGCCTTCCGTGACGACCATAAACTCCAGTTCATGGTGCCAGTGCCAGTCAATGCGGTGGAAATCAAACTGCCAGATATCTTCCGGATAGTAGGCAAAAGGATATCGGCTGTTTCCGTGCTGTACGGTTTCATAGAGGGTGTCATCGGTGGTGATCTTATAAACGTTCATAGGGATCTCGTCTCGTAGTGGTACAGTCAGATACACGCGCTTACGGCGCGGACTGTGTAACATTGGATTTGCGATATTGTACCATAAATATGTGAATATGTGCAATGATTTCGTCATATAAATGCGATACAATGTAACAACGGCAGCAACAGTGAGGGTATTTGAATTGCTGCCGGTAATTTGCCGCTAAGGAGATAAGAAGGTTGAAAAATCAAACTGATGTGCTGATTTTTCAACTGCGAGTTTGTGCCGGAGCCACAAACTCGGGATTGCAGAGCCAAATTTGAGATTTGGCTCGCAGCCTTCGCAAAAAACTGCTTCGGCATGGAGGTAAACATGAAGAACAAATACAACACGACCATCGCTGCCTGCTTTGTGGGATATATCGTGCAGGCCATCGTCAATAATTTTGTGCCGCTGCTTTTTTTGACGTTTCAGAGGACGTACGGGATTCCGCTTTCGCAGATCACACTGCTGGTGACGTTTAATTTCGGGATACAGCTTCTGGTGGATCTTCTGTCCATCGGATTTGTGGATAAGATCGGTTATCGGGCGTCCATGGTCATGGCTCATGTGCTGGCGGCAGCCGGGCTTATTCTGCTGACGATCCTGCCGGAGGCGCTTGGATCCCCCTTTGCGGGCATCCTGATCGCCGTTATGGTCTATGCCATCGGCGGCGGGCTGCTGGAGGTGCTGGTCAGTCCGGTGGTGGAAGCCTGTCCGTCGGATAATAAGGAGAAGGCGATGAGCATGCTGCATTCCTTTTACTGCTGGGGACATGCAGGGGTGGTGCTGGTGTCAACGCTGTTCTTTCATGCGGCAGGTATCGGGAACTGGAAGATCCTGGCCTGCGTGTGGGCGTTAGTGCCGATCTGCAATGCCGTCGCGTTCATGAAGGCGCCCATCGCTTCCCTGATGGAGGAAGGGGAGACAGGGCTGCGGCTGAAAGAGCTGTTTGGGATCAAAGTGTTCTGGATCCTGTTGGTGATGATGATCTGTGCAGGGGCCAGTGAACAGGCGGTGAGCCAGTGGGCGTCCACCTTTGCGGAGAAAGGGCTGGGAATATCCAAGACAGCGGGGGATCTGGCAGGACCGCTGGCATTTGCGATCCTGATGGGCGCTTCCAGGGCATTCTATGGAAAATACGGCGACCGGATCCATCTGGAACGGTTTATGGTCTACAGCAGCTGCCTGTGCATCCTGTCTTATCTGGGGATAACGTTTCTGCCGTCTCCGCAGCTTAGCCTGGCGGCCTGTGCGGTCTGCGGCCTGTCGGTGGGAATCATGTGGCCCGGCACGTTCAGCAAGGCATCGGCAGCGCTTCCCAGGGGCGGTACGGCAATGTTTGCGCTGCTTGCTCTGGGCGGGGACGTAGGCTGCTCCGGCGGGCCTACGGTGGTCGGATTTGTGTCAGGCGCTCTGGGAGACAATCTGAAGCTGGGCGTTCTGGCAGGGGTGGTATTTCCGACGCTGTTATTAATGGGGGTTCTGCTGGTGTCCCGCCTGCAGGTAAAGAAAGGGGCGCTTTGAAGCTCGCGTTCTCAGCGCAAAGCGCTTCGGAATGGAGAAAAGGTTGAGAGAAAGAGAGGAAAAGAAATGAACTTTTTGGAGTGCAGTCCGAAATGGACAAGAAGACCGGAAAAGGAAAGAATCGGTGCGGACAGAGTCGAGATCATTACGGAATCGGGAACAGACTTATGGGCTCGTACCTATTATGGGTTTCAGAATGACAATGCGCCGGTACTGCAGATTGAGACGGAAGAGAAATTTTTCTCTTTTATCGTTAAGACGGAGTTTGAGAGTGCAAGCCGGTTCGACCAGTGCGGAGTGGCGATGTATCTGGACAGTGACAACTGGTTCAAAGCATCCATTGAATATGAGAATGAGAACATACAGCGTCTGGGCAGTGTCGTGACAAATCACGGCTACTCTGACTGGGCGACTACGGATATTTCCACGGAGATCAAGAGTATGTGGTATCGTTTTTCCCGCAGGGAAAGTGATTATTGTATTGAATGCAGCGAGGATGGTGTTGCCTTTAGGCAGATGCGGATTTTCCATATGTGGGAAGGTGCGGAGAAGATTACTTATGGTATTTATGCAGCCAGCCCGACGACGGGTTCCTTTAAGGCGTCTTTTTCCAATATGGAGATCACGGAATGCCGGTGGAAATCGGATGCGGACTGGCGAGAAGATGAGACATGAAGAAACCGGGATTTACTTGTATTATGCGCGCCTTTATGTGAATAAATTCATTGTATTAAGCTGACCTTGTGGATACCGCTGCCGCAGAATGATCGTACATCCGGCTGTGTATGAAAGGATTGGGAATTCATCTCTATGGGAAAGATCATGAAAAATGTTATCTATACTTTTTTACTCCTGCTGCTGGGACTTTCCACGGCGCTTCTGGCATACCTGCACTTTTTTGCGCCGGGGGACAGGGATCTTTCCGGGGAGTGGACGACGCAGATTGCTATGACGCAGCAGGCGGCGGTTACGGCGCTTGACTGGCTGCAGGAGATTGAAGGGGTATCTGTTTCGCTGGAAGAAATGGAGTCTTCCATGCAGGGATTGACCATCGAGGTCAGTCTGACGATGGAGCAGACAGAGCGTATGGCAGGTACGTTTCAATGCGGGATACGGGCGGACAGCTATGAGGCATGCAGGCAGGCGGCCTATGAGGCATTTGCCGAAAGCTTCCGGACACTTCTGGGAGAGAGACTGCGCATGGCAGGTTACGCAGGGAGTACGGATCAGGAAGCGGTGGAGGCTCTTGTGGCAGGGGAATTTGGAGTGTCTGCCGTGTCCTATCTGATGGAGTATGGTCCGGCGCTGCTGCCTTCCCTGGAAGAATTACAGGGACTATACGAGGGCAGCGGCGTTTACGAGGTGGATGAGGGGATTCTGCGCAGAAGGTTTGAGGATGGCAGTACGGTCATTACAAAGGAAGAATATTATATCAGGAAAGATGATGCGCTCATCCTGACGGGAGAGGCGGACTCTGAGGACGGGGAATCTTCCTCCAGCCGGTATCCGGTTGTGTATAGGTTGGAGCCGCCGCAGCCCTGATCAAAGCGTAAGAAATGTATCTGCCGGTCCAGGGATCAGGAAGGTGCTGTTATTCTGCGGCAGGACCGGAGTCAGAGTAGGAGATGGGATGAAAACTATATTACAAAAAAGCAGCCTGTTTATATTGTCCGTCATTCTGGCAGCTTCGATTCTGCCGGCCAGAGTGTGTGCGGGCTTTGAGATCTGCGGAGTCTGTCAGGTGCAGACGGATACGGGGGCCGCGGGCACCGTTAAATTTCTGGATTATGGCTATGTCAACAATACGTATCTTTCTCTGCGGGATCTGGCCATGCTTCTTATGGATACGGATAAGGCTTTTTCGGTGGAGATTTCAAACAGCGCCGTTTCGCTGTCGCCGGGAGGCGCCTACACGCCGGTGGGTACGGAAAACGTTTCCTGGGAAAGCGAGGAGAACCCGGATCTTTCCCTGCGGCGAAATGAGTTCGAGGTGGATGGGCAGAAAGTTTTTTATCATACCATGATCATGAAGATGCCTTCCGGGGATTATGACTGTTTTATGATGACCATGGATCTGGCCATGCTCTTTGATATGGATATTGCATCTTCCGGCACGGGTTCCCTGTTGATCAATACGCAGGAGGCCTTCCGGGTTTTTCCTGATGCTTTGGAACAGGCAGGTTATTTCTACGGGGTCAACGGTGTCTTCCTGGGAGATGCTGTCACCGGGGAGGTTTATTACCAATACCAGGCGGATGTGCCTTATCCGATCGCCAGTACATCCAAGCTGATGACGTGCCTTTTGACTATGGAAGCTGTCGCGTCCGGGCAGATCGCGCCGGAGGACTCTGTTACCGTTTCGGATGCGGTGGAGCTGCTGGCCTCTTCCAGTGACGGGGTGATTCCCCTGAAAGCCGGGGATCAGATCACTGTGCAGGAATTATTGACCGGCCTGCTGCTGCCTTCCAGCAACGAATGCGCACTGTGTCTGGCTGAGACCATCGACGGTTCGGAGGAAGCTTTTGTACGGAGGATGAATCGTAGGGCGCAGGAGCTGGGGTTGTCCCAGGCCGTTTTCTTCAACAGCCATGGGCTTCCCTCATATTCAGGGGATTCTATTTCCGCAAAGCGGCAGAACCGCATGAGCGCCGAGGATATGTTCCGGCTGGCCGCTTATCTTCTGGAAGTCTATCCGCAGGTTACGGACATTACTTCTATGAAAGAGGCTAAACTGGCGTCGCTTGACCTGGAGGTGCGCAACAGCAATCCGCTGCTGTACAATATGCCTGGCGTCACGGGGCTGAAGACCGGGACCACCAACAGGGCAGGCGCCTGTCTGGTCACTTCCCTGTCAGCAGACGACGGGACGATGCAGCACGACCTGATCGTTGTTGTTCTGGGGACAGAAGATTCTATGGAACGGGGCCGGGTATCGGGGCTGCTGGCCAGATATGCACTGCAGGCTTTCTATGGGGCCGGGGAGGCGGACGGGGTCGGAACGGCCGGTCAGGACGGCACTGCGCAGGAACTGCCTGTACATGCCGAAGCGGCGGTGGGACGCATCATTCGTGGTGTTGTCCGGTAGGGAGCATCCTTTCTTGGAGGAACTGTTTGCGCGCGGGAATGACGGAAAGCCGAAGCAGATAGATATACACGCTGTTTAAGATTGAAATCAGTGTCAGAAGAGTTGTGCCGATAAGCGGCAGTCTTCTGGCGCTTTTTTGTTTATGCGCATTTCTGAATCGTGAACAGTCATAACAATTACTTTTGTCGATGATTTATTTGCAGGAAAGCTTGCATAAATACCTGCTTATAGATTATGCTATCTAATAGAAATGGACGTTTAATCAAATATTTCCATAAGGCGTAAACAGGAAAAGGGAGGAAATGGATGGAATCAATCTGGGCGGAGGAAACGAGAATAAGAAAGCGCATACCACTTCCGGGAGATCTGGAGACGGAGGCTGTCGTTATAGGGGCAGGCATGGCAGGGATCCTGACTGCCTACTATCTGCAGCAGGCAGGGGTCGGGACGATTGTTCTGGAGGCGGACAGGATCGGCAGCGGGCAGACGAAGAATACGACAGCTAAAATAACGTTCCAGCATGGCTTGATCTATGACCGCCTGATCCGTACACTCGGCAGCAGGGCAGCCTTTGCTTATGCTTCTGCAAATGAAGATGCAATTGAGGCGTATGAACATCTGATCCGGGAAGAAGAGATCGACTGTGATTTTGTCAGATGCCCGGCCTGTCTGTATTCGCAGAAAGGGGAGGCGGCTCTGAGGCGGGAAGTGCAGGCGGCGTCATCGATCGGTATCGACGCCGTGTTTGAAAAGGAAAGTGAACTGCCGTTTCCGGTAGCGGGAGTGGCGCGGCTTGACAGACAGGCCAGATTTGATCCACTGAAATTCCTGTCTGCCATATCCGGGAAAGTGACGGTATATGAGCGGACGAAGGCGCTGAAAGTCGAGGGAGATCTGGTTCTGACCGACCGGGGATGCGTGACGGCGCGGCATATCGTATTTGCCTGTCATTATCCGTTTATTAATATGCCTGGATATTATTTCGCGAGAATGTATCAGGAGCGCAGTTATGTGGCAGCTTTGGAGGGAACGGAGCGGATAGAGGGCATGTATCTTGGAATTGACCGGGATGGGCTGTCTTTTCGCCAGCAGGGAGAAATGCTGCTGCTTGGCGGCGGCAGTCATCGAACCGGTCGAAATGAGAAAGGCGGACAGTATGCCTGGCTGCTGGATAAGGCGAAGGCATTCTATCCTGAAGGGCAGGTGGTCAGGCAGTGGTCCGCGCAGGATTGCATGACACTGGATGGGATTCCATATATCGGCCGCTTTTCGGCCCGCAGGCCGGATTGGTATGTGGCGACAGGATTCGGAAAATGGGGGATGACGTCTTCTATGGCAGCGGCCCGCATTCTGACGGCTTTCATTACAGAGCAGAAATGTCCGGTGGCGAGAATCTTTTCTCCGCAAAGAAGACTGACGTCCGGGGCAGTACGGGAGCTGGGCGCTCATAGTCTGCATATAATGAGAGGCATGGCAAAACGCATTCTGCCGGCAGAGAACGGGAGGATCGTCCCGAACTGTCCGCATATGGGCTGCAGACTGGAGTGGAATCCGGAGGAGGAGACCTATGACTGCCCCTGTCACGGTTCCCGCTTTGACAGGACAGGACATTTGCTTGATGGACCGGCGCAGAATAACTGCCGCAGGAGGTGACTTCTGCGGCAGTTTCACATGCAGTATAAATGCTGAGCAGCTCTGAACTTTCGCATTTGTGGAGCGAATTTTGGGAGCAGTCCGTGTGCGGTATGGGTTCAGATCAAATTGGCGAACAGGGAAGCTCCGATTACGGTCACGAGTCCTGCTACGGCGATGGCCAGACTGCTCATGGCCCCCTCGACTTCGCCTGTCTCCATGGCTTTGGCTGTGCCGATTGCATGGGAGGCCGTGCCCAGCGCCAGACCTTTTGCGATCGGCTCTTCGATGCGAAACAGTTTGAATACGAATTCTGCAATGACATTTCCCAGAATTCCGGTGACGATAATGACGGCTACCGTGATCGTGGGAATACCGCCAAGTTCTTCGGAGATGCCCAGG
The DNA here is from genome assembly GCA_947576945.1 of uncultured Lachnospiraceae bacterium. GTDB lineage: Bacteria > Bacillota > Clostridia > Lachnospirales > Lachnospiraceae > UBA3282. Next base: position 52,486 of record CANPTH010000012.1, read on the forward strand.
CCTATGGCGGTGGTGATGGATTTGGGGAGCAGCGTCACATACTGTTCGTGATTAAGGCCGAACAGCTTTGCCAGCAGGAAAACGCTCACAAGACTGGCCAGGACGCCGGAGGCGATGCCGCCTGCTACGGCTTTTATATTATTCTTAAGCAGGGTGAGCTGCCGGTAAAGAGGCACGGCAAGGCATACGGTGGCCGGCGTGAGCAGATAGCTGATGCAGTCCGCGCTTTTGCTGTAGTGGCTGTATTCCACATGCAGAAGAGATAACACTGCCATGACGCAGATTGTCCCGATCAACAGCGGATTTAAAACCGCCAGTTTGAATTTTTTCTTTAAAAGAAGTCCGATTTCGTATGCGGCCAGACTGATCACCGCACCGAAAAATACAGATTCGATTAACATATTTTGCATATTATGAACTCTGCCTTTCTATAGCTTCTGTGATTTCTCCGGAAAGGATTCCATGGATTGGCTCTTTAGGAATCATGTTTGGGATGTGCCGGCGTACTCTGCTCTTTCTTCCGGGGCTTATGCCGGATCATGCGCTGCGTTATCTGTCCGGTCACAGCCATGACGATCACGGTGGTAATGACAGTGACTGCGATCACAGGCAGACAGACGGGTTTCAGGACCGGCCAGGCGTCCAGCAGGCCTACGGCTGCGGGGATGAACATGACCGGCATGATCTCGATCAGGAAGTCGGCGGCGGCGCCTACCTGTTCCGGCTTCAGGATTCCCGTACACAGGGCCGTGAGCATAAGGATCAGCCCGTAGACGCTTGCGGGAACGGGAAGCGGTATCAGGCTGTGCAGGATCTCTCCGAGAAACGAAATAAGCAGGATGATACAGAACTGGCGTAAATATTTCATAGGTTTTCTCCCTGTTGTTATTTAAGATACCTATTCTTACTGACGGGTCTTTTGCCGATCTTAGCCGTGGCAGTATAGAATCCGCTTTCTGAAGATCGTGTGTCAGTACACATCATAGAGCACAGAATATCAGCCGTCAATAGGAAAAAGAGTTCTATCATTACGTTTCCCATTCTGAAATGAAATCTGAAAAGAAATAGGATAAAATAAGATTTTATTTGATATTTATATGATTTTATTTTATCCTGTTATTTGTAGATGTCAATTCCAGATAAAATATTCCGGGATTTTTATTCCCGTCCCCGAATTTGCAGGTTGGGGAAAGTGAATAAATTCTCGGATGAGCAATTCAGTTCAACAAACTGAACAGCGTAAAACACTTCAGAATGGAGGATTATTATGATAAAGAAAAAATATTATGCGGGTCTGCTGGTATGCCTGTTGACGATGACAACAGGTCTGTTGGGCGGTTGTGGTAAAGAAGGACAGGAAGAAGAGTTGTGGGAGCAGGAAACGGGAGAGGCGGCTGCTGTTGCGGATTCCGGGGAGGAGGACGAGGAAGCTGTGGATAAAGACGGACAGTCCACAGGAATTACCTTTGAGGCCAGGGATCTGGAAGGCAATACCGTCACGGAAGCAGTCTTTGCGGAGTCTGACCTGACTATGGTCAATGTATGGGCCACTTACTGTAATCCCTGCCTGAGTGAAATGCCGGAATTGGGTGAACTTGCAGGGGAATACAGGTCGGATGAGTTTCAGATCATTGGTATTGTCAGTGACGTGCAGGAAGGAGCAGATCTGGAAATGACAGTGTATGCTGCAACTCTGGTGGAACAGACCGGGGCAGCGTATCCGCATCTGCTGTTGAATGAGTCTCTGTTCCAGTCGATGTTAAGCGGTGTGAGCGCGGTGCCGACAACATTCTTCGTGAATGAAGAGGGTGAGGTGCTGGACACGGTTGTGGGTGCCATGGATAAGGATTCCTGGAAGGAGAAGATCGATGGGCTTCTTAAAGAGTGATAGGGAAGACAGGCAGATTCCTGACCAAAGGAACAGCGGATGCAGGAGATACGGCTGGCTGTCCGGTATGCTGCTGGGGATAGTATTCCTTGGAATCGGAGCGGCACAGGGGCAGTTTGGGGTGATCTGGCGTAAAGCAGTGATGATCTGTCTGGAATGTATCGGCATCGGATAAATACGCGTTGTATAATACACACGTGATACACGGCCGCAATGCCGTCGTGACAGAAGCGGCGCGGATATGGATTCCGTAACAGGAAGCGGCAGGCTGAACTGCTGCAGACAAAGCCGAAACGCGTCCTCAGCGTAAAACGCTTCGGCATGGAGGAAAGGTTGAATAAATTCTCTGATGAGCAATTTATTCAACCAAGAATTTGTGCAGAAGCGTCACAAATTCTATTGATCGCAGAGCAGAATCTGAAATTCTGCTCGCGTCCTCAGCGCAAAACTGCTTCGGCATGGAGGAAAATATGAAAAGATTATCTATGGCACCGTACTATTCAAAGAACATTTGTGCCTGGAAAGATATGAGGTGCAGGTATGAATAAGATTCGACTGGCCGTACAGCTTGTTTTTACGATCGTGACCAACGGGTATCTGTACGGCTTTATGAATGGAAAAATATATCAGGGCAATCTGAAATATGTGTGTGTTCCGGGGCTGAACTGCTATTCCTGTCCCGGGGCGGTGATGTCCTGCCCGATCGGTGCATTGCAGGCGTTATTAAATCAGCAGGGATTTACCGTGCCTTTCGGTGTGCTGGGATTCTTCTTTGTGTTCGGAAGCCTGCTCGGCCGGGTGGTCTGCGGCTGGCTGTGCCCTTTCGGATTGGTGCAGGATCTGCTGCATAAGATACCGGTTTTCCGGAAACGGAAAAGGCTGCCTTTACACAGGATCCTGAAATATGGGAAGTATGTTACGCTTGTGCTTCTGGTCGGTGTCGGATCCATGTTTCTTTTCGGTGGATTTGCGAAGATTCCGGCATTCTGTAAGTATCTGTGTCCTTCCGGGACGCTGCTTGGCGCCTTGCCGCTGCTTGGCAGGAACGAACTGCTGCGCAGCCAGATCGGCGGATTGTTTTACTGGAAACTGGGTGTACTGCTCTTTCTTCTGATCCTTTCGGTCAAGGTTTACCGGCCCTTCTGCCAGTATCTTTGCCCGCTGGGAGCGATCTACGGCTGGTTCAACCGGTTCAGCCTGGTGCAGATCCGGTGGGAGAAGGAGAAATGTACCGCCTGTGGAGCCTGTGAGCGGGCCTGTCCGGTGGCGCTTGATGTGCAGGAGATTTCCGTTTCACCGGAGTGCATCCGCTGTGGTAAGTGTGTGGGCGCCTGCCCGGCGAAGTGTCTGCAGTTTTCCGGTTTAAAGGCGGGCAGTGCCGTTTCCGGAAAGAAGACTTGAGGTGCAAAACGGCATCGCCGGAGACTGGCTGGAGGATGGATTCATTCGGTCTGATACGATCATGGAACGCGATCGGATAAAGGAACGGCAGGAGTTGCCTGCTGTGGAGTGTTGGCTTCAATAGGGGGGAGGGTATTCTTGATATGAATCATAATGAGACAGGGCAGCAGCCCTATACAAAGGTCTCTTTGGTATTTAAGTTTCTGCACGGGAGCAAGCGGTATTTTCTGATCAGTATTGCTGCCGCGTTGTGTGTAACGGGGGTGGACATGCTGTCGCCGCAGCTGATCCGGACTACCGTGGATGGTATTCTGGGCGAGAACGCACTGCAGCTACCGGGATTTCTGGTGGATCTGGTGGAACGGATCGGCGGTGTGGGTTATCTGCGGGAGCGTCTTTGGCTGATCGGGGGACTGCTCGTTCTTCTGGCGCTTCTCTCGGTCACTTTCCGCTATCTTTTCATACTCTTTAATTCCAGGGGGGCGGAGAGTCTGGCGGAGACAATGCGGAACTGCCTGTTTTCCCATATCCAGAGGCTTCCTTTTGCCTGGCATATGCAGAACCAGACAGGGGATATCATTCAGCGCTGCACTTCGGATGTGGATATGGTGAAGAATTTCATATCGGAACAGTTGACGTCTGTTTTTCGGATCGTTATCCTGATCATCCTGTCTTTGCTTTTCATGTTTTCCATGAATGCGAAACTGACACTGGTGGCGCTGGCTTCCATTCCCATCATTATTGCGTATTCTACTTATTTTCATTCCAAAATAAGCAGCCAGTTCATGAAATGTGATGAGAATGAGGGTATCCTGTCTACCATTGCGCAGGAAAATCTGACCGGTGTGCGGGTGGTGCGCGCATTCGGCCGGGAGAAATACGAGAAGGATCGTTTCGAGAAGCAGAATAATATCTACACAAACCTGTGGATCAGGCTGTGCCGGTTACTGGCCTTGTTCTGGGGAGCCGGGGATCTGATCTCCGGTCTGCAGGTCATGCTGATCGTTATCTTTGGTTCTATCTTCTGTGTCAGAGGAAGTATGACTGCCGGAGAATTCATTGCCTTTATCTCTTATAATGCCATGCTGACCTGGCCGGTCCGCTCCCTGGGGCGTATGATCGCCGAGATGAGCAAAGCCGGTGTTTCCATCGAACGTATCCGCTATATCATGAATTCTCCCGTGGAGCAGGACAAGCCGGATGCCGTAACGCCGGATATGAACGGCGATATTGCATTTGAGAATGTTACCTTTGCCTATGCGGATACGCCGATTCTATCCGATATCAGTTTTCGGATTCCGCAGGGGACCACGTTTGGCATCCTGGGCGGCACCGGGTCCGGCAAATCTACGCTGATGCATCTGTTAAACCGCCTTTATGATCTGCCGCCGGAAAACGGACGGATCACCATTGGCGGTGTGGATATTACGGACATGAAGGGAAGCTGGGTGCGTTCCCATATCGGCATGGTGCTGCAGGAACCCTTCCTGTTCTCCCGCACGATCGCGGAGAATATCGGCATTACGCGCCGGAATATGGAGTTGTCCGATATCCGCTGGGCGGCATCCATCGCCTGTGTGGACGATGCCATCACGGAATTTACGAACGGTTACGATACCGTTGTGGGTGAGCGGGGCGTCACGCTGTCCGGCGGGCAGAAACAGCGTACGGCCATGGCGCGCATGTTGACCCAGCGGACGCCGATCATGATCTTCGACGATTCTCTGTCGGCGGTTGACGCCGAGACGGATGCAAGGATCCGTCAGGCGCTGAAGAAGAATTTGCGGGGATCCACTGTGATCCTGATTTCCCACCGGGTCACCACGTTGATGCAGGCGGAATGTATCCTGGTGCTGGATAAGGGGCGGATCGCCGAAATGGGTTCCCACGAGGAATTGATGGAGAAGGGCGGCATCTACCGCCGGATTTACGATATGCAGATGACTTTACCGGAGGAGGTGGCAGCACATGGCGTATAAGAAAGACGAGCAAAAGGAATATGTATCGCTTCCCTGGTTTGGGATCAACAAGTTGCTGCCGTATTTAAAGCCCTATCGCCGTATCATCATCTGTATGATATTCCTGGGACTGACAGGCGGGCTGGTGGATATCGTACTGCCACTTTTCCAGCGGTATGCCCTGAATCAGTTTATTGCCGCAGGGACGCTTACTACATTGGGAAGTTTTATCGCAGTTTACATCATGGTGCTGGCTTTTCAGGTGGTGGCCAACACGAGTTCGGCGTATCAGGCGTGTCAGATTGAAATGTATGTAGGCAGAGATATGAAGCGGGCCAGTTTCGATCATCTGCAGACGCTGGCCTTTTCCTACTATAATCAGAACAGCGTGGGCTATATTCACGCCCGGGTCATGAGCGACACCAATCGTATCGGCAGCCTTGTTTCCTGGGGTCTGATGGACGGCATCTGGAATATGTCCTACATTCTGGGGGCCGTGGTGGTCATGCTGACCATCAACTTTAAGCTGGCGCTGTGGGTACTGGCCATTGTGCCGCTTACCGCGCTGGCGGCAGCCTTTTTCCAGAAGAAGCTGGTGCTCTTAAACCGCCGTATCCGGGAGATCAATTCCCAGATCACCGGCAACTTCAACGAAGGCATCACCGGAGCCAAGACAACCAAGACACTGGTGATCGAGGAGAAAATGGAGCAGGATTTTGACGAAACCACTGCCGAGATGAAACGTACTTCCGTACATGCGATGCACTATCGGGCTTTGTTTTCTTCGATGATCTCGTTCTCTTCGTCGATGGCGCTGGCTGTGGTGTTGTGGCGGGGCGGGATCATTACCCTGCAGGGGGTGATCGAGATCGGCACTCTGTCGGTCTTCATGTCTTATGCACTGGGCCTGATGGAGCCGGTGCAATGGATTGTGCGCGCTGTTTCCGATCTGATCACCGTGCAGGTGAATGTGGAGCGTTTTACCAGACTGATGGAGACGGAGTCTGACGTCAGGGATACGCCGGAAGTGGTTGCCAGATACGGAGATTCCTTTGAGCCTTTGCGGGAGAACTGGGAACCGCTGCATGGGGATATCACCTTTGAGGATGTATCGTTCAAGTACCCGGACGGCGATGAGTATGTGCTGGAGCACTTTGACCTTCATGTGCCGCAGGGCACCAATGTGGCGATCGTGGGGGAGACCGGAGCCGGCAAATCCACGCTGGTCAATCTGGTCTGCCGTTTCTTTGAACCGACGTCGGGACGGATTCTGATTGACGGTAAGGATGCCAGAGAGCGTTCGCAGCTGTGGCTGCACAGCAACATCGGCTATGTATTGCAGACGCCCCATCTGTTTTCCGGCACGGTGCTGGAAAATCTGCGCTACGGGAATCCGGATGCCACTATGGAACAGATCGAGGCGGCGGTAAAGAGCGTATCCGCCGATGCCGTGATTGCCCGTATGGATAAGGGCTATGACAGTGATGTGGGGGAGGGCGGAGACCTGCTTTCCACCGGAGAGAAGCAGCTGCTCTCCTTTGCCAGGGCGATTTTGGCCGATCCGCGCATTTTCGTGCTGGATGAGGCGACCTCTTCGATCGATACCGTGACCGAGAAGCTGATTCAGGACGCTATCGAGCATCTGATGAAAGGGCGCACCTCTTTTGTGATTGCGCATCGACTTTCCACCATTCGTCAGGCGGATGTGATCCTGGTGGTGCATGACGGTAAGATCGTTGAGCAGGGAACCCATCCGGAACTGATCGCAAAGAAGGGCGCTTACTATAACCTGTATACCAGGCAGTTCCAGGAGGAAGCCGTGGAGGATGCTTTCGAGGGGAAGGAGATGTGAACCGATACCACGAAATGACATAAATCTCAATCTCCTGCGCAAGACAACTGCGTGAGCAATTTGTACAGTATGCCCGTAACAGTTCAGCCTTCGGCTTCCCTGTTACGGAATCTGCCCATTCCAAGTCGCCTTCGGCGAGGGGCAGATTCTTTTGGCCCAATTTACATATTCTCACGGTCTTTTGCAGTAAATGCAAAGACCTGGTCTGAACTGTTACGTATGCCCGTCTAAAATCGGAAAATATGCTTGCATGGCTGCATATTGTCAGATAAAATAGTATCATATAGTGTTTGTGTGTTTGAAAATGACATGGACGCTATATGATATTTTTTATCCTATGGAAAACAGGCAGTATTTGTTTTTATTACATCAAAAGGAGGGTTATCATCAATGAACAAGATCAGGATCGAATCGCCGGAGGTGCAGGCTTTTGAGAAGGAACACACCGCGGCGGCGCGCAGGCTTGCACCGGAGTGTATGGTGCTTCTTAAGAATGACGGCACGCTTCCGCTGCAGGGAACGGGGAAGCTGGCTTTGTACGGCAGCGGCGCCAGGAAGACCATCAAGGGCGGAACGGGCTCCGGCGACGTGAATGTACGGCACTTCGTGACCGTGGAGGAAGGCTTGAAGAGTGCGGGATTCGAACTTACTACCGGCAGCTGGATGGACGGCTATGATCAGGTGGTGGCGGAGGCCAGGAAAACCTTTTTCGGGGGAATCCGTAAGGAAGCGGAAGCGGCAGGCGTGACGGGGCCGCAGATGATGATGTTTGCCATGGGAAGAAGCTGCCCGGAACCGGAGTATGAGCTGCCGCTTGACGGCGAGGGAGATACGGCGGTCTATGTGCTGGCCCGCAATTCGGGTGAAGGTGCGGATCGGAAACCGGCAGCAGGCGATATCAACCTGACGGCGACGGAGATTCGGGATATTCTGGCATTGCACGCGAAGTATGAGAAGTTTGTGCTTGTATTGAATGTGGGCGGTATGGTGGACTTAAAGCCGGTGGCGGCAGTGGGAACGATCCTGCTTCTGGGGCAGCTCGGTTCCGCCACGGGAGACGCGCTGGCGGATGTGCTTTTGGGTAAGTCTTATCCTTCCGGCAAGCTGACCATGACCTGGGCGCCGATCGAGGACTATGCGTCCACGGAAGGTTTCGGCGATCCTAACGATACATATTATAAGGAAGGCGTCTATGTAGGATACCGCTATTTTGATACCATCGGCTATGTGCCCACCTATCCTTTCGGTTATGGTATGGGATACACCACATTTACTGTGGAGCCGAAGGAGCTGGCGGCGGATGCGGCGAAGGTATCCGTTACGGCGACGGTGACCAATACCGGCGCGGCAGCAGGTAAGGAAGTGGTGCAGGTTTACTATTCCGCGCCGGCAGGAAAGCTGGACAAACCTTATCAGGAGCTGGCGGGTTATGCGAAGACGAAGAAACTGGCTCCGGGGGAGAGCCAGGATGTGACGGTGACTTTTGACACGCAGTCCATGGCATCCTATTGTACAGAGTGCGCGTCCTATGTGATGGAGGCGGGTACTTACTATATCCGTGTGGGGAACAGTTCCCGTAATACCCATATCGCGGGAGCGGTGGCGCTGGATGAGACCAAAGCGGTGGAGAAGGTGAAGAATATCTGCGGCGACAGTGGTTTTGAGGATCTGAAGCCGGAGCGCAATCCCATTACCTATGAAGGGGAAACGGAAGAGAAGGAAAATGCGAAGACGGTAGAGCTCAAGGCGGCAGACCTGGCGGTGAAGGAGACTGTCTATCAGGAAGCGCCGGCGGAGATTCCGGCAGGCCCGGCGGTGAGATGGGAAGAAGTGACAGGTGGGGCGAAGACGCTGGATGCGTTTGTGGCCGGCCTGAGCGACGAGCAGCTGGCGTATCTGTGTATCGGCGCCTATAAGGATGCGGAAGACCTGATGGAAGTGATCGGTAATGCGTCCACGTCGGTGGCGGGTGCCGCCGGGGAGACGACCCATCAGCTGGAGGAGATCGGCACACCCACACTGGTGATGGCGGACGGCCCGGCAGGACTGCGTCTGGCGCCTACCTACAAGGTGGTAGACGGCAAAGCGAAGGCAACCTCTTCCAGTCTGCCCAGCGATTTCATGGCATTGATGACGCCGGAAGAGCTGCAGGCCATGGCGGCCAATGCACCAAAGCCCAGCGAGGAAGAACTGGCAGCGCCCACCAATTATCAGTACTGTGTGGCGATTCCCATCGGCACGGGCATTGCCCAGTCCTGGAATGATGATCTGGCGAAGCAGTTAGGCGATCTGGTAGGGGTTGAGATGGAGATGTTCGGCACCCATCTGTGGCTGGCGCCGGCTATGAATATTTACCGTTCTCCGCTGTGTGGACGTAACTTTGAGTATTATTCCGAGGATCCGTTCCTTTCCGGCTGCATCGCTGCGGATATCACGAACGGCGTGCAGGTACATGAGGGCTGTGCGACGACCATCAAGCACTATGCCTGCAACAATCAGGAGACCAACCGTTACTTCTCCAACAGTAACGTGGGAGAGCGGGCGCTGCGTGAGATCTACCTGAAAGGTTTTGAAATCTGTATCAAGAAATCGCAGCCGCACTTTATCATGACTTCCTACAACCTGATCAACGGCGAACATGCCTGCAGTACAAAGGATATCCAGACCTTTACGCTGCGCGACGAGTGGGGCTTTGCGGGCGTCGTGATGACCGACTGGCTGGTGACGGGCGGTATGGGACCAAAGGGTGAGAAGTGGCCGTGTGCATCCTGTGCGGGCAACGTGAAGGCAGGCAACGATATCACTATGCCGGGTATCCCGTCCGACAAGGCGGATATCTTAAAGGCACTGGCGGATGAGAGCCATCCATATGCGCTTAGCAGGGCGGAACTGCAGCTGGCGGCGAAGAGAGTGCTGGGGATGATCCTGAAGCTGGCATAACAGGCAGCGAGAGGTAAGATAAAAGTTCCTATGGGCGGATGTTCATAGGAACTTTTATGTTTAGGCCAGACGCTGGATATTGGCTTAACTATACTATAGTGAAATTGGTTACAGGAAAGAGTATAATGTACACTAACAGAAAGCAGCAAGCAAGAGCGGGATGGGAGGCTTATGGATAACATTAGAAAGGCGGTAGTGCAGGATGCTTCAAGACTGGCAGAAATACTGATTTTTACCAAGAGAATAAATTATAGAAGAATCTTTCGTGATGACAGAGTTTCATTTGGGGAAATGCAGGTCTATCCTTTGGCGCAGGATTATATCACCAATCCTGAAAAGCTGGAAAATATATGGGTATATGACGATGAATTTGTGAAGGGAATGCTTCACGTAGAAGGCAGGAAGCTTACAGAGTTATATGTGGATTCTTTTTTCCAGAATGAGGGAATCGGAGCAAGGTTGATGGAGTTTGCAATTCAAACATTTGATATTCAGAGTCTGTTTGTGTTAGAAAAAAACAGCAGTGCGATCCGCTTTTATAAACGCCATGGCTTTAGCCTGACAAAGGAACGGCGGTTAGAGGAAGGGACGACACAATATATAGTAAAGATGGAACGAAAAACCGGTATATTATAAACTTCCTGCTATGCAGGGAAAGACAAATTTATGATACAGCGGGCCGCATGGCCATCCATGCTGTGAAAACTGAAGACTTTCATGGCATAAGAGATAAGGGCACTATTATAGAGCCAGGAATCTAAGATACAGGTTCCCGGCTTTATTATTTGGCCTGGCAGCCGCGCAGGTGTTTTTGTGTGAAACTTAAGAATCTGCATCTGATGGACAATCTGTTCAGTCTTGTGATCATGTATGCGGTGTGCAGGAAGTGCAGAAAAAGAAAATGCAGAAGGCAGTGGAGTATATCGGGGAGCAAAAGGAGAAAACGGAAAAAATTTCCACTCGTACGGTTGGACGCTCCAAAGAGCATCCAGCGGTCTGTCCGCATTGCCATAAACGGCATACAGACAAATCGTTGGATTGCAACGTAACAGTTCAGCCATCGGCTTCACTGTCACGCGTGGTTACCATGTAACCAAAATGCACACAAAATGCATCCAAAAAAGTAAATTCCTTCGGAATTAACTTTGCAATTTTGGCGCTTGCATAACTCGCAAAATCGCATACAGAGCGATTCTATTCGCGGAATAGTGCAAGGCTGAAATGTTATATTGCAACCGCACAGGTGAAAAAAATACGTTGACAAGATTTGGATGCTGTATTAAGATAACAGCATACGTCGTGAAACAAACATAAGAATACGGTACGGCACAACAAAATTTTAAGGAAGGAGGTAACCGTTATGTTGAACACCAATAAGGTTAGAACGTCAGCAGGTGTTGGCGCAGAATTGAATTATGCAGTACGGAAATTACCTCCGCAGACAGAGAAGAAGGAATGTTTACGTAGATTGTGATGATAGACCGGCAGGCATCGGTGTGTGACAGGGCGACGAGCGAGACACAACGGGCCGGATGGGAATCACATGACCGGATGGGTCAAGACACATAGATATGTAAATTCAGGCTGTGGTAATTTCACCACAGCTTTTTTTGCGCGATTAAGCAGAGTCAGAAAGCTTCCCTGCCGGGCGCTGGGCTGGCCCGAGCGGCCGGCAGGGAAGCTTTAAGACGAGCAACGCGAACGAGGAATGCGAAGCATTACGAGTCTGCTTAATCGGAGAAGAGAAGAGCGAGACGGCAAGGCAAAACGGCGGGCGCGGGGCTGGCCTGAAATATCTTATATACCAGAAGGGGAGGGGGACATTAGTCATGAAAAAGATATCGAGTTACATATGGGATTACAAGTTTTCCTATCTTGGAGCGATCGCGTCACTTCTGATCGCGGTTACGCTGGATATGATGGGGCCGCGGCTGATGGCGCTGGTGGTGGATGACGTCATCGTGGGCGGCAATATCGCAGAATTGAAATACCTGCTGCTGGGATTTCTGGGAGTCGGCATCGGTCGATGCGTGTTCCAGTACGTGAAGGAATACACCTTCGATAAGAACGGGATCCGGATCTCGGCCGATATGCGAAGAGACCTGTTCCGGCATGTGCAGGGATTAAGCGCAGACTTCTTTGACAGGACGAATACGGGAGAATTGATGGCTCGGGTCAAAGAGGACATCGACCGTATCTGGGACGCTATTGGTTATGTTGGGATGCTGTTGATCGAGGTAATCTATCATACGTCCATCATCCTGATCTCCATGTATCTGCTCAACTGGAAGCTGGCGCTGCTGCCGACGGCGGCCATGCTGATGTGCGGCACCATCGCGCTGTTGATGGAGCGGAAGCTGGGGCAGGTGTACGAGGAGATCAGTGAGGAGAACGCCAAGTTAAATACAGTGGCGGAGGAGAATCTGGCCGGCGTGCGTACCGTAAAGGCTTTTGCGCGGGAGAAGCACGAGATCGGGAAATTTCTTTCTCACAATAAGCGCTACTATGAATTGAACATGCAGCAGTCCAGAGTTTTTGTACGGTATTATCCTTTTTTCAGTGTTGTCAGCAAGGTACTGCCGATATTGACCATATTAGTCGGAGGCGGATTCGTGATCAAAGGAGAGATGACGCTGGGGCAGATGACCGCTTTCGTGGAGTACTCCACGAACATCGTCTGGCCGATGGAAATGCTGGGATGGCTGACCAACAGCTTTTCAGCTGCAGTGGCATCCAATAAGAAGGTGCGTAAGATTTACGGAGAGAAGCCGACCATCACGGAAAGCGCTGAGCCGGTGAGGATAGAGCAGGTGGCAGGTAAGATCTGCTTTGACCATGTGTCCTTCCACAAAGCAGATATGTACGAGATCCTGCACGATATTTCCTTTACGGTGGAAGCAGGCAGGACGCTGGGCATCATGGGAGCTACGGGAGCGGGCAAGACTTCCATCGTGCAGCTTCTGCAGCGCATGTATGATGCGACGGAGGGCGCCATTTATCTGGATGATGTGAACATTAAAGAGCTGTCTCTGGAGCAGCTGCGCACCAGCGTCAGTTACGTGATGCAGGATGTGTTCCTTTTCTCGGATACCATCAACGACAATATTAAGCTGGGCAAGAAGGAACGACTGGATTTCAGAACGGTGCGCAGGGCTTCCGCCCAGGCCCAGGCCAGCGAATTCATCGAGCGCATGGAGGAGACTTATGACACCGTGATCGGAGAGCGCGGCGTAGGATTGTCCGGCGGGCAGAAGCAGCGGATCAGCATTGCCCGGGCGCTGGCTAAGCGGGATCCGATCCTGGTGATGGACGATTCCACCTCGGCGCTGGATATGGAGACGGAACAGTTGATCCAGCAGACGCTGCGGGAGCTGGAAGGTACGACGAAGATCATAATCGCTCACCGGATCAGCGCAGTACGGCATGCAGATGAGATCATCGTGCTGGAGAACGGTTCTATCGCGGAACGAGGGACGCACGAGGAACTGCTGGCGAAGAGGGGACTCTATTTTGAAACTTATGAATCGCAGTATGGCGATATGGATACGGCAGCCGCACTGCAGCAGACGATAAACCTGTTACCTGAAACAGGCAATAGAAAGGAAACGGTAACAGAGGTAGAGCAGCAGAGAGGAGGAGGTAAAGATGGCAGTCAACTCATATAAGGACGATGAGCAGAGCGTAGAGCGCAGTAAGATACAGACACTGCTGCGGCTGTTCCGCTATCTGCTCGATTACAGATGGCAGATCATACTGGTGCTTTTGATCATGGGGTACGGTGTGGCAGTCAGCCTGGTCAACCCGCTGATCATGGAATCAGCTATTGATGATCATATTTCGGTCAAGGATATGGACGGCCTTTACCGTCTGCTGGCCGTGGCCCTTGTCATCAACCTGCTTCTGGTGGTGACGGTAAAGCTGCGGATGTATATTATGGCGAAGGTCTGCAATGAGATCCTTCTGACGATCAGGCAGGAGCTGTATACTCATATCCAGAAGCTGGATTTTGCTTTTTTCGACAGCAGGCCGACGGGGAAGATTCTGTCCCGTATCATCGGGGATATCAATTCCCTGAAGGATGTGTTATCTAATTGTGTGACTACTTTGATCCCGGATGGCCTGACGGTGGTAGCCGTGGTGGTGATCATGGTCTGGAAGAATCCGAAGCTGGCCTTTGCATCCATGCTGGCTATCCCGTTTATGGCGGCGGGCATGGTGTATATTCAGGTAAAAGCGCATCCGCGCTGGCAGGTTTTCCGCAAGAAGTCGGCCAACCTGAATGCCTTTATCCATGAAGATATGGCGGGGATGCGGATTATCCAGAGCTTTCATGCGCAGGGAGAGACCGAACGGACTTTTGACGGGCTGCTGGAAGAGCACCGGCAGGCGTTCGGCCATGCGGTGCGGATGAGCGACGCTTTCGGTTCGGTGATTGATTTCTCCTGGGCCGTAGGATGTATCCTGCTGTATTTTACGGGTATCGTGGTGCTGGGCGTGGAGGAAGTGTCGTTGGGAACGTTTATCGCTTTCGGCAGTTACCTGACCATGTTCTGGCAGCCAATCCATAATATCAGTAATTTCTACAACCAGCTGGTGACGAACATAGCGGGTGCGGAGCGTATCTTTGAGATACTGGATACGCCGCCGGCCATCGCGGACGAGGCGGGGGTGATCGATATGCCGTCGATCGAGGGTGAAGTGACTTTTGCCCATGTGACCTTTTCATATGATGACAAGGTAAAGGTGCTGGATGACGTGAATTTCCGCATCCGACCGGGGGAGACCATCGCACTTGTGGGGCCTACCGGTGCCGGTAAATCGACGATCGTTAATCTGATCAGCCGATTTTATGATGTGCAGGAAGGAATCGTGTCGGTGGACGGTTATGACGTGAAGAAGGTGTCTATCGAAAGTCTACGCAGACAGATGGGCATCATGACGCAGGACAACTTCCTCTTTTCGGGGACCATTAAGGACAATATCCGTTATGGGAAGCTGGATGCAACTGACGAGGAGGTCATCGCGGCGGCCAGGGCCGTCAATGCACACGATTTCATTATGCGGCTGGATGCCGGCTATGATACGGAATTGTCGGAGCGTGGCGGCGGACTTTCCATCGGGCAGAGACAGCTGCTGGCTTTTGCCCGGACAATGGTGTCGGATCCCAAGATCCTGATCCTGGATGAAGCTACTTCCAGTATCGACACGAAGACAGAGATCCTGGTGCAGCAGGGTATCGAGCATTTGCTGGCGGGCAGGACTTCCTTCGTGATCGCCCACAGGCTGTCAACGATCCAGAAGGCTGACCGGATCTTCGTGGTAGATGACGGCAGGATCATAGAAGAGGGCAATGCCCGACAGCTGATGGAGAAGAAGGGAGCTTACTACAGATTGTATATGGCGCAGTTTGCGTCACAGGAATAAGAGATAAAATTCCGAAACTAAAGAACCAAAGATCTAAAAACATCATGGAAATGTGTATAACCGGCTGTGGACTCATAGATAATTCTATAGGACAGCCAGTTATATACATTACCGGTTTCACAAACTTCTCCATCATGGATATATAACTCCCAGGCAGTTGGAAACTTTTCTACAGCCTTTAAAAAGAATTTGTCTTTATCTTGGTTTTATCTCATAATTTTTAAAAAACCACTTGACCAAAAGAATAGCGGCAATAGCTATTGATGGCAAACCCAACAGATTGTTAAAGTTTATTTCTGGAAAGAAATAATTCAAAACCATATTAATCACAAAAAATAAGCTGAAAGTTACGATCAAAATTTTCAATATAGAATTGTATTCTCCTTGTGCTTTTTCCTTTTTAACCTGTAATTCCATAAGGTTTTCTTCTGCTTTTTTCTGATAATCTTCCATAATGATCCTTTCCCCGCTAAGTAGTTCATTTACAGTTACCCTCAGTGAACAAAGGTACACACGGTCGGTAAAGAATCAATTTCATCCCCT